>NZ_JBNPWM010000013.1:0-211583 GCF_050433825.1 Mucilaginibacter sp. UYCu711 | reverse complement strand
TGGGGGCGTTGCACCAAAAAAGTAAACGGCGATAACACCATTTTATACCTGTCGGTTTTTAAATGGCCTGCCGATGGTAAGCTTAATGTACCGGGATTAAAAAACAAGGTTGTTAGTGCAAAATTACTGGCCAATGGCACGGCATTAACATCATCAGCTACAGCAGACGGCTTAGTAATTAATGTACCAGCCCAGGCACCGGATACTATTGCATCAGTTATAAAAGTGGAAATTAAAGGAACAGTTGATACTTCGCGTTAGTCCGGATTTACAATCCCGGACTAATTTTGCTGCGGATCTCCTGATCCGCTTGGGGCATTGCGTAGGGGATTGCAAATCTAAGAATTGATTGAAAATGCGTTAGGGTGAGTAGCGAATACCGGCCATGCCGGGCCTTGTGCTGTGGCCGAGCCTAACGCCTGTGTAGTATAAGCGGATAACCCGGGCCGAAGGCAACGCCATTATTTGAGTGGCAGTTATTAGTTGCAGTAGCAGTTTTTCCACTTTACTATCCCTCCGCCCTTCCAAGGGAGGGAACCGCACAGCCCACCCGCCATATCTCAGGCCAAGCACCAATCTTTAATCTTAACACACCAATCTTCATAACTAATCACTATTCACTATCTTTGCCCTCGCAAAAAATGAAATTTAACTTAACAGCACACGATCCGCTATCAAAGGCCCGCGCGGGCGAGATCACAACCGATCATGGAGTAATACAAACGCCCATATTTATGCCTGTGGGTACCGCGGGTACGGTTAAAGCTGTCCATCAGCATGAGCTAAAGAACGACATTCAGGCACAAATTATACTTGGAAATACCTATCACTTATATTTAAGACCGGGACTTGATGTTATAGAAGGCGCCGGCGGGCTGCATAAATTTAACGGCTGGGATGGCCCGATTTTAACAGATAGCGGCGGCTACCAGGTGTACAGTTTAAGCGAAGTACGTAAGATTAAGGAAGAGGGTGTTACCTTCCGTTCGCATATCGACGGATCAAAACACCTGTTTACGCCCGAGAATGTGATGGATATCCAGCGCACTATTGGCGCCGATATTATTATGGCCTTTGATGAGTGCACCCCTTACCCATGCGACTATAACTACGCCAAAAGATCAATAGAAATGACGCACCGCTGGTTGAAGCGCTGCTGCGACAGGTTTGATAGTACCCAACCAAAATACGGTTATGATCAAACGTTTTTCCCTATTGTACAGGGGTCGGTTTATAAAGATCTAAGGGTGCGGTCGGCCGAAGTTATTGCGTCTTTCGAGCGTGAGGGCAATGCCATAGGCGGGCTTTCAGTAGGCGAACCGGCCGAAGAAATGTACGCAATGACAGAATTAGTGTGTGATATATTACCAACGCAAAAACCACGTTATTTAATGGGCGTAGGTACGCCTATTAACTTGCTGGAAAATATAGCTTTGGGGGTGGATATGTTTGACTGTGTAATGCCAACCCGCAATGCCCGCAACGGTATGCTATTTACCAAAAACGGCGTTATTAATATCAAAAATGAGAAGTGGAAAGCAGACTTTTCGCCTATTGAGGCGGATAGTGACCTGTTTGCCGATAAGAACTATACCAAGGCCTATTTAAGGCACTTAATACATAGCGGCGAAATGCTGGGCGCACAGATAGCAACGCTGCATAACCTGCATTTTTACCTGTGGCTGGTTAAAGAGGCACGCAATAAAATCATATCGGGCGAGTTTTATAGCTGGAAAAAAACAATGGTTGACCGTTTGGGACAAAGACTGTAAATGAAGGATTTTGTAGGTAAGTATTTAAAGATAATTGACTGGTATATCATCAAAAAATACCTGGGCACGTTTGTGTTTACCCTTGTTATTTTTATAGTGATATCGGTGGTGTTTGATATATCAGAGCACCTGGATAACTTCCTGTCGCACCATGCTACTATCTTTGAAATTGCCTTTAAATATTACGCCGGTTTTATCCCTTTTTACATTAACCTGCTATCGCCGTTAATTAACTTTTTAGCTGTAATTTTCTTTACAGCCAAAATGGCTAACCAGACGGAAATAGTGCCGATTCTGAGCGGAAAGGCCAGCTTTAACCGGTTCTTAAGGCCCTATTTTGTATCGGCTACGCTGATATTTGTGGTGTCGTTATTTGCCAATTTATACTTGATACCGTATACCAATAAGCTAAAGGTCAACTTTGAAAACAGCCATGGTTTTAACGGCGATCAGTCAAAAAACTCGGTTCATTTAAAACTGGATGAGCATACCTATGTATATGTAGAATCCTACGATAATGTATCGCATACCGGCTCCCAGTTTGTACTTGAAAAGTTTGATGGCGATAAGTTGCGCGAGAAGATAGTAGCTAATACTATTACTTACGATTCGCTTAAAAAGAGCTGGGCCATAAAGGATTATTCTGTAAGATATATTAATGGTTTGCGCGAGAAATTACGCTTTAATATCCCGCTAAAAGACACTACGCTGGACCTTTATCCAGCCGATTTTGAGGCCCATGATAACGTTTATTCGGCCATGTCCCTACGCGATCTGAATAAGAATATTCTTAAAGAAAAGATCCGTGGCGCTGGTAATTTAAAGGATATGCAGTATGAAAAATGGCGCCGTTTTCTGTACCCCTTTGCCTCGTTTGTACTCACGCTAATTGGCGTTTCTATCTCCTCCAGGAGGGTGCGCGGGGGCATTGGTTTACCCTTGGGGATAGGCTTATTTTTATGTTTTGCCTATATTGTGGTGGACAAATTCGCCCTGGTTTTTGCCCTAAAAAGCGGCCTCTCGCCATGGATAGCTGCCGCCCTGCCTAACACTTTGTTTGGTATATTGGGTTGCTATTTACTGTATAAAGCGCCTAAATGAGAATGCCACACAGCAAAAATAATTCATCAGTGCCCAATAAAAACCTGCTTATACTCCATTTTACGGTGTTTATTTGGGGATTTACGGGTATTTTAGGTGCTTTAATTAGCGTGAATGCTGTCCAATTGGTATGGTACCGCGTTCTAATTGCGGCTATATCGTTGTTTTTTTACTTTAAATTTGGCAAAAAAGCGCTCCAAATAAGCCGTCAAAACTTCCTGAAATTGTTTTTTACGGGCGGTTTAGTGGGTGGGCATTGGATACTTTTCTTCGCTTCTATCAAGCTTTCTACCGTCCCGGTAACGCTGGTTTGCCTGTCGTCGATGACGTTATTTACCGCTATTTTGGAGCCTTTATTCAATAAAACCCGGATCTCGAAACTGGAAATTATTGCGGGATTATTGATAATAACCGGGATAGTTTTAATATTTAAATTTGAAACTCAATACACTAAGGGTATCATAGCCGGCCTGTTAAGCGCCCTTTTTGCCAGCATATTTTCTATCATAAACTCCAAACAGGTAAAACAAATTGAGCCGGCAGTGATATCATTTTATGAGCTGACAGGTGCCTTTTTCTGGGCAACATTATACCTTTTTTTTACCGGTGGATTTAACCAGGCCATGTATTTAAAGCCTCACGATATTGGCTATTTATTGCTTCTGGGCACCATCTGCACCTCGCTTGCTTATGTTGCCGGGGTATCGGTAATGCGCGAATTATCGGCCTTCAGGGTAGCGCTAATTACCAACCTTGAGCCGGTGTATGGCATCCTGATGTCGTTCCTTTTCTTTGGTGATATGAACAAAATGACTACCGGATTTTGGGTAGGTGCGGTAATAATTTTGTCTACCATCTTCCTGTTTCCGGTCGCGAAAACGCAAATACAGAAGCGCAGAAACAGCTAAATATTCCAATAAATATCTTCTATCAGATTTAAATAAGTAGGCTTATCCGCTACAAACCGCGGGGTAGGGGATAATATTCATATCCCATTAAACGCATTTTAAGCAGCTGTGAGCCACGCTGCAATTTCACCACACCCGCATACATTTTAAAAATTCCAGGCGATCCTGGGCCAAATTTCAGCATGCTATTTGTGTACTGAAATGCAATTATTTTAGCAATGTAAAAACGGCTTTATTCAGGAGAAAAATCACTAATTTAATGATTAAAATTTTTGAAGTTATCATTTATATAAAACTTATATGATACTAAAAATCAAATAATTATATATATAATTTAAAGTATTAGTTTAACAAAAATAACTTTTAAAATCAGTTAAAATACTAACAAAATTAGTAAACACTTTAAACTAAGCAATATTTAAGATTTATTATACTGTAATTCAGGTATTTATATACCTCAATTTAAACAATAATATCACTATCTGTTTTTCTGACATAAATTATATTGCTTAGTGTATTGAAACCCCGAAATCAGAATTAGGGCAAAAAACGGTGCATGGAGACCGGGCCGTAAAATTTCAGAAAAAAGGGTTTAAAAACGACTGATTTTTCTGAGGATGAAATTTATGCATCGCAAATAGCAGTTCTGGAAATCGCGCCAAAATGAGCACAGGGAATTACCAGATTTTGAATTTTTCAAAAAGGGCCAAACCTTCCATGTTTTTTACTTTTACGTTTTGTAGAATTCCGGATAGCTCCTATCCTATTTTGAAATGGATTTTTATTACTTCGATAAAAGTCGGATATTGTCTAAAACTTTTAACGCCGATAAAGCCATGCGCATAACAACAATCATCATCATTCTGATCACGGTATTGCTTACAATAGTCCTGATGCAAAATACCGAGCCGGTAAGATTCACCATTTTGTTCGGCACATTTTATGTTTCAAAATTGGCCGCGTTGTTATCGTTCGCGGTGGTGGCATTTATTTTAGGCGTGCTGGTTGGGCGGCCCAAAAAAGCGCGCGCCATTGGTGGCGGCTATCCTGAAGACAAAGACGACGATGATGACACTGATACACTAAGTGACGAGGATCGTGAATATATTAAACATCCATAAAAGAAGAAGCTTTTAGATATTGTAGAAAACCTGGCTGTGTTGTTCAAGCTCGGCCAGGTCAGGTGTCGTATCAAAGATACCAAACACTGAAGCCCCGCTCCCGCTCATACTAGCGTAGATGGCGCCAGCTTCGTAAAGGGCGGCCTTTACCCCTCTTATCTCCAGGTGGTTTTTGAAGATATTGTTTTCAAAGTCATTCTTGATAAAGTTCTTCCACTCTCCTATTGGCTCGTAAATCAAATCAAATAATGACTGCTTCACAGGCGCTGGTTTTACGCCGCTGTAGGCCTCGGATGTCGAGATATGGATATCAGGCATCACCAAGGCAATTGAATAGCCTGAGAGGTCTAATTTTATCGTTTCAAACTCGTCGCCTTTTTCAAAAGCAAACACCGGTTTATTCTCGATGAAGAACGCGCAGTCGGCACCCAGCTTGCGGGCGTAGTTTAACTGCTGATCAATGGTGAGATCCAAATTAAATTTATCATTC
The DNA here is from genome assembly GCF_050433825.1 of Mucilaginibacter sp. UYCu711. Lineage (NCBI taxonomy): Bacteria > Pseudomonadati > Bacteroidota > Sphingobacteriia > Sphingobacteriales > Sphingobacteriaceae > Mucilaginibacter > Mucilaginibacter sp. UYCu711. The sequence continues at coordinate 206,191 of NZ_JBNPWM010000013.1, read as the reverse complement.
ATCAGTCTGATAAAAAAAGCAGCGTTAGCTGAACCACCTCCCAACCCCGCCCCTATCGGAATATTTTTATGCAGATGAATTTTTACCGGAGGTAAGTCAAAATCCTTTTTTAACAAATGGTAGCCCTTAACGCAAAGGTTGTCCTCCATCCTGCCGGGGATATCAAGGCCTGATGATTCAAAGCTTAACTCAGGCGCTTCTATCACCTCCAGGGCATCTTTTATCTGCACCGGGTAAAAAATGGTTTCCAGGTTATGATAACCATCCGGGCGGCGCTCAGTAATGTTAAGGCCTATGTTTATCTTTGCGTTTGGGAAATTGATCATATAAAAGTTAACAACGGCAGGTATTTATGCACATCCGTAGGATACCAAAAATAGATTATTTTTCTTTGTAGTGGAATTTAAACATACACATTCAATAATTCACTAATTCCATTATTCAATAATTAAACAGATGAAGCAGTATCTTGACCTTATGCGCCATGTAATGGAAACCGGCACCCAAAAGCACGACCGTACCGGCACCGGCACCATTAGCGTATTTGGCTACCAGATGCGTTTTAACCTGCAGGAAGGCTTCCCTTTAGTGACCACCAAAAAGCTGCACCTAAAATCAATCATCCACGAATTGATCTGGTTTTTGCAGGGGGATACCAACATTAAATATTTAAAAGATAACGGCGTACGCATTTGGGATGAATGGGCCGACGAGAACGGAAACCTTGGCCCGGTATATGGTTACCAGTGGCGCTCATGGCCTACGCCCGATGGTGGCCACATAGACCAGATCAAACAGATCATTCATCAAATTAAAAACAACCCCGATTCGCGCCGCATTATTGTATCGGCCTGGAACGTGGCCGATGTTAACCAAATGGCTTTGCCGCCATGCCATATGCTGTTCCAGTTTTATGTGGCACCCCCTAACCCCCTGAAGGGGGAACTAAAAGGCAAATTGTCTTGCCAATTGTATCAGCGTAGTGCCGATATATTTTTAGGGGTGCCTTTCAACATCGCATCTTACGCACTGCTCACCATGATGGTAGCACAAGTTTGCGATTTAGATTATGGCGATTTTGTACACACCTTTGGCGATGCCCATTTGTACAACAATCACCTTGAGCAAACACAATTGCAATTGAGCCGCGACCCGCGACCGCTACCAACCATGAAGATCAATCCGGACGTAAAAGATATCTTCGACTTTAAGTTTGAGGATTTTGAATTGGAGAATTATGATCCGTGGCCGCATATTAAGGGCGCGGTAGCGGTGTAGATATATAAAAGAAAATTGCTAAATTTGAATATGACTTTAATAGAATTAAGAACCGAAATACAAAAAGCTCTTGATAACGTTCCTGAAAACGTTCTTCAAAGTGTTCTTGACTATTTGAAACAAGCTCAAGCACAATCACCAGATCAAATTAGGCGAGACAACAACTTCAAAAAAATTCTTGCTGAAGATAAGGAACTTCTAAAGCGACTTGCTAAATGATAGACCAGAAAATCGCAGAGTTCTATCACAATGAAATTATTGATGAGTCTGGCGGTGGAAAAGGTGTAAGAGATCAAGGGTCTTTACTCTCGGCTTTGGCACGCCCTTATGCCACTTTTGATCAACAAGAATTATACCCTAGCCCAGTTGAAAAAGCTACGGCTATTTTTGAAAGTCTAATAATAAACCACCCATTTATAGATGGCAATAAGCGCACGGCCTATGTTTTGCTTAGATTGACGTTAATGGATTACTATTTTGACATCATGGCTTTCGAAGATGAAAAATACAAAATGACCATCGAAGCCAGTAGTGGTATAATTCGATTCGATGAAATTAAAGCTTGGATCGAAGCACATTTAGTTTCCATAAATCCATGATCGTATCCATCGTAGTAGCCATAGGCCAAAACAACGCCATCGGCAAAGACAATAAATTATTGTGGCATCTGCCTAAAGACCTTAAACATTTCAAGGAGATCACTACCGGTGGTACGGTTATCATGGGTCGTAAAACTTATGATTCGGTGGGCCGGCCGTTGCCAAATCGAAGAAATATTATTATTACTCGCCAGCAAATTGAAATTAAGGGCTGCGAGGTGGTAAATTCTGTCGAGGCCGCGTTGGATCTTTGCCGTGATGAGGACGAGGTGTTTATTGTTGGCGGTGCAGAGATCTATAAACTGGCCATGCCCCTAACAGATAAAATATTTTTGACCATTGTTCGCGAAAATTTCGAGGCTGATACCTACTTTCCTGAAATTAAGGAAGCTATATGGAAAGAAACCGCCCGGCAGGACCACGAACCTGATGAAAAAAATCCGCTTCCGTATTCTTTCATCACACTTGAACGCGCATAACAACCACGCTTTAAATTTTGTTTTCATTTTAAATTTCAGGGTTACAAAATTTTGTTAGATTTGCCGTCTTGTTTAAAATGCTTATAAACTAATTAATTACATATTATAATTTACGATGCAAGGTAAAGGGGTTATTAAATTTTTCGCCGTAGTGCTTACAATTGTGTGTATTTACCAATTGTCTTTCACATGGGTGGCACACAAAGTTGAGAAGGATGCTGAAGTATACGCCAAAGGCGATACTGCTAAAGTGAAGGCTTATTTAGATTCTGTTTCATCATTACCGGCCTATCCGCTATTGGGCCATACTTATCAATACTGTTTAGAAAGAGAGCTTGCTTTAGGTCTTGACTTAAAAGGTGGCATGAACGTTACCATGCAGATCTCCTTAGCCGAGTTGGTAAAAGCTTTATCAAACAACAACCCTGATCCGGCGTTTAACCAGGCTATCGCGAATGCTAACATTGCTACCCGCACCAGCCAAAGCGATTACATTACTTTATTTGTTAATGAGTACGAAAAACTTAACCCTAACGGTAAGTTAGCCGCCATCTTTTCAACTAAAGACAACCAGGCACACTTAAAATTCAACGCTTCAAACAGCGAGGTTGAAAAATACCTTAAGGACGAAGCTGACGTAGCCGTAAAACAATCATACACCGTTTTAAACACTCGTATTGATCAGTTTGGTGTTACGCAACCCAACATCTCGTTAGAAGCCAATACCAACCGTATATTGATCGAACTACCGGGCGTTAAAGAGCCTGAGCGTGTACGTAAGTTATTATCAGGGTCGGCTAAACTGGAGTTTTACCAGACTTTTGAGAGCCAGGATGTTTACCCGATGTTTAACAGCATTGACGGTATCCTTGCCGCAAAAAGCAAAACAACACCTAAAGACACTGCAAAAACAGCTACCGCAGCCGTTGACGCTAAAAAAGATACGACTAAAAAAGGTGGTTTAGCTTTATTAAATAAAGTAGAAAAAACCGCGGCTAATGATACATCACTGGCTGCTAAATCTAAATTAAATTCGGCTCACCCACTTTTCAGTATATTACAAATTCCTACTTATCAGGATCAGCAAGGCCAGCAGCAGCTGCGTCCCGGAGCTATTGTAGGCTGGACGCTTCAAAAAGACACTGCTAAAGTAAACACTTACCTGCGTAGCGCAGATGTACAGGCTTCATTGCCACGCAACATTAAGTTTGCCTGGGGTGTTAAGCCAATGGAGAAAACCAAAATATTTGAGTTATATGCGCTTAAATTAACCGGTGCCGAAAATGGCCCTGTGTTAACCGGAGATGTTATCAACGATGCGCAAAGCGACGTGGATCAAAAAGGACAGCCTGAGGTTAGAATGGTTATGAACTCGCAGGGTGCCGAAAAATGGCGCGCTGTTACTGCAGAGGCTGCACAAGGTAAAAAAGCTATCGCAATTGTTTTGGACGATAACGTTTACTCTGCACCAAGCGTACAAAACGAAATATCCGGTGGTGTATCATCAATATCAGGTAACTATAAATTAGAAGATACTAAAGATTTGGCCAACGTATTAAAAGCAGGCCGCTTACCGGCCCCTGCCCGCATTATTGGCGAGGACGTTGTAGGTCCGTCATTAGGTCAGCAATCTATTGATGCCGGTTTAATGTCATGTTTAGTGGGCTTATTGGTGGTGTTGGTATTTATGATAGCTTACTACAACCGCGCAGGTACTGTGGCGGTAGTTGCTACTGTTATCAACGTATTCTTCCTGATGGGTGTATTAACCAGCTTACGCGCTGTATTAACCTTACCGGGTGTTGCAGGCATCGTGTTATTGTTCGGTATGTCTGTAGATGCCAATGTATTGATATATGAGCGTGTGCGCGAAGAGCTTGCTTTAGGCAAATCTATCCGTATAGCGGTTAGTGATGGTTTTAAACACGCTTTATGGTCTATCCTGGATGCAAACATCAGCACCTTCTTAACCGGTTTGATCTTATTTGTTTTCGGTAGCGGCCCAATCCAGGGTTTCGCAACAACGTTAATGATCGGTATTATCACTTCATTATTCTGTTCATTATTAATTTCAAGATTGATATTTGAGTGGATGATAGAAAAAGGCTGGGATATTAAATTCTCGAACCCATGGAGCTCACATACTTTTAAAAACGCCAACTTCGCGTTTGTTAAAAATCGTTTCAGGTTTTATATCTTCTCTGGACTATTTATTCTTGCAGGTGTTATATCAATGTTTACCCAAAATTTCAACTATGGTGTAGATTTCCAGGGTGGCCGTACTTACATTATGCACTTCCCTAACAAAAATGCTACTGATAACGATGTACGTCTTGCTGTTGAAGGCGTATTGGGCCACGGTACACAGGTTAAAACGTTAGGTACTGACAAGATAAGTATTACTACTAACTACCTGATCGAAGAAAATTCTATAACTGCAGATGATAATGTTAGAAATACCTTATTAAAAGCGCTTAATACAAAAGAGATAACCCATGCTACCTCAAAAGATATCCTGGGTTCGCAAAAAGTACAGGCTACTGTTGCTGATGGTTTAAAAAAATCGGCGGTATGGACGGTATTATTTGCCATCCTGGTGATATCAGCTTATATCCTGATCCGTTTCCGCAGATGGCAATTCAGTTTAGCGGCGATGATCGCGACGGCACATGATGCGTTGATGGTATTATCATTCTATTCGTTATTTAAAAACGTATTACCTTTCCTTGATATTGATCAGGCTTTCGTAGCGGCTATATTAACGGTAATAGGTTACTCAATTAACGATACCGTGGTAGTATTTGACCGTATCCGCGAGTTCCTGCGTTTACACCACTCAAAAAATGATGACCCTAAAGAGGTTATTAATAACGCTATCAACAATACATTAAGCCGTACAATTATTACAGCTTTAACTGTATTGTTTGTTTTGATCGTATTATTCATCTTCGGTGGCGACGTTTTACGTGGCTTCTCGTTTTCTTTATTGATCGGTGTATGCTTCGGTACATACTCGTCTATCTGTATCGCAACGCCGGTAATTGTCGATTTCGGAAAGAAAGACCTGAGATAATATTATCTATATACATATAAAAGGCCGCCCGTTTACACGAGGCGGCCTTTTTGTTGCGGTTATCAGCCGGCAACTTACTATTCACTCACTTTTAATTTTCTAATATCACTTTTAAGGCTTTCTCTTTAGCCGCGTTTCCAAAAACATCGTAAGCTTCAATTATCTGATCCAGTTTAAAACGATGCGTGATGAGTTTATTAGGCTCAATTTTTTTGGACTGCACCGTTTTAAGTAATAAGGGGGTTGTAACCGTATCCACCAGCCGGGTAGTAATAGTTATGTTTTTAGACCAAAGCGTTTCCAGGTGAAGGGTAACGCTTTTGCCATGCACGCCAATATTAGCTATATGCCCGCCGGGAGCTATAATTTCCTGACATAACTCGAATGTAGCGGGCACGCCGACAGCCTCAATTGCTACATCCACCCCTCTGCCATTGGTCAATGCATTTATCTTTTCGATAGCATTTTCAATACCACTGTTGATGATATGGGTTGCGCCAAAAGTCTTGGCTACGTTTAGCCTGTTATCATCCTGGTCTATCATAATAATTTCCGCAGGCGTATAAAATTGAGCTGTTAATAAAGCCGCAATACCTATAGGCCCTGATCCAACAATAGCAACCACATCGCCCGGTTTTACCTGTCCGTTTAAAACGCCGCATTCAAAACCTGTCGGTAGTATATCACTCAGCATTACCAGTGCCTCTTCGTCAGATCCGGCGGGTATTGGGTAAAGGCTGTTATCGGCATGTGGTATTCTTACGTACTCGGCCTGGGTGCCATCAATCATATAACCCAATATCCAACCTCCATCTTCGCAATGCGAATACATGCCTTTTTTGCAATATGAACACTTGCCGCATGAGGTTACACAGGATATGATAACATGGTCGCCTTTTTTAAAGTTACTTACGGCTGTACCCACTTCTTCAACTATTCCAACGCCTTCATGGCCAATTATCCTTCCGTCGGCAACTTCGGGCAAATCGCCTTTCATAATATGAAGGTCGGTTCCGCAAATGGTTGTTTTCAAAATCTTTATGATCGCGTCAGTTGGTTTTGTTATTACCGGTTTAGGTTTATCTTCCCATGATTTTTTTCCGGGACCATGATATACCAGCGCTTTCATTGTCGTATTTGGTAAATGACCGGGAGCATCGGTTAACAATGACTCTTTGTCTGATGTTAAATTTTTCATGTCATATTTATTTTAATAGGTTTATAAACGAATTGTAAAAATACACCTTCAAAAGCCGGGGAAACATGACGGCCGACGCTATAATAAATGACCCTGCTCATAATTTTTTTTTAAAATTAGGGTACGGAATGGTTTTTGCATTTAAACAATTATCATGGTGTAACCGATTTAATAAGTTGTTTACCACTGCATTTAAAAGAACATAATAATGAGTTCAACTAAATCAAAATTCCCGCAGATAGTAATAATAGGCGGCGGCTTCGCCGGATTAGAAGTAGCCAAGCAACTGGCCGATAAACCGGTTGATGTTTTAATGCTCGATAAGCATAACTATCATACATTTCAGCCATTACTGTACCAGGTAGCCACCGGCAGTTTAGAGTCTGAATCTATCGCATTCTCCTTGCGAAAAAACTTTGCAAGCCAAAAAAACTTCAGGTTCCGCATTGCCGAAGTATCAGGCGTTGATATGGAGAAAAATATAGTTAAATCTGATCTTGGCGATATCGCTTATGATTACCTGGTGATTGCAACCGGTTCAACAACCAATTTCTTCGGCAATAAAGAGATAGAACATTATGCTATGCCGATGAAATCGATACCCGAAGCACTAAACCTTCGCTATCTTATCCTGCAAAACCTCGAAGAAGCCTCATTAAAAGCCACCAAAGAAGAAAGAGAACCTTACCTATCCTTTGTACTGGTTGGCGCTGGCCCTACGGGTGTAGAGCTTGCCGGTGCCTTAGCCGAGCTTCGTAACCATATCCTAACCCGCGATTATCCTGATCTGAAAAAAGAAGACATGAAAGTTTATCTGGTTGATTTTCTTCCGAAAGTACTGGGGCCTTTCTCGGACGAGGGATCAAAAGCAGCCAAAAAGTTCCTGACCGATATGGGTGTTGATGTTTTATTAAACGTTAAAGTAGAAAGCTACGATGGCGAAGTAATAAAATTTGAGGGCGGCAAATCTGTCAAAACCAAAAACGTGATATGGAGCGCCGGCGTTATGGGCGTTATACCCGATGGTGTAAACAAAGACATTATTGAGCGTGGCAACCGTATAAGCGTTGATGAAATTAACCGGATAAAAGGCTCGGAAAACGTTTTTGCCATAGGCGATGTTGCCGCTATGATATCCGATGAAACGCCAAAGGGCCATCCCGGCGTGGCACAAGTTGCCATACAGCAAGGCACGTTGGCAGGCAAAAACATAATGCATTTAATTAAAGGCGAGCCTACCGTTCCGTTTAAGTATAACGACAAGGGATCGTTAGCTACCATAGGCCGTAACAAAGCCATTGCCGATTTGGGCAAGATAAAGTTCCAGGGATTTTTTGCCTGGCTGATATGGATGTTTGTGCATTTGGTATCCTTGCTGGGTTTCCGCAACAAGGTAATTGTGTTTATTAACTGGATAGGTAACTATTTAGCCAATAATGGCGGCAGCAGGCTGATCATCCGCAGATTTAAGCCAGAAGAATTGCCCAAAAAAGATAAACAGTTGGCAAAAGCTGACTAACTTGCATGCTAATGGCCGATGCTTTGATAAAACTTACAGAGTGCCCCCGCGACGCGATGCAGGGTTTGCACGATTTTGTGCCAACAGATGTGAAGGCGCGTTATATCAACCTGCTCTTGCAAGTAGGTTTTGATACGATAGATTTCGGAAGTTTTGTATCGCCGAAAGCTATCCCGCAAATGCGGGATACGGCAGAAGTACTGGCCCAGCTTGATCTGAGTAACACAGAGTCAAAATTATTAGCCATTATAGCCAATTACAGGGGCGCTGAGGACGCTTCGGCGCATGAGGCGATAACTTACCTGGGTTACCCCTTTTCTATCTCAGAGACGTTCCAAATGCGTAATACCAACTCGACAGTTGCAAATGCTTTTGAAACCGTTAAGCGGATTAAAGGTTTATGTGCTGATAAAAACAAAGAGTTGCTGGTTTACCTGTCCATGGGGTTTGGTAATCCTTACGGGGATGAGTGGAACGTAGAGATAGTACAACAATGGACAGAGCGAGTGGTTAATGAAGGTATTAACATTATTGCATTATCTGATACTATCGGCATTGCTGCTCCCAAAGAAATAAAAAGCATTTACACCAGCCTAAGTACCCAATTCCCAAAAACAGAATTTGGCGTACACCTGCACAGCACACCGGATACCTGGCATGATAAGGTAGAAGCGGCCTATCAAAGTGGCTGCAAACGATTTGACACTGCATTAAAAGGGTACGGTGGCTGCCCAATGGCAAAAGACGAGCTTACAGGCAACATCGCTACCGAAAACCTGGCAAGTTACCTCAAATCACAAAACGCGCTCCAGGAGCTTGATTACGGTAAATTACAGGAGGCGTTGGATTATTCGGTGAGGGTGTTTGGGTAAGAATATGATTGTAGGTGTTTACCGCTTCACCATTTTAAAATGCTGTATCCCCGCTTCTTCAAACTGCGGGCCTTCCTGTACAAAGCCAAACTTTTCGTATAAGCCTACAGCTAAAATCTGTGCGTTAAGGTAAATGTAATCAGCATCGGGCGGTAGATCTCCTAAAACAGTGCGAACTAACTCCTGGGCCACGCCTTTTCCTCTAAATTGTTTTAGTACAGCAAAGCGCTCCAGCTTATAACCATTAGCTGTTTTGCGCCAGCGCGATGCACCGGCGGGTACGCCATCAACAGTAGCTAAAAAATGGGTCGATTCGTCCTCGTGCTCCCACTCCAGTTCGGGCGGGCAGTTTTGTTCGCCTACAAAAACTTCGCGGCGTATGGCAAATACCTTTTCAAGGCTATCGGGGTCACTTACTTTGTTTACTTGAATCTTTTTTGGCTCGGGCATCACTGTAATGCTTTTTAGATTTATAACCTGAAAGTTTAAAGTTATGATTTTCTTCCGCCGCGTCAATAGAGTGCGTACAGGTCAAGTCATCTTCTTTCTCTGCAAGGTCAGACAATTCCACATAAAATTTATGCAGCTGGTCTAACTCGTCCTCGGTAATATCCTCAATATCAACCATCCGGTTACTGGCGCCCTGGTGCGATGCTAACAATTCATTTAATTTTAAGTGGATAGCCTTCGAGTCTTTATTTTGCGATTTCTGGATCAGGAATACCATTAAAAAGGTGATGATAGTTGTCCCTGTATTAATGATCAATTGCCATGTATCCGAATAATCAAAAATAGGCCCGGTTACCAGCCATATAATAATAACCGTAATAGCTATTAAAAATGCGGCAGAGCTGCCGGTTGCTGCTGTCGCCCAATTAGAAAACCGTTCAAAAAAATTCTTCTTTTTAGTTGCCATTGTTTTATCAATTATGAACCTATAACTAAAAAAAAGCGCCAATGTTTTCACATCGGCGCTTTTATAAATTTAGTTAATTATGAATTATAATTTATCTGTCGCGTTTATGCAGTTTAAATCTTCGAAAGCGGTAGTTAAACGTTTAACAAAATTCTCTTCACCTTTGCGTAACCATACGCGTGGGTCGTAGTATTTTTTGTTAGGCGAATCGGCACCTTCAGGGTTACCAATCTGATCTTGCATGTATGCTTCTTTTGATTGATAGTAATCTTTAATACCCTCCCAATAAGCCCATTGCATATCAGTATCGATATTCATTTTTATAGCACCATAGCCAATAGCTTCGCGAATTTCTTCCTGGGTTGAACCAGATCCACCATGGAATACAAAGTTGATAGGTTTTTCGGCAGTTAACTTAAACTTCTGTTTAACATACTCCTGCGAGTTATGTAAGATAACCGGCTGTAATTTTACGTTACCCGGTTTGTACACACCATGTACGTTACCAAAAGCAGCAGCTACAGTAAAGCGCGGACTAACTTTTAATAAGTTCTCATAGCTATAAGCTACATCCTCTGGCTGGGTGTATAAACGAGAGCTATCAACATCGCTGTTATCAACGCCGTCTTCTTCGCCGCCGGTTACACCTAATTCAATTTCCAATGTCATACCCATTTTAGCCATACGCGCTAAATATTTGGCAGAGATCTCGATGTTTTCTTCGATTGACTCTTCAGAAAGATCCAACATATGCGATGAGAACAATGGCTTGCCGGTTTCAGCAAAGAATTTCTCGCCATTATCCAATAAACCATCAATCCATGGCAATAACTTTTTAGCAGCATGGTCTGTATGTAAAATTACAGCAACACCATAATGCTCGGCTAATAAATGTACATGCCGTGCAGCTGATGTAGCACCTAATATGCAAGCCTGCAGTTTAGAGTTATCTAATGACTTACCCGCATAAAACTGCGCGCCACCATGCGATAACTGGATAATTACCGGCGAGTTAACCGCCTTTGCAGTTTCCATAACAGCATTTACTGTGTTGGTACCTATAACGTTTACCGCAGGTAAAGCAAACTGATGCTTTTTAGCGGCTTCAAATAGTTCCTGCACCTGGTCACCGTGCAAAACTCCTTTATAATTTTTTAAATCCATTGCCTTTTGTTTGGGCCCCGAAGGTAAAAAATTTATCCGTTTTTACGGAAAAAATGTCTATAAAAGTGATAGGATATTATAAAAGTTACATCATATTACAATAAAAAGCCCGGCAACTATAATAAGTTACCGGGCTGGTATTTAGTGTGATTGTTTTTAATATCCCGTTGGTTCGCCTGCTCCTTGCAATATCCAGGTTAAACTAAACTTATGATATTGTAGGGTCATGGGGCCGTTGTTGTTAAACTCTATCAATAAACCGGTCAGGTTATCACCGGTTTTTACTAAGCTGCTATAGCCACCCAATATAGTGGTAGTACCATTTCCGCTTTCCGGTATATCCCGGCTCCGTTCCCATGAACCACCTTCATCATAAGTGATCCTGATTTTAGGGTGCCGTCTTTGGGTTTGACTGGCCGAGTTCATAAAGTAGATCCTGTTTGGTTTTGATTCGGTATAACGCAGGATAGAGCCCTGGCAGGCCGGGTCGGGCAATAAGGTGTTATTGGTAAATGCGCTTGTCCAACTGCCTATGTCGCCGTAAGATGTTCTCCTGTAACTTACAGATGCATCCGGTTTTGGCGCGGGCCTGTCATTACGATATAAGGTACCATTCAGCTTTTCAACTATTGTAGATTCAGAAGTCCCCAATGAGGATGGTACAGGGCTACTTGTCCAATGAGCGCCGTGATCATCGCTATAAATATTCCGTTTCAAAGCCGGAATAATTAAACGGCCTGTAGTAGCACCAAAGTGTTTCTGGATCCCTATACCTGGGCCAGCGGCATCCCAATCAAAAGTGTTTGGGGTTACGTCTAAAGTCAGGTCTGCAGGTGTAGACCAGTTTGCGCCATCATCGTCACTGTAACAAGCAAAAGTCCTTCTTTCGCCGTACGAGTCTATGGGCAGGAAACCACCGCCGCCTTGCTGACTATGGTCTTTATCGTTATAATTCATAAACAACCAAACCCTGCCGTTTGATTGATCGACCACCATGGTTGGATTGCCCCAGGTACCCAGCTTAGAGTCGGGCTGCGCAGGCCCTCCGGCAGGGATAGGCGCAATGGTGATGCTGGTGAAGCCAGCCACGATTTTTTGCGTTGTCCATTGCGAGGCTACGATACCTGATTGATAGGTCCCGTCACTATTCTTTAAAAGTCTTCTAACAACTACGTCGATATCACCTGCATCGCCATCAACTTTACGCGCTTCGCAGGCAGCTATTAATACCCCGTTTTTTGATTTAATTATCGACGGGATCCTGTACGATGTATAACTGGTGTTACCTGCCGTAGGGAAAAGCGTAATAAAATCATAAACACCATAAGTAGTCAGGCTGGTTGATTGGTCTCCACTGGGGGTAACGATAGTATCAGCCGTTTTTTGTACGGAATTGTTTTTGTTGCACGCTGTGACAAATAAAGAAGCGGTTACAACAACTGCCAGAAACGGCCTGTAAAAAGGCGATCTACCGGTTTCAACGAATTGTTTTTTCATAATCTTTAATTTATTGGTGAGTTTATTTTTGGTTTACTTTGGATATCCTTGCGTCTGGTCGAGTTTTGTATTGGCAGCCAATACCGTTGCAGATAGCGGCCAGAATAATGGTGTGGTCTTGCCAACCAGGTTTGGCACGTAGGTGTAAGCATTAATAGTACCGCCATAATGGAAACGCACGATATCATACCATCGCTTGTTTTCGAAAAACATTTCGCGGCCGCGTTCATCAAAAATGGCACGCTCTACCGTTGCTTTATCCGTAGCGCCCGTATAATTACCAATCCCTGCCCTACCTCTTACTTTGTTCAGGTAAGTAATAGCTTCGGGTGTTTTATCCAGGCCGGCGTACGCTTCGGCTTCCATTAAATAAACATCCGCCAGGCGCCACATAATTACGTCGTTGTCAGAGATCCGGTCGTCTGGATATTTATTACCCGGTAGTTTTATAGCCCAGAAATGATTAGCTGCTGCAGTACCATGGCGTTCGGCTATAAAAGTGAAGGGGATCCGTTTATCAGTAGTTAAACCGGTAAACAATTGCCTGCTTTTTAAGCTGATCTCGTACCCGCTTTGACCATTTGTTGATGTTAATGTATAAGGAATACTGTCAATATTAACAGCGCCTTGCACAGTAGACAGGAACGGCAAAGCGTTTAACGCATAATTTGAAGTAGCGCCCGTTTCATCCCGTTGAAAATAAGCCGACATGATCACCTCGGCGTTAGCGCGGGTAGTTGTAATGTCTTTAAAGTTATTTAATAAGCTTACGCCGGTAGTTTCGACAGCAGCAGCCGCAGTCAACGCGTCATTAAAGTCGGTGGTGCCGCCGCCTGCTACTTTGGCGCTCCACAATTTAGCCTCGGCTTTTAATGCCTGCGCCGCACCGTAAGAGAAGCGGTATTTATTAACGTAAGTTTTTTCAGGGAATAAGCTAATAGCCTGGTCAAGATCAGCAAAGATCTGTTTTAACACATCAGTTGTTTTTGCGCGTGGCAATAACGGTACATTATCATCTGTAATAGCGGTTAACATTAACGGCGTATCGCCTATTACTCTTACCAGGAAAAAGTAAGTATAGGCACGCTGGCAAAGCGTCTCGGCTATCAGGCGGTTTTTTAACGCCGCGTTTGCAAAACTAAATGGCTGTATGGTCTCTAATAATAAATTACAACTGCCAATGGCTTTGTACTGCCCGTTATAATTAATAGTACCAACTGTGGGCGTAAGTATTTGCGACCACGCGGTTGATAAGCGCGCATTTGGCCCTTGCATTAACTCTTCGCTACGCTCGGTACCGTAAGTAATTGAGTTTGCAAACGCGCGTATTGATGGATAAGTACCTATAACAAAAGGTTCAAAGTCGCCCTCATTTTTAAAGTACACCTGCCCTGTTATTTGCGATTTGGGTGTAACATCTAACATTTTTTTACAAGCTGTTATGCCTGTCAGCATTAATCCACTTAAGATCGTTGCTATATATATTTTTTTCATTTTCATGTTTTTTCAGGATTAGAATTTCAATGAAGCACCAAACGTATATTGTCTTGGGCGCGGATAACCTCCCGGATCAAAACCAACAGTACTCTCAGGATTCTGCCCTTTGTAGGCAGTGATATAGCCCAGATTAGTACCGCTAACAAACAGGGTTAACCCTGTTGATTTGATCTTGCTTAAAAGCTTCTTCGAAAAATCATAGCTTAAGTAAAGTTCCCTAAAGGCCAGGAAATCGCCTTTGCTTATCATGCTTGATACGTCAGATGCATATGCGCTGCCTGTGCCCACATCGGCAGCGGCCTGCCTTACATAGTTCTTTTGACCAACATCAGCATCACCGAAGGAGAAGCGGGCATATTTTTTACCCACATCACCCGGTTTTTGCCAGATATCATTGCCCAATGCTTCAATTGGTGCGCCCTCGTTATAGGCCCTTGCCTGCCCTAACGCCCGGGCCAGGTTACCATTTGATATTACGTTACCCAAAGAAAAATCGACATTGAAGCGCAGCGTAAATGCTTTGTAGCTGAATGTATTTTGCATACCGCCGACAACATCTGGTGTTTTATAACCCATAAACCTTAAGTCTTTGCTATCAATTACACCATCGTTGTTAACGTCTTCAAACTGGTAATCGCCGGCTTTTTTACCAATAGCCAGGCCACCTGTTGTTGATGCCTGGTCTTTATGTGTTGCGCTCCAGGCAGCGGCTTCTGCATCGGTAGAGAAAACTTTAACTACCTGCCATGCATAATACCCGTATGGACGCTCGCCTTCAGCAAAACCGCCAACTTCAATATCTTTGCCTGTATTTGGGTCGGCAATTACGCCACCACCCTGCCTGTTTTTAAGGCGCCCATTATTTGGCAGCGATATTATTTTCTGCATGTTATGAGCGTAAGAAAAAGTGGTATTCCACCTAAAGTTCTTGCCGCGCAGTATGCTTGCCTGCAACTCTATCTCGATACCTCGGTTTTGTAAAGAGCCGTTATTAAACACGATAGACGAGAAAGGTGCTTCGGCCGGCAGTGGTTTTGAGTCGATCCTATCCCTGGTTAAACGGTTATAATAACCAACGGTCAGGTTTACACGGTCATTAAAAAAGCCTGCATCCAGTGCTACGTCTGTTGTCTGCGTAGTTTCCCATTTTAAGTTAGGGTTTGCCAGGTTAGCACGTTGGATACCTGATAACTGGTCGTAAACAACAGCAGTATAACCACCGTAAGTATCGGTATACAATAAATCGCTTAGGCCTACCTGGCCTATACCGCTGCGTAGTTTAAGCGAGCTTACTATGTTCGGGTTTACTTTCCAGAAATTTTCCTTATAAATATTCCAGCCTAATGACACCGACGGGAAAGTTCCATACCTGTTGGCCGGTGCAAAGTTTGAAAAACCATCGCGCCTTATTGTGGCATTAACCAGGTATTTAGCTTTATAATCATAACTAAACTGGCTAAAAAAACTGACAGACTTACTTTCTGACAACGAAGTCCCAAA
Source organism: Mucilaginibacter sp. UYCu711 (assembly GCF_050433825.1). Classification (NCBI taxonomy): domain Bacteria; kingdom Pseudomonadati; phylum Bacteroidota; class Sphingobacteriia; order Sphingobacteriales; family Sphingobacteriaceae; genus Mucilaginibacter; species Mucilaginibacter sp. UYCu711. The sequence goes on along the minus strand of NZ_JBNPWM010000013.1, from coordinate 190,599 downwards.
ACTGGTTACGTTGGTTACTGTAACACCGTTAACGGTTGTTAAAGCAGGCTCGCTTATAGTGGTAATGTAATCATTTGTGCCTCTTTGCGAACCAATATCTATTGTATTACGGTTGGTATGCGTATAGTTAAAACCACCTAATATCATAAAATGATGATCATCTTTTAACGTATAATCATATTGCAATACCTGGTCTATCATCAGTTGGCGGCTATTGTCTTGATTTTCGGTCTTTAACCTGCTTTGAGCAAATTGGATAGGGTCCGGAAATGCTTTACGAGAAAATATCGTTTTGCCATCGCTTAACACATAAGATACTGCCGGCCTGAAATGTAAACCTTTTACGATGTTCCAGTCAAGGTCAAACTTAGATACCACTCTTTCAGTCGAGATATCATTGTTATCATATGCCAGGGTATGGAAGCGGTTACGCACGGTAAGCAGCTCGCCTGTAGTTGGCGTACCGTCATCTTTAAATAACCTTATTAACGGCGTAATGCGTGTTGCCCTTACAATATCATTAGTATAACCATCAACATAGTTTGGCAGAATGTTTTGGTAGTTTACCATAGCGTTTACCTGCACATTATTACTGGCTTTAAAGCTAAAATTGCCTAACGCGCTGTAGCGTTTGTAGTTGGTACCCACAAACGTACCTTGCTGGTTAACATGGTTAAATGATACATTATAGCTTGAAACATCGCTGCCGCCATCAATACCAAAATTATAGTTATTGGTGGTACCGGTATTCCATAAAAGCTCCTGGTAATGGTTATCAGCAAACAATAGTTTTGAGCCTGGATTAGTGGGATCATCCATTGTTTCCCATCCATGGGCTAAAAGATTGTTTACGTATGGCTGGCCCTCGATATTCACAATATTATCATACAAAGCCGTGGTATATATTGCATTACCATATTGCCCTTTGGCGGTATACACCTTTGTACCTGCCGAAAAACCGGCATTATTCAAAAAAGCGTTCTTATCTAACGGATCGGAAGTGTTTTTTATGGTAGTACGTGCTAACGCGATGTACTGCGCTGCCGACATATACTTTTCCATACCCATCGGAACCTCGCGGTTAGTGCGATAGTTAAAAGTTATATTAGCCTTGCCTGATCCAAATTTACCGCTTTTTGTTTTTACGACTATTACGCCATTGGCACCACGGGCACCGTAAATGGCGGTAGAAGCAGCATCTTTCATTACCTGTAACGATTCTATATCATCGGGATTAAGGTCGTTCAACGTGCGGAAAACACCATCAATAACCACCAGCGGGCTTGACGCGTCTGAGTTAAGGTAAGGGTTACCATTGGCATTACCTGTACCCTGGCCATACACGTTTGCCTTGGTACCGCCGCGGATAATAATATTAACCGGTGCCGAACCAGGCTGACCGTTGTTTAATGGTATGGACACACCGGCAATTTTACCCTGTAGAGCAGCCAGCGGGCTTGGGTTTGCCGTATTGATCAATTGTTTTTGATCAAGCCTTGAAATGGCCGCCACGTTTTTATCCCGCGTTTGTGTTGAATATCCCACCACCACAACTTCCTGCAATGATTTTTCATTAACATACAGCGTTACCTTTATATTGGCGTTGCCGTTAAGCGCTACCTCGCTGTTATCATACCCGATGTATGAAAACACCAGGGTTGAAGTTGCTGATGGTACATTTAGGGTAAATTTCCCATTCACATCTGTAACCGTGCCTGTAGTTGTGCCTTTTACCAGTACACTTACACCCGGCAGGGTTTCGTTCTTGGCTCCGTCGGTAACTACGCCGGAGACGGTAAACGCATTTGATTGCGCGTTTACTTTACCAATGGCAAAACACATTGCCAGCAGTAATAAATAAAAAACTTTTTTTCTCATAGTGTGTTTTTTAGTAGTTATGTACTACATAAATTAAACAGGTGTTAATTAGGTTAATAAAAATGATTCGGTTAAAAAGTATTAATTGGTTTATTGCCGGCAAGAGTAGCCGATAAACAAATGTAAATATTAAGATATTATGTAGTACATAAAAACTTAATATTTTTTCAATATTTTTCCACACTGGTTATTAGTTGGTTTATCCTGAAAGTAAAAACATAATAAAATGGGGGCGCAATTTTTAAATTGAAAGCGCAAACCATTACGATCTTTTTTCGTTTCTTTGCATATTGAAAGAGCTAGACATAGATATGGCGTGGTTTAAACGTGAAATAAAAGGGATAATTACGACTACTGAGGAGAAGAAGGAAGCCCCCGATGGGATCTGGAACAAATGCCCTCAATGTAAAAAACCTTTGCATTACTCAGAGCAGGTTGAAAATCAATACGTTTGTCATTATTGCGGGTTCCACCTGCGGATAGGATCAAAAGAATACTTCTCTGTTTTATTTGATAATAACGAGTTTACTGAACTGTTTGCCGACCTGACATCAGGCGACCCGTTAAACTTTACCGATACTAAAAAATATACCGAGCGCCTGGTTGAAACCCAGTTTAAAACAGGTTTAAAGGATGCTATACGCGCCGCTGTCGGTAAAATTGACGGGCAGGACCTGGTAATTGCCTGTATGGACTTTAATTTTATTGGCGGTTCAATGGGATCAGTAGTCGGCGAAAAGATCGCACGATCTATTGATTATTGTATAGCTAACCAGGTACCATTTCTGATGATATCAAAATCAGGCGGTGCAAGGATGATGGAAGCAGCCTTCTCTTTAATGCAGATGGCTAAAACATCAGCCAAGCTGGCTTTACTATCGCAAGCTAAAATACCTTATATATCTTTATTGACTGACCCTACCACGGGAGGTGTTACCGCATCATACGCTATGTTGGGCGATATTAATATTGCCGAACCCGGTGCATTAATAGGCTTTGCCGGCCCGCGGGTTATTAAGGAAACTATAAAGAAAGACCTTCCTAAAGGTTTCCAAACTGCAGAGTTTGTACAAGAGCACGGTTTCCTTGACTTTATTGTCGACCGCCGCGAGATGAAGGATGAATTGGCAGCATTTTTAAAGATGATGAAGAATTAATAATATCCTTCGGGATATAGATAACAAAAAGGGATGAACGTAATGTTCATCCCTTTTTTGTTTATACCTACCTACTAAATCACTCCTGGCCTTGCGCCGTCAATTGGCGGCATATCTTTTATATACGTACCTTTTTTGTCGGTTGTGTTTTTTGTTTGAGATTGATTAACCTGCTGTGGTCTTTCGGTTTTCTCGGGCTCATTATTACTACTGTTAGTATTATTAACCCTATTTTGATTGTTAGTTTTCATAGCTTTAGTTTTAAGTGAAAAAGGCCACCTGTTAAGATACCCCTTTCGATGTAAATCGAACTATTACTTTTACAAGCTTTCGGTACCCGGCTCATGCCCTACCATTCGGCCGGTCGTACGGCCATGCGGTCGGCTTTCAAAGTCTACCTTGCCTGGCCCTACTGTCGGGAAATCTTTATGATTTGGTGGAGTAACGTCAGCATTATTGCTGTCTTGTTGTTGCTGCTCGCGGTGTGCTGCAACACCTGAACCTTCTTGTTCTGACTGGTGTCTTTCAGGTCTTTCTTCTGGACGGTTACCGTTTCCGGAATTTTGATTCTTAGTTTCCATAGGTTTTATTATTTAGTAGTAATAATAAAACCCCGAAAACCGTGCCAGTATTTTGTTAGAAGAAATTTAGTTGCACAGAATTAAACATTCACCGCAAAAAGATCACGCACTTTGTTCACTACAAAGTCTATCTCGTCTTTTGTATTATATTTTGAGAATGAGAACCTTACAGATGGCCTGGTACTGCTTGCGCCAATACCAGTAAGTACGTGCGACCCAATGTCCGTACCCGAACTACAGGCGCTACCGCCTGAAGCAGAAATACCCGCAATATCAAGATTAAACAATAACATATCGGCCATGTCTGTTTCGGGGAACGAAACGTTTAGTACAGTATACAGGCTTTTATCTTCGCCGGTCTCGCCGTTAAACTTAATGCCAGGGATAGCCTCGATCAATTGATCTTTCATGTAAGATTTTAAACCCTGGATATGTTGACGGTGCTGCTCCATATCGGCATAAGCCATTTCAAGCGCTTTGGCTAAGCCTGCTATGCCGTAAACATTTTCGGTACCGCCGCGCATATTACGCTCCTGTGCCCCGCCATAAATAAACGGTTTGATTTTTATTTTATGGTTAATGTGCAAAAATCCAACGCCCTTAGGCCCATGGAATTTATGAGCCGCGCAAACCAGGAAATGCACTTTTAGCTTACCCAGGTCATGCGGGAAATGCCCCATGGTTTGTACGGTGTCGCAATGGAAAATGGCATTGTATTGTTCGCAAAGCTCGCCTACCCTCTCAATGTCAGTAAGGGTACCAATCTCGTTATTGGCATGCATCAGGGATACAAAGCTGCGCTGGTTATCCTGTAATAGTTGCTCTAAATGGGCGTAGTCTACATTGCCTTTATCATCAACATTAACAAAGCTTAGCTTAATGATGCCTGCTTTTTCCATAGCCTCAAGCGTATGTACAACCGCGTGATGCTCTATATGGGTAGTGATAGCGTGGGTAATGTTATTATCAACAATACCACAGCGTATAGCGGTGTTATCGGCTTCGGTGCCGCTGCTGGTAAAAAATATTTCGGCCGGCGAGGCGTGCAACAGGTTAGCAATGGTTTTACGCGCTTTTTCAATCAGCGACCTTGCTTCCCTGCCATGCGCGTGTATTGACGACGGATTGCCATAAGTGCTTTCCATCGCGTTACACATAACTTTAATTACTTCTGCATCCAACGGCGTTGTAGCAGCATTATCAAGGTATACCCTCATCAGTTAATTATGAATTGCTGAATTATTTAATTAATGATTTAGCGGTCATTAACCCACATTCAGCTTACTTGTAAATCAGTTAATTATAGCAATACTTCTTATTAATGAATTGAACCAATCAATAATTGATTAATTCAATAACTCAACAATTAGCTAAGTTTTAATATGTCTTTTATATCAGCAATGATCTTATTAGCTAAGTTATTAGCTACCGTTTCAGAATCACCCTCAGAATATATGCGGATAATTGGCTCGGTATTAGAACGGCGCAAATGTACCCATTGTTTATCAAATTCTATTTTCAGCCCGTCTATTGTTGAATGTGGCTGATCTTTGTATTTATCCTCAACCTTTAATAACAACGCGTCAATATCCATCTCTGGGGTAAGCGTTATTTTGTTTTTAGATATAAAATAGCCTGGATATGAAGCACGCAGGTGCGATATCGGTTTGCCATATTTAGCCAGGTGTGTTAAAAACAAAGCTATCCCGGCTAAAGCATCACGGCCATAATGTAATTCGGGATAGATTACCCCGCCATTACCTTCGCCGCCTATTACCGCACCCACTTCTTTCATTTTGTTAACCACGTTAACCTCGCCTACCGCAGCAGCGTGGTATTCGCCGCCCGCTTGCTCGGTAACATCACGCAGGGCGCGGGTTGATGACAGGTTGGATACCGTATTACCTTTATTGTTTTTTAAGATATAGTCAGCAACGGCAACCAGCGTATATTCCTCGCCAAACATATTGCCATCCTCGCAAACAAAGCAAAGGCGGTCAACATCCGGGTCAACAGCTATACCCAAATCAGCACGATTACTTGTAACTTCTTGTGAAAGTGCAATCAGGTTCTCAGGCAATGGCTCCGGGTTATGCGCAAACTCGCCATCGGGCTCACAAAACAGTTTATATACCGTTTTAACACCTAATTGCGCCAGCAAAGCCGGCACAAATATGCCACCGGTAGAGTTTACACAATCTATTACAATTTTAAAATCAGCTTTGGCAATAGCGTCAACATCAACCAACGGCAAGGCCAGTATCTGGTCGATGTGTTTTTGCAGGTAGCTATCGTCAAATATTACTTTACCCAATGCGCTAACATCAGCATAAGTAAAATTACTGCTTTCAGCTATCTCTAAAACTTCTTTACCGTCGGCATCGTTAATAAATTCGCCATCGGCATTTAGCAGCTTAAGGGCGTTCCATTGTTTTGGATTATGGCTGGCGGTAAGAATGATACCACCGGCGGCTTTTTCTAAAGGCACAGCAATTTCAACCGTTGGCGTTGTTGACAGACCAATGTCAACTACATCAATACCCAAACCCATTAATGTACCGGTAACAATATTATTTACCATACTGCCCGATATGCGTGCATCGCGGCCTAAAACGATCTTTTTGATACCCGTTTTCTTAACAGCCCAGGCACCATAAGCCGATGTAAATTTTACGATATCCAATGGCGTTAAACCATCGCCCGCTGCACCACCAATGGTGCCGCGTATCCCCGAAATTGATTTTATTAAAGTCAAAATATTAGCTAATAATGAATGCGGCAAAAGTAAGGATATTAAGTGAACGTTTGATGAAATTGGCTGGCAATGTTGAAAATTATAAGATGCGATGACTAAACGTTTAGCAACGTTGGCGCTATAAAGATTGTTTCTATCTTTATAGCGCAATTAACAACAAATGCCAGATTACCTGCTGCAACTTGACCGGCACTTATTCCATTTCATCAATCACGATTTAAGTAATTCGTTTTTTGATGTATTAATGCCCGTTTTGCGTAATCCGTCAACGTGGATACCCGTTTATGTGTTTATATTTATTTTTTGCCTTTGGCGATATAAAAAACAGGGTGTAATAATAATTGTGTTATTGGCCCTTTGCTTTGGTGTTGCAGATTTTGGCAGTGCGTCCGTTATTAAATCAACATATCAACGGGTACGGCCCTGTAATGACCCGGCAATGGCATCAACCATTATAAGCCGGATAGCCTGCGGCACAGGTTATAGTTTTCCATCAGCCCATGCTTCTAACCATTTTGCTATCTCGGTTTTCTTAATCATGGTATTTTACAGGCGTTACAAATGGGTATTGCCCGCTGCTTTAATCTGGGCAGCGGCTATCAGCTTTGCGCAGGTGTATGTAGGTGTGCATTACCCCGTAGATGTAATTACAGGGGCCATATATGGTACTTTGGTTGGTTTGTTGTTTGGGTGGATATTTTGGAAGTATTGGCCAAAGTTTAAAGCTTAACTTTCTTTGTTTGCTTGTCCAATTGTATCGCTCTCATTTGATATACCGGTATAATTCAATTATCCGATAACATTTAAAACATCAGAAAAATGAAAGAGTACATGTTAATTTTCAGGCACCAGGACGGCAGCAAAATAGCATCGCCAGAGCAAATGCAACAATGGATGCAGCAAACTATGGATTGGCTTAACGGCCTTGCCGCTACAGGCAATTTCGAGGGCAAGGGTAATGGTTTATTATTTGACGATGCCAAAGTAGTGCATCACAATAAGGTGGTTACTAACGGCCCGTTTGGCGAAATAAAAGAAACGCTTGGTGGCTATGTAGTAGTTAAAGCCAACTCGATAGATGAGGCGGCCGAGTTTGCCAAAGGAAGCCCTGTTTTACAAGGCGAAGGCAACACTGTTGAGGTACGCCTGCTGGCTAAAGGCGATGGCGTGCATTGATAATGCCTAAATGGAACACAAGGAGATCATCCCCCATTTATTCAGGACAGAGTACCGGAAGATAGTTTCGGTGCTCTGTCGTCATTTTGGGTTTGACCAGATAGAAACAGCCGAGGACCTAACAAGCGATACCTTTGTTACCGCCGCGCAAACCTGGGGGATAAAAGGTTTACCGCCTAACCCAACTGCCTGGTTATATAGCGTAGCTAAAAACAAGGCAAAGAACTACCTGCAACGCAATATCTTGTTTGAAAGTAAGATCTCGCCCGAAATACAAAGCGCCTCGCCGCAGTTTGAACTAACAGAGATAGACCTGTCACCACAAAATATTAACGACAGCCAGTTGCAAATGATGTTTGCCATTTGCCATCCGGTTATAACGCCCGAGGCGCAGATAGGATTGTCGTTGCGGATCCTTTGCGGGTTTGGGATCGATGAGATTGCCGACGCCTTCTTATCCAACAAAGAAACCATCAACAAACGCTTATACCGCGCTAAAGAGAAACTGCGCGATGAAAAGATCAGCATAGCCATACCAAACGAACAGGAAATTGACCAGCGCCTCGCTCCTGTTTTAACAACCATTTACCTGTTGTTTAATGAAGGCTATTATTCAGAAAGCACCAATAAAATCTTGCGTAAGGACCTTTGCCTGGAAGCTATGCGCTTGTGCACCATGCTGGTTGAAAACAAGCAGACCAACAAACCTGCAGTTAACGCGCTGCTTGCTTTAATGTGTTTCCATGCCTCGCGGTTTGAGGCCAGGATAGACAAGAATGGAGAATCTGTTTTGTATGACGAGCAGGACACGGCCCTTTGGGACCCTGAACTTATAAGCAAGGGCGCTTACTTTTTAAACTGCGCTGCCAGTGGTACACAAATATCCAAATATCACCTTGAAGCAACCATTGCCTTTTGGCGTACCCAAAAGCCGGACACCCCTCAAAAATGGGAAGCGGTGTTAGATTTGTACGATAAATTGCTGGCGATGGCCTATACACCAATTGCGGCTCTGAACAGGGTTTACGTATTATCCAAAGTGGCGGGAAAAGAAACAGCGATTGTAGAAGCGGAACAATTAAACTTAATAGGTAATCAGTTTTACTTCACCTTATTAGGCGACTTGTATACCGGGATTGATGAGGAGCAAGCTGTAATTAATTTCAAACAGGCGCTGTCGCTTGCTAAATCGGATATGGATAAACAGGTTATTCAAAGGAAGATCGATAATATTTAAAGCTTATATGCGATGGGGTGATCCACTTTAAAATATGGATCACCTGGATCACCACTTTTATTTAACTATTTGAAAATAAAATGTTTAACTTTTTTAGTGGATCACTTTGGATCACTCTTATTCGTCAGTAATTTTTAAGTATAATTCCATCTAACTTACTGATAATAAAATGATTGAAAATTGGCATATTTTATGCCATTCTTTTGGGAATGGATCACCCCTGTGGATCACGCCTAAGAATCTTAGGTATTAGTAACATTATGTAGTGTTGGTTAGTACCAAGAGCCATAGCCTCGGCAAATATTCAAGTCTTATCCCCTTAGCTTATCCAGCAAATCGCTTAATTGCCCGGCCTCTTCTGGTGTAAGGTTATTCTTTATAAAATCTTTGGTTTTAAATTCGGTATCCATGATAGCCAGGGTTTCCAGGCCTTTTTCGCTGATGCGGATGTCAACGGCGCGGCGGTCCTTATTATTGGTGCAGCGGGTTATCATTTCTTTTTGTACCAGGCGGTCAACAATGCGCGATGCATCGCTCATTTTGTCTATCATGCGCTCTTTAAGCAGGTTAACGGTAGCCGGCTTTGGGTACTGCCCTCTTAATATGCGCAGGATGTTAAACTGCTGCTGGGTTAAATTATGCTTTTCGAAATGGCAGTTAAAGGTATTTTTTAACCAGCCATCAGTATACGCAATATTGATAACTACCTTTTGGTAGTTATCCTCAAACTTTGAACTTTGTATTTCGTCATCTATTCGCATAGCGATATTTTAATGGGATACAAATATCTTATTTTTTATCTGATTTAATATCTTCTTCATTTTTTCCGAAATTCCAGGGGCAATGCTTGCATCCGTTTTCACAGCAATAACCGCGTTTAAGGTGGTAAACCTCAGTTAATACATACAATCCGTCTTTATTAATATAATAGTCTTCACCCTCTTTCATTGCCTGTTAATTAAGCAATTTAACCAAAATATCCTTACCTAAATGGGCCTTAAGGTAATTTCCATTACCATGCAAGGTCCATATTTGTTTTGGTTTAACCATATCAATAGCCTGTAAAATATCGTTCCAGTCCACGTGGTCTGATATAAACAGCGTGTCCTCTTTATTCACCTGCAAATTTTTCCAGCCCGAGGCAAACAGCCTTTTTACACCTGTTGCCCGTATATAACTGTTAAATGTAAAAGGTGGTACAATATATACAAACTCTTCCTGCATTTTCATCATTTTACGGCCGTACAGCTGGTATTTGCCTAATATCATGCCTGCCCGCTCGTAAATATGGTTAATGGGCATTATTTTATGGTGTATAAGCACTTTTTTTTGCGGGGCGTATTCATTTATCATGTGCACCAAACGCTGGCTCTTACCCAGCCCATAGGCCCCTAAAAGGATATTGCTTTTTATTCCGTTCAGCTTTTTTATTTCCTCAACCGGATCGGGATGGATGATCTTCGGATCGGCAAATGTAGTTTCAGTTATCAGCACATCGGCATTAACCCATTCAATAGGTTCGCAGGTGGCATCGGGCTGGATCTTGTAATCGCCGGTATATAAATAGCTTGCACCTTCATACTCCATCAGCACCATTGCCGAACCCAGCATATGGCCCGCCGGCACAAAGGTAAGCTTAACATCCTTAATCATAAAAGGTTGATGATACGCTGCTATATTAAACACCTGGGCAGCCGACCGGTGGTACCGCAAATGCATAAACTCTCGTGTTGGCTGGGTGCAGTAAACGTCTTTATTTCCGCTTATGGCATGGTCGGCATGTGCATGTGATATAACCGCGGTTTGTACCGGCTGTTGCGGATCAAGGTAAAAATCGCCGTATTTGCAGTAGATGCCGTTGGCGTTAATTGCGATAAAGTCGTCGAGTATGGTCATTAATTATAAAGGTTGTCATCCCGAGGCAAATGCCCCCTCTAAATCTCCCCCGGTAGGGGAGACTTTTTATAATAAAGCCCTCCCTACCGGGGAGGGTTGGGTGGGGCCGTTGCTAATTGTAAAAACTGTTCGTGTAAATCAAGCACCTGTGGTATTAATAGCCGGCTTTCATCATTTTCAATAACATAATCGGCCAGTTCACGCTTTTTAGCTTCAGTAAGCTGTTTAGCTTCGCGGGCCTCAACCTCGGCACGGGTGATCTTGTCTCGTTTGGTTACCCGTGCTATCCGCATATCAAGCGGTGCAGTAACCAGTATAGAATAATCGCACATTTTGTAGGATGTACTTTCAAAAAGTAACGCTGCTTCCTTTATTACATAAGGCGCATTTTTTATACCGGCTACCCAGGCATCAAACGCCCTGAAAACCGCGGGATGTGTTAAGGCGTTAAGCCTGGCCAGTTCTTTATCATCATTAAAAACAATATTGGCAATATGCTTGCGATTAAGGCTGCCATCGGCAAAATAAGCCTCATTGCCGAAGGTTCTTTTAATATCAGCAACCAATACCGCGTCGGCAATCATAATCTCTTTAGCGGCAGTATCGGCATAAAAAACCGGGATGCCCAAAACCTCGAACATTTTGCTGGCGGTGGTTTTACCGCTGCCTATATTGCCGGTGATCCCTATTTTAAGCATTATTTTTTTACGATGAAATCAACATTGCGCGGCTCTATATTCACCACTTTGCAAAACGCGGGCACCCGGGTAATTTTAACCGGCAACGCGCTGTAGCCGTATACGCGCCATAAGTTCAAATCGGCTTGTGCTTCAAAAAGCTCATCAGTCATATCATTATAGCGGTTTAATGATGTGGTAAAAGTTACTTTAACTTTTTGAGGGAACACTTTAACATTAAAAAAATCGACATTACCCATTAGCTTAACAGGAAGTTCGACAGTTTTTTCTGTAAACTCCTCGACAGGTATTTTTACTTGTACTGTTTTTGGATAGATGCCAACATTTCCCTCGGCCGATGGTGATAAATTAACTGCAGTTGTTATTTTTTCATTAATATTTTTAAGCACCAATGAATCTGTACGCCAGGTGGTAATCTTATCTATACGATTACTTGGGCCACTTATTGTGACATAAGAAGGTTGAATTACAACATTGCCAGATTGCGAAAACTGATGTTGATATTGTATTGATCTTACCAGTGTTATAGGCACCCTGCGTACACTACGATTAGAAAAATCAAAATAAAGCGTATCCGGATTGAAAGCAATTATTTTCCTGTCGTCAGGCATGTCATTGTTTATAGTAGATAGTTGCGAACTAAGTACAATGAATGGCTGATATTCCAACCGTTGAAGGTCAACTTTAACAATTTTGTTTTCGTAGTTAATTTTTGAGAACAGCATTTTCCAGCCGCTGCCTTTTAAGGTAATGTTTACTGTATCCGTTTGTAATGAATGGAAAGCTCTTTTCTGGGGTGCGTTTCTATAGTTCACTACCGCCTTTACATTATAATTATAAGAGCTTGACAGAACCGTAACTATCCATGCGCAAAACGCCAGCAACAGGCACGTAACAATTGTAGATGCCCGCCTGCGTTCTGTAGTAGATAGTTTTAATATTGCCATTTTTTTATTTTAGCTAAAAGCTAAAAGCGGAAAGGTTAAAGCTACTATGCTCCCCTTTCCGCTTATTAAATTATTTATGCAAAAGCTTTAAGCCTTCTGCTTTCAGCTTTTCCGCTTATTTAGTTACTACCGGCGCATTTAATGCCTTCGATTCTTCTAAAGATATTGCTGATTTATTAAATCTAATTTTGCCACCGCCTTCAGTCTCAATTAAAAAAGTTGCGTCGGCAACCTCGGCAATTTTACCGTGTATACCTGCGGTAGTAACTACCTTGTCGCCTTTTTTCAAATCACCAACAAAGTTTTTTTGGTCTTTTTGCTTTTTAACCTGCGGGCGGATCATAAAGAAATAAAACACCACAATAATTAAACCGAATACGATCAATTGTCGTGGGTCAAAACCGCCTGCGGCCTGTAATAAAATAGTTGCTATCATTTTTTAATTTTTATTTTGTAAGTACTTCGCCAATTAAATGCACCATGCTTTCGGCCGGCTGGCTGTTTGATGTTATTTTTATTTGCTTATCCTGTAAGCCTGATTTACCCGCGCTGTTAAACGTTACGGCTATTGAGCCGGTATCGCCGGGCAATACCGGTGTTTTAGGCCAAACCGGCGTAGTACAGCCACAGCTTGCTACCGCGTTGGTAATTATTAAAGGCGATTGCCCTGTATTGGTAAACGCGAACCTGTGCGAAACAGACTCGCCCTGTTTTATTTTACCAAAGTCGAAGGCGTCTTTTGTAAACCTGATATCGGCACCATCAGTTGTAAACTGAATAGCTTTTTTGTTATTGGTTTGATTGCAGGCCATTAACGCGCCTGCCATTAATACAGCTAAAAAAACTTTTTTCATATTAATTATTCCATTAATCCCCTACCTGTTTTTTGAATTTTCTTATCGGCTTTTAACTCGGCCAAAATCTTGTCTAAGATACCGTTTATAAACGAATTACTTTTGGGCGTGCTAAACTCTTTCGAGATCTCCAGGTACTCATTTATAGTAACCTTAACCGGGATAGAATTGAAGTTAACAAATTCGGCAATGGCCATTTTCATTAACAGGGTATCCATCATAGCAATACGCTCGGGCTCCCAGTTTTGGGTTTTGGCAGCTATCAGCACTTGGTAATCGGCATCATAGCGTACGCTGGTATCTAATAGTTTAACAATAAACTCTTTATCTTCTTCCCAGTTACCGGTAACTTCGGCCAGCTTGTTTTTTACAGGCTCGTCAAAAGCGAAATTTTTGAATGTCTTGGCTATTAGGGCTTGTAAAACATCTTTATCTACCGGCCAAAAAATAAATTTCTCTTCAAATACCTGGTCGGCCAGGGTTGATTTCAGGATTATTTTTTTGAAGATGAATTTGATGATGTCTTTATCGGTCTGGATAGTATCGCCTGTTTTCGCAAGATATTCAGCATACTCAGGGGCGCTTTTTAAATTGGTAAATAAGGTTTTTACCAGTTCAGGCTCAAAGCTCCATTCAACCTTATATTTTTTTAATCCGGCTAAAAATTCCTTGTTCTCATTTAACGATAAGGTAAACCTGTTGGTAAGGATCTTTAAATTGGCGTTAAGGTCATCGGCAGTAGGCAGGTGTTTGTGTGCGCGCTCGGTTGCGTCCCTGTCTGCATAACCCACCACTTCTGAGATAAGCGATAGCATCCAGATATACATTTCATAGACTTCGTCTATGCTTCCTAATAAATTTTTTTCCTGCTGTTTGATATTACCCGCACCCGTTTGGTGATATGCGTATAATGACTGTAATACTTTTACCCGTAGGTGCCTTCTGTTTAACATGCTTGTAAGAACGATTTAGGAGTGATCCTGTTTGTGATTTTTATTAATAGCTGGATTTTACTTTGTTAATGTCTGTAATACGTTTTTCAACAATTTTGTTGGCCGCAAGTATGGTAGCAATGCTTTCGGCTTTAGAAAGTTTTAAAACAGTGCGAGTTGCCTCGTAAATATTTTCTGTTAGCTGTAATGAGCGTTTTTTACTAAAGCCCATTAACTCCGAATAGCAGTTAATAACGCCACCGGCATTAATAACGTAATCGGGTGCAAATATAATACCTTTATCCAGTAATAATTGCCCGTGTGCCTCTTCGTCCTCTAACTGGTTGTTTGCCGAGCCCGCTATAATGCTGCATTTAAGCTTATTTATGGTTTCGGTATTAATAGTACCACCCAAAGCGCAGGGCGAATAAATATCGGCATCTATATCAAAAATACTATTATTTGATATGGCCTCTGCCCCGTATTTTTTTGATACCTGGCGCGTGCGGTCCTCATTAATATCGCTTATATAAACTTTTACGTTCTCATCGCGCAGCAATTTTACCAGGTTTTCGCCCACATGGCCTATACCCTGTACAATTACCGATTTTCCGGTTAAACTATCTGTGCCAAAAACCTCTTTTACTGATGCCTTTATCCCCATAAAAACACCCATCGCCGCTATCGGGGCCGGGTCGCCGCTGCCACCTATAGTTTCAGGCAGGCCTGCAACATGGTCGGTTTCCATCTTTATGTACTCCATGTCGCGCGGATTGGTGCCTACATCTTCGCCGGCAATAAACTCGCCGTTAAGGTTTTTTACAAAGCGGCCAAATTTGCGCATCAGCGCCTCGGTTTTTTTGCGCGAATCGCCGATGATAACAGCGCTGCCCCCGCCTAAATTAAGGCCTGATATGGCAGCTTTATAGGTCATGCTGCGCGATAAGCGCAAAACATCCTTTAAAGCATCCTCCTCGCTTTTGTAGGCCCACATACGGATACCCCCTAAAGCCGGCCCAAGTACGGTATTATGGATTGCTATTATTGCTTTCAACCCGGTATCCGGGTCGCTACAGTAAACAACTTTTTTATGCCCGCAGTCTTCCAGCTGGCTAAAAATAGAATCGGTGGGTTTTTCGATCAACATGTACTGTTTTAAGGCGCAACAAAAGTAGTTTTTTTTTTAGTTAAGCAAAGGTTTTATGGATATAAAATAGAAATGTCAAATTCTGGCACCCTGCTTAACCAACACAAAAAATTCATTTACATTTGGTTTATGGCTGTCATCACTCAAACCGAGCGGTTAATTATCCGCGAATTTTTACCCGAAGAACTGGAAACCTATCTTAACCATTTTGTTGATGAAAGGGTGCTGCAATACATCCCCAAACGCAGCCGCGAAGAGCGCGTAACTATTTTCAACAATGCCTTAAATCAATACAGTGAGACCAAAACCAAAGGCATTTGGGGTATTTTTAGCAAAGCTGATGATAGCTTTATGGGCAGCTGCCTGCTGCGCCAGTTTGCCGGCGATGCGGATGTAATTGAATTGGGTTACAGCCTCAATCACGAACACTGGGGCAAGGGTATTGGATCTGAAATGGTTACGGCCATGGTTAGCTACGGTTTTATGGATAAATGTGTTAGCGAAATAGTAGCAGTTACCGAATTGGAAAACACAGGCTCTCAGCGCGTTTTAGAGAAAGCTGGTTTGAAGCGTGTGGATAATTTAATAAGGGATGGCCTGGAATTGGCGTACTTTAGGTTGCCGCGTTAACGCTATTTACTGTATTTTTGTTCATTAATGAAACATCTGGCTTACCTGAATAAATTCTTTATCAAATACAAATGGCACCTTATACCGGGCGTGCTGTTTGTTATTATAGCTAATATTTTCAGTATACTGCCCGCCCAGGTTATCCGTTTTGCGTTCGACCTGGTTACCGAAAACATTGGCACCTACCAGCTTTTTGCAGGTTTTGACAGGCAGGCCATGATCTATGATATTTTTGGATCAAGCCTACTGTTATTCGGGACGTTGGTTTTGGCGTTATCGCTGGCAAGCGGGTTGTTTACGTTTTTTATGCGGCAAACGCTGATTCTGATGTCGCGACATATTGAATATGATCTTAAAAACGAGATTTATAACCATTACCAGGTCTTATCATTAGCATTTTACCGGCGCCACAATACCGGCGATTTGATGAATCGCGCTACTGAAGATGTGAGCCGTGTGCGCATGTACCTGGGGCCCGGTATAATGTATACGCTCAATACAATAAGCCGGTTTATCCTGATCATTTACTTTATGCTAACAGTAAATGTGCGACTGGCTGTATTTTCGTTATTGCCCATGCCCATATTAGCGGCCATGATATATTATGTAAGTAATGTGATCAATTTCCGAAGCGAAAAAATACAGGAGCGATTATCGGTTCTTTCAAGCTTTGTTCAGGAAAACTTCTCTGGTATCCGCATCATGAAATCGTACGTCCGCGAGGGCTCGGTGCGACGGAAATTCGCCCTGGAAAGCGAAGATTATAAAACGCATTCTATGGGTCTGGTTAAGGTGCAGGCTTTATTTTACCCACTCATGCTGTTATTGATTGGCTTGAGTAATATTATCACGATATTTATTGGCGGCATGGAGGTAATGAAGGGCACCATTACGCCGGGCAATATAGCCGAATTTTTAGTATATCTTAACCTGCTTACCTTCCCGGTGATGGCTTTAGGTTGGGTAACCTCGATTATCCAACGCGCGGCGGCTTCACAAAAACGCATTAATGAGTTTTTAGATACCAGGCCGGAGATCCTGTCGCCTGATACACCTAAGCGCGTTATAAATGGCCGCATAGAATTTAAAAATGTATCCTTCATCTACCCTGATACCGGCATACAGGCTTTAAAGGATATATCGTTCACGGCAAATCCCGGCGAGATGGTGGCTATTATAGGGCGTACCGGCTCGGGCAAATCAACCATAGCCAATTTACTGTTGCGGATGTATGATACCACCGGCGGCGAGATCCTGATAGATAATGAGCCGGTGACGCAACTTAACCTGGAAGGCTACCGCTCACAAATAGGAGTTGTGCCGCAGGAAGTGTTTTTATTTTCGGACACCATTGCAAATAACATTGCCTTTAGCGCCGATGTTTTAAATATGCCGGTAGTTGAGCAAGCTGCTAAAGATGCTGCCGTGTATAATAACATTATGGAGCTTGAAAAGGGTTTTGAAACTTTAATTGGCGAACGCGGTGTAACCTTATCGGGCGGGCAAAAGCAGCGGGTGTCTATCGCGCGGGCCATTGTTAAGCATCCGCAGATATTGGTTTTTGATGATTGCCTGTCGGCGGTTGATACCCGGACAGAGGAAGAAATACTGCAAAACCTGGGGTATATTATGCAGGGTAAAACAAATATTATTATTGCACACCGCATATCAACCATAAAAAACGCCGATAAAATATTGGTGATAGATAACGGCGAAATTATTGAACAAGGTACCCACGATAAGCTGATGCAGCAAAAGGCTGTTTATTTTGAACTGTATGAAAAACAGTTACTTGAAGAGCAGGAAGCATAATTAAATTAATAAATTGGTAAGATTTATATATAAATGATTAAAAAAAGACAATAATATTTGTTTTAATACTTGCACTTTAAAAAATTATTTATATTTATGCCTAACAAAACTAAATTACAAAATACGAAGCATGGGAGATTTTGACAATAGAGAGCGCGAAGAGGTTTTTTCAAAGAAAGTCAGAGCGGGAAAAAGGACTTATTTTTTTGATGTAAAGGCAACACGATCAAACGATTACTATGTTACCATCACAGAAAGCAAAAAGAGATTAGAAGACGGCGTTTTTATTAAACACAAGATATTTTTATATAAAGAAGATTTTGAGAAATTTGTAGAAGGCCTTAACGGAACGATTGACTATATCAAAGAAAACCAGGAAGTTGTTGAAAAACGTTACGAACTAATTGAATCATCAGAAACAGCAAAAGCTACTACAGACGACGATTTTTCTTTTGAAAATTTATAACAGAAACCAAACTAAAACTTTATTATAAACCTAAAAGTAAAAGACCTGCCAGTTGGCAGGTCTTTTTTATGTATGTTAATATGAGGCCGGCCTAACCATTGAAAAACCTATAATGGCGCCAATAATAACAGCTACAATAATTAATACATAAAGTGATAATACAACAATTGTTGTTACACCACCTAACTTAAACAGCGATTTTAGTTTACCTAAGGATGTACTAACAGCATCAGCATCCTGGTATGATATACCTTCCTTTATCTTTGTGCCAAATTGGTGTAAATATCTTCCCACAAAAAAGTGGAAGACACCAATCAATATATAAAAAAAGCCCAGCCATCCACCTAAAAATCTGGGCATTGGCGATGCAGTTGGCAAACGAGATAAGAAGGACATGGCTGTAGTAAAAAACAATCCCAATAATACAACCAATGCTGCACTTATATACGCTACAACTCCTAAAAACCTGGCCCATTTGCCGCTTTCTAATAAAAAATCTTGTGCTTCTGGTAGTAATACTAACCCTTGTGGTTGTGATGGGGTGTGCGAATCAATAATTTCTGTTTCTTCCATTGTTTCAGATTTAAGTTTTTTAAAGATATAAACTATCTATACCAAAACAATAGCGCTATCCTATTTCCCAAGCAAATCGCTCATGATAATTACCGCTATGCTGAAATAGATGATCAGCCCGGTAACATCAACCAATGTGGCTACAAACGGGGCCGATGAGGTTGCAGGGTCGGCGCCTAATTTCTTTAACAATAATGGCAGCATCGAGCCGGCTAATGATCCCCATAGCACAACCCCTATCAGGGAAAACCCCACGGTTGTGGCTACCAGCATCCAGTGCGGGCCGTAAATATTGCTAAATTCGCTCCATACGGCTATACGTAAAAAGCCAATTAAACCAAGTGTTACGCCAAGCATTAAGCCGGATATGATCTCGCGGCGCATTACCCGCCACCAGTCCTCTACCGTAATTTCGCCAAGGGCCATTGCCTGTATAATAAGGGTTGATGCCTGCGATCCGCTGTTACCGCCGCTGGATATGATCAGCGGGATAAACAAAGCCAATACCACGGCTTTCTCGATCTCCAGCTGGAAATAGCTCATAGCCGTAGCGGTAAGCATCTCGCCCAAAAACAATATAATGAGCCACCCTACCCGCTTCTTAACCAGCTTAAACAGGTTAATATCCAGGTAAGGCTCGTCCAATGCTTCCGTACCACCTATCTTTTGGATATCCTCTGTATATTCTTCGTTGGCTATCCAAAGGATATCATCCACCGTAACAATGCCCAGCAGTATATTCTCGTTATCAGTAACCGGCAGCGCCGTGCGGTTATTCATCCTGAACACGTTAATGGCTTCTTCCTGTGGGTCGGTAGCTTTTAAGGCTATCAGCCTGCCATCCATCAGCTGGCTTATTTTGGTATCGGGATCAACCAACAAGATCTCGCGGATGCGGATATCGTCCAGCAAAACGCCCCTATCGCCCAGCACATAAATAACATCAATGGTTTCGGAGTTTTTACCAAACTGGCGGATGTGGGCCAGCACGCGGTTAACGTCCCAGCTTTTTTTAACGGCGATATAATCGGGCGTCATTAAACGGCCAACGCTGTCTTCCTTATAGCCTAAAAGGGATAATGCTTCCTTTCTGTCGGCCGGCGACAGGTGTAATATCAGGGCTTTTACGGCATCGCCATGCAGCTCGGCAAAGAAAGCTGTACGGTCATCCGGCGGCAGCTCGGTAATGATCTCGGCAATTTTTTTACCCGGAAGTTTTTTAATGATCCGCTCCTGCGTAGGGAAATCAAGAATGCGGAATACGTTTACCGCGCGGTTAAGCGATAGTGTCTCAATAAAACGGGGGCCATATTGCGGAAGCTCATCTATCAGTTCTTCAACATCTGATATGTTAAGGTTGTTAAGGTAATCCTGGAGTTGCTGCGCGTCTTCTTGTTCAAGCAACAATTCTATTTGTTCAACCATTTCTTCCATAATGCCGCCTGTTTTTACATGGGTTTGCCGTTTCTGATTAACTGCTGCAAAAGTCGTTTATTTTTTCAAATTATAAGGCAGTATTTTCTGTTATCTTTGCGTTTTTTAGTGGGTAGTTTATTGGGTTGAATAAGTTGATTGAGTTATACAAATACTCGCTGATATTTAACCTAATCAACCACTCACATAATCAACTTAATCAACTAATAATGGCTTTACAATGTGGTATAGTAGGTTTGCCAAACGTAGGTAAATCAACTCTTTTTAATTGCTTATCAAACGCCAAGGCGCAGGCGGCTAACTTTCCGTTTTGCACTATCGAGCCAAATGTGGGCGTAATAACCGTGCCCGATGAGCGCCTGGTGAAATTGACTGAAATAGTGCAACCAAAATCTATCGTCCCTAATACAATTGAGATTGTGGATATAGCCGGACTGGTAAAAGGTGCCAGCAAAGGCGAAGGTTTGGGTAACCAGTTCCTGGGAAATATCCGCGCTACCAACGCCATATTACACGTATTGCGTTGCTTTGATAATGACAATGTTATACACGTTGATGGCAGCGTTGACCCCATCCGCGACAAAGAAATTATTGATACCGAGCTACAATTAAAAGATCTGGACAGTATTGAGAAGAAGATCCAGAAGGTTGAGAAAATGGCTAAAACCGGCGGCGACAAAGAGGCCAAGAAAACCTACGAAGTACTTACCGTGTATAAAGAACACCTGCTTAAAGGTAAATCTGCACGTACCGCGCGGGTTACCGAAGAAGATAAAGAATACATTGCCGACCTATGGCTGTTAACCGCCAAGCCGGTACTTTATATTTGTAATGTAGATGAAGCAGCGGTAAACACCGGCAATGCTTATGTTGATAAAGTGCGTGAAGCCGTTAAAGATGAGAACGCGGGCGTATTGGTAATATCGGCCCAGATTGAAGCTGAGATTGCCGAGTTGGAATCATTCGAAGAACGCGAAATGTTTTTGAACGATATAGGGCTTACCGAGTCGGGCGTAAACAAGCTGATTAAAGCTGCTTACAAGCTGCTTAACCTGGCTACCTATTTTACCGCCGGCGTACAGGAAGTACGTGCCTGGACCATCACCCAGGGCTTTACCGCGCCACAGGCGGCAGGTGTTATCCATACCGATTTTGAAAAAGGTTTTATCCGCGCCGAAGTTATTAAGTACGACGAATTTGTTAAATATAACGGATCTGAAGCCGCTATTAAGGAAGCCGGTAAGTTAGGCATCGAAGGCAAAACTTATGTGGTTGAAGATGGCGATATTATGCACTTCAGATTTAACGTGTAGCCCCCTCCGCCCCCTAAAGGGGGTACTTTTAAAGGTAATTAATTACAAAAAGGTCTTGCCGCTCGCAAGACCTTTTCACTAAGCTTCCCTTTAGGGCGTTAACCCTTTTTCAGCATTATAACAGTTATCTCCGGCCAAATACCTACCCGGCCTTTCAGGCCCAGGAAGCCAAAGCCGCGGTTTACGTACAGGTACCTGTCTTTTTGTTTATACAGGCCCGCCCATTGCTTGTAAACGTATTTTATCGGGCTCCATTTAAAATTGAACAGCTCAATACCAAATTGCGCGCCGTGGGTATGGCCCGCCAGTGTAAGGTGGATGTGTTTTAGATGGTTCAAAGTTTTAGCCTCCCAGTGCGATGGGTCATGCGACAGCAGGATCTTAACCTGGCTGTCGTCTACCTTCAGTATGGATTTATCCAGGTCGCCGTATTTGTGGAAGCCGCCTTTGCCCCAGTTTTCAACCCCTATCAGCGTAATGCTCTGGCCATCCCTTTCTATCTCTATCGCCTCGTCCAGAAGTAAACGGAAACCGATCTTTTTATGCACGCCTTTTAAATCAACCAGGTTAGTGGCTTTAGCAGCCTCAGTTTCCCATTTGGTGTAATCGCCATAATCATGGTTACCTAATACCGAATACTTGCCTTGTGGCGCCTGTAAACGTGCGAAAGTGGAGATCCAGGGGTCCATCTCTGTGGCTTTGTTGTTTACCAGGTCGCCGGTAAATAGGATCACGTCGCTTTGCTGCGCGTTTACCAGGTCAATGCCTTTATTAACCCCTTTCGCGTCGGTAAAACTACCCGCGTGGATATCTGACAGCTGGGTTAAGGTAAAACCGTCAAAAGCCTCGGGCAGGTCGGGGAAGTATAAGGTTTCCTTGTGGATAGTATAATGGTGCCTGCCCTTGGTAAGCCCAAACAATAGCGCCAGGAACGGCACAAATGCAACCACCACCGCCAGTTCGCTCACCCATATACTGCGCGGCGGGAAGCCCTGAAATAGCCTCACCAGATCCTCAACCAGTAAAACTGGTGTGCCTAAGATCTTCGGAACTGCGGATAGTAACAAAAGCGACATCACCCATGATAAGGCACGGGGAGCGTGGCTACCCTTTTTGCGGCCGAAGATGGTGAGCACCACACCCACCAAAATCAAAATATCAGCCGACCAATAGGCCCAGTGCCAAACAGGATTTGCTGTTAACGTTTTAACGGCGGTAAAAAAATAAACATCGGCAAACAGCCAAAGTAGTATTGTATAGAGAACTCTTTTCTTCATTATATTGGGGTAGACGACTGAGAAACGAAAACATTTTAATAAAGTTTAAAATAAATGCGCCCCTGCAAATATTACTAAAGCAAATAGAAAAGCGGTAAAATCAATTTTATATATTTGCCGCATATTAATGCTCCCGTAGTTCAATGGATAGAATTATGGTTTCCGGTACCATCGATATGAGTTCGAATCTCGTCGGGAGCACACATTGTTTTCAACTATCTTATTATGAGATAGTTGAAATTAATAAAGCTATCCTTCTGCATTATTTTCTTATTTAAACTTTCCTCCAAAATAAAGGGCCGGTAATCAATATCTTACATTTCGGTATTCTTATTAAATCAAAATGAGTGCAGTTTACATACTTACAATACCTTGCGGTTTTCATTATCCAATCCTTCACTCTCTTTAATCATTATCGAATTCACGTTTCCTTAAGCCACAACTTCTGTTAACAAATTATTAAGGAACAAGCCGGTATATTATTTTATCCCTACAAAGCAATTGAGTTTTGGATATTTAAAACAAACTAACTCTATTTGTGATGCTTTTGCCGAAAATTAACATACATAGTGTCCAAATAGATTTATATTTAGGCTGATATTAAATAATGGATAACAGAAGAGATTTTATTAAAAAAGCCGCGATTTTAGCCGGTGCTTCAAGTGTTGCCGGCAGCTTGCCTGCATCAATAGCCAAAGCCTTAAGTATTAACGCACCGGATGGCAGTACTTATTTGGATGCCGAACACGTGGTAATACTGATGCAGGAAAACCGGTCATTCGATCATGCTTTTGGCACCCTGCGTGGTGTGCGTGGTTATAATGACCCTCGTGCCATACAATTGGCCAATAAAAACTCCGTATTTCTGCAATCAAATGCTAAAGGCGAAACTTATGCGCCGTTTCACCTGGATATAAAAAACACCAAAGCTACCTGGATGCACTCGTTACCGCACTCTTGGTCAAACCAGGTAAATGCGCGTAATGATGGCAGGCATGACAAGTGGCTGGACGAAAAGCATTCGGGCGATAAAGATTATAAAGATATGCCCTTAACAATGGGTTATCATAACCGGGAGGACATCCCTTTTTATTATGCCCTCGCTGACGCGTTTACCATATGCGACCAGCATTTTTGCTCGTCATTAACAGGTACTAACCCAAACCGGCTATACTTTTGGACCGGTACTATCCGCGCCGAGCAAACTGAAGACTCGCGTGCGCTGGTATGGAACGAGGATATGGATTATGGCACCCTAAAATGGGCCACCTTCCCCGAGCGGCTTGAGGATCATAATATTTCCTGGAAATGCTATCAGAATGAGATGAGTATTAACGTAGGTTTTAAGGGTGAGGAAGATTCCTGGCTATCTAATTTCCAGGATAATCCGCTGGAGTTTTTTGGACAATATAATATCCATATGCATCAAAAGCATGTCGATCATTTAAAAAACACACTGCCTGTTTTAACTGCCGAAGTTGCAGATCTACAACACAAAGCCGTAACCGATAGCAGCCCGATATTAAAAAAGAAATTACAACAAAAACAAGAAGAGCTTGACGCCCTTAAAGTCAATATAGAAAAGATCAACAGCAAACCCTTTGAAAGTTTAACCGAGCGCGAAAAAAGCCTGCACAAAAAAGCGTTTAGTGTAAATTATAATGATCCTGATTACAATAAGCTTACCGAACTAAATTACGATGATAATGGCGTAGCCCGCACCGTGCAGGTGCCTAAAGGTGATGTATTGCACCAGTTTAGGGAGGATGTAAAAACAAACAAATTGCCAACGGTTTCGTGGGTAATGGCACCCGAAAATTTTTCGGACCATCCATCAGCGCCATGGTACGGGGCCTGGTACGTATCAGAGGTGTTGGATATCCTGACCCAAAACCCGGAAGTTTGGAAAAAAACTATTTTTATACTTACCTATGATGAGAACGATGGTTATTTTGACCACGTACCACCATTTATCGCCCCACACTCGCATAAAACCGGCACCGGTAAGGTTTCGGACGGGATAGATACCCGCACCGAGTATATAACGCTTGATCAGGAACTTGCCCGAAAAGATTTCCCGAAAAAGTATGACCGCGAATGCGCTATAGGTTTGGGCTTTAGGGTGCCGATGGTAATTGCCTCGCCCTGGACAAAAGGCGGCTGGGTAAACTCCGAAGTTTGCGACCATACCTCAACACTCCAGTTTTTAGAAAAATTCCTGTCGCATAAAACCGGCAAAAAAGTAACCGAACCCAATATATCCGACTGGCGCCGCACAGTTTGCAGCGACCTTTCCTCGGTGTTCAGGCCATACAATGCCCAGCCTGGTCACTTACCTTCATTTGTTGCTAAAAACAGCTTTATCGAAAGCATACACAAAGCAAAATTTAAAAGTCTACCCGCTAATTTTAAAGCATTAACACTGCAACAGGTAGCAAACGCTAATATGCACCCGCATGGTTCGCCATTTTTACCACAACAGGAAAAAGGTACACGCCCTTCATGCGCCCTACCCTACCAGTTGTATGCCGATGGCTGGTTAAATAAAGGCAAAACGAATTTTGAACTAACTTTAAAAGCCGGCAATGAATTATTTGGTGCAGCGGCGTCAGGCTCGCCGTTTATAGTTTATGCTCCGGGTAATCATCAAACATTAAACAATCCGTCGCAGTTTGAAGTAATGCGTAACTGGGCCTACGCGGTAAAACCGGGCGATACTATAAAAGATGTCTATCCTGTCACAGCGTTCGAAAACGGCAACTATCACCTTCGCTTATATGGCCCTAATGGTTTTTACCGCGAGTTTAAGGGTAACGCTGCCGACCCCGAAATTGAAACCATTTTTAATTACGAACGCAACCGTTTAAATAACAAGATAGCTACGGGCAACATTGTATTAAAAATAAACAATCACAGCAAAAAACCACTTGTATTATCGCTAACAGACAATGCTTATAAAAGCGCAAAGCAGGAACTGAAAGTAGCTGCTTCAGGCACGTCACACCTCCTTATCAACCCGGCAAAAAATTCGGGGTGGTATGATTTTACGGTTAATGTGTCTGGTGCGGATGGCTTTGAAAAAAGATTTGCCGGCCGGGTTGAAACAGGTAAACCCAGCCACAGCGATCCGTTTATGGGGCGGATGGTTTAGTCCTGTTGGTGATCAGGCGTATAACACGTGGATATAAATTCTTCTAACTTAATTGCTTGCCCGGCAAAATGCGTTCTAATATATATGATAACAAAGCGGCGAAAAGCACATAAGCCACAAAAATAAAATAGCCGGGCTGCAACGAGGTGCCGTTGCCGGTTATTACATTAAGTGAGCCACTATGAATATTTAAGCCGGAAAGCTGGCTTTTTAGGATACCATTTAAACCGATGTAGGTCATCAGCATACCCACCACCATAACATCGGCCATATCCCATTTGTGCAGTTCGAACGTTAGATACTTTATCACCGGATGTTGCGCTATTTTTGGGGGACTAAGTATATGTATGCCTTTAGCAATCAGCCGCAACAGTGGCAAAACCAAAACAAACAAACAAATCAGCCATCCAACCAGGATAGCATCTGGCTTAGGCTGATCTACTAATGCTTTTACAATTCCGGTAATACTTTTGCTTTGATAAAACAACACCTGGTTTTGAAATTGTACTTTTTCGCCCAATAAAACCAAATCTAATGCCTGTATACGGGCATCTACCTCTATAACCGGCACCAGGCTACCCACCGCCAGCAGCACAAATGCAAAACACAGCGCGAAAACAAAAAGCGGCGTTTGCAAGTGCACCTGTTTACGCAGGGCCAGCCATGACAGCAAGGCCGCAAGCACACTGCCAAGTAATGCGCCAATGTAAAGCCACTTAGCTTTTTCTACAGCTGCCAATCGCTCATTAATACGGTTATTGAAGCTAACAGGGTCTGCCACGTTGTACTTTCGGTAAACATATTTGGTAACCGCGTAATTTGCTACGCGCGTGCTGTCATAGATCTGCCTGGTTAACTGATCCACTTTACTGTCCGCTACCGCTTTCAGCCGTTCTTCGCTTTCGGGGCTGCTTACTTTAGCAACAATAGTTTTGGCGAAGGGCCTAACCTGCGCCTGTACCTCGCCAGAATCAACCAGCGCGTTAAACGCCAGCTTTTTCAGCTTACCCAAAATACTTTTTTGTGGCTTGTTTATTTCGGCCACGGTCTTTCCTATCAGGGAATGCAATTCTTTTTCAACCGCTTTTTGCAGGTCTCTTTTTTGCTCTGCGGTGATATGATAATCCTTGATCTGGTGGCTAAGCGCTTGGGTAACCCGGTCTCGCCATTGATCGATAGAAAACAAGCCGAATGTGACGCTGTTTGACAGGCTGTAATCTTCCTTAACTTGCTCACGCTCGGCAGAAAGCGCCGCGAGGCGGTAACCCGAAAACGCCGCGCCTGCCAGCAAAACGCTTAGGCCTATGAGTAAGATGATATTGAAAATCGTGTACTTCATTTAATGCGCGTCATTAGGGGTAATGTATTTCAATATAGTAGACAAGATCAAGCCATAAAGCACGAAACTTATAAAAATAATATAACCCGGCTGCAGGGCGGTATTATTGGTAGTGATTAACGTAAGTTCCTGGCTGCGGATATTTAGCATAGAGAGTTGGCTATCCAGCAAACCGTTAAGCCCTATATACGTCATCAGGATAGCGATAACAATTACATCAGCCATGCTCCATTTACCCGACTGAAAAGCGAAATATTTGATGATACGGTTTTCGGCTATCCTGCGTTTGCTAAGCAAGTGGATGCCTGTCGAACTCAACTTCATCAAGGGGAAAAGAATACTAAAGCAAAGGATCAGTACACCTACAGCTATAGAATCAACCGCAGGCTGTTTAACCAGCACTTCCACCACACCGAGGATGCTTTTACTTTCGTAGAACAACACCTGATCTTTAAAAACCACATCCTGACCCAGCAATACAAAATCCAGGGTTTTTATACGGCAATCTACTTCTATCATTGAAGCGCTTAAGCCAACGGCCAGCAAAATAAAAGCGAATAATAAAGAAAGGATGAATAAGGTTCCATGCAGATCAACCCGCTTACGCAGGAACCACCATAAGCCTAAAACGATAAGGATACAACCCAGCATACCGTAACAGTATTTATACATCTCTACCCGGATATCCTGCAACAAGGTGTCAAGCTTTTGGTTCAATTGTTCGGTAGAATTGACCCGGTATTTGCGATACATCACATCGAAAAGCGCATGATTAGCTTTTAGTGTGCTATCCATGCTATCGGTATGCTGCAAATCATTAAACTTGCTCATTGCCAGGTTACTAAGCTGCGCCTTTTGTTTGGGGTTGTCTGCTTTCGCGATGACATCACGCGCGAATGAGGGCACCTGCGCCCGGATCTTATCCGTTTTAACGAAAGTCTTCACTGCCAGCTTCCTTATTTTGCCGCCCAGGCTTTTTGGCTTTTTATTCACCATTGCCTCGGCCTTATCAATGAGCGCATATAATACCTGCTCTACCTCGGTTTGTAAGTGCTGTTTTTGCTTTGGCGTGAGTTTGAAATGCCGAACCTGCTGGTTAATAATACCATCTACCTGGCTCCTCCAGTTATCTACAGATAACAGGCCGAGCGAAATGTTGTTGATATTGGCGTGGTCGGCTTTTATCATTTCCTGCCGGGCAGAAAGTTGATGCAACTTGTAGCCGAAAAACCCTTCGCCAGCCAATAACAGACTTAAACCCAGTATAAGCAACAGCTTAACAACCGGGAATTGTGATTTAGCGTGTCGTTGTTTGGTAGTCAAGCAGGTAAATTTTCAGCGTATGTATGATAAAACCGCCACACTCGCTAATTGTTTGCTTGTTGCGTGCTTTCCCACAGACACTTTATATCCTGCCTGTATCGGCCAGCTTGTTCCCATTAGCTAACCGACCAAATTGTAGCCTTTACCGAAGGGCCAGTGGGGTTGGCCTTATTTGCTTTGCTATGGGTTAGCCCTTCTATTTACATTTGTTTAAAATGTTTTAAGCTGCTAATCGTCTACACTACTATGGAAAATAATTACTTAATGTTAAACCCACCATCTTCCACGCCCGACCAGGAGCGGGAACTGGCGATCTTATTCCTGGATATCCGGAACTTTACCGGTTTAATGGAATCACAGCCTGGCCAAACCGTCATCCATATCGTCCGCCGGTTATTTACCGCTTTCAACCAAATCGTAAAGAAATTTGAGGGTAAGGTGGTAGAAATAGCCGGCGACAGCATGTACATAGTTTTTGGCTTACAAACAGAATTAAAGACATCAGTAAATAATGCCTACCACGCCGCTAAGGTAATGTTTCAAACCGTTAACCTTTTCAACGAAGCCTATGACGAGCCATATCACGGCGGACCGTTGGAGATTGGCGTGGGCTTACACGCCGGGAAGGTTTATGTGGGTGAGTTTGGTTTGGATAACGCGCAGCAGTTGTCGGTTATGGGGCTGCCTGTTAATATCGCTTCGCGCCTCCAGGCAAAAACTAAGGAACTGAATAACGACATGATAATTTCAGAGGATGCCTACCGGTTAATAACCGACGATAAAGTTATAGCCAGGCACCAAACCATACAGTTGCAGGGGATAAGCACAGGGCAACAAGTTAGATTAGCCGGCAAGCCGTATGGCAACCACCAAAATTTGGATTACTTGTTGGCTATCTCAGGCTAATAATTCAGCAGGCCGGTTGTAAACATTGTATGTAATATACTTTTAACTTATTTCTTTAAATGCCTTTTTACATCTTCAAACGAATCACCCACTTCGGCAACTGCGGCCAGTAATTTGCCTTTGGTAGTATTTAGTTCCTGGGTCCAGTAATCAATTGCGTAATCATCGGCAACGTCAACTGTGCGCGTGTCATGCACCCGTTCCTTTGTTTTGTTTTCCATGTTGGGTAAACACGGGTATCGGCGGTATGTTTGAATTATAATGCCTTATTTTCCTTTTCAAGACCAACGCGCTTACCGATGTAAATATCCATCGAGTTATCAATGATCAAAAAGCGCCATTGAAACCATTTCAGTAAAAACACCAAAACGGCCATTAGTAAACCGTATAGCGTAATATGGCGTGTTTTAAGAAAATCCGTATAAAAAAGTTGATCGTCATTTTGTATTAGCTGCGATATCTGCAATAAAATTTAATATAGCAACTCTGCCCAATTCCTTAACAATTAACACATACTTAACTAATACATGCTGCTTATTTTACATAAATTTAAATGTAGATAATTGGCCTGGATATACATTATTATTGCAGCGATACTGGAAGCCGCGTGGACCTACAGCGTTAAATTTTTTAAGCTAAGCGATTTTAAACTGCTTACCTGGGGCAACTTTTACACCCTGCAGGGCTTAATTATACTGGCGCCCATAACAGGCTATATTGTATTTGGGGCGGCAAATGCCTGGTTTTTCTCTATGTCTATTAAGCACATCCCTACTGCCATTGCTTTTGCTGCCTGGACGGGTGCAAGCATTATATGCATAAAACTGGCCGATGTATTATTTTTTCATGAACCCACCTCATGGCCCGAGATATTATTTATGCTGATGATAATGGCCGGTATTATGGGATTAAAGTTTGTTGCTGCATAAGCTGTAGTTTTATAGCGGCACGTTTACGGATTGCCAACCTCCTCAAAAAACAAAACTTTTAAGGATATGTTATTTTTTACATGAAAGAATACATTGTTAAAAAGCACATCGCCATAAACGCACCCGTTAAAGCAGTCTGGGACGCACTTACCAATCCCGAAAAAACAAAGGAATACTTTTTTAATTGCCGGGTAATATCTACCTGGAAACCCGGCAGTCCGATAACTTTTAAGGGCCGAATGTTCTGGATAATCCCTGTTGAATTAAAAGGCACAATTGATAAAGTTGACGAAGGCAGGTTATTGCAATACACCCTTATTAATAAAGGCGATAAAAGTAAGTCGACAGTAACCGACATACTAACGCCGGCAAAAGACAATACCATTTTGACAATTACCGACGATGTTGGCCAGGGTGAAGGCGCCGAAAAGCGTTATAGGCGATCTGTAAAAGGCTGGAATAAGATTTTAAACGGCTTAAAGGAATTTTGCGAGCAGGATTAACATTAGCGTAATATTTATATCTTTAAGCATCAATCCTTTATCATGATGCAGCAAGAATTAGTATTACCAGTTCAATCATCCAAACGTACCGCTATAGTTGATATTTTACGCGGCTGGGCCATTTTAGGGGTTGTATTAGGTAATTATACTGACTACGCTTTTATTGGGAAACCCGTAAAAATAAAGTATGATATGCTATCAAATATATTGATGGGCATAAACCAATTTATTTTCGCTGCCAAATCATGGACCTTATTGAGCTTGTTATTTGGCTACGGCTTTGCAGTGGTGATGAATAATATAGCCGCCAAAGGCAAAAGCCCGGTAGCGTTTTTTACCCGACGAATGTTTTGGCTGTTTGTAATAGCCTTTATCAACTCGGCGTTTTGGCTGGGCGATATTTTGAAGGATTACGCCTTTTTAGGTTTAGTACTGTTGTTGTTTTATAAAGCTTCGGCTAAAACGGCTTTTTGGTCGGGTGCGTTTTTGCTGTTGATTGTACCGTTTATAAGCGCCTGGGTAAGCAATACCATGCCTTACGATTATGATGCCGTAGTAAAAGCACAGGTTTTACCAACACTTTACAGCCATAACTGGCTGGATATTTTTACCGCGCAACTTAAGGGCACCTATTATTTAGAAGTTTTATTGCCGCAATACGCCATATCTGTACACGTAATGATGTTTGCCTGTATGCTGTTTGGTTTTGCCGCCCAGCGGATAGACTTTTTTAACCGCCTGCCTGAGCTTAAAAAGCAACTAAAAACAACCTTCTGGATAGCGCTGGCATCAACCGTTATATTGAGTGTGGCTTTAGGGACACTGCAACATTTCAAACTAACCGCCATATTTACACATTTTAAACCGCGTTACTGGGTTATATTTGCCACCATGCTTACTATTGCTACCGGTATAAGCTGGTTATATACTTGCGGCAAATTAAAAAGTATTTTTAACGGTTTCCAGGCCATGGGCAAAATGACGCTGACCAACTATATGGTGCAAAATATATTAGCCGTGCTTTTATTTTTAAACGTTGGGCTGGGTCTGTTTAATACCCGGCAATATTGGGTTTACTTTTTAATTGCCCTGGTGATATTTATTGTACAGATCCCTTTAAGCCAGTGGTGGTTAGCTAACTATAACTATGGCCCTATAGAGTGGGTTTGGCGGCAGCTAAGTTATGGTAGACGCCTGCCGATAAAGAAAGTAAAAGACTAAAAACAACCAGGCTATTTCTCTGCAAGGATATCCAAATTATCAACTTTAATTTAACGTAAAAACCTAACAGGGATAATATAAAACCATGCATCGGCAAATACATCACCTTTAAAACCTACCTTTACCACCCACGCATGGAAGAAAGAAAATACTTAACCACCTGGAGACGGTACATACCCGTTATCCGCCTGCACCTTAAAAGGAGCCTTACAGCCGAACAAAGCTTTAAACTAAACATTACAGATTTCGAATCGGCGGGCGACCGCGGCAAGTCTGGCTATACTTTCAATATTACCATGGAAAATGGTAAGGTAACCAACAACATCAGCGGATCTGCAGTAGCACGCGACTTGTACGAGGCCCTTAAAACAGACGATCTGATTAAAGAGATGCTGAAAGATAAGGCTATCAAAATAAGCGTTGGCAAATCGTTTTTATTAAGCATAAAAACCAGCCATATCTCAGCTTATAAAGAAGCATAGGCAGCAATCCTGTTCAACCAAACTATATTAGTCAAGACCTGGAGCTAACAGCTCCGGGTTTACATCACCATAGTTTTCGTGGGTTATCTTGGCCAGGTCGTAATGCATTTCGCCATTGATATCCTTACCTCTTATCTGGCCCTTATCATACAAATGGGTCAGCACCTGTTTGGTAATGGCTACTAATTGTTCGGTTTTTATCTCGGGTTGTAACATTTCCAGTTTATCTACTACCATAGCAGCAGAACCCTCGCCTATTTGCGCCAGTGCATAAATTATTTTGTTTTGCTCGGTATCGGCTTCAAAATACTCAGCCGGGATATGCAGCGGTTTATATTCTTCTCGAAAATCGTCATCAGTCATAGTCATAGCCTTAATTGTTTGTTATGAGCAGACCAATGATGATGCCAATAAATTATCGTTTTAAATCTCAGTAACCAATTTCTCTTCTTTTCTAATTTTCTAATACTCATTGCTAATGTATCATTCCCGACGAATAAGTAGTTTTTGTCAAAAAATGGTAAAGTTGGTTTGGTTTTGACTATTATTTTATATCAGCATTAAACCGTGGCCAAATTTTTAGTCTATATCAATAACAGCACTAAAAAAGGCTAATTAATTATAAAAATCAAAAATATGAAAAGGGGATATCAGTATTTAATGTTAACAGGCTTAGGTGGATTATTATGTCTGTTCTTGTCTGTTTCTGCTAATGCTCAACGTGGTGGCGGCCGTTCAGGCGGTGGTCAAAGTTTTTCGCGCGGAGGCGGCGGCGGTGGATTTTCAGGTGGAGGCCGTTCTTCCGGCGGTGGCCAGAGTTTTTCACGCGGCAACTCAGGAGGCGGCCGTAGTTATGGTGGCGGACAGGTAAGCGGTGGTTTTTCTCGCGGCCAGTCTGCAGGTTCGTTTTCAAGAGGTGGCACTACCAATAGTTATAACGGCGGTGGCTTTTCAAGAGGCCGCAGTACAAATGGTTTCAGCTCGCCTCGAACACAAAGTTTCCAACGTGGCGGCGCATATAGCCGTGGTGGTTCTTACGGTGGCAGTCCTAGCTTCCGTAGGGTTAACCCTGGCTATAGTAGTTCATATCGTGGTTCTATCCGTGGCGGGTTCTCTCGCGGAGGTCGTTATTATGCAGGTGGCTATGGCCGTCCGTATTCATACGGAGGCAGTAGTTATCGTTATAGCCCATGGGCAACCCGTGGCGGATATTATTACAACCGTGGCTTTTACAGCAGTTCATACTACCCGCGTTTAGGTTTTAGTTTAGGTATATTGCCTTATGGTTACTATCCATTCTATTGGGGTAATGATCGTTTCTTCTATAGTGGTGGTTACTTTTATCAGTATGATAACAACCAATATACTGTGGTTGAGCCACCTATAGGCGCAACGGTTAACTCATTGCCGAGCAATGCGCAGGCTATTACAATCAACGGCCAGCAGTTTTATGAGGCAAACGGTGTTTATTACACCCCGATAACTAAAGACGACGGCACTGTTGCCTACCAGGTAGCGGGTAAAGATGGTAAGTTAGATACTTACTCAAGCCCTGAAAATGGTTATGCACCAGAAAATGATGGTTATGTTGGCAGACAGGATAATGGCGGTAGTGCAGTAAACACCCAACCAATGGACGATGTTGACACCGATATTGCGATGCCTGAAATTGGCGACTTATTTTACAGTTTACCAACCGATAGCCGCAAAATAAAGATCCAGGGACAGAACTATTTTGTATCGCCTGATGATTATTACTACCAGGAAACCCGCGACCAGAAAGGCAACAAAGCCTACAAGGTTATGGGTACGCCAGAGAATGCCCCTGGCAACTAATGATAATAAGTGAAGAAGTGAGTGGTGAATAGTGAGTGAGAATGAGTGACTAATGAGGGGCGGACGCTGATATGTGTTCGCCCTTTTTTGTTTCGGTGTTACAGAAACAGGTATAACAACTGAAACATCTGTAACACCAGTAACACTTTTTAAATTATTAAAAGGTAAAAGCCGTGTGCCGTTATCGCTTGGTTATCGGCATCATTTGATAATCAGGAAAATCGATAGAGAAGTTATAGTTTTGAGATGGAGATAATGGGTCGTATGATTTTTTGTATTTCTTCTTATCTAAATTATAAACCCGTAAAACACAAAACTTGCTTGTGAGCCATTGTTTTTTAAACTGTATTTTATAGTTACTATACGCTTCACTATCGTTCGCAGGATCGATATAATAAAAGCTTAATATAATTTGCTTAGCGTTATCAATTAACGCTGCTGCA
The DNA here is from genome assembly GCF_050433825.1 of Mucilaginibacter sp. UYCu711. NCBI lineage: Bacteria > Pseudomonadati > Bacteroidota > Sphingobacteriia > Sphingobacteriales > Sphingobacteriaceae > Mucilaginibacter > Mucilaginibacter sp. UYCu711. The sequence goes on along the minus strand of NZ_JBNPWM010000013.1, from coordinate 155,703 downwards.
TTTTTGTCATTAACCCGCAAGGTTCCCGGGTCATAACCCGCTAATAATGTTTTAACACTATCGTTTTTACCTGTCACCATTAGCTGCGCACCCATAATACCGCTTATTGGCAGTTGCTCATCAATTTCTATTATCAGTTTAAATTCTTTCTGTTCCTGCTGGCTAAAGGCCATGGTTGTGCAGGTACATAACATCAAAAAAATCAAGATCCTATTCATATCGTAGAGTTTATAAATATAGCGTGTTAGGTTTCGCGTGACAATTGTATGACAAGTTAGTAATAGGGTTTGAATTAAAAAAGCTATTTCATGTTTATTTAATGACTTTGCACCCATATCATTACAACAAAAGCATGACAAACAATTAATGGCTTTGCTGTTTCTTTGATTAAGAATTTTTAAATACAGACATGGACTTACAACTAAAAAACAAAACAGCGCTGATAAGCGGATCGACCGCCGGGATAGGTTACGCAATTGCCAAACAACTGGCCGCCGAAGGTGCCACCGTGATAATTAACGGCCGCACTAAGGAACGTGTTGATGCTGCCGTAAAAAGCATTATTGACGCAACCGGCAACACCAAAGTAAGCGGTGTGACTGCTGATTTTGCGGACAAGAACCAAATAGCTGCCCTGATAGCCCAAGTACCCGAAGTTGACATCCTGATAAATAACGTGGCTATTTTTGAACCTAAAGCTTTTGCGGAAATACCTGATGAGGATTGGCTGAGGTTTTATGAGATAAACGTATTGAGCGGTATCCGGCTGTCGCGTGCTTATTTTGATAAAATGCTCCAGAAAAACTGGGGCCGGATCATCTTTATTTCAAGTGAGTCAGCCCTACAGATTCCGTCGGAAATGATCCATTACGGGATGACCAAAACGGCGCAGCTGGCTATTGCACGTGGTTTGGCCGAGTTAACTAAAGGTTCAAACGTTACCGTAAACTCGGTATTGCCCGGCCCTACCCTGTCTGAAGGTGTGGGTGGTTTTATTGATAACCTGGCCAAAGATCAAAACAAAACAGTTGAGCAGATAGAAGCTGATTTCTTTAAAACAATGCGCCCTACATCTATCATCCAACGCTTTTTAACTACGGATGAAGTAGCCAATATGGTAACTTACTTATCAAGCCCGCTGGCTGCAGCTACTAATGGCGCTGCCATCCGTGCCGAGGGTGGTTTGTTGAAGGCGGCGATTTAAATACTTTTTTGTCATTGCGACCGACGAACGAGCGCGGCAATCGCACGCCGCAAAGTTCGCCGCTTTTCTCCCTGCGATTGGTTCGTTCCTCGGCAATGACAAAAAATTATCAATACTCCCCAAAAGCCTCGCCACCTTGCAAGTTTATACATCTCTCCCTATGGTCGGGATGACAAAAACTTTAAAGTTCCTCAACCAAAAGCCGTAGGCTTGACACATTTTGTAGCGCCGGGTTTCAACCCGGCGAACATTTAAAAATATAAACAAAAGTGCCGTAGGCACGACGCATATTATATGTACCGAGCCTACAGCTCTGTATTATTCTTTTTTTGTTTATACAACGGGTTAAAACCCGTTGCTACAATATTGGTCGAGGCTACGCCTCTTATATCTTGATTGTGAGCGTGGCGCTCACAATTTATGCGGTAAGCGTAGAACGCTTTGCAGGGCGGGTCTTTATTTGGACACCTTAGGCTTAGTCAGAAAACTCATCAATTCAGAAAACAAACCGAAAACAAGGACTATAGCTTCAATAATGAATAATGGCTTTCCAAATGGCCTGAGTTGTCAAAAAAGAGGAAATCATAAACGGCCAAAATAATAATTAATATACCAAATATATTTCTTGATTTTTTCCAAAAAAGATGATTCATCTTGTCAAGTACTTAGTGAACATCTTTAATACTCCCCAAACGCTTCATCCTTAAAACACCAGAACCATTGCTCCCCCGGCTCGGCAGATATGACTACCGGATGCTGGGTAGCATGGTAATGTGCTGAGGCATGTTTTGCAGGCGAACTATCGCAGCATAGCGTGGCTCCGCAGGTTTGGCAGGTGCGCAGGTGCAGCCAACTGCCGCCTACTTTAACGCATTCTTCACATACATAACCATTTGGTTCTTTAATTTCAGTTACCTGTTTAATGTGTTCGCAAGACTCATCCATCGTTATAAAATATTTAGCGGGTTGTTACGGGCATGGGTTATCTTGGCTTCAAACAGCTCGGCCATTTTAGCGGCGCGCCATTTGGCCTCTTCGGCTTTAAGGCCGGTAAATAGTTCGTCAACAGTTTTATTGAACAGCGCCAGCCAGTTTGCAAAGTGTTCATGGCTTACCGGTAGTTTTGCATGCGGCGGAAAGGGACTGCCAAAGTAAGTATGTTCATCCAGCAAAACAGTTTGCCAGAAGCGGTACATTTTTTCTAAATGCACGGGCCAGTTATCCTGTATCCGCTCATTAAATATGGGGGCCAGCAGCGCGTCGGTCCTTATCCTTTCGTAAAAAGTATCAACCAACAATTTAATATCGGCCAGCGTTAATATTTGCGTTTGCTGTTGCATATTATGGTCGTGCCTTGGTATTACTTCTAACAGGCGTCATGTGGATGGTAAAGGTAGTCCCCTGCTTTTCGGCAGTGGTTACACTAATATCGCCGCCATGTTTTTCAACTATCTGCTTAACAATACTTAGCCCCAGCCCTACTGATTCCTCGCCTCTTATCCCCCTGCGGCTGGCTCTCGAAAAACGGTCGAAGATATAAGGCAGTATACTATCCGGGATACCCATACCAAAATCTTTCACATCAATATATATTTGCCCGTCCGCATTGCGCAGTCTAACCTCAACACGCTCACTCTCGCCCGAAAACTTAATGGCGTTGCTAATAAGGTTATCCATAACCCGCTGCATTTTTTCCATGTTGATATGGGTATAAATAGGCTTATCGGTACCGTAGTACAATATATTGGTAGGGCCGGTTTTATTTTTCGCCCACTCGTCAACTATCCTTAGCAGGTATTGGTTAATTTCCACCTCTTCAATATCAAACACACTGTCTTTGTCGTTGCTGGCGGTTTCTATCAGGTCGTTAATTATAGAGGTAGCCTTATCACATGATGTTTTGATCATTTGCAGGTTTTCCCGGTTATCGGTATCCATGGTTTTATCCCCTTCCATCATCACAGCCAGGGTACGTATGGCTGCTAACGGGTTACGCAGATCGTGAGCTACAATGCCCAATATTTCGTTTTTTAACTGGCTGGCGGTTTCAATCTCTATATTCTTTTCTTCGATAGCTTTTAGCTTTAAATAATTATCGGCACGATACGAGAACAGGTAGCGGGAAATACAAAAATATAATAGCAGTAACACAAACGATACGATATCGTTTAACATCTGCTCACTAAAATTGGGCTGATAAGATGGAATTACCAGCATAAAAATAGTGCTGGTTACCACTACTATTATAAGCGTTTCAAAATACTCAATAGTAAAAAAAACACCGGCAAGGGTTAATGCCGCTAAATACATTACCAACGTATTGCGCGGGTTATGCATGGCAAAAAATGTAACCCGCATGCCATTGGTTATTACAAACAGGGCAAATAGTATAACCAACCCATACGATAAAAAAATAACTATGCGGTTACGTTCATAATATTTAATGAGTAATAAAGCACCGAAATAAAATAACGGACTGGTTAAGGTTGATATCACGTTTGCCCTTGACAGCTCATCAACGTTTTTAATGTCATTAAAAGGCAGGTTGGTAAAAGTACCCAGTATCCGGATGCTTAAATTAAGCAGGAAGTAAATTAAACTGATGGTTTTTACGGTTCGTAGGTTTTGAAGGGTGCAATAGCTCCTAAAAGCCGCCCGACTTGCTTCAGTGATCCTTGAAAAAAAATAAACCGTCATCTAACTTATTTGGAACAGCTAATGTACAGAATCTGTTAATAATATTCCTTAAACGTGTGGGGTTATTTGCTTTAACTGTATATACAAGCAAACCCACCGTTAAAATGCTTCGCCTACATCAACAAATAATCCTCGCGAGCCCTGCCTGCCAAAACCATAATCGAAAGAAATACTGGTTTTTGATACTTTATTCAGCTTTATCCGCAAACCCGGGCCAAAGGCAGGCTGGATACTTTGCAGCCGGGTACCCGGCGCAGCCGAAAACGACTCGAAGTTGGCAAACACCACGCCGCCAAGCACACCATTTGCCGAAATCCTGAACCGGTATTCGGCCTCGCCGTAAAACATTTGCGCACCCCTGAAGCGGCCCTGTATATAGCCCCTGCCAGTTGTGGAGTTTGCGTCCCAGGCAACGCTGGGCAGGTCTAAATAACCCGGAATACCGTTTAGGATTACCCAATCAAAGTTCCAAAGTGCAATTACGTTATCAGAGCTTGCCGGGAACTTAAAGTATTTACGCACATCAACCGTAAGCGAGTGCCAGTTACTGTTGCTGCCCATGGCCTTAATGGCGCTGCGGTATTGCAAGGAAGCATAACTGCCCTTTGATGAGTTAATAGCGTTATCGCGCGAATCATAAAACATACTATACATTAAGCCTGAAGCAATGGTACGCGAGGATTTACCATATAATTCATAATCAGATACAGTTCCATTTATATTTCCTTTATCTGTTATGCTATAATGATCGTCAAACGCAAAGCCTATCCCAGCATACAAATTACCGGTGATGCGCCGGTAGGCGGTTTCATAAAACCGCATAAAGTTGAAACTCATCGGGTCATCGTTAGCTACGTTTGCGTTGCTGCCCAAGCCGAAGGTACTTTGCGGGTACACATAGAACCGATAATCACCAACGTAATTAAACTTGTTGTTTTTGCTCCAGATACTGGTTTGTACGGGGACACTAAATTGTTTGTTCTGACTGTACGAGATACTGGCCACAATAGTTGATACCCGCGAGTTTGGCCCGGTGCGAAATGCCACATTGCCCGAAAGCACCACAGCCAGTTTTGATACCAGCGTATAACCAATAGCAGGCACAATGGATATTACAGGTTTTGTGCTGATAGAATCTTCCGCCGGTTTGGTGTTTTTATGGAAAGCTTCGGCTATCAGGTCGTAAAGATCTTTTTGTGGTTTACCAGTTGGCGATAGCACTATTGTATCTCTTACCGGTTTTTTGGCGGTACTGTCTGTAAATATCTTGGCAATGGGGATTGTTCGAATGTGCTGGGCATATAGATTTTGGCTACAAAGTAGTGCAATAATTAAACCGCAAAGGGTGTAAAGTAGCCTCATTAAGTAAATGCCATATTTTTTGGTAGCTGATTGTAATGGCGTATCCGGCTAAATTAAGTTATTTTGATCAATCCTACATAAATAACAGCATAACATTTTTGGATATTTTTAAGTGTTTAGTACCCAATATTTATTTACTTTGCCATCCGTTTAACAATACTATTACTGATATGACTTATTGCCTGGGGATTAAGGTTAAAGAGGGCCTGCTTGCTATTGCCGATACACGTATTACATCCGGAACTGATACCACTGTAAAAAAGAAAATTACGATAGAACAAAAAGACGGATTTTCGCTTTTTATAATGACCAGCGGCCTACGCTCTACACGCGATAAGGCCATTGTTTATTTTAAGGAGTTATTAGAAACAACCGAATACAATAAATTATATAAAGCAGTTAATGCTTTTGGCGAGCAGATAAAGCGGGTGGTTAAAGAGGATAAGGAATCGTTAGAGAAGGCGGGGTTTAATTTTGATCTGCACAGCATAATAGGCGGCCAGTTAAAGGACGATGATGAGCATAAACTGTTCCTGCTCTATCCCGAAGGTAACTGGGTTGAACTTGGACAGGGCGCGCCGTTTATCATTATAGGTAATTCGGGCCACGGTAAGCCTATTTTAAACCGTATTTTAAACGAGAACTCGACATTGAAGCTGGCGCTTAAGGTTGGATTTTTATCGTTCGACTCGACCCGTGTAAGCTCAAACAATGTCGATTTCCCTATTGATGTGGCTATCTATAAAAAAGACAGCTTTAACATCATAGAACAACGCTATGAAAAAAAAGACCTGGAAGTTATTTCGACCCAATGGGCCGAGGAGCTAAAGGCAGCATTAGAGCATGTATCTGAAGATTGGATAAATGTAGCATTTGATAAACTAACATAAACAACACCCTATGAAATTCAATGTATTCACCGAAATGGAGTATGTAGTGAAGTCGGCGAGTACATTGATACTAAACATCAATGCTTTACGAACCCAGCACCAAACGGTATTAAGCGAAGAGTTTACTATTGATCCTTATATTAAAACCGAGGAACTGCCGGCAACTGCCGGCGAGAACCGGATGGTTAGATTTGAGGTTGACAAACCCCAAACTATAAAAGTAACTTACAAAGCAACGGTTGATAATCATTATAAAACCGTGGATTACGAAGGGCTGTATGAAACCGCGGTAGCGCAGTTTGACCATAGTATTATCCCCTATCTGTACCCAAGCCGCTATTGCCAGTCGGACAAGTTATACCGCCTGGCTAATGATATGTTTGGCAATATTGTAAACCCGTTTACCAAAGTTATAGCTATTACAGACTGGATCTATTGGCATGTTGAGTATCTGAGCGGATCAACCAATTCAGAAACATCAGCCTTTGATACCGTTACCGAGCGGCAGGGCGTTTGCCGTGACTTTGCTCACTTAGGCATTGCTCTGTGCCGCGCTTTAACCATACCTGCCCGATATTTTACCGGCTATGCCTACCAACTGCAACCGCCGGATTTCCATGCCTGCTTCGAGGCTTATATTAGCGGCGAATGGATATTGTTTGATGCTACCAAACTTATACCGCTAAATGGCATGGTTAAAATAGCTACCGGCCGTGACGCGGCTGATACAGCTATCGCCAACATCTTTGGCGATGCTGATCTTACCTCGATCGTAGTAAGCTGTGAACCTGCCGAAGACGGCTTTGAAGCCTTTAATTACGGACCTGTGGATTATAAGGGGATATCGTATTTATAACCACCTTAGCCCCCTAAAGGGGGTACCGGATAGTATAAAGAAACAGTGCCGCGGTATTTGCCACGGCACTCTTATACGTATTAATTTAGTTTTTCAAAAGTACCCCCTTTAGGGGAGATTTAGATGGGTTTCACCGGGCTACCAATCCAATCTGTGCCCGGCGACAATCGCTCGTCCTTCATTACTAAGGACAAAGCTTCAATGCGGGTATCATCGCCCAGCTCACTGTCATACAAAATAATAGTACCTGCGCCAACGCTGCTGCGGGCGCCTATTTTAACAGGTCCTACCTTCATTACCCTGTCTTCAAATAAATGCGTTTGCGGGCCGCAATCCTGGTTCAAAGCGGCATCATCACCTATCGCCACCATGTCAAATTCAGTGATGTCGGTAGTATTCAAAAATACACGCTTACCAATTTTTACGCCCATCAAGCGCAATACAGGCGGCAGGAATGGTGTACCCTGTAAATAATCCAGCAGGAACGGGATAGCCAATGCTTCGTAAGTTGAGGTAACAGCCTCGCTTTTCCATACCGCCCAGCTCCACATGGGTTTTTGCTGCGCCTTGTACTTGCCTATAAACACCCACTTTAACACCAGCGGAACCAGGAACGCCGGGATCCCCATAAAAAACAAGTAATAGAACGGAAACAGGATGATTATCTTCCACAACGGATTGTCAACCAACAAGTCATGCGCATAGGCAATGAAGAAGATGGAGAAACAAATTATGGCGCTCTCTGGCAATATAATGCGGATAAACTCCACCAACCCACGCGCAAACTTTTTAGCATTACTTGGGTAAAGCGTTAACTCCTCGCCAAACGGGGTGCTCTCCTGCCTGCGCGGCAACGGAATAGCAGGCGAGCCAAACCAATCTCTTGCATTGCTGTCTTTCAATTGCTGCTCATCCGGCGGGGTTGAAAGTACGCCTATCAGCATATCGCTTCCTAAATTATAGCCTTGCGGGATCAGTGCGCTGTTGCCCACAAAGCTTTTATTGCCGATTGTAGTTTTACTTAAAATCAGCTGTTGCGCACGGATGTCGGCTTCGCCCAAAGTAACGGCATCGGCAACAAAAGCGCCGTCGCCAATTTCTAAAAGCGGGTGGGTTACACTGCTGGCGGTTGAGATCTCGGTATTCTTACCAATTTTAGCGCCCAACAATCTAAAGTACGATGCCACATAAACCGTAGCATAAATAGGGTGTATTACAATCAGGCTTAATGACATTAGTTGATCTGCAAACCATTTGCGCACATAAAATATACTGTAAACCGAATATTTACCGGGCTTTATTTTGTATTGCAGTAATCGCGTAAGCAAAATAGTTTCGGCCATAAATAACAGGATGTATAGTATGGCCAACAGGGGCACATGCATCATATAGGCAAAGTTGTAATCGTCGGCGGCGTTGTCTAAATTATTTATGGTGATAATGGTAGGCAGCAGCGGTAACAGAATTATGAACGGAAACACCATCATACAGCCAATAAATACCAGCTTGTATTTGCGGCGGGTAAACGCTGATACCGGCACGGGGTGCGGCAGCTCTTCAATATTTTTGGTCTCTACAAATTGTGCGGGGCTGCCTTTCCAAACCTCGCCGGTTTTAATGGTTTTGCCTGCCGGAAGAAAACTTAAATCCTGCAACTCACCCCAGGCGTCTATTTTTGTTTCGCCGGAGATACTGGCGCTGCTGCCAATGTAAGCATGATCGCCAATATGGATACGGCGCAGTTTAAGCAGGCCGTTCTCGACAATAGCATTGTTCAGGTTAGTTTGCGAGCTTAGGCTTACATCGCTGCCAATGGTTATCAAATCTTCGGCGCCAAAAGCAAAATCGCTTATCTGTGCATCCGGGGCAATTTTAATACCCAGCCAGCGCAGGTAAACCGGGTATAACGGCGTGCCATTTAAAAACTGTGCGGGCAGTAAACGCTGCATAGCCTTTACAAACCACCATCTAAAATAGTAGCCTCCCCATAGCGGGTAATCGCCTTCCTTCATCTTGCCTATCACCAGCCATTTAGCGCCTATGGACAGCACTGTAAATATCGGCGGGATAAATGAGAACAGCACCAACGAGGTAATAATGGCATACAGCACATTTTCCGTCTCTACATTAACATAATAATAACCCAGGTAGGGTATAAATATCTGGAAGGCAAAAAGCCCGTATATCAGCAATAATGAGATCGCCTGGCCTACCCCGCAAAGCAGGTAACGATAAAGCGGCGGTTTATTATAAGATTTTTTAGGTTTGGGTTTAACATCCGGCTGTTTTTCCCATACGGATATCAGGTTACTTAGCGGGCGGTTGATATAAATGTCTTTTAATGACGCGCCGGGCAAATTGGCGTCGCGGCGCAATTGCGACACAAAGCCGGCCGCCAATAAAGAGTGGCCGCCCAGGTCGTCGAAGAAATCCATTTCAGGCGTAATGTCTTTATTGGGGAAGATACCACGCAGCACTGCTAAAATCCTGTCAGCAGCCGGGGCATTCAAATCCAGCGCGGCCTGCGTACCATCTGTTGCAGCCAAGAAAGATTCGGGCACAGGTAAAGCTTTACGGTTTATTTTACCGCTTGGCATCCTTGGCATTTCATCAACTTTAATAATAGTACCGGGTACCATGTATGATGGCAGTGTTTTAGCCAGCTCAATGCGGAAAAGGTTCTCCTCAATCTCATTAATACCATCCATCACCACATAACCCACCAGTTGATCCTGCCCGTTGCCATCCTTTTTTATAGCCACTACAGCCGATGCTACACCGGTTATATTATTCAGGCGCACTTCTATCTCACCCAGCTCAATACGGTAGCCACGCAGCTTTATCTGGTCGTCAAAACGGCCGTGCAAATCAACGGTACCATCAGCCAGTATAGCCGCGGCATCGCCTGTACGGTATACCATATCTCCCGGCAAAACATCCAGCGATTTTGGCTTGGGCACAAATTTCTGTTTGGTTAGCTCGGGCAGCTTAACATAGCCGGTAGCGACACCCGGGCCGGTAATAATCAGTTCGCCCTCCTCGCCTATCGGCACCAGGTTAAGGTCCTTATCAACAACGGCAAGGTTATAGTTGGGCAGCGGGTCGCCTATGATGATTTTATCGCCGGCGTTTAACGGCGCTATTGTGGCGGTAACGGTTGTTTCGGTAGGGCCATAGCTGTTGTAAAAATCAATGCCAGGCCTTGCCCATTTGGCTAATACCTGTGGTGTACAGGCCTCGCCGCCAGCGTTTACCAACCGCAGTGAATTTTCGCTGTCATCCATCACAGCCAATAAGCTGGGTACGGCGTGCAGTATGGTTATTCTTTCGTTCCGGATAACATCACCCAGCTCATCAATAGCTTTTGAGGTGGTATTGTCTGACACCCAAATAGTAGCGCCGGCAAAATAGCTTATCCAGGTTTCTTCGCACCACATATCAAACGATACCGAGAAACCCTGGTACACTTTATCTGTCTCCCTGATATCAAAAACCACCTGCTCTGACCGTACCAGATGACAAATTTGTTTCTGGCTGATGGGGATTCCCTTTGGCTTACCGGTACTACCCGATGTATAAAGTACATACGCAACATCATCAGGCTGCGGGCCCTTAGGTATTTTAACAGCGTCGGCTATCGACGGCATGGGTGGCACCAATAACCGCGGGCAGGGTGAGTTTAATTTTTGTAAGCTGAAGATGCCGTCAGCTTCTACCTCATCTAATATCAACTCGACGCGTTCGGCGGGGATTTCCCGGTCAACCGGCACGTAGGTTGCACCACTTTTTACTATGCCTAAAATAGCTACATGCAGCTCTAAGCCGCGCTGCCACCATACACCTACCTTGCTGCCACGTGCTATGCCTTTTTTGTTGAGGTAGTGCGCTACGGCGTTGCTCCATCGGTCCAGTTCGGCGTAGGTAAGAGCTTGATCATGAAAGATTAATGCCGTTTTATCAGGATGCAGTTTTGCGCTTTCGACAAATAAGCTCGCCAACGTTTCCTGGCGGATCAGATCCGGCCTGTCGGCTCCGAGCACAATACTCAGTGAATTCATATTAAATTATATAGTTACTTTAGGGGTACGGTTTATAATTGGACCAGGTTTAACTATGCTCAATAGTAAGCATTGTTTTGAGTATATCTGATGAAATAAAACATATATGGTTTAGCCAACTTATAATGAAACAATATTATTACAAATGATAGTTTGTTACCACACGGAAATACGGGAACCATGGACCAGTAATGAGCTGGAACAAAAGCTGGCGCTTATCCCCGAAGGGATAAAACAAAAGATACTATTGAAAAAAAAACACCTTGATGTACAGCTATCTACCAGCGGCAACCTGTTAATTTTAGAACTGTTAAAGTATTTTAAAACAGACCTTACCCTTGCCGAAATTGCTTATAACGATTACCAGCGGCCCTATTTTAATGACGGGTTTGATTTTAATATATCACACTCGGGCAACAGGGTAATTGCCTGCGCCACGTTAACCGGTAAAGTGGGTATCGACATTGAGTTAATGAAGCCGGTGGACCTGAACTATGACGATTACTTTACCCCTGCCGAACAACAACATATCCGCGCAGCGCAAAACCCCAACGTTGAGTTCTCCAAATACTGGACACGAAAAGAGGCCGTGCTAAAAGCTGTGGGTACAGGTGTACACACACCTTTATTGGATATTGATGTGTCTGCGGATGAGGTTAGTTATCAGGGTGAAACTTATTTCTTATCGGCAATTGATATTGATCCCAACTATAGCGGTTGTATAGCACATACAGTTAAGCAGAAAATTACTATTGAAAAACTGTCGGTTTAATCACTAAATCCGAAGTTGTAATTCGAAATCTCCAATCAAACATGGCTTAATCTTTGCATTAATTTACAAAACAAAACCATGCCCGAAGGACCATCCATTTTAATATTAAAAGAAAAACTACTGCAGTTTAAAGGCAAAAAAGTGCTTGATGCCAATGGCTACGCAAAAGGTTTTGATGCTGAAATGCTGATTGGTAAAACGCTGAAGAATATTAAGACCTGGGGCAAGCATACGCTGCTGGTTTTCCCGAAGTTTGCGGTGCGGGTGCACCTGATGTTATTTGGATCATACTATATTAACGACCGGCCAAAAAAGAATGCCTCGCTGCACATGCAGTTTAGTAATGGCGAGGTTAATTTTTCTATCAGTTCCATTAAGTTGATTGACGAACCACTGGATGAGGTTTATGACTGGTCGGCTGATATTATGAGTAAGAAATGGGATAGTGATAAAGCCCTAACCAAACTAAAAGCCAAACCAAAAATGATGATCTGCGATGCGTTGCTGGATCAGAAGATCTTTTCGGGCTCGGGCAATATCATTAAAAACGAATCGCTATTTAAGGCGAAATTACACCCTGAAAGTATTATTGCCGAAATACCTGATGATAAACTTAAAGACCTGATAGCGGAAGTAGTTAAATTTAGCGGCGAGTTTTTAAAATACCGCAAAGCGGGTATACTTACCAAAAACCTGCAGGCTTATGAGAAGGATATTTGCCCGCGCAACCTTATCCCCTTCCATAAAACAGATACCGGTAAAACAAAAAGGCATTCCTACTATTGCGAGAAGTGCCAAGTGTTGTTTGATTAACCCCTCCCAACCCTACCCGGCAGGGAGGGCATTTTAAAACGGAGCGAATTTGTGTTTGCATGCCATAGGGCATAAATATCAAGTCTCCCCTACCGGGGGAGATTTAGAGGGGGCTTTACTCCACCACCCTAACTTTCAAAAAGCTTGGATGCTGTTTTGAGGTATAGATTTTATGCGTCGCGGTTTTAAAGTCCCTTTCGCTGGCTTTGTTAATGTTTAAAAAAGTTTGCGGGTTGCGGTCTATCAGCGGGAACCAGGTACTTTGTACCTGTACCATAATTTTATGGCCCTTTTTAAACGTATGCAACACATCCTGCAACTCAAAATTAACAGGTGTTACCTGGCCCGGTACAAATGGCTCGGGTTTATCAAACGCGTTGCGGTATTTGCCGCGGATAGGTTCGCTGCGTACCATTTGCTGGTAGCCCGCCATTTTTACACCCGGAGCGCTAAATTTATTGTTTGATGCGGTATCCGGATAAACATCCAGCACTTTAACTACAAAATCTGCATCAGTGCCGGTGGTGGCTACTTTAAGATTTGCCCAAATGTTGCCGGCTATAGTAACGTCTTTATCCAATACTTCGGTTTGATAACTTAATACATCTTTACGATCGGCTAAAAAGCGTTGGTCGGCGGTCATATACTCGCGCTGCATATCCATGGTTTTATTCCTGTCGGCCACAAAGGGAACAGGGTTGTTTGGGTCCGACACGTATTCATCAAAATTATCTTTACCTGCGGCAGGTGCTGTAAACGATAGCTTGCCACCCGGTAAAAAGTATAGTTGCTTATCTACGGTATTACGCGGCGGCCATACATCATAACTTTTCCATTTGTTAACTCCTGTTTGGAAAGCCGATATTTTAGGTATGGCCATAGCTGTGCCTTTTAAATAATGACTAAAAAACTTATATTCAATATCATCGCGGTAATGCGGGCCTTGCGGGCCGCCAAAATCAACGTCGCCTAAGTGATCGCCCGGGCCACGCGCCCAGCCGCCGTGTACAAACGGCCCCATGGCAAAATACACATGGCCGTTAGTTGGGTTCTTGTTAACCAAAGTTTTATATGTATTGATAGCACCGTACAGATCCTCAGCATCATACCAACCACCGGTAACCAGTACCGCGGTTTTAATATCATGCAAATGGGTTAGTACGTTCCTGTCTTTCCAGTGCTGGTCGTAATCCGGGTGATCCAGCAACTCGTTCCACAGGCGGATGGTATCTTTATAATATTTGGCATTGGTGTTCTTCATCGGCCCCATCTTCATAAAGAAATCGTAGCCGTCATCAGTTCCCGCACTAAAACGGCCACCACGGCGCTGAGTAGGTTTATCATCCTGCCTGTTAGTAAAACCAGGATAGAAACCAAAATTGGCCACTAAAAAGAAAGCGCCGTTATGCCAGCCGTCATCGCGCCATAAATCGGCAATTGGTGCCTGCGGCGATGCGGCAACTAAAGCGGGGTGGCGGCTCAACAAAGCAGTGGTAGTATAAAAGCCGGGATAAGAAATACCCCAAACACCTACCTTGCCATTGTTGTTGGGTACGTTTTTAAGCAGCCAGTCTATAGTGTCGTAAGTGTCGGTGCCTTCATCAACGTCCTTGTTGGTTTGGTGCACTTCCAATTCGGGGGTCATTTCTTCATAGATTCCCTCGCTCATGTAACGGCCGCGCACATCCTGGTAAACAAAAATATACCCATCATGCACAAACTGCGATGACGGGCCAAGCGATGTTTTAAGTGCTTCGCCATAAGGCGCCACGCTGTAACAGGTACGATCCATCATAAACGGATATTTCTTAGACTGATCTTTAGGTACATATACCGATGTGAACAGCTTCTTGCCATCGCGCATGGGTACCTGGTATTCAAACTTGGTGTAGTTGGTTTTAATGTATTCGGCATCAGGGCCAGGCATGCCAACCTGTGCAGCGGCATTTAGCGATACCGCTGTCAAAATAAAAAAGATCAGTTTCTTCATATATAAAATTAAGTCCTGAAAATACTGATTTTAGCTATGGGTTCAAAATCACGAATACCTGTGTAAAAGGCTTATGTCCTCACAATCAGCAGCTATGAAAAATATTTTTATAAAATGTATCATTTTTGTTACGCTTATATTGTAGCTTTATATTACCAATTAGTAGGAGGTCCGGATTATGAAAAAAGCACTAATGTTTTTCGTGTTGGCTTTTGGTATAATAGTGGCAAAAGCCCAATGCCCCATCAATGAAATTTTAACCACCAAAGACCCGCAAACCATTGCCGGCCTGATTGAAACAAACACCGACTGTATAAAGCAATCGCTGACGCAGAACCCCGAGTACCAAAGTTTTAGGGTGTATGTAGATTATTTGTACAATACATCGGCCCCGTGGATCTATCACACCAACTTGCAGAAAGAACAATTATTTGAAGATTTTTATAAAACCTGGGGTAAAGCTTATCCAACCATGAGCTCGGCCACACCGGCTAACCCAGAATTTTACGCCGCTGTAAAAGCCATGGTAGCTGCTGATCCATTATTTTTTAAACAGAAAAAAGAAACTAAAGTGCCCATAAAATACCAGCAATGGCTATACGTAAAACACCTGGTTGCAAAATATGGCGAACGTAACGTTACGCTTTTAGCTAACGCGACATCAAAAATTGCCAACCTGGCAACAGCCAATTACGCGGCATTTGTATCTAATTAACCCCCTGAACTTACCCGGGTTGTACCGGGTAGGTGTTTTTAAAGGTTAGTAAAAGCGACGGGTGTTGGGCCCGTCGCTTTTTTTGTTTTGAAGGATCAAGTTTGTTGGGGGTGAGCAATGCACGCCGTTGACTCACCCCGCGGCTCTTCGAGCGCGACCCTCTCTTCGCTGCGCGGAAAGAGGTTTTTTCTAATTTTTATAGGATATTTTTTGTTTATAAGTACCCTCTTTCCGCCAAAGGCGAAGAGAGGGTCGCGCTCGCCGTAGGCGGGCCGCGGGGTGAGTCCACCGCGCGGTTTCGAAAAGGCCTTCTACCCCAATATCTCCGCTATCTCATCAAACCCTTTTTCGCGGGCCAGATCGGTAGGTAGTTTGCCGCCTTCCATCCGGATATCAGTTTGCGCGCCGTGTTCGAGTAGCAGTATAAGCAGTTCCAAATTACCATTTTGTGCTGCCGAGTGCAGCGGCGTTGCACCTGCCTGTTGTTTGATATTTACCTGCGCCCCATTTTCAACAAGCATCCGGGCAATATCAGTATAATTACCGGCCGCTGCCGAGTGCAGCGGGAATACGTTAAAACCATTGTTCGACGGCAGATTAACATCCGCGCCTTTTAATACCAGGTAACGGGCAACTTCAAAATGTCCAAAGTAACAGGCCAGCCCTAATGGGGTAAAGCCATCATCAGCATAATTATTTAACGCGTCGGGGTGGTTAAATACCAGGTGGGCCACTACATCAAACTTACCGGCGGCCGATGCCTCAAACAGGTTAAGATCTTCAATATACTTTAAAAGCAATGCGGTAACCTCTGGCTTTTTGTAGTAGCACGACAGCATTAGCGGCGATACCTTATGGCTTGTGGTGGCGGTTGCCAGTGCGGGGTTTTGCGTCAATAAATTATCAAGGCCGGTCAAATCACCGTCGGTAATAAACTGTTCCAGTTGTTCTACGCTCATTAATGTCAATATTACTAAAAAATTAAAAATTAAAATGCATAGTTGTTTAATCTGTGTAACTTTATATTTGCACAACACTACTGTTACATAGGGATGCCGGTTAAAGGAAATCAGTTTAAATCAAATAGTTTTAAAGAGGAGAATCTGCCTCGCCAATCTTCAGAAAAAGGTTCAAGGGAACGGCCCTCAAAGCCAAAAGCAGAACGTATGCCGGTATTCGACCTGGCCGACGGGCGCCTGGTAAAAATTGCGGGCCTGTTTTGCCTGTTGTTATCACTATTCTTTTTAATTGCTTTTACCTCATACCTGTTTACCTGGCAGCAGGACCAAAGCTATGTATCGGCAGCAAACGGCGGCTGGCATAACCTGTTTACCAGCCAGGCCGAACTTAAATTAAAAGGCGTCGACCCGGTTGAAAACTGGCTGGGCAAGTTTGGCGCGTTGCTATCGCACCAGTTTATTTTCGAGTGGTTTGGTGTGGCGTCCTTTTTGTTTGTGTTTGTATTTTTTGTGATAGGCTACCGTATGCTTTTCAAAGTGAAGCTTTTCTCGGTGATCCGGACGTTGGGCTATTCGCTTTTCGGGTTGATATTTATATCGGTAACGCTGGGTTTTATACATGCTTTTATTGATGATAGTCCCCATTTTTTAGAAGGTGGATTTGGCTATTGGACCAACCGTTTGTTAGACGTACAGATAGGCCAAACCGGTACTGCCGGCTTGCTGGCATTTGCGGCCCTTACCACTTTAATCATCGCCTATAATATTGATTTTAAATTACCACAACGCAAGCCTAAAGAAGCTGCAATGGATGGTGCTGATGAAGACACTCCACTCCCATTCTCAAGAGAGCCGGTAGCGTTGGTTGACGAAGAAATATCTCACCCTGTTGAGTGGCCAAAGGGTAATAACGTAATTAAACCCGAGGCGTTTACCAATCAGCCTTTAACGCCTGAGCCAAGTTTCCATGAAACGGTAGTATTAACGCCCGATGATGAGAACGTTGACCCTGATATGGGTGAAGATATCCCGTTAACCTTAGAAACCGAGCGCCCAAGTCCGGTGCTAAACGTTGAAAAATCAGACGATGATAAAGCCAAAGCCTTGGTTGAGCAATTTGGCACGTATGATCATAAGCTCGACCTGGCATCGTATAAATATCCTACCCTTAACTTACTGGAGGAATATGGCACCGGCAAAATAGCTGTAAACTCTGAAGAGCTGGAAGCCAACAAAAACAAAATTGTTGAAACGCTTAACCATTATAATATCGAGATCGATAAGATCAAAGCTACAATCGGGCCAACTGTTACCCTGTATGAAATTATACCGGCCCCCGGTGTGCGCATCTCCAAGATCAAGAACCTGGAGGATGATATCGCGCTTAGCTTAGCGGCTTTGGGTATCCGTATTATAGCCCCTATGCCGGGCAAAGGCACCATCGGGATAGAAGTACCCAACCAGAACCCCGAAATGGTTTCTATGCGCTCTATTTTGGCTACAGAGAAGTTCCAGAACACTACTATGGACCTGCCCATTGCCTTAGGTAAAACCATATCCAACGAAGTATTTATTGCCGATTTGGCCAAGATGCCCCACCTGCTGGTTGCGGGCGCTACCGGCCAGGGTAAATCGGTTGGTATTAATGCGATATTGGTATCGTTACTATATAAAAAGCATCCTTCCGAATTGAAATTTGTATTAGTAGATCCAAAGAAGGTAGAGTTAACGCTGTTCCGCAAAATAGAGCGCCACTTCCTGGCTAAATTGCCTGATGAAGCTGATGCGATCATTACCGATACCAAGAAAGTGGTTAACACGCTTAACTCGCTTTGTATTGAGATGGATCAGCGTTATGACTTGCTGAAGGATGCGCAGGTACGTAATTTAAAAGAGTATAACGCCAAATTTGTAAACCGTAAAATAGCCGACCCGGAGAAACACCGCTACCTGCCGTTTATTGTGTTGGTGATTGACGAGTTTGCCGATTTAATGATGACCGCCGGTAAAGAGGTTGAGCAGCCAATAGCACGTATAGCGCAGCTGGCACGTGCGGTGGGCATCCACCTGGTTATTGCTACGCAAAGGCCGTCGGTTAATATTATTACGGGTACCATTAAAGCCAACTTCCCGTCAAGGCTGGCGTTTAGGGTATTGTCAAAGATAGACTCGCGTACCATATTGGATGCCGGCGGTGCCGATCAATTAATTGGCCGGGGCGATATGTTATTCTCAACCGGTAGTGATCTTATCCGCCTGCAATGCGCGTTTGTTGATACGCCTGAAGTTGAACGCATTTCGGACTTTATTGGTAACCAGCGCGGCTACCCTACTGCCATGCTCTTACCTGAATATGTTGGCGAAGGCGAAAGCAGCAGCAGCAAAGAATTTGACGCTAACGACCGCGACCCGATGTTTGAGGAAGCGGCCCGCCTGATAGTAATGCACCAGCAGGGCTCAACCTCATTGATACAGCGTAAGCTAAAACTGGGCTATAACCGCGCAGGCCGCATTATCGACCAGTTAGAGGGCGCAGGTATTGTCGGCCCGTTTGAAGGCAGCAAAGCCCGCGAGGTGCTGTATCCTGATGAATATTCGTTAATGCAGTATCTGGATACGTTGGATAAGGCGTAATTACACATTTTGTCATTTCGACCAACGGGAGAAATCTATACAAACGCTAAGCAAGAAGACTGTCAATGTATAGATCTCTCGCTATGCTCGGGATGACAAGTTTATTAAATTAAATTTTCACTAAACATTTTGGAGGTTATCACGTCATACCAACATGAAAAAATTATTCTTCTATACCCTATTTTTATTAACCGCCACCCACACCTTCGCACAAAAAGACGCGGCGGCAAAAACTATTTTAAGCCAGGTGAGCCAGAAGTACCGGTCGTACCCAATCATAAAAAGCAATTTTAGTTTTACCATTGATAACCAGCAGGCGGGCATGAAAGAAACCCGCAACGGTATGCTGATAACACAATCTAAAACCAATAAATACAAAATATCCATATACGCTGCCGGTAGCAAGGCCGATGTTGAGCAGGAAATAATAAACGATGGCAAAAGCCAGTGGACCTATCTAAAAAAAGATAAAGAGGTACAATTAAGCGATGCCAAAGCTGGTGCCGATGGCTTTAATCCGGCAAAGATCTTCACCATGTATGAGCGTGGCTACAAATACCTGTACACCGGCGACCAGAAAATTGCCGGCAAGGTTTACCAGGCTATTGACCTTAGCCCCGAGGACAACAAGCAACAATTCTTTAAAATAAGGCTGCTGATAGACAAGGTAAAAAAGCAGATCTACAGCGCGCTGGTGTTTGATAAAAGCGGCAGTAAGTACACCTATACTATCAGTAATTTAACAACGCCTGCCAATGTGCCTGCAAGCACCTTTACGTTTAATGCTAAGGCACACCCAGGTGTTGAGGTAGTGAATTTGAAATAGTCTTACTAAAGACAGAGTTTTGATTTACAAAGCATTATCACCAACTTAGTAGTACCAATGCTAAATCTTGCGCGCTATGAGGAAATTGCTGTTGATATTCTTTTGGATACTTTTGGCTTCAGCTACATTTGCCAATACAGTTGACAGTTTAAAGACTGATAGTGATATGGTTAATTTCCTAAACACTTTAATTAAAAAACAATGGCCTTTGAACCGTAAACTTACCAAAGTTAACAGCTGGCAAAAAATTGATTTTAATACTGATAAAAATACTGACTTGTTAGTAGAAGTGCTTGACAGCAATTATCCTCCAACGTACTTAATTGCGATAGACATTGGCTATAATCAGTTCCAGTTAATCCACTTAGGTCTGAGGGAAGGCGATAAGATCGTAGATATTATTAAAGATAATGAAGTGCCGCTTATTGTATTTAGTAGCAGTAGTTATATTTACCCAAAGGGCTACTTACCTAAAAAAAAAGAAACCCACTTAGATACTTTGATATATAAGTTTGGAGGCTTTGTCGAACTTAACCGCGATCCATCGCATTATAAAATTGACTCAATAACTTTCAGTTCGCTTTGGGGCTGGTATGGCCGGGAAAATACACCACCTAAGTTTGTTGAGAAGCCGGATAATATGATTGTTATCAATCATTCAGGTAAGGCTGTTTTAACTAATAATAGAACCAACGTGTTTTATACAGTAGCTAAGGGTCAAAAACCCCCACGTGACCCTAAAACAACGGTTGGGGTTTTTAAAGGCAAGATTAAAAAGGCAGACCTTGAAGAAATTTATAATTTAATAAACTATATAAGTATAAAAAAATTAAATGACAGGTACACTATTTATGTAACCGATTTAGATAGCAGTTACCTCTGTATTAAATTTGCGGATGGCTCTGTTAAATTAATTGCAGACTATGGAAATCAAGCTACATGGGGTTTAAGAAGTCTTTTCTCTAAGTTGTATGCTTTAAGAGGTAACCAAAATTGGAAATAACTCCACACGTAAATTTTTCGTCCCCCCTTTTTCCTTCCCGCATAATCCGTACTTTTGAATAATGCTTACCCTTACTACCCATACGCTCGAAAAAATGGAAATGCTATTAAAAACAGCTGGCTACAAGGTGCGGTATGAAAAAGGGAACTTTAAAACCGGGGCATGCCTTTTGCTTAACAGCAAAATGATAGTAGTAAACCGTTTCTCGAATTTAGAAAGCAAGATCCTGGCCCTGGCCGAACTGATCCGGGAGTTGGAGATCGACCTTAATTTACTGGACGATAAACAGTTTACTTTTTTACAACAACTTAAACAAACCAAACTGGAGCTGTGAAGGTAACTTTTTTAGGCACCGGAACATCGCAGGGCGTGCCAGTTATTGCCTGCGGCTGCGAGGTTTGCACCTCGGCAGATAAGCGCGACAAAAGGCTGCGCTCGTCTATATTAATTGAGGCTGATGATAAAACAGTAGCTATAGATTCGGGGCCCGATTTCAGGTACCAGATGCTTCGCGCCAATGTGCAGCACCTGGATGCCATTGTTTACACCCATGAGCATAAGGACCATGTTGCAGGCATGGATGATGTACGCGCCTTTAACTTTAAGCAGCAGGAACCCATGAATATCTATGCCGACCCGCGTGTGCAGGCGGCGCTGATGCGCGAGTTCCCCTATGTGTTTGCCGAAAATAAGTATCCCGGTATACCGCAGGTAGATATGCATGCCATTGGCGAAGAGGGTTTCCATATAGGCAGTATCCATTTTACACCTATTGAGGTAATGCATTATAAATTACCGGTACTGGGTTTCCGCATAAATGATTTCACCTATATCACCGATGCCAAAACCGTGTCTGACGAGGAGAAGGAGAAAATAAAAGGCTCAAAGATCCTGGTGATAAACGCGCTGCAAAAGCAAACCCATATTTCGCACTTTACTTTGGATGAAGCTATTGCTTTCGCCCGGGAGATGGGTGCCGAAACTACTTACTTTACCCATATTTCTCATCGCCTTGGCAAACATGCCGATGTTACTGCCGAGCTGCCACCCGGTATTGAGCTGGCTTATGATGGGCTTACGGTTAATATCTGAAACCCTCTGTATGGAAGCAATGCTTTCGGTCTTCATTGTTCGTACAAATTTCAATTAGGTGTTTAAAATATCTAAGAGCCATCGGCTCGGCAAATTTTGCAGCAACGGGTTTCAACCCGTTGGAAAATAAAAGAAGATAAATGAGTGCCGTAGGCACGGCGCATATAATATGTACCGTACCTACGGCACTCGATAGCTTAATTTGGTGCTGTCAACGGGTTAAAACCCGTTGCTACAATATAAGTCGAGGCTACGCCTCTATTGTTAGTCCGAATTTATAACCATTAGCGTTAGTCCGGATTTGTAATACCGGACTAGATAGCCAGCGGATTTGCAATCCGAATAGGCAAACTCCCGATAGTCATCGGGATCAGAGGGGAATTATAAATCCCAATGAAATTTAGTCCTGGATTGCAAATCCGACTAAAGAAAATTCTGTGTACTTGTAATAATTACGAATTCAAGGAAAATTTAAGAGCCATCGGCTCGATAAATATTGTAGCAACGGGTTTCAACCCGTTGAACATTAAAAAATATAAAACCGAGTGCCGTAGGTACGATACATATAATATGGGCCGAGCCTACGGCTACAAAACGACGCGAGGCTACACCTCTGTTATTTAAATTTCCTGAAAGGTGCAAAGCATTGCATCTCTACATAATCCAATAATCTGCTAATCCGGTAAATCTTACTCCAAAATATTTATCTTGCCTTAAATTTTTACACCTATGGAATTTGGCCGCGTAACACCCGAAGAACTACCGTTAATTGATTTTACTTTACCGCCCAATCCGGCATTAACCATACAAACCCTCACCTCGGCAAAAAACGACCAGCCCTTGCAGGTACATGTAGGCTGCGCCAAATGGGGACGTAAAGAATGGGTCGGCCAAATCTATCCGCCAAAAACTAAGGATGCTAACTTTTTAGACGAATACGTAAAGCATTTTGACAGCATTGAGCTTAACGCTACGTTTTACAACCTCTATCCTGCCTCAACCATCGCCAAATGGAAAGAGAAGGCTGATTTGAACCCCAACTTTAAATTTTGCCCTAAATTTTCGCAAAGCATCAGCCATATCCGCAGGTTAAAAAACGCCGAAGAAATTACCACTACTTTTTATGAGGGAATTTTGGCCTTCGGCGATAAGCTGGGCCCGCTGTTTTTACAACTGAGCGATAACTTCACCCCAAAAAGTTTCCCGGAATTAAAAGCCTATTTAGAACAATTGCCAAAAGATATCCCGGTGTTTGTAGAGCTGCGCCATAAAGAATGGTTTGCCAATGATGAAGTAAGGCAACAAGTATTTAACCTGTTTCATGAGCTGAACCTGGGCGCGGTAATAACCGATGCATCTGGCAGGCGTGATTGTGTACACATGAATTTGCCTACACCACATGCGTTTATCCGGTATGTAGGTAATGGCGACGCGAGCGATGATCCGCGCCTTGACGAGTGGGTTTACCGCATAAAGCAATGGCGCGATATGGGTTTAAAATCGGTTTGGTTTTTTATGCACCAGCACGACGAGCGCCACTCGCCGGAAAAGGCTCACTATTTTATTAAAAAACTAAACCACGAATTAGGCATGAACGTGCGCCTGCCGCAGTTTTTAAATAAAGGCGAATTGTTTGGGTAGGCCCACTAATTTTATCAATAGTTTAAGGAGGCACCTCCGGAGCCTTTAACCGCATCGTTTTTTCTATAAACACGAGGCTCCGCTGGAGCCACCGGGTTACAACGCCTGATAGCCCCAGGGGCTTCGTGTTTATAGCTAATCACAAAAGAGATATTTCAGGCTCCAGCGGAGCCTCCTATTTTAAAGAGATATTTTTCTGCTCGCACCTCGGTCGAATGACATCCTAAATAAAAAAATGTAATTTTGTTTTACGTTATGACTGACATCAACACACTATATCAACAGGCCGTTACCTTGCTGCAGCAGCTGATCTCTATCCCATCATTTAGCCGGGAAGAGGACCGCACTGCCGACCTGTTAGAAAATTTCCTTAAAACCAACGGCATCACCCCAAATCGTAAAGTAAATAACCTTTGGGCCTACAATAAACATTTTGATGCGGCTAAGCCTACCATCCTGCTTAACTCGCACCACGATACCGTAAAGCCAAATACCGGCTATACCCGCGACCCTTACGACGCGATTACAGAAGATGGTAAACTATATGGCCTGGGCAGCAATGATGCCGGCGGATGCCTGGTGTCGCTGATAGCGGTGTTCCTTTATTTTTATGACCGTACCAACCTTAAATATAATTTCTGTTTAGCCACTACTGCCGAAGAAGAGATCTCGGGCGTTAACGGGTTAGAGTTAATTATACCTGATTTAGGTCCGCTTGATTTTGCCATAGTTGGCGAGCCTACCCTGATGCAGCTGGCCATTGCCGAAAAAGGCTTGATGGTATTGGATTGCGTTGCCCACGGCAAAGCTGGCCATGCCGCACGCGAGGAAGGCGATAACGCCATTTACAAAGCGATGAAGGATATCGAATGGTTCCGTACGTTTAAGTTTCCTAAAGAGAGTGATGTTTTTGGGCCGGTAAAAATGTCGGTTACCGTTATTAACGCAGGTTCGCAGCATAATGTGGTGCCCGCCAGCTGCAATTTTGTGGTTGATGTCAGAGTGACGGATGCTTACCGCAATGAAGAAGTTTTAGAGATCATCCACCAAAATGTAACCTGCGATGTTACGCCGCGTTCTGTGCGATTAAAACCATCGTCTATAGATAAACAGCACCCTATAGTGCAGGCGGGTATAGCCTTGGGCCGTACAACCTACGGCTCTCCTACCACTTCCGATCAGTCATTACTGGATATCCAGTCTATAAAGGTAGGCCCTGGCGATTCGGCGCGCTCACATAGTGCAGATGAGTTTGTTTATGTTGAGGAGATCAGGGAAGGTATTGAGTTGTATGTTGCGATGCTTGAACGCATCGTTTAATCCCCGGCATAAAAAACCTGAAATAAAAGTTATTTCATTTTTGTTCACCTGAGCTGTTTCAGAGGGGTAAAAAGCTATAAATTGCAATTAGTTGATTATCAGCTGTAAAACACTATTCTATTCCTAAAAATTCTAACGTAAAAGTTGTTTCATTTTGTTTCACCTGCTTTTCACAATCATTTGATAATTAACTAATTAAGTCAAAATATTGTTTCACTTGTTTCATCTGTTACACATTTTTGTGAAACAAAACACGAGCCCATCATCAACAAAATATTTCCCATATTTGCAGTATGAGCAAGCTATGGCAAAAAACCACTAATGTTAATGAGCTGGTAGAACAATTTACCGTTGGACGCGATACCGAATTTGACGCGCAAATGGCGGCGTTTGATGTGCTGGGATCGTTGGCGCATACGCAGATGCTGCAAAGCATTGGCCTGATGAGCGCCGACGACCTGGAACTGGTACAACGCGAGCTTAAAAACATTTATGCTGATGTAGAGGCCGGCAATTTTACCATTGAGCCGGGTGTGGAAGATGTACACTCGCAGGTTGAAATGCTGCTAACCCAACGCATTGGCGATGCCGGTAAAAAGATCCATAGCGGCCGCTCGCGTAATGACCAGGTTCTGGTGGACCTTAAGCTATTTTTCCGCCACGAATTGCAACAGGTGGTTGAAGAAACGCAAAAGCTGTTTACGCAACTCATAGCATTATCAGAACAATATAAGGATACCCTGTTACCGGGTTATACCCATTTGCAGGTAGCCATGCCGTCATCATTCGGGCTATGGTTTGGCGCCTATGCCGAAAGTTTGATTGATGATTTAGAGCTGGTATTAGCCGCTTATAAGATCACCAATAAAAACCCGCTGGGGTCGGCTGCGGGCTATGGCTCGTCATTTCCCTTAAACCGTACCATGACCACCGAGCTGTTGGGTTTCGAGAGCTTGAATTACAATGTTGTTTACGCGCAAATGGGTCGTGGTAAAACCGAGCGGATCATCGCCCAGGCTTTATCATCAATAGCAGCCACATTGGCTAAAATGGCTATGGACCAGGCATTATACCTGAGCCAGAACTTCGCCTTTGTAAGCTACCCGGATACCCTAACCACCGGCAGCAGCATTATGCCGCATAAAAAGAACCCCGACGTTTGGGAAATTATGCGCGGCAAGTGTAACCGCTTGCAAGCCCTGCCCAATGATGTTGCCCTGATGACCACCAACCTGCCATCAGGGTATCACCGCGAGCTGCAGTTATTAAAAGAGCTGCTGTTCCCAGCGTTTACAGATCTGAAGAACTGCCTGCACATGGCAGCTTTTATGCTGCAAAACATCACCGTAAATCAGGATATATTAAACGACCCTAAATACGCCTACCTGTTTAGCGTGGAAGAGGTAAATAAAATGGTGCTAAACGGCACACCGTTCCGCGATGCTTACAAAGCTGTTGGTTTGGCTATTGAGAAAGGTGAGTTTGATCCGCATAAAACAGTTAACCATACCCACGAGGGCAGCATAGGCAATTTATGTAATGATGAAATTGTAGATGCCATGACCAAGTTGGTGGGCAGCTTTAAGTTTGAAACGGTAAGCTGGGCCATTGCTAAGCTGGTAAAGTAAAATTCAAAGTGAGGGAGATTTTTGCGTTATAAATTATGAACGGATTACTCAGAAAAAGCATCTGCCTGTTGCTCTTTATTGGGTTAACGGCATGTACCCTAATCTACGCACAAAATACCGGGGCAGCTAAAAAGGGCCCCACCTACATTTGGACCAAAGTACTGGATAGCGCTGATTGGAAAAAGAGCTATAACTTCCAGATGTTCACGCAACATGATACGGCCTGGGTCTTTCACTCCGATGGTAATTGGTATTCGACAGATGGCCGGCGATGGGTAAAATCGAGCTTAAATAATGCCATATATAACCTGGGGTTTTTAGATTATGTGCAGTTTAACAACAGCATGTATGGTTTAGGCCATTTTGAGGGTAATATCGAAAGATTTACCTACACACCTATTATTTACCGGACCAACAACTTTAAAAACTGGTCGGTTATTGCCAAAACGGGAAATTTGCCGGCGCGGTTCTTTTACCATCCATTTGTATTCAACAACAAACTTTGGATAATAGGTGGCGAGAACCAAAATAAGCAATATGCTGATATCTGGAATTCGGCCGATGGCATAGTTTGGGTTAAACAAAAAGACAACCTGCCATTTGGCAAGCGCAGCCAAAGCCAGATATTAAACTTTAAAGGCAAACTTTACTTACTGAATAACGACGTATGGACATCGACCGATGGATTAAACTGGACCATATTGACCAACGAAATTTTAAAAGGCGAACAACTATTTGGCTATGCAGCTGTTGTTTTCGACAACAAAATATGGCTGCTTGGCTGCAACCGTAACGGTCTGTTTTCAAGCCAGGTACTAATAAGCGATGACGGTAAGACCTGGGTCAGCCAAACGGCACCATGGACACCCCGCGGCGGGATAGCGGCTACCGTATTTAAAGGCAAAATTTATATGACCGGGGGTAAATATGGGGGTACTCCCAATCATCCGGAATTTAAGTACAGTAACGACCTATGGACACTCGAAAAGAAATAAAAACATGAACGGACAAAACAGAAGTGACATTTACCCGGGCCTTGAGGTTGACATCATCCTTAAAAAAGATCAGCGCAGCGGCAAACTTACCCGCGGCATTGTGAAGGACCTGCTCACCAGTTCGGCCTACCACTCGCGCGGTATTAAAGTAAGATTAGAAGATGGGCAGGTGGGCCGCGTGGCCGAAATAGTTGAGGAGGATTAAGTATATTGCCCTGCAATTAATCATCACCTAATGGCTAAAAAACTGCTTGTAAAAATTAAGGCTCTCCCCAAAAATAAGTTTTTTAGGTTTGATGCGCATTACCGTTTAGTGATGTCGTTTGGTGCGGCATCAATAGCGTTTTTGCTGACGCGTACCAACCTAAGCTGGCCCGCGGTTGCGCTGGTTACCTGGGTGGCATTTGCATTGGCTGTTATTATTATGGACTGGATCATCATATTCAACGCCCATCCCAGGGAGATCAGGAAAATAGCAAAGCTGCAGGATTCGAGCCGGACGCTGATATTTTTATTTGTGATAGCGGCATCGGTTATAAGTTTGGGGGCCATACTGTTTTTACTAAAAGGCACCAAGGGGCAGGCCGAGGCTGATGTTACCGGCCATATTTTACTGGCAATGGCCTCGGTTATCGTATCGTGGTGGCTGGTGCACACCCTGTTTAGCATGCGGTACGCGCATTTATATTATGATATCGATAAAGACGAGGGCACCGAAACACCGGTAGGTGGCTTACAATTCCCTGATGAAACAGAGCCTGATTATTTAGATTTTGTTTACTTCTCGTTCGTGGTAGGTATGACCTTCCAGGTATCAGATATCGAGGTGTCGGATCGCAAAATTCGGAGGTTAGTATTAATGCATGGTATAATATCCTTTGCTTTTAATACGGCTATTGTGGCATTGAGTATTAATGTGGTGTCGAGCTTGGTGTAGAGCCTCGCCTAATCATGTACCGCCTCCATTTTCGAATGCTCCCTGGTATCCTTCATATTAATATAAACCAATAACGATATCAGCACACAAAAAGCCACATACCAGTAAAACCATTCCTGGTGATTGTAATTTTTAAACACCAGCGCCAACGGCTCGGCAGTACCGCCGAACAGGGACACTGCTACACCATACGGGAAACCCACACCTAACGCCCGTACGTGCGCCGGGAACATTTCGGCTTTAACTACTGCATTTATTGATGTGTAACCACTCACAATTATCAACGCTATCATGATCAACGCAAATGCGGTCCAGAAGTCTTTTGTATGGCCCAGCAGCATTAATATGGGTACGGTGGCTAATGTACCGCCTACACCAAAAGTTATCAGCAATGGCTTACGGCCTATCTTATCAGATAACATCCCAAACAAAGGCTGCAACAGCATAAAAACTATTAATGTTAATGCCGATATCAGCGTAGCTGCACTCTTGCTGAACCCGGATGTTATCACCAAAAACTTTTGCATATAAGTGGTGAAGGTGTAAAAAGCTACCGTACCGCCAAGGGTTAGGCCTACTACTGTAAAAACAGCTTTAGGGTGTTTGGCCAGTTCTTTTATCGTTCCGCGGGTTGAGATATGCTGCGGATGACTATGCAGCGTAACCGACTCCTGCAAACTGCGCCGTAAATACATCACCGATATAGCCAACACTCCTCCAATAGCAAATGGGATGCGCCAGCCCCAGGCGTGCAACTGGTCTTCGGTTAAAAAAATACGTTGTAATAAAACCAGCACACCCAGTGCAATTAGCTGGCCTGCAATTAAAGTTACATATTGAAAGCTCGAATAAAACCCGCGGCGGCGTTTGCCGGCCATTTCGCTTAGGTAGGTGGCACTGGTGCCATATTCGCCGCCGACGCTCAGGCCCTGTACCATTCGCGCTAATAATAATATTGCGGGCGCATATATCCCTATTTGTTTATACCCCGGTGTTATTGCAATAACAAACGACCCGATGCTCATAAGCAATACAGATACTGTTAGGGCCGCCTTACGGCCATATTTATCAGCATAGGTACCCATTACCCAACCACCTATAGGACGCATTAAAAAACCTACCGCAAAAATGCCGGTGGTATTTAATAATTGCACTGTTGTATTATCCGATGGAAAAAATGCGCCGGCAAAATACAGCGTAAAGGCTGAATATACATACCAATCATACCACTCCACCAAATTGCCTAATGACCCACCTATGATGGATTTAATTCGACTTGCGGTAGATGGCGGTTGGATTATGGGATCGGGCATAGTGATTTATAGAAGCGTGAAATTAGTAAAATAAACGAAAATGTGTCATTGCGAGCGAGGAACGAGCGCGGCAATGACATAAAGAGTTTTTATTTCACATTTATCTCCCTACCTTAGTTAATGCTTTTCACCGAAGACTTTTTACATTATATCTGGAAGTTCCGCCTGTTTGAGCGGAGCGGCCTGCAAACTACCAGCGGTGAAACTATCGAGATATTTTCGGCAGGGATGCATAATACCGACTCTGGGCCTGATTTTGGCAATGCACGGATAAAGATTGGCGACACGCTATGGGCCGGAAACGTAGAGCTGCACCTTTCCTCGTCCGACTGGAGCAAGCATAATCACACTACAGATAATGCCTACGATAATGTGATCCTTCACGTCGTGTACCGCGATGACGAGCCGGTTATATTAACCAATGGCCGCCGAATACCAACCCTTGAACTAAAAGACCGTATACCCGATGAATTATTTAACCGTTACCATAACCTGGTTTACGGCACGCAAACCATTATCCCCTGCGAGGCCAGCATTGGCAAGTTGGACGATTTTACTTTAAAAACCTGGTTCACGCGCATCCTGATAGAAAGGCTGGAAAAGAAATCAGAAACTGTAATCGCATCACTCGGCGTTAACCGCGGCGATTGGGAAGAGACTTTTTATCAATTCCTGGCAGCCAACTTTGGGTTTAAAACCAATGCTGTTCCGTTTGAGCTAATGGCGAAATCTTTACCCCAAAACATCCTCGCGAAGCATAAAAATAACCCATTGCAAATAGAAGCATTGATATTTGGCCAGGCTGGGTTTTTAAACATCGATTTTGAAGATGAATATCCGCGTAAGCTAAAAACAGAATATGAGTTTCTGCGGAAGAAGTTCAGCCTTAGCCCTATTGATAACCACTTATGGAAGTTTATGCGGATGCGCCCGTTAAATTTTCCTACTGTCAGGCTGGCACAGTTTGCGGCATTGGTGGTAAACTCAAATCACCTGTTCTCTAAAGTACTGGACATAAAAGATATAAAAAGCTTGCAAAGGCTGTTTACAGATATAGAGGTAAATAAATATTGGGATGACCATTACCAGTTTGATAAGCCATCAAAACCGGTATCAAAAAATATGGGGCAGGCGTCTGCCGATCTGTTATTATTAAATACACTGGCCCTATTTTTGTTCAGTTATGGCAAGCATAACCAGCAGCAATATTATACAGACAGAAGCTTAAAATTACTGGAAAACCTGCCCGGCGAGAACAATAATATCATTGCCGATTTTGTCAGTTTAGGTGTAAAAGTAAATTCGGCTTTCGAAACGCAGGCATTATTAGAATTAAAAAACTATTATTGTAATTATAAGAAATGCCTGCAATGCAGCGTTGGTAATAAGATACTAAAGTTAGCCTGATAAATATGTTACAGCGGATCCTCACCTTTTTTGAACGTTACTCCTTTGGGGTTTGCACTTATTTGGGCGAACGCTTTAATATTTCTATCTCTAAAATAAGGCTTTTCTTTATTTATACATCTTTCATATCCGTTGGTTTCCCGCTGATAGTTTATTTCTTTGCAGGGATAGTATTGGATTTTAGAAATTATATTAAGCGCTGCCGCACACGGGCGTCTGATCTTTAAGATCAACTAAATGATACTCATCATTTATTAATCAAAACCAATCTGCTATTTTTAAAGTTTAATTTACAGACGCTAAAGAGCGCGTCCCTACTTAACCGTTATGGCATTTATTGACTACTACCAAATTTTAGGCGTTACCAAAACGGCAAGCGATAAGGACATTAAAGCTGCCTACCGCAAACTTGCGCGTAAATACCACCCCGATCTTAACCCAGACGACCAGGAAGCCCACAAAAAGTTCCAGCAGCTTAATGAGGCTAACGAAGTTTTAAGTGATGCTGACAAACGCAAAAAATACGACCAATACGGCGAAAACTGGCAGCACGGCGAACAATACGAGCAGGCGCGCCAACAACAAAGCCGGCAGCAACGCAGCTACGGCGGCGGTGGGCAGGCTTTTGATTTTGAAGGATTTGGCGGCGGTGGCGGCGAAGACTTTTCGGATTTCTTTCAGTCGATGTTTGGCGGCGGCGGCGGACAAAGGCGCCAGGCCAAATACCGCGGGCAGGATTTGAATGCCGAGTTACAGTTGCACGTAAAAGATATATTAGAAAGCCATAAACAAACACTTACAGTAAATGGTAAAAATATCCGCATTACTATTCCGGCAGGTGTGGAGAACGGGCAAACCATAAAAATTGCGGGTCATGGTGGCCCTGGTGCCAATGGCGGCCCGGGTGGGGATCTATATATTAAATTCTTAGTTTCTGATGACCCGCGGTTTAAACGTAAAGGCGCGGACCTTTACAGCACCGCCAAACTGGATATTTACACCGCTATATTAGGCGGCGAAATAACAGCCGAAACTATGACCGGCAAAGTTAAAGTTAAGGTAGCGCCAGAAACACAAACCGGTACTAAAGTCAAACTAAAGGGCAAGGGCCTGCCTGTCTATAAAAAAGAGGGGCAGTTTGGCGACCTGTATATCAGCTACGAGATACAGTTACCAACCAACCTTACCGATAAACAAAAGCAACTATTTGAAGAATTGGCTAAATCATCAACATAAATTATTGAGATATGAACGCTAAGCATTTAATAAAAGCTACTGATTTTTGTGTGTATCACCAGTTGGAACATACTTTTATAACCGACCTGCAGGAAGCGGGACTGGTAAAAATAACCATTGTCGATAGTACGCCCTGCATCCCCGAAACCGAACTAAACAAGCTTGAACGCATCATACGCCTTCATACCGAACTGGATATTAACGTTGCCGGGATTGAAGCCATTACCCATTTAATAGAGCGGATTGAAAATATCCAGGAAGAGATGCGCTTATTGAAGAATAATTTAAGGGCGTATGAAGATTAGGGTGCCAAGGTGCAGGTGATAGCATGGTATATTTTTCATGAGAATCCGGGAACTTGTATATTCATGATATTAAATCTATGTTAACTTTTAGCAGATTAACCGCTTAATAACATAGACTTTTATATATTTGGCCAACCAACTAAAACAAATGAAAAAGCTTTTCTTAACCACACTTACATGCTTAATTTTAAGCGGTGCGGCCTTTAGCCAGCAATTAAATATTGCCACTTACAATTTACGTAACGACAATAAGCAGGATTCTTTAGCCGGTAACGGCTGGGGGCAGCGCTACCCGGTAATTGCCCAGCTTATCCAGTTTAATGATTTGGATATTTTTGGTACGCAAGAGGGTAAATACAATATGCTTAACGATTTAACCAGCGTTATGCCGGGCTATAAATGGATAGGTATAGGCCGTGATGATGGGGTTAAAAAAGGTGAATATTCGGCTATATTTTATAAAGAAACCCGTTTTAAAATAGTAAAACAGGGCAATTTCTGGCTATCAACTATTACCGACAGGCCAAACAAAGGCTGGGATGCTGCCTTGCCACGTATTTGTACCTGGGCGCAGTTCCAGGATATTAAAACCGGCTTCAAGTTTTATTTCTTTAATATCCATATGGACCATATTGGTGTATTAGCCCGCAAAAACAGCGCTACACTTGTTTTAAGTAAGATAAAAGAAATGGCCGGCAACCAGCCAACTATATTTACCGGCGACTTTAACGTAGATCAGCATAATGAAAGCTATGCCGAAGTATTAAGCACAGGTGTGTTAAAAGATTGCTTTGACCTTGCGCCTATAAAATTTGCCAACAGCCCTTCATTTAATGGATTTAAGGCGGATTTACCCGGGAATACGCGTATAGACCATATTTTTGTTACCAGGCAATTTGACGTTAAGCGCTATGCTATTTTAAACAATACTTATTGGGGTAAAGTGCCGTCAGACCACTACCCGGTTGTGGCCATAATGAATGTTAAATAATACTTTATTTGCTAAAAAAGGCGCTGGGGATTTTAAAACTCAGCGCCTTTTTTATTATATCATATTCGTTACAATCCATAACTACCTATCCTCGTTGCAATTAAAGGCAAAAAGAGATCGTTAACAATAACTAACTATATCAATGTTAAACCTGCTGGCATAGCTATTGTCATAATTACATGAACGGCGATATTAAAACTGTTTATATAAAAAGAATATGAAAACTTTAAAATTAACAATAGCAGCAGCATTATTAGCTTGTACCTTCCAGGCAGCAAGCGCACAAGTAAGAGTAGGTGTACGTATCGGAACTCCTCCTCCTCCACGTCGTGAGGTAGTAGTGGTACATCGCCCTGTTCAGCGCCAGGTAATTGTTCGTCATGAGCCCGTACGCAGAACCTATTACCGCCGTAGTTACAGAAAGCCGGTATATCATAGAAACTACGTTCGTCATGAGCGTGTGGTAAGAAGACATTACTAATAAAAAAAGCCTCCCGAAATTCGGGAGGCTTTTTTTATTAGTAATCATTTTTGTAGCTTTTATAGTACGCCAGTTATAATGCCGGGTTAATCTGATATCAGCTCAAAAAAACGCACTTTTTCGCACTAATTCTCAATAAGTTATAGCTAATTTGATAAAACTTATTAAACCTACTGGCATGGCTCTTGTCTTATTAACAACAATAACAATATAGGTTATTAACTAAATACAACAGTTATGAAAATTTTAAAATTAACAATAGCAGCAGCATTAATGGCTTGTACTTTCCAGGCAGCAAATGCACAAATAAGTGTAGGATTAAGAATTGGTACCCCTCCGCCGCGCCATGTAGTGGTAGTAAGGGAACAACCCGTTTACCAGGAAGAATATGCTGAACCAGAGTATCCGGTATATCATAGAGAATATTATGAACGCCCCGTGGTTTATAACCGCGTTATGGTAGCGCCGCCACGTAGAGTATATTATCGTCATGGTTACGGCAGACCGGTATACCACCAAAGCTACTACCGCCATACAAGGTATGTAAGACATTATTAATAAAGAAAGCCCCCGATAGTTCGGGGGCTTTCTTTATTTTTTATTCAGGAAATCCTGCAGCGCCTTCTGTGTAAACTCAGACAATACCAATTCGCCGCTTACAGCGGCACGTTTATTAAGCAGTTCGTCCCAATCATTGGTACCTTCCCATAATATTTGCTTTAAACCTACCAATGCTTCGGGATGGTAGGATGCCAGCTTTTCTGTTAAAGCTTCTAAAGCGGTATCCATATCGCCTATAGTAGCATAAACCTCATTATACAATCCTTTTTCTTTGGCCCATTGCGCGGTTTGGAAATCGACAGCGCGGATAGTCAGCTGCGAAAACGCGGGCAGCCCTATTTTACGTATCACTGCCGGCGAAATTACAAACGGACCGATACCAATAGCCAATTCACTTAGTTTAATAGCTGCGGCTTCAGTAGCCAGGCAATAATCAGCAGCGGCGGCAAGACCTACTCCCCCTCCTACGGCTTTACCCTGCACACGGGCAATAATAATTTTTGGCGATTTACGGCACGCGTTGATCACATTGGCAAAACCAGCGAAGAACGCGGCACCCGCTTCCTTATCTTTTATTTGCAATAGCTCATCAAAGCTTGCACCGGCGCAAAAGGTACGCTCGCCTTGGCTTTTTAGTACGATAATGCGTGTCTGGCCGTCATCGCCTGCCTGGTTTATTTTGGCAGTAAGCGTGTCCAGCAATGCCGCAGGCAGCGAGTTTTGCGCCGGATGGTAAAAGCTGATGGTAGCGACGCCACTATCACTATAGGTAAGGGTTATTTCTCCGTTCGGGTTATCAGGCATGGTATAAGTTGTTGTAGATTTAAACAATATCAGAAGTATTTAACGTTCATGCAATTTTTTAAACCGGATTTTAATAATTTAGCTGATAATCAACGATATGGTAACCATAGAAACCGCCCGCCAATTTGCGCTATCCCTGCCGGGGACAGAGGAGTATGATCATGTGGGCAGGCCTGCCTTCAGGTCCAATAAGCGCACATTTGCTACCCTTTGGCTACAAGAGCAACGGATGATGGTAAAACTATCGCTTATTGACCAGGATGTGTTTTGCGCGTTTAACCCGGCAATCATCTATCCCGTGCCCAACAAATGGGGATTACAGGGCTGTACCCTTTTTGAATTAAAAGAGATGCGTGAAGATATGCTGCTGGATGCCATCATGCTTGGCTGGCAAACTGTGATGGACAAAAAACCGAACAAGAAATCGCCAAAAAATGAAGAATAAGATAAGAATAGCATACATGGCCCTGCTGGCAATAATGGTTTGGCTGGCACTATTTATCCAGTTTTATATTTCTACAGAAAAATACATGTCGCAAGGGCGCACCTTTGGCGGTGCCATTGTGCAGTTGTTAAGCTACTTTACCATCCAAAATAACTTTCTCGTAGCGCTGGCTATGACGTTGTTTTTGTTTGCGCCCCAATCAAAATGGGGTAAGTGGTTTGCCAAACCAGCGGTATTGGCATCCATGTGCGTTTACATCACCATAGTATTGCTGGTTTACCAATTGGTATTGCGCGGTCAGCATGTGCAGCTGGGCTGGTTTAGGGTATGCGATGAGATTTTCCACTCCATCAGTCCGCCCATGTTTATATTGTTTTGGCTGGTGTTTATCCCGAAGGAAAAGCTACCCTGGGGCAAAGCGATAAACTGGCTGCTTTACCCGCTTATTTATTGTGTTTACATTTTATTAAGGGGAGCAATATCAAATTATTATCCTTACAGCTTTATTGACGGCACTAAGCTTACTTATCCGCAGATAGCTGTTAACAGTTTCTTTTTATTGCTGGCATTTTTGAGTTTAGGGTTGCTCTTTATCGGTGTAAGCAGGCTGGCTCAAAAACGTTAAACCTTCGGTACTTATCATAGTCTTTAATGTATACTTAAAAAAAGAGACATGAAAAAGTACATCATAAAAATGCTTACACTGGTAGTGTTCGCTTCAGTTGCTTTAACAGGTTGTTCGCTGCAATACCAGCAACGCAGGCAGCAATATGAGCGTAACGGGCGCGATGGATATCAACGAAATCATACCCCACGCGATCAACAAAGCCGTTATCAGCACGATCAGCGTGGTCAAACCCAAAACGGCTATTACCACGATGACCGTAGTAACTTCCACAACTAATTAGCTTAACACCTTTAACAAAAACTCCTGCAGGCGCAGGAGTTTTTTTATTTAACGCGAAGCAAATTTTACATGCTAATTATCTTTCCTTTTATAAATTGCAGGCTAATAGGGCAATATGCACAGAAGCGGGTTTCTTAATATCTTTTTAATTTTTGCGGCTATAAGCCTGTTGTTTGAATGGTATGTTTTTAACGGCCTTAAAACTTTTACTGCCGACTGGGAATCTAAACGCGGAAAGCAAATCGTTCCCTGGGGATTTTTGATAATCTCTGTTAGCATTACCGTTATATTTCTATTGGGTTTTGGCAGCTATAACACATCCAAAGGGATGACGCCTTTCCACGAGTGGATGCTGAGCCTGTTCTTAACTTTTTTGATAACCAAACTGGTATTTGTATTGGTGTTGTTTTTGGGCGATCTGGGTCGCGGTGGTGTTGGTATATTTAATGCTACAACTAAACATAAAGATGCTGTCAGCCATAAATACTTTCCGGCCCGGCGCAAGTTTATTAGTGAACTGGCTATATTACTGGCGGCGTTCCCTTTCTTTGGGTTCTTCTACGCCATGTTTAGGGGGAAGTATGATTACAGGGTGCATCGCCAAACTATTTATTATGATGATCTGCCCGAAGCTTTTGACGGCTTTACCATAACGCAGTTATCTGATATCCATTCGGGAAGTTTTGATAACGTTAAGGCTATGCAAAAAGGTATCGACCTGGCGCAATCGCAAAAAAGCGACCTGTTTGTTTTTACCGGCGATTTGGTTAACAACGCCGCCTGGGAGATAGAAGAATACATAGCCAATTTCAGCCAATTAAAGGCTCTCTACGGGCAATTCTCCATACTAGGCAACCATGACTATGGCGACTATATTCAATGGGACAGCGAGGCTGAAAAAGCCGCAAACCTGGATAAGTTAAAACAGCACCATAAGGATCTGGGCTATCGTTTGCTGTTGGACGAAAACCTGGAGATAGAAAAAGGCGGTCAAAAGATCTCGTTATTAGGTGTACAAAACTGGGGCCGTGGTTTTAAACAAAAAGGCGATCTGCCTAAAGCATTAACCGGTGTTGACCCAAAAGCATTTAAGATCCTGCTATCGCACGACCCAAGCCATTGGGAAGAACAGGTACGTTATAACGATGCCAATAATATTCATCTTACCCTATCTGGCCACACCCACGGCGCACAGTTTGGTGTTGAGGTTGATGGTTTTAGATGGAGCCCGGTGCAGTACCGTTATAAGGACTGGGCCGGATTGGCAAATGAGAAGAACCGGTATCTGTATGTGAACCGCGGATTTGGGTTCCTTGCCTTCTCGGGCAGGTTAGGGATTTGGCCGGAGATAACGGTGATAACGTTGAAGCGGAAGATAGTGTAGTGTTTCACAGAAAAGTGAAACACTTTGAAACACCTGAAACACTTTTTTGCTGTAAGTTACTGTAAATAAGCATATTGACAAAAACCGAGTGAAACACTTTGCAACAGTACAAATAGTTTAAATGATTACTAGTAAACTATTGATAATAAATTGTTTATGTGTTTTTTGTGCGATTTTGAAAACCGAAGTGAAACACTTTGAGTGAAACACTT
Organism: Mucilaginibacter sp. UYCu711; assembly: GCF_050433825.1. NCBI lineage: Bacteria > Pseudomonadati > Bacteroidota > Sphingobacteriia > Sphingobacteriales > Sphingobacteriaceae > Mucilaginibacter > Mucilaginibacter sp. UYCu711. The sequence goes on along the minus strand of NZ_JBNPWM010000013.1, from coordinate 117,265 downwards.
TTGATACTGTTTCAGGACAAATCAGCGTTGATAAGCTGAAAATATTTTAAACAATTTACCCGTTCATAGCTTTATTATAGTAGAAACATCAAAGCTATGGCAAACCATCCGGTAAAATATAAACGCATTCAACGTAATCCTAAGCAGGCAGAAACCGATACCTGGAAAGAGAACTGGGAAGTAATGAAGCCTTTTGTACGTTTCGGCTTTAAGGCCATGGTACTGATAGGCGGCGCGATGATCAGCATTATTAAATTATTGCCAGAGCTTTTGGCCGATCATAAAGATCAAAAGCCTAAAAAGGATACCCGCATTATAAAGATCTGATCATAATATTAACTCACACCTTTGTAGGCGGGTATCTGATAAGGTACCCGTTTTTTGTGTTTTTATTTTACCTTTATCGTAATTACCCCTATTAATTATGATGATTAAACCTTACAAGGGCTTATTGCTTTGTTTATTTAGCTGTGGCTCCTTCATCGCGGTAGCACAAACCAAAACCAACCAAAGCGAAAGTACCGACGAAAAGCCGGGCTTCGAAATCAAGCTAAATTACCTAAGCAACAGTGTTTTTATGGGTCGGGCTGATTCTATCCAAACCTCGGTTATAACCCCGCAACTTAACTATGCATTTAGCAATGGTATCTACCTATCAGGCAGTTTGTATGTTGTGCCTAACCGTAAAAAGAGTAAGATTGATGGCGGCGATATTACCCTGGGTTATGATTTCGATTTGACTGATAAATTATCGGGCGGTTTATCTTTCACAAAATTCTTTTACAGTAGTAACAGTACTCAGGTGTCATCATCTCAAAGCAGCACCGTTAGCAGTAATTTAAGTTACGATAACGATTTTATAATTCCAGCCCTAACCGCCGACTATAACTTCAACAAACAAGGCGTAACCGGCGATATCTTCCTGAACATTGGCCTGAGTCATAATTTTGACTTCGACGGGATATTTGGCAAAGACGACGGCCTAACCTTATCACCCACCATCGAAGCTAATACCGGCACACAAAACTTCTATAACGGGTATGTGGCTTACCGTAAGCGCAAAAATGTACAAAACTCGGCGGCAGCTACTGCTTTACTGCAAACTTATCAGTCAGAGTTAAGCCAGTACAAGCTCCTGGATTATGAATTTTCAATGCCGGTAGAATATTCGACAGGCAATATCACGTTCAATATCTGCGCTACTTACGCTTTGGCACAAAACCAATTTAAATCAGCAGCTGTGGTAAAAGCTTTAGGATTGACAAGCCAATCATCGGTTTTTTACTTTGATATTGGGTTAGCATTAAAGTTTTAACAATCCCGCTAACACCCTATAAGTGTTAAAGTAATTTTATCATCTTTGCGCAAATGATGGTTTTGGCCTCATTTTATGTTAAAAGATGTTAATGCTGTATCAGTATTTCAAAAAATATTGATATTTACTTATTGAATAAACTTTACTCTCAACCAATGCAATACAAAAAGATCAATAACCTGCTGGGCTGGCTTTGCTTTGTTATAGCTTCTGTAACCTACATTTTAACCTTAGAGCCTTCTGTAAGTTTTTGGGATTGCGGCGAATTTATTTCGTGCGCGTTTCGTTTACAGGTTGCACACCAACCGGGTTATCCTTTGTTTGCTATGCTGGGCAAGGTCTTTTCGCTATTATCGTTCGGCAATAATGCCAAAGTACCTTATTTTACCAATTTGGGTTCGGCAATTGCCAGTGGAACAACCATTATGTTCCTGTTCTGGACCATTACCGCGTTAGCTAAAAAACTGGTTCCGGCTACTAAGGATGACGAGAATGAGAACGTACGTACCATATTAATTATGGGCGCAGGCTTGGTAGGCGCACTTGCATTTACTTATACTGATACCTTCTGGTTCTCGGCTGTCGAAACCATCGTGTTTGCTTTATCAGCTTTGTGTACATCAATTGTATTCTGGGCCATATTAAAATGGGATGCCCATGCTGATGAGCCCGGTGCCGACAAATGGTTAATATTTATAGCTTATATCATTGGCTTATCAATAGGCATCCACTTACTTAACCTGTTAACTATCCCGGCATTATCGCTGGTTGTATACTTCCGCAGGGCAAAAACTATTAATACCAAAAGCGCGGTTATCGCCTTTTTAATAAGCATTGGTATACTGGGCCTGGTACAGTTTGGCATCAGGCAGTGGACCATCCAGCTATCAGCCTATTTCGATTTGTTCTTCGTGAACACTTTAGGGCTGGGCTTTGGTACAGGTTCCATCTTCTTCTTTATATTACTGATAAGTTTATTGGTAGGCGGTATTTTTTACAGTATCAAAAAAGGCAAGGCTATTTTAAACCTGGCTTTACTATGTGTAGCCTTTATTTATTTTGGCTACAGCGCGTTTGTTTATATCCCTATCCGTGCAACTGCAAATACCAATTTAGATAACTCGCACCCTGATAACGCGTTTACTTTAAACGGCTACTTAAACCGGATCCAATACGGCGAAACACCATTATTAACGGGCCCGTATTTTGATGCTAAAGTAATTGATCAAACCGAAGGCAGCACTTTATATCGCAAGGGAGAAAAAAAGTACGAGGTATCAGGTAAAAAACAACATTATATTTACGATCATACCACAGTTTTCCCGCGTATTTACAGCACCGAGGGACAAGATCCCAGCTTTTACAGGCAATGGCTGCAAATGGGCGAAACTGATGTACCCGGAATGGTCGAAAACCTAAAATTCTTTTTTAGCTGGCAAACGTACCAGATGTACGTAAGGTACTTTATGTGGAACTTTGCGGGCCGTGTAAATGATGGCGATGGCCAGCAGGAAATGGGCGGTTTTAAAGGGTATGTTGATGGCGACTGGACCACCGGTATCCTGGATGGCACCAAGCATTTACCAAAATCTGTTACCCAGGGTTTAACCTATACCCCGCTGTATGCCCTTCCATTGATATTGGGTTTATTTGGAATGTGGTATCACTTTAAACAAAAGAAACGCGACGCCCTGATTGTAGCCCTGTTATGGTTCTTTACCGGTATGGCTATTGTAATGTATGTTAACCAGCCATCGGTACAGCCGCGCGAAAGGGATTATTCGTATGTTGGATCGTTCTATGCATTTGCTATTTGGATAGGCCTGGGTGTTATTGCACTGGCCGAATTTTTAAGGAAGAAGATCACCCCAAAAACAGCCGCTTATGCAGCTACCGCGATATGCCTTTTAACCGTGCCCGTAGTATTAGCTAAACAGGAATGGAAAGCGCATGACCGCTCTACCAAAATGATAGCGCATGATATGGCGTATAACTATCTGATGTCATGCCCGCCAAACGCTATTTTATTTACTTATGGCGATAACGATACGTATTGCGTATGGTATGCGCAGGAGGTAGAAAACATACGACCCGATGTGCGCCTGGTTAACCTGAGTTTATTTACCGGCGATTGGTATATACACCAGATGCAGCGCAAAATGAACGAAGCTGATGCCTTGCCTATTACCATGCCATTTGATAAATATAAAGACGGTATACGCGATGTATTATACTTTAGGGACGCTAAAATCCTGGGGTATACCGAAGTAAAGGATGTGTTTGATTTTATATCATCAGATGATCCGCGGGTTATGACTACTTACCCAAGTGGCGAAACTGCCAATTACCTGCCAACCAAAAACTTTAAAATAACTATCAATCCGCAGGATATCATTAAAAACAATGTAGTACCCGCTGATAAAATAAGCCTGATAGCTGATACTATGAAGTGGAAATACACTTCAAACTATATTATGAAGGATAACCTGGCTATGCTGGATATATTGGCGCACAACAACTGGAAACGCCCTATTTGCTTTGCGGTTACTGTTGGCAACGAAAACCTGATAGGTATGCAACCCTACTTATACAAAGAAGGTTTTGTTTACCACCTGATGCCGCTTAAAGTTGATACTGCTGTTAAGGATGAACCAAGCAAGCTAAATACCATGGTGGCATACAATAACATCATGAACAAGTTTAAATTTGGCAAGTTTAAAACTGCCAAATACCTGGATCACGAGTCTACCACCATGTTCTACCCGGTAATGATCACTACTTTCCTTGACCTGATACAAAGCTTAATTGCCGAAGGACATGAGGACCTGGCCTTAAAAGCATTGCATAAATACGACGAGGTGATGCCTGATCTGAATGTTGATATGCGCATTACCGGCAGCAAGTTTTACATGGCGCAAAACGCTTATAAATTGCATGACATTGCTTTGGCAACCAAATATGTAACCAGCATTAACAGTTATATAGTTGACCAATTAGAGTATGCTTATGCACAGTTGCAAAACAACTCGGGCGCGTACAATCCCCGCGAAGTGCAAATGGGCATCCAGTTAATTTATGGTATGGCTGATGCCGCCCGGACTAATCATCAAACCGAGCTATATAATAAATACATGGCCGAGGTTAAAAATTACGAAACCAAATTCGCGTCGATATTTAAACAAGGCGAATAAGTAAATACCTTTATAACAACAAAGGCGATCAATTGATCGCCTTTGTTGTTTATTTGCTGTCTGCGACACATCTAAATCCGAGCGTTGCGGCGCGGTCCATGCCTGGCGACATTAAAAGATATTTGCCATATTTATTTACCTCTAACGCCGGCGGGAAATACCAGCCTGATGTTTGAGCGTGAAAGTAACTACTGCCCTTTAATATAGCCGTGCGGCTATGTGCATCCGTATATTCATCTGTCCATTGCCAAACGTTACCTGCCATATCCATTACACCAAAAGTGCTTGCACCAGCCGGATATTCATTTACCTTAGTGGGCTTGCGCATGGCGCGTGTAGTATCAGGCACAGGGTAATTACCCTGGTTTTTGTCGTTACCCCAGGGATATAGCCTGCCATCTGTACCCTGAGCTGCATATTGCCATTCCCATTCGTGCGGCAATCGTTTACCGGCCCATTTGGCATAAGCGCGTGTATCTTCTATTGATACCCAGGTCACCGGCTGATCCGCTGTACCATCCGCATAGTTGCCGTTAACCCAATCTTTTAAAAAGTTATGATCATCTGCCGGATGATATTTTGAGGCCGTTAAAAACGCTTTAAACTGTTTATTGGTTACCGGGTATTTATCTATATAAAATGATTTTATGCTTAGCATATGTTTTTGCGAGCGCGATGGGTGCGTTTCCCATGGGTGTTGTACGCCTACAGCAGTTGGTAGTTCATTTCCTTCTATCATTACCCCTACCGATTCAAACTGGTAACTATCGGTACCGGGAATTTTTATCATTCCTTCAGTATCTTTAAGCGGGGTCTTTGTGCTGGCGATAGGCACCATTTGCTGAGGGATGGGGTTCCAGGCAGTGCTAAAGCTTTTTAATTTACGTTTACTCAAAACCGCCATTGTTTTTAAGAAGCTCAGTTCTGATGGTTTAACAGCATTGTTTACAATCATCACCGCGCCATAACCATGCCCTTCTATCCCGAAACTTAAAACCGCGTTCCCGTTTTTTATCTCAGGTTTTAACTGTTGGCCACTCCACAAATCGTAATATTTTTCATTTTGATGATAAGGCAGGCTAATTTGTTCGCCGTTAACATCGGTGCTATCTCTATTTATAAAGGTATAAACGGTTCTGTTTTTACCGGGGAATCTGGATGCAAAGACTCCTTTTTGCAACACGGAGATATAGGGCTCCCAATCGTTGCTGCTCCAAACGTCAGGGAATTGGTGATAAATTGTGCTTATGCGCCGTATGGTTTCGGCATACCTGTCGGCTATCTGGTTCCAAACTGTCCATATGTTTTCCCACGAATTATAACCTATGCCGTTAAAAAATGAATACTGCAGATCGTCTGTTTTATTGATGGCCCAGCGATTGGTTATATTAACCTGGTGCCTGGGTTCAAACCATTTATAAATACTAACGCCGGGCGCATATTCATACCCCCAGTAATACCCCCAGCTTAGGGTATTCCATTCCGCCATTTTTAAATCATGAAGATTTAATTCTGGCTGAAATGCCATTGAATAATTTTCGGTCTTTGCCGCTGTGTAAAAATCTTCAGATACGCCGGCCATCGTATCGCCATTCAAGCCATCAGCGCCCAATGCCTTCATTTCATTAATCAAAGCCTTTGGCATGGTAAGGGCTATTCTTTGTGTACCCCTATCCCAAATCATTATCGGGAAAAACACCCGCACACCTTTAGCCTTAAAATCTTGTATCATTTGCCTTACAGCTGTTTTGCCACCCGGTAAATCAGCAGTAAGGTCAAACTGGTTGCGGTTGTCTATGCCTATGTTTGGGTAAGTTGGCCAAATCAGCACCGCATCAATACCGCCATAGCGTTTTTTCAGATCGTTTAGATACCGGCTAACGGTGTATTTGCGCGTTATAGGATCATAAAAATAACGATCGTGCGCCATCATCTGCACGTAGATAAAGGTATGCTTAACCCATTGTAAGCGTGGGTTGGTGTATAAAGCACCGTTATAGTTTAAACGTTTTTGCTCATTGTCGCGCCAGGCCTTTAAACCAATAAGCCAGTTTTCGCGGTCGGCAGCACTTGCAGGGCCTTTAAAAACTTCTTTTAACGCACCTGAATATACAGGTGCCTGCGCGTATGTATTAAACTTTAAAAACAGCAGCAAAAGTAGGGTATACCTGGTATTCATACTTAAATTATTGATTGTTATAAAAGTATGAAGTTAGTTTTTTATGCCGAAAAACTGTGTGTTTACGCCAGCGGCAATTCAAAATAAAAAGAGGATCCTTTTCCTAAAGCGCTGTCTACCCCTATTTTACCGAGGTGGTGATTAATGATCTCCTTCGATATGTAAAGGCCCATACCTAAACCGCTCGACATGTATTTCTTATCCTCCACCCTGTAAAACCGTTCAAAGATCCGCTCTTTTTGTTCGGGTGAAAGACCGATGCCGTTATCAGTAACAGATACACGTACCTGTTCATCGCGTTTTACAGCGCTTATAAGCACGTTATTATCATCGGGCGAATACTTTACCGCGTTATTAATTAAATTCATTACCACCTGCTCCAAACGCTCTTCATTTCCAATAACTACCAATCCTGTTTCGGCGGTGTTTTCAAAATTATAATTAGGGTACACATGCCTGGCATTTTCTGTGCATTGCCTTACCAGCTCCGTAATATCAACCAGGTGCATAGCATACTCTAACCGGCCGGCCTGAATCTTACTTACATCCAACAGGTCATCTATCAGGCGCTGCAGCTTGTTTAAGGAGATAATAGCTTTATCAATGTATTGCTTAACCACATCGGGCAGGGTTTCTTTTTTATGGCTGATGAGCTGCAGGTAGCCTTTTAAACTGGTTATAGGGGTTTTAAGCTCGTGGCTGGCAATGCCTATAAACTCGTCCTTCTTTTCCATCGCCCGTTTTTGCTCTTCAATATCGGTTGCGGTACCCATCCAAAACAGGATGTTTCCGGCATCGTCTTTAAATGGCAGCGCCCGGTTTAAATGCCAGCGATAAGTGCCATCGGCACGTCTGTACCTGTTTTCCACCTCAAACACTTCGCCCGATTGTATGGAAGCATTAAATTTTTCGGTGGTTAGTTCAAAATCGTCGGGATGGATCAATATTTTACGCCGGTCATTATTATCCAATAAATTGAAGCCTGCATACTCCTCCCATCGTTGGTTATAAAAGTTTGGTGTACCATCGGGCAGGTTTGTCCATGTCATTTGCGGCATGTTGTTGGCCAGCAGTTTAAAGTGCTCGCGGCTTATTAACAGATCTGCGGTTCTTATCTTTACTGTTTCTTCTAACTCATCGTTTAGCCTTTCGGTAGCGGCTTGTGCCTCTGCTAATTGTGTATTACGTACTTTAAGCTGGCGTTCGGCATCTTTTTGAATGGTAAGATCGGTCAGTATCAAGCTCAGCGCCAACCCTTCATCCAACTCTAATGTATTGCATGACAACAGGCAGCTAACATTTTCGTGTTGAAAGCTTAATAGTTCTATCTCTTCCTTGCACTCTTCCTTCCAGGCGCTTTTTATCAGTTGGTTATATTTATTCTGCTGCTCTGCCGGTATAAAAGTTTCAAACGGGAAACCTATCACCTTCTCCAGCGGTATATTCACCATCCCGGCAAAGCGCGAGTTAGCGTACAGTATCAGGCCCGATTCATTAATAGTTACCGCGCCTTCGTTCATTTTTTCAATAAACATCCGGTAGGTCTGGTCGGCGGTTTTAAGTGTATAAAGCTGATGGCCTTCTTCACCCTGGATCACTAACGCGTCTACCTGGCCGGTTCGGATAGCATCAATGGCATCATTGGCCTCCTCCAACTGGTAACGAAGCTCATCTACCTCGTTCAGTAATTCATCATATGTTAATTTAGTGCGTTCCATTAAATATCAGCTTACCCCTAACCCCCGTAGTACCTTTTGTTTATTTGACATATCGCCTATTAAACGGCGCTCTACCCCCGGACCTTTTTTTATGAGCATGGGCACGGCAATAATTTGTTCTTCCTGCGCCATTAAAGGTTGCTGGTAAATGTCAATGACCTCCAGCTCATACCGCTCCTTCAAAAACTCCTCGCAGATCTCCTTTAGATTCAATATAGCGCGGGTAGAATTTGGCGATGCACCCGTTACAAATAAGCGTAATTGGTATATTCCGTCTTCATCATATTCGGGTATTGATGGTTGTTTTGTCATTATAGTTGCTTATGCCGGCCGAATATTTAAACCCACTAATACTTTCTCTTCGTTTGACAGGTCGCCTATTATCTTTCGTATCGGCTCGGGTACTTTGCGTACCAGCGTAGGTATGGCAAAGATCTGGTCGCCTTCGGCAAGCTGGGGTTGTAACAGCAGGTCTATCACCTCAATTTTATATTGTCCTTTTAAGTGCTCTTCACAATATTTCTTAAGATTAGCCAATGCGGTAACAGATTTTGCTGTTTTTCCTGCAATGTATAACCGTAACTCGTATGCCTTTTCTTCTTTTTTCTTAGCCATTGTTTTCACCTTTCTCGCCGCCGTGTTCTCCACGTCTGCGGCTGGTTATTTCTTCCCGCGTTTTGCTGCTCGCTTGTTTTACCAGCTCTTCCTGCCGGTACATTTTGTTCAATTCTTCCTCGGCCGATTCAAACTCTGTTTGCAGGTTTGAGATCTTGGCTTCTAACACCTTGCGTTTACGCAAAAGCTCCCGGTCCTTATTACCAACAGCAAACTCGCGCAGCAAATAGCCCGTTTGTTCCTGCAATTTCTGTGCCTCGCGTGCCGACCCTGTTAATACGCCATCAGGGCCCAAATAAACTTCAACCAGGTCAAGGCCCTTATCTGTAATAATAAACTCGCGTACCTGGTTTGAGTGCTTCATACCGCGCGATTTCATGATGTACATACCTCTGTTACGCTCGCCGTTAAATTCAATGTCCCTTACCATTAGCCATGCGTCTACCAACGAAGACACCCCCTCGTCTGTTTGCTCAGTAATTATGCTATTTAGGGTTAGGGCAGTAAACATAACGGTTATTTGTTCCTCCTGTAAAAAATCTATCAGGCGTATCAGCATTGCTTTTACCTCACTTACCGAGCCAACAGTTATCAGGTTGGTAATTGGATCAAGCACAACAACCTCTGGCTTAAATTTCTTGATGATTTTGTACATAGCCACCAAATGCATCTCTAATCCATGCAAAGTGGGGCGCGACGCGTGGAACTTTAAAATGCCCTTATCGATATGCTTTTGCAGATCGACATTTATAGAGTGCATGTTGCGGATGATTTGCTTAGGCGATTCTTCAAAAGCAAAATAGATACATTTATCGCCGCGCTTACAGGTTTCATTAGCAAAATAGGCGGCTATACTGGTTTTGCCGGTACCTGCCGTGCCCGACACCAATATGCTGCTGCCCTTAAAAAACCCGCGCCCGCCAAGCATAGTATCCATTGCCGGTATACCTGACGAGATGCGATCGGACGATACTTTTTTCTCCAATTTTAATGAAGTAATAGGCAATACTGATATGCCTTCGTCGTCAATTAAAAATGGATATTCGTTAGTACCATGTACCGACCCACGGTATTTAATAACACGCAGCCTGCGGGTCGAGATCTGGTTGATCACTCTATGATCTAATAGAATAACGCAGTCTGATACGTACTCTTCCAGTCCCTGACGGGTCAGGGCCGGGCCTTCTCCCTTTTCACCTGTAATAATAGCGGTTACGCCTTTTTCTTTCAGCCATTGAAACAGGCGGCGCAGTTCGGCACGTAAAATAGCCTGGTTGGTTAAACCCGAAAAAAGGTTCTCCAGGGTATCCAATACCACGCGTTTTGCTTTTATGGTATTAATAGCATGATCAAGGCGGATAAATAAACCTTCCAGGTTATACTCGCCCGTTTCTTCTATCTCGCTACGATCAATATGTACGTAATCAAGCTTTATTTTTTTCTGCTCCTGTAGTTTATCCAGGTCAAAGCCCAGCGAGGCCACATTCATGCTCAGTTCAGAAGCTTTTTCTTCAAAAGCCATAAATACACCCGGCTCGTCAAACTCTACGGCTCCGCGAACCAAAAACTCAACCGACATCAGTGTTTTGCCGCAGCCGGCTTCGCCGCAAATTAATGTCGGTCGCCCCTTTGGCAGGCCACCATCTGTTATTTCATCAAGCCCGGTAATACCTGTTGGCGTTTTTGGCAACGAGGAATGATGTGATTGTGGTGTGTTTTTAGCGGTTGTGCTCATCTTTAAAAATATATCGTAACGCTTTTAACTTCAAATCTTCAGCAAATATTAAATCAGGTATTATAATATCACTGATAATTAAATTGTTTGAAAAAAAATGTTTGTGTATCAAAAATTTTATATTTTTTGTGTGTGTGGAGGGATGTCAATAAAATAAGATCGGAAAGTGAAAGTGCAGCTCAATTAAAACAGGTATTGCTTATCCTTAAAATGTAATTAATTTATAAATTAATAAAATATCCTATAAATATAATTAGAATGAATTTGGAAAATGTACCTTAATTGTCCACCCATTAATGCTTCAAAAATCTGTTTTGGCGCTAAACTATTAGCGTAATTTGATGTTATAACTTATACATTTGGCTATCTTTTACCAAAGGTGAATAACAGTCAGATTTTTATTTCAGATATCTTATACCAATGACACAGAGCCCAAAAAAAATAATGATAGCCGATGACGATCCCGGTATTGTTGATGCAATAGAGATGCTCCTTGAATTTGAAGGTTACCAGGTTACATCAACCGTTAATGGAGCTACAGTTTTAGAGATGAAAGAAGAGCTGCCTGATCTGTTATTATTGGACATCTGGATGTCCGGCGAAGACGGTAGGGACATCTGTAAAAAACTTAAACAGGTAGACCTCACCAGGAACATCCCGGTTATTATGATCTCGGCCAGTCGTGATATTAAAGAATCGGCTATGGCAGCAGGTGCCGACGACTTTTTGGCCAAGCCTTTTGAGATGAATGAACTGTTGGCTAAAATAAAAAGCCTGACGGTTTAAATACTTAATAGCAAGATTTTCTTTATAATTATTGTTAATTAAACTATTATTTAATTAACTTAGTGATAAACTAAACACTTATCACATCATGACAAAAATCTCGCTTTATTGCCGGGTATTAACTGTAATGTTATTATTCGCAACCTTTTCTTGTAAGAAAAACTATTTAAACAATCCCGATTCTCCGCAAACGGTAGCTAAGATTGTCGATTCCAATGCTGTTTCTATGTCTATTGCCGGTGTTGCAGCGGTACAAAATGGCAATATTGTAAGCCAGGAAAATCAGAAAAAAACTAATAGTAACTCACCTTTTCAATCTAAACAAATTTTAGACTCATTAGCTGTACCAGATAATGTAAACCCATCTTATTATATTTTTAATTACGTGGGTGGTGGCTATTCTATTGTGTCTGCTGATAACCGTATACAACCCATATTAGCCTATAATGATAAAGGACATTTCGAAAATTCACCCCAATTACATCCGGGTTTGATAAATTGGTTATCGGTAACGCATAAAAATATACAACTTATCAAAAAAGATCGCATTTACAAAGCTCCAAAAAAAGTAACTAAGCTTTGGGCTAGTTTGGCAACGGCAAATTATGTTGGGCAACATAAACTGACTGTTAATAATGTTCCACCAGAGGAGTGCCATGAGTACAACTATAGCAATACGGTAGGGCCTTTACTTTCAACAGCTTGGGGCCAAGGATATCCTTTTAATGTTTTCTGTCCAAGCGGAAGTTACGAATTAGGACATACTCCTACAGGCTGTGTAGCTACTGCTATAGCACAAATTATGCGATATTGGCAATACCCGACTACATACAGTTGGAGTACAATGCCGGCAGATAAGTACGGCTCTTATTCATCTTCATTAGCTCAATTAATGGTGGATATAGGCAATGATGCAGGTATGAATTGGGATGACAGCGGCTCGTCTGTGAGTGGTAATCCTGAGGCAGGTGTTTTTAAAAATAGCAGGTTTGGCTACAGTACTGCCACGCTGGCAAGTTTTAATTATATTAACGTTGTTAGCAATCTAAATGGGGGCATGCCTGTTTTAGTTTCCGCGACTTACAATAATCCTTTTTTTGGAATAGCCACTGGTCATGAGTGGGTTTGCGATGGTTACACAGATCTTGTGTGGAATTATTGCGATGTAGATGGCAACGCTTATGGAGGGGAATTTATGTACCTGCATATGAATTGGGGATGGAATGGAACAGCTAATGATTATGCGTATTATGGTCTTGTGAATTGGACTCCAAATGGCGATCCTACAAACTATCATTTTTATCAGTACAATCAGAAAATGATTTACAACATTCATCCATAGTATTGCATCTTCCCAAAAAGACTTCCTGAAATTTCAGGGAGTCCTTTTTTGTTATTACAGACCGTTCATTTTGTTATATTTTTATACCTTCATGAAAACTTATAAACTATGCAACGCCGTAATTTTATTAAAGATACCGCAGCAGTTGCCGCAGGCATGGCTTTATTGCCAAACTTATCATCAGCTGCAGCGCCAAAAGTTGTTTATGAACCTGCGCGCAATATCACCGAAAAAGTATTTGAAAACCGGATAAAATTTTCGGTTATTGGTATTAACCACAGCCATATTTACGGCATGATTGGCGCGGTAATGAAAGGTGGCGGCGAGCTGGTATCCTACTACATAAAAGAGGCCGACCTTGCCGCACAATTTGCAAAGCGTTATCCAAGAGCTAAACACGCCAAAAGCGAGGATGAGATCTTAAATGATAAGGCCATACAACTGGTATTAAGCTCGGGGATCCCTATCGACCGTGCGCCATTGGGTGTCAGGGTAATGAAAGCCGGCAAAGATTACCTGGTTGACAAACCAGGCGTAATAACTTTAGAGCAATTTGCCGAAGTTAAGCGTGTGCAAAAAGAAACCAAACGTATTTATTCTATTATGTTTAGCGAGCGGTTTGAAAGCCGTGCAACAGTTAGGGCCGGCGAGTTGGTTAAAGCAGGTGCCATAGGTAAAGTGATACAAACGGTTAACCTTGCCCCGCATAAAATGAGCCCTGAAACGCGGCCCGAATGGTATTTTGACCCGAAGTACTGCGGCGCTATCTTAACCGATATAGGTTCGCACCAGTTTGACCAATATCTATACTTTACTGGTAGCACCAAGGCCCAGATAGTGGCCTCGCAAATGGGTAATGTTAACCATCCGCAATACCCAAAGCTTTATGATTTTGGCGATGTTATGCTACGCGGTAATGGTGGTATGGGTTATATCAGGCTGGATTGGTTTACCCCCGGTGGTGTAAGCACCTTTGGCGATGGCAGGCTTACCATTTTAGGCACCGAAGGCTATATAGAGGTACGCAAGACTATTGATATTGCCGGCAGGCCCGGTGGCGACCACTTGTTTATGGCCAACCAAAAAGAAATTAAATATTTTGATTGCAGTAAGGACGCACTCCCCTTTGGCGAGTTGTTTGTGAACGATATTATAAACCGTACTGAAACCGCCATGCCGCAAACGCATTGCTTTTTAGCAACCGAGCTGGCATTACTGGCGACAAAAAAGGCAGAGATAATTGATGTGCATTTGTAAAAATTAAATTTAAACACATTGGTTTTTTGATTGTTATAAACTTAACAACATCAAATATCATGGCAAATTTCCAGGACATCATCGCATCAGAGAAACCGGTATTGGTTGATTTTTCGGCCGAGTGGTGCGGGCCTTGTAAAATGATGGCACCCATACTGCAACAATTAAAAAGCACCATGGGCGATAAAATAACGATTATAAAAATTGATGTAGACAAAAATCCTGCGGCCGCATCTGCTTATAAGGTACAAGGGGTACCCACCTTAATTATATTTAAACAAGGCGAAACCAAGTGGCGCCAAAGCGGTGTGGTACAAGCCAACCAACTGCAGCAAATTATAACGCAATATTTATAAATTATTTAACGCTTGCTTAGCATAACTTTATAATTGTGTGCTACAAAGGGCGCCTTAAAAAAGCGTTGATGTACCAATTGGAGAAACACATCAGCAATCACTACGTTTACGCGTTTTAAGGCTTACTCAACAAATACTTGTTTCTGGGTAATATCAATTACGCCTTTGCTGTTATCAAGCGCCAAGCGCACCACCACGTGGTATAAAAAGTTTTCGTAGATATAAATATTATCCTTCGCGTCCGATCCCTGGAAAAAAATGGCCAGGCCGGCCGCCTTTGTTTGGGCAACCAAATTAATTATATCCTGTGGGTTTGGGCTAACATAGCTTACCGTACGCAGTATAGCGCCCGTGGCAGTTTTAAAACCTGAACCAATGATAATAGTTTCTTTTTTAACGGGCTGCGCCATTGATTGATAATGCTCAACCACAAATCCATTCAACTCTTCGCCATATTGCATATACCATACTTTGCCCGCTGTAAGCGTGGTACCTGCCTGTGCGTTATTAAGGCTGGTTAAATTAATAAGGTTAAGCAAACTTATACTTTGCGCATGTAAATGCGTGCAGCATAAATAAACTATCAGGGTTAGCAGGTACTTCTTCATCAATCAGGGTAATAATAGCTAAAATTAATAAAATTCCGTTAAAGCACCATCATTTTGTGTACCAGGCCATTAACAGCAATACCATTTGGTTATAGGTATCCATACCATGGGGCTGGTTATTGGCTTTTAAATAATCGTCATAAAAAACACTGCTTAACAAGCCTATCTTACTCCTGAAAGCCATCCAATAGGCGTGTTGCCCCCTTACATCGGCCCGCACCGCTGCTGATATATGTGTTTTTAATTCGTTACTGGCAACAGTGTCACGGCGGCGAAGCGCATGCATACACTCACTCATTGCCATTTGATACACAGAGTAACGCAGCAAACGGTCATGCGAACCTATGCCTGCTAAAAAACCCGCAAAATTAGCTTCATCCTCAGGCCCAAAACCTATTTGGTGCGACATTTCATGGCAGGCTACAAACGGGCGCTCAAAATAGGGCATCTGGTAATTCATCTGCGCTTCGGAGGTAAATGGATTATAATAGCCTGAGGTGCCTAAATAGTTCATTAGTGGAGTAAGCAGCGAGGGTTTGATATGGGGATTCCAGGCCCGAAAGCTAACAGAATCAGCCGAGATCTTACTAATAGCGTTTACAGCAGTTTGGTAAATGGAAGCGTTGTCTTGCAGGGTATCAGCACGGGTAATGCGGGCGCGGGCGGCATTAGCGCTATCAATGATGATACAGGTAACATTTTGCAGATCGGCAGTGGTAAAGCTGGTATCGCGTAAGCTAAGCCGTTGGGCGGCCGATGGGCGGTAATAGTTTAATCCCCAAAAAAGGTAAAAGATAAGCATGCCGGTTTGCACGCCTATAATTATACCCAGCACCAGCGTGCCTGCGTTTTTAAATTGTTTTTTAAAAGCTAATATTATCAGCTTAATAAATAAGTAAATTAACCAGGCAACCACAGCAATGTAAAGCAGGTCGCCCACACTAAAGGGGAAGATATTTAATATGGGATGCAATACCCGGCAAACAGCAACATACAAACCCTGCGAGTAATACCGTTCTACCGCTGCCGGATGATCTTCAAAAACAGCTAACAGAAACAGCGTTATTGCCAATATCGCAATAGCAAATAAGCGCTTATGTATTTTATTAAATTGGTACGGCATTTATAAAACAAATATAGGCTATGCCAGTCAAAAAAATAGCGATGGATTTGAAACCCACCGCTATCAAGCTATACAACAATAGTTGCAGTTATTTTATCGATACCGGGATTGATGTAGTATCCCATACCAGTTCAAAACCTTTTGAGGTTATTACATATTTTAAACGCTCGGTCATTGGTGCCGGTTTACCAGTAACGGTTACAGCTAACACATCTTTTGCTGGATCTTCGTTAGCAAGTCCGCCACCTTTTATACCCCATTGGCCGGTTTGCGAATTAAACGTAACTACAAATTCTTTTTCGCCTGGTGTAACAAACAATGAGTATGAGCCTGCAGGCAATTTTTTGCCTTCAACCATAATGTCTTTGTCGGTTGTAAATTTGGTGGCTTCGTTTGCGCCAGCTCTCCACATTTTACCGTATGGCTGTAAGCCACCATAAATTTTACGTCCTTTTACAGATGGCGAACCATAATTGATGCTGATAGTTGCGCCGTGCACTTTGCCGCTAACGCTATCGCGGGGGCTGGCTACTACTTTTTGTGCAGATGCGGCAGTTGAGCATAACAACGCAACTACTAATACTGCTAATGCCTTTAATTGAACTACTTTTTTCATATTTTGGTTAGTTTGATTTACAGTATAAAGATAAGTTGAAAATATCGTTGCTACCAAAACAATAAAGTTGAAAATTTATTGCACTAAATAAAACCAAACAATATACAAGATGTTATAACAGCTGACTTGCATTGCAGTTAGGAATTGACTGAGGGTTTCATAGCCCAAGGTTAAACAATTGTTGTGAGTTGGCCCTTGCCCCTTAAAGGTAAGGGTTTTTTTGTGCCCTATATGCTGTAAAACTCTTATAATTGCAGGGATGAAGAATAAAGACAAACCTATTTATTTACTGCTGTTTGTTTTGGCGTTTGCGGTTAACCTAAGCGGGATAAACGTTAATTTCTTCACCGACGACCCGGGGCTATATGCATCGATATCCAAAAACCTGCTTTATAAGCACGATTTTTTGCAGCTTTTTACCTATAACCAGGATTGGCTGGATAAACCGCATTTTCCATTTTGGATGGCGGCTATAAGTTTTAAAATATTTGGTATCAGCGTTTGGGCGTACAGACTGCCCGCCCTGCTTTTCTTTTTAATGAGTGCGCGCTATACGTACCTGTTTGCCCGTAAGTATTACGATTGGGAAGCTGCGGCAGTAGCCGTGCTGATATTAATGACCTCGCAGTACGCCATCATGTCGAACACCGATGTGCGTGCTGAGCCTTACCTGATGGGATTAGTAATTGGGAGTATTTACCATATAGCCAATTTAGAAGAACGCTTTAATTATAAAGACCTCTTGCTTGCCGCACTGCTTACTGCCTGTGCTATCATGACCAAGGGCATCTTTGTTATTATTGCTATTTACGGGGCATTGTTGGGTCAGCTGATTTCTAAAAAGCAATTCGGTAAATTGTTTAGCCCACGGTTTTTGGGGTTATATATACTTACGTTATTGTTTACCCTGCCTGAGTTTTACGCCTTATACCTGCAATTTGACCTGCACCCCGAAAAACTGGTTTTTGATCGGCACAATGTATCGGGCATTAAATGGTTTTTGTGGGACAGCCAGTTTGGGCGTTTTGTAAACAGCGGACCAATAAGCCGGAAAGGTGGCGACATCTTTTTTTACCTGCACACTTTGTTATGGGCATTTGCGCCCTGGTGCTTAATGTTTTATTACGCGGTTTATAAAAGCGGACGCAAAATTTATAACAAAATAAAACTGCCCGAATATTATACGCTGAGCGGTGGATTATTATTGTTGGTACTATTCTCTTTCTCTGGGTTTCAATTACCGTTTTATACCAATACCGTTTTCCCGCTGTTTGCAATAATTACAGCGCCTTATTGTTACAGGCAGCTATCAACTACCGGCAATAAGTTCAGGCTGGGAAACCAATGGCTTTATATTATTTTGCTTACGCTTAGTGTATTTGTTATCAACTTTTTTTTAAAACCGGCATCATTTATTTTTTTTGTATTGGATTGCGGGTTATTCTTCCTGCTGATAACCTTGATAAACAAACAGGTTAATGACCTGCACCGGAAAACATTTTTCGTAACCTGCTCGGCAGTTTTATTTGCTAATTTTTATTTGGTTACGGTTTTGTACCCAACAATAAACTCGTACAACGGGCTGGTTGCGGCGGCCAAATATATCAATCAGCCTAGATACGCCAATTACCATATTTATACCGGACGGATGGAGAGCAATGTGTTCCAGTTTGAATGTAATAAGCCGGTTGATTTTGTGCCGATAGAAAAATTCACCACCATAAGCACTAAGGATAGTACCGCTTTCTTTTGCACGCAGTACACTTTAAATTACCTCATCAACACGCATATCCCCTACCGGATGATACAATCGTTTACCAACTACTCGCGCGAGCAGATCATACCGCAATTTGTAAACAGCGCGACAAGGGAACAGACCTTGGATAAGGTGTATTTGATAACAAGGTAAAGCTTACTCCCCGCCCCCGTTTATCATATCAGACACAATGCCTTTACTGTCTTTGCGCTCGGCCAAAAGCACGCCTATGATGTGGATAGTGATGAACCCTAAAATTAAATACATAATAAACCCATGCACCTCTTTTATAGCATGGCGATAAGCTTTATAAGCCTCAAAGAAATCTTCGAATGCCAGGAACAGACCTGTAACTGCCATGGTTATCAGCATTAAATAAAACACAGCATAAATGGTTTTAACCACCATTTCGTGGCGGGCCAGTTCGCGTTGTTTTTTGGTTACGAAGTATTGGTGGTAAGCATTTTTGATAGTGCGGATCAGCTTTTGGTCGGCTAACTGGAAAAATTCAAATATCAACCTAAATACCAATAGCGCAACTAAGCCATAACCAAACCAGGTATGTACTTCCCAGACTTTATCGCCCAGATCATGCGCTACTGATTTGGCTTGATCGTCGGTTATTACAGCGCCCGACCCTTTTAAGGTATCTTTTATAAATGGTGCAGTGGTGCGGCTTTCTAAAATAGTTGAATTTAAAAGCACGGTAAGCAATGATCCGGTTATTACCAAGGCATTTAGCCAATGCCATAAACGTAAGGAGAACGAATATTTTTTAATTTGTTCTGGATGCTTGATATCCTGTTTAACGGGTTCAATAATAGCCATGTCTGATAGTAGTTAAATTTAGAAATGTAATTAGCCCTAAACTTATGGACAAATATTGTAGCAATTATGTAGTAATAGCCTTTCTTCATAATTCCTACAGATTTGGTTAATAGTTTTAAACAACCTTAAATTTTATACAATGTTTAAAAAATTACTTTTAATAATCTTAATATTTCCATTTAACCTCGCAAAAGCCCAGGAAAATTACGAGATTCAAGTTTACGGCTCTGGCACAATGGCCAAAGGGCGCACTATGTTTGAATTACATAGTAATTATACTTTTGATGGTAGTAAAACTATCGAAGATGGCGTTTTACCTACCAATCATGTATTTCATGAAACCGTAGAAATAACCCATGGCTGGACGCCCTGGTTTGAAACCGGATTTTACTTTTTTAATACCCTTGGCAGTGATGGGCGCAGCGCTTACGTGGGCTCGCACATACGCCCGCGCGTAGCTGCGCCCGATACCTGGAACTGGCCGGTTGGTGTAAGCATATCATTTGAATTTGGGTTTCAAAAAGCTGCTTATGATGCTAATACAACTACGTTAGAAATAAGGCCCATTGTTGATAAACAATGGGGGAATTTGTATGTATCACTAAACCCTACTTTAGAAAAGAGTTTTGTTGGACCCGAATCAAATCAGGGTTTTATTTTTTCGCCAAATGTTAAGCTAAGTTACAGCATTAGTAAAGTGGTGGCATTGGGGCCTGAATATTATGGAAGCACCGGGCCATTTTTCCATTATTACAATTCATCAGATCAACAACATCAAATATACTTAGCTACAGATCTTACTTTCAATCCTGACTGGGAATTTAATGCAGGCTATGGGTGGGGCTTAACTAACAGTACAGATAAAGCGGTATTTAAACTTATTTTGGGTAGGAGATTTTAATTATCCCGCTCCTCTTCCCAATAAATAGTGTCTAAAAAAATCCTGTTTTTAGTGGCAACATCGGCTTTAACTTTTTCAAGTTGGGCCTTGGCATCGGTTTCATTAAGGTCGTTTTTCAGGGTAAAGTGATAGATCACATATCCTGTTTTACTGTTAATGAATTTATAATGTTTGCCGGGAGCTTTCATACGGAGAGTTATATATAAATTCAACGTATTTTAAGCGAAATTGTTTGCTTATTCGCTTTCGTCTTTGATATTGTACACTAATACCACAACCAGCGCACCTAATAAGGCTATCAGGCCGAAAGATAACCGCAACCCGGCTGCTTGTGCTATAAAACCAATAAACGGCGGCACTATCAGGAAGCCCAGGTAACCAATAGACGATATAGAAGCCAGCGCCGTACCACTGCTCATGGTGGTTGATTTGCCGGCCATCTGGAAAACCATGGGCACAATACAGCTTACCCCAAGCCCTACTAATATAAATCCGGTAACGGCAGTTATTTGATAAGGCAGTAATACCGCCAGCAACAATCCGCAGAAAATAAACATGCCACTATACCGCAGAATATTTTTGATACCGAAACGATTTACCCCTGCATCGCCGATGAAACGACCTAACGTCATGGCTATCATGTAAACCACAAAGCCTTCGGTAGCGGTGGTTTTTGATACATGTACCACTTTTTCGAAATAAATACCGCTCCAGTCATACATCGTGTTCTCGCAAGCCATGCAGGCAAAGCATATTAACGAAAAAATGAGCAGTGATCTATCAGGCAGCGTGAACAGTTTCTTTTTAGGCTGCGGTACAGGTGCCTGGTAAATGGTGCCTTTAATAAACCAGATTGTAAATACTATCAGCAGCAAACTCACGCCCAATAAGTGGTAACTGGTGCCAATATTATAATAAACCATAAAGTATCCAACGGCTGCACCGGCAAACCCGGCAAGGCTCCAGATACCATGAAAGTTGGCCATGATGGATTTATCGTACAATGCCTGTACGGCTACTGCCTGGGCGTTGGTAGATATATTAAATAAATTGCGCGATACACCAAAACAAAACAGCGCCAATACCAATTGCCATACATTAACTGCAAAACCTATACCCGCCAGCACCACACAAAAAAACAATCCGCCAAAAAACATAATACGGCGGCTGCTAAATTTACTTAACAACTGCCCGGTAACAGGCAGTGTTAGCAGTAAGCCAACAGGCATGGCAAATAAAATACCGCCTAATTGCGCTTCATTTAAATGTAGCTGATGTTGTATAGTTGGTATGCGCGATGCCCATGATGCATACCCAAATCCCGACAGGAAAAAGAAAACGGCGTTAGCAAGTCGGAGCTGCTTAGGTGTGCGGGCTGAAGTTGTTTTAGTTGCAGACATTAAGCCGCAAATTTAAGCAGAAAAGCGATTTAACGGTTATTAATATTTTTACTGCACTGGCTTTTTCAGGTACCAAACGCTAAGGCCGTATAAACAAATTAATCCCAGGAAAAACCCGGCTATTACATCAGTGAACCAATGCGCGCCAAGATAAACACGCGAGTATGGAACGGTAAATATCATCAATAAACTTACCGCAGACACTGGGTATCTTACCAGCTTAGGGATGCTTTTAATCTCGTACATCAGCAAAGTTAAAAACCCAAAAAACACAACGTAAAAAAGCACATGCCCGCTGGGGAAACTTTTCTCGGTAGTTTTTACCAGTATTCTTACGATATTGTCTGTAGGCCGGGGCCTGTTCACCAGGATTTTAATGCCCAAACTCACCAGGGACGATAAAGCAGTGAGTACAACAAACAGCGCTTCCTTTTTATGTTTAAATAACAGGAACAATAAACCTGTGCCCAAAACTATAATGGCAGAATAGGGCATATAACCAAAGATGCTGACGCCTTTCATAACTGTATCTAAAAAAGGGTTAGAATGCTCCTGCACTTCCTCTGAAAACTCCCGGTCAATAAATGAGGACGGGAACAATAAAACAAATACAGTAAGTACCAAAAAGCCCATGGCAAGGCTTCCAAGTACCAATAGCATTATTCGTTTTCTTTTACTGAGTGTCAAATCCGTTTTGTTTTCGGTAAAATAACTATTAATTTTCTGGCAATGTTTGTTGCGGCCCGTTATTATTATCGTCTTTTTCTTTTTTAAACGCCAGCTTGCCAAACTTATAACTTAAACTGATACCGAACGAGCGATAAGGCACCTGTCTTACATTGACCTGGTTAAAGTTAGCGCCAAATGATGTACCGGTTTGCGTTACATATTGGCTAAACGGATTCGCCGCGGTTAAGCCCACACTTGCCATTTTGTTTAAGAACTGTTTGCGAACCGCTATATTGTAAAAGCCAAATGCCGGGCGCGTACCTTGCAGGTTTTTTTGTTTGGATTGATAATTCCCAAACACCTCGGCGGTAAGATCATGACCAAATTCATAAGTGGCGTTTAAATTTACGCGATAGGCAAAGCCGGTAACTGTAGGATTGCCCGGGTTGCTGTTGCTACGGCTGCCTGCTTGTATATTGCTTCGCAAGTTAAAACTGCTGGTAATTGGCACCGATCCAAAAACGTTTATCCCCACCTGCGTTTGCGACCCTATATTTGCACGCTGATTTAAGGTTACATCGGTATAGTTGGTGCCGTTAATATTTATTACCGGGTAAAAAGTGGTGTAGGTTTGATTATCATCAGTGTTATATCTGTAAACAGCAGCTACATAAACGTTTCCGCCTTTTTCAAAACTCTTGCTATATCCAAGCTCATAATTATGTCCTTTCTCGGGTTTTAGGTTAGGGTTGCCGGTACTGATGTTGTGCGGATCGCTGATATTATAAAAAGGATTTAGATCGCCATAATCGGGCCGCTCTATACGGTAACTATAGCTTAGCTTGATAGATTGTTTTTTGCCGATGTTGTGCATAAGCACTAATGATGGCGCAAAAATATTATAGCCTGGTACGTTTGCTCCCGCAAAATCAACCATAGTGATTGTGCGCTCATACCTTAACCCTGTTTTAACCTGCAAAAAATGGTCAAACACTTCACCTGATACCGACAGGTAACCCGCATATATTTTACGGTGATAATCAAACCCATAGGTTTGATTTGGGTTGATAATATAATTACCGTTATGCAACAAGGTATCTGTTATGGTATTGCTGTTGATGGTTTCAATTACATTTTTAACCCCTGTCTCAATGGTAATGTCCTCGGTTACCGGATGTGTGTAATCTGCAGAAATATTGATCTCGCTTTCCTTGCCTGCATTATTGCTTTGCAAACCGTTAGAAAAAATGCCGCCCGTTAAATAATCCTGCTGCTGAAACGCGTCGATACGATTATGGCCGAAACTTGAATTGTACTGAATACTCAGCTCCTGCCCTTCTTTTTTAAATGTTTTTTTATACTCCAAACTCATATCTACCGCATGGTTGTGCGAGTTACTGTTAGAAGTACGCACATTGACCAATTGCGATATCAGGTTATTTGCTACATACCTGCCCTGGGTTTGGTTAGTTAAACCATTATTAAGATTGTTTGATTGATCATAACTTATAGCTGCTGTTACCTCATCGTGCTTGGTTATGGACCAGTTAAGGTTTACCCCGGTTCCAAATCCGCTGCGTTTAAACGCGCTGCTACCATCCTGTAATAATTGGGTCAGCGTATCGCGCGTGTTATTGTAAGCGGTACGTTGGGTACTGTTTTTACCCTTCGTGTTTAATTGCTGGTTACCACTAAAAAAAGCGCTTACACCAAAATTGCCACTGCGGGCATTCAGGTTAACCGATCCGTTATTTAACCGTGTACCAACCGCTGCGTTAACACTGCCGTTAAAGCCCTGAACTTTATTGTCCTTTAAAACGATATTGATGATACCGCCCGTGCCGGCCGCGTCATACTTAGCCCCTGGGATAGTAATTACCTCGATATTTTTGATCTGGCTTGCCGGGATAGACTGCAACGCATCAGTCAGACTGGCGCCAAATATGCTGGATGGTTTACCATTGATAAGGAAGCGGATACTCGGGCTGCCTTGTAACTCAACATTGCCATCAATATCAACAGTAACCATGGGCACTTTCTTCAATACGTCCAACGCCACACCACCCTGCGAGGTTAAATCATTAGCAGCGTTATACACCATCTTGTCTATCTTATTTTCAACAACCGGGGCCTTGCCAATAACAGTTACAGTTTGCAGTTGGTTACTAACCGCTGAAAGAATAATGGAATTTAATATTACCGATCGGTTGGTATTGCTTATGCTGATGCTACCTATAGTTTTTGCTTTATAACCTAAAAAATCAACCCTTATCGAATATTCACCATTAGCAATATTATCAATAGTGAAATTACCTTTGGTATCTGATACAGCACCATTAAACGGACTTGCCGACCCTGCTTTAAACAAGCTTATGGTGGCATAATCTACCGGCTGTTTAGTAACAGAATCGGTTACTTTGCCGGATATTTTCCCTGTCTGCGCTTTAGCCCCAACAATTGAAATTAATATAAAAAGAACGGTATAAATGTATTTCATGGCGCAAAGGTGCGCGCCAATGTTGAATTAAATCTGAATTGCAGGTAACAAATCTATTCCTAAAAAATCAACACCAACGTACCGCTTATTATCAATGCCGCAGCTATACCTGTTTTTAAAGTAAGCGTTTCTCCTAAAAAAACTGCTGCTAAAATTATAGCCAGCGCCACACTTAGTTTATCAACCGGTGCCACCTGCGATACCTTACCCAGTTGCAGGGCCTTAAAATAACAGATCCATGATAGCCCGGTTGCAAGGCCCGATAGGATAAGAAATGTCCAGTTTTGCCGGGTTAACGCGCCGATAGTATTGTTGCTGCCTTTTACAAAAACAATGGCCCAGGCCAGTATAATGATAACAACCGTACGGATAGCGGTAGCCAGGTCGGTATCAACACCTTTAATACCAATTTTTGCAAAGATGGCCGTTAGGGCCGCGAAGAGTGCCGAGAGTAAAGCGTAGATCCACCACATAGTTTTAAGGATTTTAAGTGATAAAGTTCAATAACAATTCTGTATTAAACTTGTTGCCTGTTGTTCAAATTTAATACAGAATTATAAAGTATTTTAGCTGAATCAATATCGTGTATGCCCATGAAATGGTTTTTCAGCGTTTTATTAATGACAAGTTTTTATACTACAGCGCTGGCCCAAACCAATTCGTTAGATTACTATCTCGATGTAGCTAAAAGTAATAGCCCGCTTTTAAAGGACCTCAAAAACCAAATAGCCTCCAATAAACTGGACAGCATGCGCATTAAAGCCGGCTTGCGCCCGCAAGTCGCGGTTAACAGCGCCGGTTTATATGCCCCGGTTATTAGTGGTTATGGTTATTCGGCTGCTGTAACTAATGAGCATACACTTAACGGTTTGCTGGGTGTTAACCAGGCCATTATTGGCAGTAAAAATGTTAATGAGCAGGTGCTTACTACCTCGCTGGCAACACGATCGGTAGCCAATACCATTAAAATATCAGAGCAGGACCTGAAAAAGTCTGTCACCGGGCAATATATCACTGCTTATGGCAGCCTGCAGCAATATAATTTTAATAAAGAGATAGTTGAGCTGTTACAGAAAGAAGACGACGTACTCAAAAAACTTACCCGTGCAAACGTTTACCGCCAAAGCGATTACCTGTCGTTTTTAGTAACCCTTAAACAGGCACAGCTGCAATTGGCACAATCGCGGGCGCAGTATAAAAATGATTACGCCACGCTTAATTACCTGTCTGGCACTACCGACACTGCGTTGGTTACCTTAACCAAACCCGATATTAAAAAGGCCATGCGTGCCGACCCAAACACCAGCATTTTCTTTAATCAATTTAAGGTTGATAGTTTAAAGCTGCTTAATAGCCGCCGCCTGCTTGACTTTACTTATAAGCCAAAATTAAACGCCCTGGCTGATGCGGGTTTTAACACCGATTTTACCGGGCAGGAGTATAAAAACTTTGGCGTAAGCGCGGGCTTTACCTTATCAATCCCTATTTATGATGGCGGGCAAAAAAAGCTGGCTTATAAAAAATTGAGTTTGGACGAGGATACGCGTCAAAATTACAAGTTGTTTTTTGATAAGCAGTACCGCCAGCAACTGGCACAGCTTAACCAGCAAATAGCCGAGAATGATGCCTTGCTTACACAGGTGACAGACCAAATGAAATATATTGAAAGCCTGATAAAAGTAGATACCCAGCTGATGCAAACCGGCGACCTGAAAATTGCCGACCTGATACTGGCCATAAACAATTACCTGTCGGTAAAGAACCTGTTTACCCAAACCACTATAACCGGGCTGCAACTCATCAACCAATTAAACTACTGGAACAAATAACCCATGGAGATATTTAAAAAATTTAATACCCCTATAAAATTTGTCTGCGTTGCGTTAAGCCTTGCCCTGGTACTCCCTGCCTGTAAAGGCGGCGGGGCACCTGCGGATGAAGCCACAACTGAAGTAGAAACCGTTACCCCGGTTACGGTCACCAATGTTAATGATAGTACGCTGGTTGATTATACTACGCTTAACGCTACATCAACATCACAACAAAAAAGCATTATAAAGGCTAATGCCAATGGCTATTTAACAGCAGTAAACGTGCAGGTTGGGCACTATGTTAATAAGGGGCAGGGCTTGTTTACCATTAAAACCAAAGAGGCCCAGGCCATTGGTAACTCCATCAATGTTTTAGATACTACGTTCAAGTTTTCTGGTGTAACTAAAATTCGTGCATCACAGCATGGATATGTATCGCAGGTCGACCACCAATTAGGTGATTATGTGCAGGACGGCGAGCAATTAGCTGTGATTAGCGACAGATCGAGCTTTGTATTCATCATGCAGTTACCGTATGAGATGCGGCAATCGGTTAAAAACAATCAAACCGTGCAGCTTGCCCTTCCTGATGGTAAGCTGGTAAACGGCACCATTGCTTCATTTATGCCAACAGTTGATACCGCATCGCAAACACAGGGCGTGGTTATTAAAGTAGGCGGTGATAATTCCATCCCCGAAAATTTAATTGCAAAAGCAAGGATCGTAAAATCATTAAAAGCAAACACGCAGTCGTTGCCAAAATCGGCCGTATTAGCTAACGAAACCCAAACCGAGTTTTGGGTAATGAAAATGGTCAATGCTAATACAGCGGTTAAAACCCATGTTAAAAAAGGTATGGAGACGGCTAATGCTATTGAGATCTTGTCGCCCAAATTCTCTCCGCAGGATAAAATAATTACAACCGGCAACTATGGTTTGGCCGATACCGCCAAAGTAAAAATTAAGTAATGACGCCCAACACTACCGAGAGCCACATAAGTAAAACAGAGAATTTCTTTGTTTTTTACCGCAAGCCGTTGCTGCTGGTTTTATCGTTGATCTTAATGGGCGGCATTTATGCTTATACCAAACTGCAAACCTCGCTTTTCCCTGAAATCACCTTCCCTAAAATAAAGGTTATTGCCGATGCCGGCCTGCAGCCCGTAAATAAAATGATGATAACGGTTACCAAGCCGTTAGAGGATGCTATAAAACAAGTACCCAGCCTGCAAATGGTGCGCAGCACTACCAGCCGCGGCAGCGCCGAGATCTCGGCTTACATGGATTGGAATGCTGATATCGACCTGAGTAAACAACAAATAGAGGCCCAGATAGCCAAAATTCAAAATACCTTGCCCCCCGAAACAAACATATCGGTTGAGAAGATGAACCCCTCTATCCTGCCGGTTAGCGGGTATACTTTAGAAAGCCATCAACGCTCGCCTATCGAGCTTAAACAGCTGGCGACTTTTGCTGTTAAGCCGTTTTTATCGCAGGTGGCGGGCGTGTCAGAGATCAGGATAATCGGCGGTAAAACCAAGGAGTACTGGCTGGTGCTTAACCGCGAAAAAATGACGGCGCTGTCATTAACGCCGGATATGATCAATACGGCGCTGAGCCAAACCAACTTTATAAAATCAGAAGGTTATTTATCTGATTATAAAATGCTTTATCTAACCGTAACCGATGCTACCGTGACGGGTAAGGACCAGTTGGAAAATATGGTAGTAAGCAATGACAGCAAACGAATTATCCAGCTTAAAGACATTGCTTCGGTACAAATAAACGAGGGAATTGAATATACCAAGATCAACGCCAACGGGCACGATGGTGTGCTGGTAGCGGTTATTAAACAGCCTGATGCCAATTTGATCGACCTATCCACCGATATGGCGAAAAAGGTTACGGCACTGCAAAAGCTGTTGCCTAAAGATGTGAGCATAAAACCATACTACGTCCAGGCCGATTTTGTGAACGACAGCGTTAAAAGTGTTACTGATAGTGTTTGGGTGGGTTTGTTGTTAGCTATTATTGTCGCTATTATCTTCCTGCGCTCATTTAAAGCCAGCGCGGCCATTTTAATAACTATACCCGTTACACTTTGCTTAACACTTATTGTATTATATGTTATTGGCTACACCTTCAATATCATGACCCTTGGTGCTGTTGCAGCTGCCATAGGTTTAATCATAGATGACGCCATTGTGGTGGTGGAGCAGATCCATCGTACCCATGAGGAACATCCCCAAGAGCCTACACGCAAGCTGTTAAAGAAGGCAATCGATTATTTATTCCCCGCTATGGTGGGTTCTTCTATCAGCACCATTGTAATATTTGTTCCCTTTTTGCTGATGACGGGCGTGGCAGGCGCCTATTTTAAGGTGATGACCAATACCATGATCATTACGCTGGTATGTTCGTTTTTTGTAACCTGGGTATTGTTGCCCGTTATTTACCTGTTGCTAACTTCTAATAAACCAGTAAATAAAAAAGCGGCGAAAGAAGAGGTTCACGAGGTTAAAAAGCAACGTTGGGTATCGTTCTTTATCCTGCGGCCTTTCATGAGCATTATTATCGTATTAGGGTTAGCCGCGGTTATCGTTTTTATTCCGGGAAATTTAGAGACAGGCTTCCTGCCCGAAATGGATGAGGGGGCCATAGTGCTGGATTATACCAGCCCGCCGGGCACATCATTGGCAGAAACCGACCGGATGCTGCGCGAAGCCGAAAAGATCATTACCGCGCATCCGGATGTTGCAGCTTATTCGCGTCGTACGGGTACGCAAATGGGTTTCTTTATCACCGAGCCCAACACCGGCGATTACCTGATCCAGCTTAAAAAGAACCGCGATAAAACTACCGAAGAGGTTACCAGTGATATCCGCAGCGCGATAGAAAAAACGCAACCTGCCCTGCGTGTTGATTTCGGCCAGGTTATAGGTGATATGCTGGGCGATTTGATGAGTTCGACCCAACCTATCGAGATAAAAATTTTTGGGAATGATCAGCATATCCTGCAAGATCTTTCCAAACAAATTGCCGCCCAGGTTACCGCAGTTAAAGGCACCGCCGATGTTTTTGACGGTGTGGTTATTGCCGGGCCATCAGTAAGTATTATACCTAACTATACTAAGCTGGCGCAATACAAAGTAACACCGGCCAGCCTGCAGTTCCAGGCGCAAACCGCTTTGGATGGTAACGTAGTAGGTAATTTGTACGAAACCCAGCAGCTATCCCCTATCCGGATGGTTTACCCGGGCAACCGCAGCTTAAACATCGCTACCCTTAAAAACCTGAATGTATTTTTAGGCAACGGGCGCTTAGTACCTATTAGCCAATTGGCTGATGTAACCGTAAAGGAAGGCGAAGCCGAAATAAACCGCCAGGACCTGCAATCTATGGGCGTTATCACTGCACGTTTAGAAAACAGCGACCTGGGTACCGTTATCCCGGCCATCCAAAAAAATATCGCTGCCAAAATAAATATGCCTGCCGGCTACCATATAGAATATGGCGGGGCGTATGCCGAGCAGCAACAATCGTTTAGAGAATTGCTGATTATTTTAATTACCTCAAGCTTGTTGGTTTTCGGGGTAATATTGTTCCTGTTCAAACAATTCAGGATAGCATTTTTAATACTGTTTATTGCAGTTTTAGGTATAGCAGGCAGCTTCCTGGCGCTTTTTATTACCCATACACCGCTAAATGTAGGCAGTTATACGGGGCTGATAATGATAGTTGGTATTATTGGCGAGAACGCCATTTTCACCTTCCTGCAATTTAAAGAAACCGCGTTAACGAAAAGTGTTGACGACGCTATTATCTATGCCATTTCCACCCGTCTGCGTCCTAAATTAATGACAGCGTTGGGTGCCATTATAGCCTTAATGCCGCTTGCACTGGGTATTGGTGCGGGCGCACAGTTACATCAACCATTGGCTATAGCGGTTATTGGCGGCTTTTTGGCGGCTTTGCCTTTATTGCTTATCGTATTGCCAAGTATGCTGCGGATAGCCTATCGCAAAGGCGATGTTAATCCGCATAAACATTTAGAGGAACACAACTCGTAATGCCTTGTTATAGCGGCAATAACAACTTTATAACTATTATTTAAAATTTTATAATTATTATTGGGGAATTGAGTTAATAAGAGTAGCCCTGTGGCTTCTTGTTTGATGATTATTAAATTTTATGGCTAAAAGAACTGATTTTGTTTATTCGGAGGTAGCAGAACCCCACCGCGTTCGTACTAAAAAAATTTTAAAGCAGTTCCCTGCGTTACGTAACCTGATAGGTAAAAATCCAAATACCATATTTGCGATTATTGGCCTGGTAGCGTTCCAGTTGGTACTGGCCTGGTTCCTTCGCGACCAATCATGGTGGCTAATATTTGCTGCTGCTTATTTATTGGGCGCCTTTGCCGACCATGCGTTATTTGTAATGATACATGAGTGCGCGCACCAATTGTTATTTAAAAACCGGGCGGCAAACCGCTGGGCCGGCATATTTGCTAACATGCCGCAAATTTTTCCGAGCTCAATCTCTTTCGAAAGATACCATATCAAGCACCACTCGTTCCAGGGCGTGCATGAGCTTGACGCTGACCTGCCTAACCGTTGGGAAGCAAAGCTGATTAACAATTCGTTTTTAGGTAAGGCCCTTTGGTTGTTATTTTACCCGCTTTTCCAGGTATTCAGGTTATCAAGATTACGCGAGATCCAAGTATTTGATATTTGGACGGTAACAAACTTATTAGTTCAGGTAGCTTTTACGGCAGCCATATATTACTTTATGGGCTGGCATGCATTAGCGTTCTTGTTACTGAGTTTCTCATTCTCGGTTGGTTTACACCCGCTTGGCGCACGCTGGATCCAGGAGCATTACTTAACCCATAGTGTTGAGCAGGAAACCTATAGCTACTACGGTGGCTTAAACGTGGTAGCCTTTAACGTGGGTTTCCATAATGAGCATCATGATTTTCCTTCTATCCCGTGGAACAAATTGCCTGAGATAAAGAAAACCGCTCCAGAGCATTACGAAACGTTATACTACCATAAATCATGGACCAAATTATTCTTCCGCTTTTTGTTTGATAAAGAGATCTCATTGTTTAACCGCATATTAAGGAAAGAGCGCGGCAAGGTTGCCTTGACCGACGTT
Source organism: Mucilaginibacter sp. UYCu711 (assembly GCF_050433825.1). NCBI lineage: Bacteria > Pseudomonadati > Bacteroidota > Sphingobacteriia > Sphingobacteriales > Sphingobacteriaceae > Mucilaginibacter > Mucilaginibacter sp. UYCu711. The sequence continues at coordinate 85,402 of NZ_JBNPWM010000013.1, read as the reverse complement.
TCAAAACCGGATGCGGAGATGACCGTATAATAAATACAAAAGGGCCAATAAAACGGCCCTTTTTTCGTTATTATACAATTTAAGTACCTTTGAAAAAAAACTCGTAGCCCCTAAATGAGCAGCGCTAAAAAAGCAAACATATTAATCCCCATCATATTCCTTTTGTTTTTAGGAGCCTATGCCCGGCATAAATATATTATTCATCAAATTGTTTTATCGGGCACTTTGCAGGATAAGGAGATGAATGAAATATCGGGTATCTCTGCATCCGGTATAGCAAAGGATACTTATTACGTACACAATGACAGTGGCGATACCAGCCGTTTTTTTGCCATATCGCCTGAAGGGAAATTATTATCGACCATTTATTATAAAGGTGATCCTGCTGCCCCCCAGGGCGTTTTCGACTGTGAGGATATAGCTGTTGGCCCGGGCCCGGTTGCTAAGAAAAGCTACGTTTACATAGCTGATATTGGCGACAATGCTGCCAACCGAAAGTATACTACCATCTACCGTATTGCCGAGCAGGAATCATTATTAAAAGGTGGCAATGTAAATGCAACGGCCACGCCGCTTCATCTTAAATATCCCGACGGCCCAAAAGATGCGGAGGCTATGATGATAGACCCGCAGCAAAAGCTGATCTATATCGTTTCAAAAAGAAGTGATACGGTTAAGGTTTATACTGCGCCGTTGGTATTTAAAGCTAATGATACCGTAACCATGACCTACCGCACCAAGTTATTCTTTAAAGGTTTTAAGCCTTTTAAATGGATCACCGCTGCCGATATATCAAAAGATGGTAAACAGGTATTGGTAAAGAGCTACGAAAAGATTTACTATTGGAAACGCAAAGAAACTGAACCTATCTGGGAAACGCTGCAACGCAAGCCCGAAGAGCCAAACTATCAACAGGAAAAACAAGGCGAGGCCATAGGTTTTACTGCCGACGGCAAAGGTTATTATACCGTTAGCGAAGGCGTATTTTCGCCTATCTATTATTACAGGGTTCCTTAAAATTCCGGCATTTCTTTTTATCGAAATAAAATTCTATTTTTAGGATAATATAAACCAGTATTATGAAAAGAAGAACTACTATCACGGCATTATTGCTATGCACCGTATTTGCTTGTTTTGCCGCTTTTGCCGAACTAACCGGAAAATGGAAAGGCGTTTTAAAAATGGGCGACGGTAACGAATTACCGCTCACCTACGTTTTTAAAGTTGATGCCGAAAAACTAACCGGCTCTGTAATATCAGAACGTGGCGAACTACCTTTGACAGAAGGCAAAATTAAAGGAAACGATTTTACATTTAATATTGCTATAAATGATAATGTAATACCCAATACCGGTAAATTTTATGGCGACTCAACCATTGTAACTTCAGATTTTAACGGTCGTAAAAACAAAATCAAGTTGATCCGGTCTGACAAATAATACATCCAATATATAAAACCAATGAAAAGAAGAATCACCACTGCATTATTAGTGCTATGCACTGTATTTGCTTGTTTTGCTGCAATTGCCGAGTTATCCGGCAAATGGAAAGGCTCTGTAAAAATGGGCGATGGCAATACTATCCCCCTTACCTATGTTTTTAAAGTTGATGGCGAAAAATTAACCGGTTCTGTAATTACTCCGCAAGAGGAATTGGAGATTTACGACGGCAAAGTAAAAGGGGCAGACTTTACCTTTAAAGTTGATGTTAACGGCAGCCCCGTTCCAAGTGTGGGCAAATTTTATGGCGACTCGGTTACCATGGTAGCAGATCTTGCTGGCCAAAGATTAAAGTCGACACTTAAAAGAGTAGAAGAAAAGAAATAATTAGCATTACGGCAATCTTAATTTAATATTAACAGATAAGTTAAACTTAACTTGTTGTTCATTTAATCGGGGGTTAATTTTTTATTTACATGGGCAAAGTACCTTTAAATAAAACTACCCAAGATCATGAAAACAAGAATCTTAACAACCGCCCTGTTAGTATTATGTAGTTTTGTTGTATGCTTTGCAGCAATTACCGGCCTTAATGGCAAATGGACCGGCTCGGTAAAAATCAACGCCGAAGATGAGCTGAACCTGGTTTACAACTTTAAAGTTGATGGCGAAAAATTATCGGGCACCGTACAATCGCCGGATGGCGATTTGCCAATTGCCGATGGTGTTTTATCAGGAAACGAGTTTGCTTTTAAAGTTAAAGCAGGCAAATACCTGATTTTCCATACGGGTAAATATTATGGCGATTCGGTAGTGGTTACTGCGGATGTAGCCGGAAAAAGTTTGCGAGCCACGCTTAAAAGAGATAAGTAATAAAAAGGGTGTCGGAAATGACACCCTTTTTTATTTAAGCAGGATCCGTCTTGCTTTTGCATTGTGTAGCGCCTACCTTTGCGGCGCAATGTTAAAACGGTTTACGGCTTTATTGTTATTGGTTGCGCTGGTTTCGGCTAACTTCTCGCGTTATTTTGTTTACGCGGGTTTCGAGCTGAACAAGAAGTACATTGCCGCTAACCTATGCGAAAACCTGGATAAACCCTGGATGCATTGTAACGGCCATTGCTACTTCATGAAAAAAGTAAAAGCCGCCCAGGATACCGAAAAGAACGAATCGCGCCAAGCGCAAAAAAACCTTTTCCAGGAAGTATTTTACGGTTCGGCTACTACTATTACGTTTCATACAAAATTACTAAATACCATCTCCACCCCTTATAACAGTCCGCTGGCTGTTGCTTTTAGCGGCGCTGTGTTCCGTCCTCCGCAATTAGGTTAAGTTTTAAAGTCTTTTAATTCATCTATCCTCACAAACGGCATAGATGCATCCACTATTTTCTTAACCCGGAAGGTTACTTCCGACCTATATACATACATGAAAAAATATTTTCTATATTTTTTGCTGAGCCTGTTTAGCACAACAGCGTTTTGCCAAAACATAACCGGTACTGTTACCGATGCCAACACGCACGAGCCTTTGGCAGGCGTAACTATTAATGCTGATGGCAGTACAACCCAAACAAATGCTAAGGGGCAGTTCAGCATGGCTGCAAGGGCAAAAACTATTACCGCTACCATGGTTGGCTACGGCACTAAAACCATCAGCATTACAACCAATAAATTAAGTATCGAATTAGCACCCTCAACGGTCGATCTGCAGCCGGTGGTAGTATCTGCCAGCCGCGAAGGCGAGGCCCGCCAGGACGCTCCCATCGCTATCGCCAAGATCAACTCGACCCAGATAAAAGACACCAAAGCCACCGCGCTATACCAGCTATTAAACAAAGTTGCAGGTGTGTATATGGTTAACCTGGGTAATGAGCAGCATACCATGGCTATCCGCCAGCCTATCACTTACAATGCTTTGTATTTGTATATGGAAGATGGTGTGCCCATCCGCCCTACAGGGATCTTTAACCATAATTCGCTTTACGAGATCAATATGAGCGGCGTAAAGGATGTCGAGGTTATTAAGGGCCCTGCATCATCGCTTTACGGCAGTAATTCAATCGGCGGCGCGGTTAACTTTATTACCCAGGGGCCACCTGCAGGTTATGCCGGGGATTTTTCGGTTCAGGGCGATAATTATAACTATCGCCGTATTGATGCCGATGGCGGGTTTACTTCGGGCAAGTTTGGTTTATATGCCGGGGGCTATATCGCCCACCAAAAAAACAGCTGGCAGGATTATTCTGATTTCGACAAGTATTCGGTCAACTTTAAAACAACATACTCTTTTAGCGATCATACCAAACTAACTACTACTGCTGCCTATAATTACCTCAATACCCAAACACCCGGAAGTTTAGACAGTGTGCATTTTTACAGCCGCAACTATGGCAGCAACAACAGGTTTACTTACCGTAAGGTCGAGGCCTTTAGAGCGAACGTTAAACTGGAGCATAGCTGGAGCCAAAAGAACAGCACCTTTTTTAACGCTTTCTTTAGGGATAACTCTACCGCTCAATTACCCAGTTATTTTATAGCTGATGTAAGGAACAGCTCTGGCGCCTACGTAAGCAGCAACGGGCAGGTTAATGATCAGCGGTTCCATAGCTTTGGTTTGCTGGCGCAGCATCGCAGTAATTTTGATTTCCTGCACTCGCGGTTAATAGCCGGGATTTATGTGGATGATAGCCCAAGTTCATATTACGCGCAGTACTTAAACATCACTAAGGATGTGGCAAATAATTACTACACCGGCTTTAGCAATACGGGTACCTACATTGATAACTATCGCATTAAATTATTTAATACCGCGGCTTATACCCAGTACGAAATTAACCCGGTTGAACCGTTGCGTATTGTTATGGGCCTAAGATATGATAAGGTACATTACAACTTCACCAACGCCTTAACCACCGGCGCCAAATACAAACAACAGGAAAGTACAGATTTTAATATTGTTGCCCCAAAGCTGGGTTTAACTTATGATTTGGGTGGTAATAAGGGGTTCTATGTAAACTACAGCGTAGGTTTCCAACCACCGGAGACCGGCGACCTGTACCAGGCGCGCCAGCTAATCCCGCTAAAACAAGCTACGTTTAATAACTACGAAGTTGGCGGCTGGGTCTCGGCATTTGATAAGAAGATGTATATAGAGGTTAGCTTGTACGATCTGGAGGGCCATAACGAGATCATTAACCAACTGTTACCTGATAATACCACCCAAAACCAAAATGCGGGTGCAACGCGCCACAGAGGGATTGAATATGCCTTAACTTATGCACCCGTAAATGAGCTGAGCTTCCATTTTAACGGCACCAATGCTAAACACACTTATGTTGATTACAGCGAGGTGAGCACCAATTATGTAACCAACACAAACTATACCCTTGTTTATAACGGCAACCGCATGAACAACGCGCCGGTATGGATAGCCAATGCTGAGTTGACTTATAAACCTAACTACCTGCCGGGCTTCAGGCTGGCAGGCGAGTGGCAGCATATTGATAAATATTATACCAACCCGGCAAACACAAAAACTTATTCGGGTTATAATATTTATAACCTGCGTTTGGGTTATGATCTTAAACAAACAGCTTTAAAAGGCGCAGGCATCTGGTTCAACGTATTAAACTTAACCAATAAGTTATATGCTACTACAGTAACCAGCAATCAATACGGCGATACATACAACGCCGCTCCCCCACGCACGGTTAGCTTAGGTGTTAGCTATTCATTCGCAAAGAACTGATCATGAAGAAAACTACAGAAGCAACAAACAGCGCCGCTAAGCGTAACTTCTATAAATGGCATCGCATACTGGGTTTAACCGCGCTGGTGCCTGTTATATGCTGGACATTGAGCGGGTTATCACACCCGTTCATGTCTAACTGGTTCAGGCCTTATATCCCGGTGGAGATTTATAAGCAACCTGTTCAAAACCAGATCAAACCTGCGCTATCCATCCGACAGGTATTGGACCAAAATCATATTACTGAGCTAAGGAACTTCAGCTTGATCAGCTTCAATAAAACGGCTTATTACCAGGTTATGGGTAAGGACAGCGTGTACAATTACTACTCGGCCGCTACGGGCCGGGTATTGCCTGACGGCGATAAACTTTACGCCATCTATTTGGCGCGGTACTTTACGCGGGATAGTACGTTCGCTATAAAAAGCTTAACGCGGCAAAAAACGTTCGACGGGCAATACCAACCCATCAACCACCTGCTGCCGGTTTGGAAGGTATCGCTTAACCGCGCCGACGGCATGGATGTTTATGTAGAAACAGGCCAAAGCCGCATGGGCACCTTTAACAATAATACCCGCAAGGCCTTGCTTTGGCTATTTGAACAGTTTCATACCTGGCAGTTTTTGGTAGCTGTTGGCGGCGAGCAGTTTAGGTTGATAGTGATGCTGATTTTGGTAAGCACCATGTTTTTGGCGCTGGTAAGCGGCTTAACAGTTTACGGCTTATTCTGGAAGAACTTTAAAGTAGTTGCCGAAAAACGCAAAGCTAAAAGCGCGGAAGACAAACGCTTTGTACACCGCTATCACCGGCAAATCGGACTCATCATTTCGTTTATCCTGTTTATGTTTATCACCAGCGGCGCGTTTCATATCGTCATCCAGCTGCGTAATGGCAAAGTTGCAAAACCGGAGTATCAACAATTGATAGATCGGGGGGAGTTGGGTTTATCTAATCTTCAATTATCGTTACCGGATAGCAACATTAACCACATCGCGTTAGCAAAATTTAATAACTATACTTATTACCAGGTAACCAATAACAAAAAGCGGATCTTATATTTCGATACCACAACAGGTGCAGAGCTACAAGATGGTGACACCAAATTTGCCGCTTTTTTAAGCGATTATTATGGCGAGAGCAACACATCGGCCCAACCAATAATAACCCGCATAGGTCAGTTTGATAACGAATACGGTTTTATTAACAAGCGCCTGCCGGTACAAAAAGTCAGTTACCCAAATGTCGAGAACCGATACATCGAAACTACCACGGCAAAGCTGGCAACCAAAGTAGCAGGCATTGACCGTGCCGAGGGGTTAAGCTTTATCTTCCTCCATAAATTCTTTTGGATGACCTGGGCCGGCAAGGATATCCGCGATATAGTGAGTATGTTAGCGGCTTTAACCGTATTAGTGGTTTCGTTATTGGGATTAACCGCATTTATTAAAAATAAGTAAGTTATGAGATCAGCATTAATAGCCCTGGCATTTATAAGTTTAAGCTTAGGCGCCTGCAGCAATTCCACTAAAGATAAAGCCGTTAAGAAAAAGGAATATAAATACTATTGCGTAATGCACCCGGAAATTGGGTCGGATAAACCCGGCGTTTGCTCAAAATGTGGTATGCAGATGGTTGAACGGGACGCGGATAAATAACAAGTGTGCCAGGTGTGCCGGGTGTGCCAACTGTGTCACCTGTCTCTGGCACACACACTCAATTTTACTTTGCGCTTACGCTGATTTTATACCAAGGTGGTAACTTTACACCATGAAGATACAAATTTGGAGTGACGTGATGTGCCCGTTCTGCTACATAGGCAAACGCAGGTTTGAACAGGCTTTAGCGCAATTTGAGCATAAAGACGACGTGGAGATAGAATGGAAAAGCTTCCAGCTAAACCCTAACCTGGTTACGGATGTCACTTTAAATATTAACCAATACCTGGCTGATATTAAGGGCATAACCCTTGATCACGCCAAACAAATGAACAACCAGGTAACCCAAATGGCTGCCGAAGTTGGTTTAACCTATGATTTTGATAAAGCTATAGTTGCCAATAGTTTTGACGCGCACCGCTTTGCGCACCTTGCCAAACAAAATGGTTTAGGCGATGAAGCCGAAGAAGCACTTTTTAACGCCTATTTCACCAACGGCCAAAACATAGCCGACCACGATACTTTAGCCGAACTTGGCGAAAGCATCGGCTTAGACAAAGCCGAAGTGCATCATACTTTAGCAGGTAACAAGTTTGCTATTAATGTACAGCAGGATATAGCACAGGCCCAGCAATTAGGCATCCGCGGCGTTCCGTTTTTTGTGATGGATAATAAATATGGCGTATCAGGCGCGCAGGCTGTACCAACATTTTTGGAAACGTTAGAAAAAGCCTACACCGAATGGGCCGAAACTAAACCCACCAGGCTTGATGTAGTTGAAGGCGATAGCTGTGAAGTTGGCGGGGATTGTTAAGCGTAGTTATTTTTCCTGCAAGATTGAAGTAAGAATTTTAATAGCTTCTTGCTTTGTTATGGTAGATTTTTCTGATTTATCGAAGATACTTATCAAAAGCATAGCTATCCCCTCTTCTGTTTTATTTAAGTGGTAATATATAACTCTAAAGCCTCAGCTTTTTCCTTTACCCTTACTCTCATCAGCTATCCTGATCTTATAAATTCCTTGTCCGTATGACTCACCTAAATATGGATTATCAATAAGGTCTTTTTCGAGTTTAGTAATGGTGGCTTTTAGCGTTCTATATTTATTGGCGAGTGGCTTTATATTTCTTTTAAATTCCGGGGTTGGATTAATACTATTACTCATCCCAAAGGTCATTCATTGATAAAGGTTTCATCTCCCCGTTCTTTATCATTCTTGCCTCTTTTAAACCTGTAGTTACTGACTTTAATTCTTCTGTCGTAAAGCCATCATCATCAACAGAAATTATATTGCCGCCTTCTTTTTTGATAATGGAGAATATTGTTTGAGCAACTTCGTCTGAAATTTCAAGAGTTATGGTTGTCATGTCGTTTATTTATCTATACTCAAATATAACGAAATATTACTCCGTATTCAAATCCCTGTCGTTCGGGTTCAATATGTACTCGAAGTTTTCATACCCATTATGGAAATGGAACTTCAGCCTTGATTTGGGTACCTCAATATCTAAAGATAGTGCCGCCAGCGTTTCGGGCAGGATATCGCGGATCAGTTTCAGGTCGGTTACATGTGGCATCTCTACGTAAATACCATCATCCAAAGGTTTAATATCCCATCCCGGAAGGTTGGCATTTTGCAATATGTGCAGCCATTTTTGTTGATATAATTTCATAATAAGTCCTCCTCTACTGCTTTTAAGCAATAAGTACGCCAAAGGGTTTTATTATTAGTACATTATTTTTTGACTTTGCCGTAACATAAAGTACTGTACATTTGTCTTATTAATCAAATGATTAATAAACGCGCCTAACAAACAAGGTTTATTAACTTTTTGTATAATATAGTCAGGAAATATCTTGCATAAGTAATACCTTTACGCCATTAATGGATACCGAAATAGAATCAACTGTTCCTCGTAAAAAAAAGGCCTTAAAACCCAAAGGCAAGATTGCCACTTTTTTTGTAAGTCTTTATAACATCCACAAGTTCATTCTTAGGTTTTTTAAGGAGGCATTTGTACAACCTTTTGAGTTTAAAGAAATTGTAAGGCAGTGTTATGAAGTTGGTGTACGTTCGTTCACGTTAATATCATTAACCGGGTTTATTGTAGGTTTAATATTTACCAAACAGTCGCGGCCATCGTTAGGTCAGTTTGGTGCTACCTCATGGTTACCGTCGTTGGTATCAATAGCTATAATGCGCGCCCTGGCACCGTTGGTAACGGCGCTGATAGCGGCAGGTAAAGTAGGTTCAAGCATTGGCGCCGAGTTAGGTTCCATGCGCGTAACCGAACAGATAGATGCCATGGAAGTATCGGGCACCAAACCGTTTAAGTTTTTGGTTTGTACCCGCGTAATAGCTACAACTTTAACTATACCTATACTGGCAACCTACACAGGTTTTATAGCCATCCTGGGTGGCTATATTAACGTTGCAACCAACGAAGGCACCAGCTACGCCACCTATATGCAGCAGGTGTTTGACCCGTTGTCATTTACAGATTTTACGGCATCATTGGTAAAATCAGTTGTGTTTGGGTTTACTATCGGTATTGTGGGTAGTTACCAGGGTTATTACTCGACCAAAGGAACAGAAGGTGTTGGTAAAGCTGCAAACGGCGCGGTAGTGACAGCCATGTTTTTAATATTTATTGAAGAGATTGTTATAGTGCAGATAACCAGCTGGTTTCGCTAATTATAAATTATGGATAAGCCAAAGGCACCTATTGATTACAATAACGCGGTTATAACCATTAAGGGGTTAGAAAAATCCTTTGATGATTATCATGTATTGCGCGGTATTGACCTGGAGCTTTTCCAGGGCGAGAACCTGGTGGTGCTGGGGCGGTCGGGCACCGGTAAGTCTGTATTGATAAAGATCATATCAGGGTTATTACAGCTTGATAGCGGTTCGGTAGAAGTATTGGGCCACGATATCAACAAAATATCTGATCTGGAATTACAGGAGCTGCGTATCCGCATTGGCTTCTCTTTCCAGAACAGTGCCTTGTATGATAGTATGACCGTACGTAAAAACCTGGAGTTCCCGTTGGTACGTAACCGTAAGGGCATAACCAAAGCGGAAATAGACGATGCTGTAGAAAGCGTATTAGACGCGGTAGGCTTAAGCCAAACTATTAACCAGATGCCGTCCGAATTATCAGGCGGGCAACGTAAGCGTATCGGCATTGCCCGTACGCTGATATTGAACCCCGAGATCATGCTGTATGATGAACCTACAGCCGGCCTTGACCCTATTACCTGCATTGAAATAAACGAGCTGATCAACGAGGTTCAGCAAAAATATAAGACATCATCCATCATCATCACCCACGATTTAACCTGCGCCAAACAAACCGGCGACCGTATAGCTATGCTGTTAGATGGTCAGTTTCAGCGCCAGGGTACTTTCGACGAAGTTTTTGATACGATGGACGAACGGGTAAAACCATTTTTTGATTACAATTTTATACGATAGATTTACAAAGCATTACAATATAATGGATAAAGCAGAAAATAAACGGGCAATAATAGTGGGACTGTTCCTGGCCATAGGCCTGGTGGTTTTTATTGTCGGCGTTTTCACTTTGGGCAGCCAATCAAAAAGCTTCTCAAAAAGTATACACATAAGTGCCGTATTTGATGATGTATCCGGATTAAAAACCGGCAACAGTGTTTGGTTCTCGGGCGTAAAAGTGGGCAGCATCAGCAAGATCCATTTTATTGGCCCGGGCCAGGTTGATGTACGTATGAGCATTGACGAAACCAGCCAGCAATACGTACACCGTAACGCGGGCGTCCACATCGGGTCTGACGGGTTGATAGGCAACAAGATCATTGTAATTGATGGGGGCAGTCCGCAGGCTCCGGTTGTGCAGGATGGGGATGTTTTACTAACTGAAAAACTAACCTCGACCGATGATATGTTGAAGGTACTGCAACAGAACAACCAAAACTTACTATCAATAACCGGCGACTTTAAATTATTGAGCCGTAAGATATTACAGGGTAAAGGTACGGTAGGTACACTTATGGCCGATAGCGCCGTTGGTAACCAGTTTAGAAATGCGATGAGCAATTTCGAGCGTACCAGTGCTACTGCGGCACGTTTAGCTGCTAACCTGGAGCGCTTTAGCTCTAAAATGAATACCAAAGGCGGTTTGGCTGATAAGATGTTGACTGATACCGCGACATTTGCTACCATCAAATCGGCTGCTAATCAACTTAAGCAAGCGGCTGCTAACACTACCGAAGCTACCAACAATTTAAAAACCGCCAGCGACAAGTTTAACCGTACAGATAACGCGGTAGGTGTTTTGTTAAACGACCCTAAAGCAGCCGCGCAGATTCAAAGTACGCTACAAAACCTGCAGGCAGGCTCTATCAAGTTAAATGACGACCTTGAAGCTGCACAGCATAACTTTTTCCTGAAAGGCTTTTTTAAAGACCGGGCAAAAGCTAAGGCCGATAGTATAAAGAAGGCTAATAAACAATAACGTCCCCTTGTCATTCCGACGAGGAACGAGGAGAAATCTATACACTCGAATTAACCTGTCAGTGTATAGATTTTTTCGCTCGCTCAAGAGAATAGTTTGCACCACGTTCGAAGTGAAATAATGAGTTGCAAACACTTTCCGTTTTCATAAGTTTAATTAATACAGATAGCTCATATTTGTGCATAAACAAGCCGTTATGAAAAACGTAAAACCAATAACCGATCCTGTAAAAAAGCCTTCGCCTTCTCATGAGGAGATAAAATCTGATTTCCCGTTAAGTGAGAAAGACGAAGTAAAAAAAGCAGAGCAGAATTTACAGAAGAACCAAAAAAAGACAGATCGGTAATTATAAATTCATTCGCTATCTTGAGCTATCCAAATTTATCATTACATGAAAAAATTAGCCTTTGGTTTGCTTGTATTGGCCGTTGCCGGTATATCGGCCTGCAAACCATCTGTATCGCCGCAGGATCTGTACGGCAAATGGAAATATAAAAGGGTGCGCAACCCAAATGCCAGCCCGCCGGACAGCGTGGGTAATATGACCCTTTTTGAGCAAAAACCATATATCGAATTCACGCAAAAGGACAGCTTATTAATTTATTGGGATAACAAGGTACTGTCACACGGTACGTTTGCCATTGATGGCTCAAACATCCAATATACCGAGGTCATCCCCGGTGGTGTACGTAAATTTCCTTTTTACATTGAGCGCTTTGACGGTAAGCAACTGATCTTCTCTACCAAAGGGGCCGATGGGTCAGAAGTTACAGCAGTGAAGGAATAAACTATTTTTAAATAAAAGATGATACTACACCTTTTATCGGCACATATCTATAAACAGCACATTATGCCAGGTACCAGCATTCAAGACAGATCAGCACAACGGCAGGAGCTTTTTATCAGCATGTATAAAAAGGCGTTCCCGGTTGTGGCTAAATACATCAGCCGCATGGGCGGCAGCTTTGATGAAGCTAAGGATGTTTTCCAGGATGCGCTGGTGGTTTATTATGAGAAGGCCGTCGCTAACCCATCAGCCTTAAATAATGATACGGCTTACCTGGTAGGCACGGCTAAGCACCTATGGCTAAAGCGTTATCGCCAATCCAGTCAAAATATTGGTTTAGATGGTATCGACTTGTTTGACTTAGCTGTAGAAACCCCATCAAACAACCGCCTGCTGCGCTTTTTGGAGACAGCCGGCAACAAGTGCATGGAGCTGCTGAAAGGGTTTTATTACGATCAGCTCTCGCTTACCGAAATAGCCAACGGGTTTGGCTACTCGGGTGTGCGCAGCGCTACGGTGCAGAAATATAAATGTTTGGAGAAAGTAAGAGAAACCATTAAACAAAAAGCATTGGTGTATGACGACTTCATGGAATGAAACCAAACAGATAGAGGCCCATATACTGAGCACCGCCGGCACCGGTGATGCTTTGCTATTCGAGGCTAAACTAATGCTGGATAACGACCTGGCCGATAAACTGATATGGCAGCAAAAAGCTTATGCTACCATACAGCAGTTTGGCCGCAAGCAGCTAAAAAAGGAAATAGAACAAGTACATCAACAACTGTTTACACACAGGGCACACATCAGCTTTGCTGAAAAAATAAGGCGGCTGTTTAGTAAACAATAAACCAACAACTTTATGAATATCGACAAGAACGAGTTCCGCAAATTTGCGGTGGGGCATTGCCATGTCCAAAAAGACCGGGTAGACAGCTACATTACCAGCGTTGAAAACGCGGCTATCCCAACAGCCATGACACCCTATATAACCGAAGAGCGCGAGCTGCGCGTATCGCAGATGGATGTGTTCTCCAGGCTGATGATGGACCGCATTATTTTTATGGGTGCACCTGTTGAAGCTAACATTGCCAACATTGTGCAGGCGCAGCTGCTGTTCCTGCAGAGCACGGACGCTAAGAAGGACATCCATATGTATATCAATTCGCCGGGTGGCGAGGTGTACGCCGGGTTTGGCATTTATGATACCATGCAACTAATTAGTCCCGATGTATCAACCATTTGTACCGGTATGGCGCTCTCATTTGGTGCGATATTGCTATGCGGCGGCGCCAAAGGTAAGCGCAGCGCCCTGCCCCACTCGCGCGTGATGCTGCACCAGCCGTTGGGTGGCGTACAGGGACAGGCATCTGACATCGAGATCACTGCCAACCAGGTACTTAAAGTTAAAAAGGAGCTGTACGATATCATTGCCAAACACAGCGGCCAGGATTATCAGAAGGTACACGACGTGTGCGACCGCGACCACTGGATGATAGCCGCCGAAGCTAAGGAATTTGGGGTGATAGATGAGGTTTTAGGGGATTAAAACAACAGCTACTGTTTCATTATAAAAATGAAACAATTTGAGATAGTTGAAACACTACTTTGACTTAAATTATTAAAGATCAATGACTTGTAAAAACCGGGTGAAACACTTTGCAACAGTACAAAAGCTTTAGCTGAAGCTATTAATCAACTGACAATAAACATGTTAAATCAATTACTGACTTTTTGACTAATTGGAGTGAAACATCTAAAGTGAAACACGCCTAATATCCTTAGGTATTGATTTTTTTAGCACCGCTGTCTGTGTCCTCACAGACAGCCTGCAAATAAACCTTGCTTTTAATGTATGAAATTTTAAGTTTGAATTGACGTCATGAAGTTGTAGATTTGGGAATGGCTAAATACTATATATACAATTTACCTAAGCCCGGAGTGGGCACAGAAGTTGAGGAAACTAAGGGATTGCCAAGATAAGCAAGCAAATATTACGCAAAATACAATCGGGATAAGAACGGATAATAACATACAAAATCCAAAAGTATTCCATCTTGGTTGGTTAATACTTCTATTGTGTTCTATTCTATCCTGATAAGAATCAATCATAATTAACAGCATTTTTTTAATCCTGTCCTTATCGGTTTTAGCATCTTCAAAATACCAATCATTAAAAAGGTACTTTGGGTGGTCTCCCGTAGATTTATATTCGTTTCCCTTTAAATTAAAATATAGCTTTATTATTATAATGCCTAGGTATACAGATGTTATAATTAACGAGCCTTTAAGAGAGAATCCTAAAGTAATATAATTAGAAAAAGTATAGCCTATTACTGAACTAAGCAATCCCAGAAGAATAGTTAATAAGATAGTACTTCTGTTTACGACTGAATCTGCTGATTTAGATGTATTTTCTAATAATATAGTTGCTTGATTTAATATAAATTCCAGTTCGGCTTGAGAGGCTTTAGATTCATTTTCTTTTGTTATAGAAAAACCTTTGTTATCCATAGCCATAAAGCTACAAATAATTAGTGTGAATATTATGCCATTGAGAGGTGGTGCCTCAGGATACGCGACTGTATGTCAGTATCGCGTTATATATGTTAATTATGCTTCTTCATTTATTTTTTTCTTGCTCACAATGAAAAGGGATTGTAACTTACCTTTAATTAAGACCAGCCTTTACATTATGATTACAAGTGATAAACTTCTCAAATATTTTCCGATATCTATTCCTGTTATTACTTGTTACGGATATTTAGCTGGTTTTCTATATGAGTTTGGAGCATGTTACTATTACGGCATTCCTATATCGCTAATAAACGTTAGCATCGGTACAATTTTATCAATTGTAGGCGGTATTTCAGTAGGTATAGGAGTGCTTTTTGTAGTCGTCATACCTTTGGTGATTTTCGCGTCTACTCGATTCGAAAAAAGACCTATGACAGCTATTTGGATTAAATATAATATAATGTTTCTGTTATTAATTCTAATTTTTCTTCCAGCATCTAACTTAGATATGGAGGCCTTTGGCACGTGCCTTTCAGCATGGGTTGCACTTAATATACTCATTAACTTAAAGACATCTCTGACGTTTAGTGATAAAAGAAAATTTATAACCACTCAAAGAGAATTTCCTAAATGGAAGCATCATGTCTTGGCGATGATTTGGGAGCAACGCATAATAAAAAAATTCACAAGCGCTAAGGCATTAATATTTTATGCAATAACTTTCTTATTCGTAATACCTGGGGGTACAGAATATGTAAATCGGATATACAATGATTATTACTTATTGAAAGGCACAGATTATGTTTTAGTTAAAAGATATGATAACAATTACATATTCAAAAGAATCGATACCGTTAATAATAAATTTCTCGACTCAATAATTGTAATGCAAGCTACTTCTGACAAGACACTATCTTTAGTGCATATGAATAACCATTCAGGTTTTATCAAATAATACCTAAATATCTTTAATCATTATTTAATGCGCCACCACCGCACCACTTCCACTCACATCCACCTTATTCTTTATCCGCGAAGCGCCAAATAATAATACCAGCAGGCCAACAACGGCGGTCGACTCCATAATACCGGCCATAGGCACGGCCGACCGGCTATCAAACACGCTTACACCAAAGGTAGCCAACGCGCCTAAGCCCAACTGTAACGCCCCTAATAATGCCGATGCGGTACCCGCGTTTTTGTGGAACGGTGCCAGTGATAATGCCGAAGCATTTGGGCTGGTGATGCCCACACAGCATAGCAATACAAATATAAGGGCAAGCGTAGTGCCTAAGCCATACCAACCGTAATGGCTGCCTACCAAAAACAATAAAGCTGTTATAACCTGTGTTGTCATGGATACGCGGATGATCTGCTCGCTTTTAAATTTCTTGAGCAGCAGGTTATTAACCTGGCTTGAGCCAATGAAGCCTACCGACAGCCCGGCGAAGATCCAGCCGTAAGTTTTGGCGCTTACTTTAAATACCTCCATAAAAACGATCGGCGAAGCCGATACATAAACAAACAGTCCGCAAAAGGCGAACGCGCCGGTTAAGGCATAGGTGTAAAATTGCGGCTCTTTAATAACCTGTAAAAAACTGTTAATGATGGGTGCCGGTTTGAGCGAATAGGTTGGATCGGCCTTATAACTCTCGGGCAGGAAGAAGATAACGGTAAGTAATATAACCAGCGCCATCGCGCCCAATATCACAAATATTAAATGCCAGCCCCAAACTACGGTAACATAGCCACCAACAGTGGGCGCTATCATAGGCGAGGCACCCAGGATCAATATCAGTAAGGCAAAGATCTTTGCATTATCCTTTAGCGGGAAAATATCGCGCACCATAGCCATGGATGCTACGCCGGCCGCGCAACTTCCTATAGCCTGTATAAACCGCAACGTAATTAAGGCTTCGATGCTGGTTGAGTAGTAGCAACCTGCCGACGCGATGATGTACAGCACCAAACCAATATACAAAGGTTTTTTACGGCCGAACCTGTCAAGCAACGGGCCGTACAATAACTGCCCCACTGCTAACCCTATAAAAAAGCTCGATAACGATATCGAAACCTGCGCGGTAGTAGTATGCAATGATTTTGCAATAGCCGGGAAACCCGGAAGGTACATATCTATAGAAAAAGGCCCTAAAGCCGTAAGCGAACCTAATATCAGTACAGTAAAGAAATAACGTTTTTTAGTCATAATACGCAAAGGATTCCATCTCCCTTAATTTTCGGCAAATATCGCCTTTACATAATTAAGCCGGGTTATAAACACTGTAATATTTCGGTAATTAACTTACAATACCCGTTAAAAAAGATTTAAGAGCCATAGGCTCGAAACATATTGTAGCCACGGGTTTCAACCCGTGGTAAACAAGTCACAATGTTGTCAAGTGCCGTAGGTACGATGTATATTTATATGGGCCGAACCTACGGTTCTCTATAATATATCTTTTTATATACCACGGGTTAAAACCCGTGGCTACAATATAGGTCGAGGCTACGCCTCTATTGATTAAAACCTTTCAAACATTGAACTAACGTTAGCTATTTAAATTACCGACTATTAAACCATACACTTTTAATCCTGTCATAGCTGTAACATCTATATTTAACAGCAACACAAATTTTGGCTTGCTATTTGATTTAGGGATGATAACTAAAATTTTATTTACAGAGACATGAAAAAGTTAATTGTATACACAGGCATAATTGCAGCGACGGTATTTTCGACGGCCAACCTTGCCCATGCACAAGAAAAAAAAGGAATAAGCGAACAAGGTAAAGGCGCTATTATAGGCGGCGCCGGTGGCGCTATAGTTGGTGGTATTATTGGCCACAATGTTGGCGGTGCCTTAATAGGCGGTGCTGTTGGTGCAGGTGGCGGTTACATTATTGGTAACGAAAGCCGCAAAGCAAAAGAGAAAAAACGTATTGCAGCATATAGAAGAGCATACTATAATAAACACGGGCATTATCCAAATGCTTATGTTTATTCAAAAAAAAGAAATTAACTATTGATCATTAAACAAAAGCCCGTGCTGTAATTTTTCAGGACGGGCTTTTGTGTTTTATTAGTATATTAAAGCCGTTGCAATAACGTTATACTTTTAAATGATAAGAGCCTTACTTACAATTGCTTTTTGTTGTTGGTCGATAGCATTATTGGCACAAACCGACAGCAGTTCGGCAAAGTACCGCCCTTTTATTGATACGCTGGAGAAACTGGATTTGATTGATATCGCCAATTCAATACTCCATAAAAAAGCACGTTCTGTAGCTGATAAGGCCGAAAAGAAACTCTATTTCTCCTTCCTACCAATTTCTTCATCAGCTTTCGAGTCGGCCGGTAAAACGCTTATCGCGTCAACAACAGCCGGTTTTTATTTAGGCAATCTGCACACTACTAACCTTTCCTCCATAAATTTCACGCCCTATACAAACTTTACCGGGCGATATGGCTTACCCGTACGGTCAAGCATCTGGTTAAAAGACAATACCTTTAATATCCAGGGCGACACCCGGGTTTTAAAATACCCGCAATACACCTGGGGGCTGGGCGGCGGGCAACCAGCTGATCATAAATTCCTGGTAGATTATGTATACGTAAGGTTTTACCAAAGTGTGCTTAAACAAATTAAGCCCTATTTTTTTGCCGGCATTGGGTACGATTTAGATTATTATATGGATATTGATAGTGATAATGGCACCAACACTACTTTAGCCCAGTTTACCAATTACTCGTTTGGTACCAAACCCAATCAAAATTCATTTTCGTCGGGCCCTACCGTAAATTTATTATATGATACCCGCAACAACTCTATAAATCCCTTACCGGGTTGGTATGCAAACGTTATTTACCGTTTTAGCGCGTCAAGGATGGGTAGTAATGATAATTGGCAATCTTTATATGTCGATGTGCGTAAATATCTTTCATTAGCCCCGTCGGTACGTAAAAACATGCTGGCGTTCTGGGCCTATTACTGGACCACCCTCTCGCCCGGGTCGCCTTACTTAAACCTTCCTTCCATAGGTAACGACCCCGGCAACCGGTCGGGCCGTGGCATTGAGCAAAACCGTTACCGGGGCGAAAGCTTATTTTACGTTGAAACCGAGTACCGTTGTGATATAACCGATAATGGCCTCCTGGGGTTTATTGCATTTGCCAACGTAAACTCGGCCAGCCAGCCCAACAGCAGGCGGTTCAGGTACTTTAACCCCGCCGGCGGCGCCGGGTTACGTATTAAATTTAACAAGAAAACAGATACCAATATTGGCATAGATTACGGAAAGAGTAAAGATTACTCATCAATTTCGATAAACCTGGGCGAAACATTTTAGCTAAAAGTGAGCGGTAGTCATTACAGGGCAATATTCTATTTTTTTAATAATTTTTTAACTAAAATGTTACTGTTAATAATATTAATATCAGAATTTATATTTTATATTTGATTGAGATATTCGAGAAGATAAATTCAGGACCTACACGTACAAGCCATTTTACATTAAACTATTAAGTTTTTTCGAAGTCATAATACCTACATCTTAATAGCTGATCTTAGTACCTACATGTCAAAACGTATTTTAATATTAGACGACAACCAGGATATCCTGGAAATTGTACACGAAACACTTTCTTACGAAAAGTTTGATGTTAAAAGCACATCAAAGGGCGCCGATGTGATGCCTATGCTTGCTGAGTTTGGGGCCGACCTGGTGATATTAGATTACCGTGTGGCAGGTATAAACGGCGGCGAGCTTTGTAAACAAATAAAATGTCATCCCGATTTTAAGGATATACCCGTTATTATTTTCTCGGCCTATATTAATCATGATGATGAATTGTTTGGTTATGGCTGTGATGCTATCATAAACAAACCTTTTGACCTTACTGAGTTGGTTGAAAAAGTTAACAGCCTGATACTATAAGCATCCCTTTCTTCTCTTCAAACTTTCTTTAGAATAAAAAATTAAGTAAAACAATAAAAACAGCCTTATGTTGTCTTTAAAAAGGCAGTTGTATGAAAGATGTTATGGTTAGACATCTTTCATAATTATAATGCTTACTATTGTTTTATAAACCAACTCATTAACTTAATTTATTAGATGAAAATTTTTATCGCCAAGCTGCCTTATCAATACGAAGGGGCTGATCTTACAGAACTTTTTTCTCCCTTCGGCGAGGTAAGTTCGGCAAACGTGATCATGGATCGCGAAACAGGCCGCAGCAAATGCTACGCTTTTGTTGAAATGCCAAATGACGAAGAAGCGCAAAGTGCTATTGACGCGCTTGATGGAAAAGAAATTTTAGACAAAGCAATTGCTGTTAGCCAGGCCAAAGAAAAAACCGACAGGCCATCTGGTGGTGGCGGTGGTGGATACCGTGGCGGTAATAGTGGCGGTGGCGGGTACAATCGCGACCGTAACAGCGGTAGCGGTGGTGGTTACGGCGGCGGCGGTGGTGGCGGCTACAATCGCGACAAAAGCAGCGGTGGCGGCGGCGGTTATAATAAAGACCGTGGCGGTAATGGTGGTGGCGGAAGCTATCGCGACCGTGGCAACAAGGGCGGTGACTCTGATTATTAAGCTGTAAAATATTACATATACAAAAAGACCGGACCATATAAATATGATCCGGTCTTTTTTATTGAATAACTCTGTCATTTCGAGCAAAGCGAGAAATCTATACACCTGCATCTAAATTATACAGGTGTATAGATTTCTCACTCGTACCTCGTTCGAAATGACAATTCTTTTTATTAAGGTTTCCTTAATTCAATTTAAACCCTATACCAAACTGCCATACCTGGTTGCGGTAGTTAGGTACATAAGTGCTGCCCTGCGAATCTGTTTGTTGCAGATCGATTGTATAACGTGCACGCAGATCAACAGACCTGTTCAGGTCAAAGCTTACACCCAACACACCGTCTAAAAATGATTTATGGCCGTTGTTGTTTTCGTAATTAGTTTCCTGCGCTACTACGAAGCCATTGTCATAAGTATTGGTAGTATTCAATAAGTAAGACAACTGCGGGCCTACCAGGATGTTAAAACCAGGGCCCACTTTAAATTTAGCTAATAACGGCACTTCGATAAAGTTTGTACGCTGGGTAAAAACACCATTAGCAGTAGTAGCTTCGTACCCTTTTTGCGAAAACAAAACTTCGGGCGCGAAAGACAATGGATAAATAATAGGCAGATCAAAAGTTAAACCTGCATTAAAGCCGACTATGCTGCCTGTGCTGTAATTTGAGTTGCCTGAACTGATCTGGTTTGAAACGTTACCGCCTATCGTCAGGCCAATTTTAGGGCTGTAATAATCGCCATTGTTGTCGCGTTCGCTGTTACGTTGCTTATGGTACCTGCGCTGTGCGCTTACCGAGCCTGCAATCATTGTCAGGCATATAGCAAAAGAGAGAATTTTTTTCATTGTAGTGTGTTTTATCTTTTTAAGTAATGGTTTTTAGAGCGAAGCCAGTTCAAAAGGTTTATTTACAAAATGTTTTTTATTTAATTTTAGCGAAAGCGCTGTGTAACAACACTTAAAAAAAATCGTCTTAACGTTGTTTGGCATACTGCCAAACAAAACCATTTTTGTGGGAATCACCATTTTTTTAGTCGAAGTTTTTAAATACATTTATTGTTTAAACAAGTAGCATGAAACAAAAATCATTCCTGGCAGGCCTTGTATTGGCCTTTTTTGCATTAAACCTGAATGCGCAGAGCGTTATAGCCTGGAAACAGGCAACGTCCGGCGGTTACACTTACCGGTATGTAACCGGCGACCCAACCCACTCGCGCTTTTACACGCTAAAAAATGGTTTAACCGTAATTTTAAGTCCCACTAACAAACAGCCGCGCATACAGGCTTACATAGCCGTAAAAGCGGGCAGCAAGACCGACCCCGCAAACCATACCGGCCTGGCGCATTACCTGGAGCACATGATGTTTAAGGGTACTGATAAGTTTGGCACAACAAACTGGGCCAAAGAAAAACCCTACCTGGATAAAATTGATGCCCTTTACGAGCAATATAACTCTACTACAGATGAGGCTAAACGTAAAGAGATCTATAAAGAGATAGATAAGACATCAGGCGAAGCGGCTAAAATATCTATCGCTAACGAGTATGATAAAATGATGGCCTCAATGGGCGGCCAAAACAGTAATGCCTTTACCTCGTTCGAGCAAACGGTATATACCGAAGATATCCCAAGTTCATCATTAGATAAATTTTTGGTGTTGCAGGCCGAGCGTTTCCGCAACCCTATTATGCGGATCTTCCATACCGAGCTGGAAGCGGTTTACGAAGAAAAGAACCGCACGCTTGATGATGATGGCCGTAAAGTTAGCGAAGCTATGTTTGCTGCTGTATTCCCTAACAACAACTACGGCAAGCAAACTACCATTGGCACTATCGAGCATTTAAAAAACCCGTCGTTAAACGCTATCCGCAACTACTATTACACTTATTATGTGCCAAATAATATGGCGGTTATTCTTTCAGGCGATTTTAACCCGGATATTGTAGTTAAAAAGGTAGAGCAAACCTTTGGCAATATGAAGGCTAAACCTGTTCCGCCTTATACTTTCGCACCCGAGCAGCCTATAACCAGCCCTGTAAAGCGCGATGTTTACGGCCCTAACCCTGAAAATTTAACTATTGCGTTCCGTTTCCCGGGTGCTTCTACCCGCGATGCACGTTTGCTTGACCTGATGGGATCGATGTTAACTAATGGCAAAGCCGGTTTATTTGACCTTGACCTGGTTAAAAAACAAAAATTGCTTAGCGCCGGCGCCAGCAGTTATACCTTAAAAGATTACAGCGTTTTATTACTGCGCGGCAACCCGATTAAAGGCCAATCGTTAGACCAGGTGAAAGACCTGATGATGACCGAGATCAGCAAACTGAGAAATGGCGAATTTTCTGACGACCTGATAAAATCAATTGTTAACAATCAAAAAAAAGAAAAGATAATTGATAACGAAAGCTATGTAAACCGGGCCAGTAACCTGATGAGTGATTTCACCTCGGGCGTTGATTGGAAAACCGATATAGCAACCGTTAATGAGCTTTCAAAGATAACCAAAGCGCAAATTGTTGAGTTTGCAAACAAGTACCTTAATGACAACGACTATGTTATTATTTATAAGCACCAGGGCGAAGATAAAAACATATTAAAGGTTGAAAAACCTGCTATCACCCCGGTTGAGGTAAATGCCACTTCACAATCAGAATATCTGAAAAAAATTGAAGCGTTGCCTTCAAACGCGGTTAAGCCGGTTTGGCTGGATTATCAAAAAGATATCCAGCGAGCTAAAGCCGGTAAAGCTGATCTGTTAGCTGTTCAAAATAAGGATAACAGTATATTCCGCCTGTACTACCGCTTTGATATGGGCAGCTGGAACAATAAACTACTGCCTGTTGCCGCGCAATACATCCAGTTTTTGGGTACCAAAACCAAAACCGCCGAAAACTTTAGTAAGGAGTTTTATAAACTGGCAACATCTTACAGCATATCGTCAGGTACAGAATTTACACAGGTAACCTTTAGCGGCCTGCAGGAAAATTTTGGCGCGTCGGTAAAATTATTTGAAGACCTGCTGGCAAACTGCCAACCCGATGAGGAGGCTTTAGCCGGATTTAAAGCCCGTTTAAAAAAATCAAGAGAAAATGCTAAACTAAATAAAGCATCAATTGCCAGTGCTTTAAGAAGCTATGCTACCTATGGCCCGTCCAATCCGTTTAATTATACCTTTACGGACGCTGAGCTGGATGCCATTACTGCTGCTGACCTGATCAGTATCTTACATTCGCTTAATAATTATAAACACACCGTATTGTATTATGGGCCGCAAACGGCACAGCAAGCTGCATTAACCGTGGCCCAGCTTCATAAAACGCCGGCTGCCTTTACACCATACCCGGCTGCTAAAGTGTTTACTAAAGTACCTACCGGCACAAACCAGGTGTTTTTTGCTAATTATGACATGGTACAAGCCGAGATTTATTGGGTACGCAATGAAGATATGTTTAATGCAACAAAAACACCCGAGATAGAATTATTTAACAACTACTTTGGTACCAGCGGCTTCACCTCAATCGTGTTACAAAATATACGGGAAGCTAAAGGTTTGGCCTATTCTGCATTTGCTGTTTACCAGCAACCTGTTAAAAAAGATGACTCGAATGTATTTATAGGCTACGTAGGTACACAGGCTGATAAATTGAATGAGGCCATACCTGCTATGAACGAGCTGCTAAATAAATTACCTGAGTCTGAAAAAGGTGTAATTGGCGCACGGGACAATATTCGCAAATCAATAGAGACCGAGCGGGTAACGCAGGACGATATTTTGTTTAGCTACCTGGCGGCGCAACGCCTGGGCCTGAATTACGATGCCCGTAAAACAACTTTTACTATGTTAGACAAGATCGATTTTAAAACCATTAACAAGTTCCACCAGGAGCAGTTGGCAAATAAACCATTTGCTTATTGCATTGTAGCGTCCGAAAAACGTGTTAGCGATACAGATCTGAAGAAATATGGACAACTGATAAAGCCTGATATGAAAACATTATTTGGCTATTAATAAGGAATAGTGTTGTGTAAAACAAGCACTTGTTTGAAATAATAAGCAAAAAAATTAACACTAATAATAAATATGACGCTTAAAAAACAATAAATCTGAAGATTCTGTAGCTAAAATACAGAATTTGATGGGGTATAGTTAATATTTAATAGTTATGGTATAGGAATTGTTATTAAGCTAACATAATTCCTATACCTTTTCTATTTAGGAAGTTAACATACAAGAAGATGCAAAGGATATTAGCAGTTGACGATGATAAAGATATTTTAGAAGTTTTACAGTTGATACTGGAAGACTCGGGCTACGAAGTTGAAACACTGGCTGACGGTCACTTTTTGTTTGACCGTATAAAAAAACACCAACCCGACCTTATTATCCTGGATATAATGTTAGGTAATATGGACGGGCGCGAGTTGTGCCGCAGCGTTAAAGCAAACACCGAAACTCATAAAATCCCCGTTATACTACTATCGGCAAGCCATGCAATTACCAGTAGCTTTAAACAAAATGGCAACCCTGACGACTTTATAGCTAAGCCATTTGATATTGACGTACTTATCCAAAGAGTAGAGCGACAATTGTCAGCAGCCTGACTGACGACGCACAAACCTGATAATACTTAGTCATTAGTCATTAGTCATTAGTCATTAGTCATTAGTCATTAGTCATTAGTCATTAGTCATTAGTCATTAGTCATTAGTCATTAGTCATTAGTTCAAGCTTCGCTTGAACTTTTTTTGTATGGTGGCTATCCTGCGTAAGTCAGTTACTATTAATCCACAATCACAAAGTTTTCCACAACTATACCATCTAATTTCATTAGTACGTTTAAAAAGCGTTGTCCACATTTGTTAATTACTATTGTGGATTGCATTTTTGCGTTTAGCTAATTTAGCGCCATCATTTTTACGCATCTTATGATTAAATTGAAATATAGCATATCCCTGTTACTCCTGTTATTTGCTTTTACTTTACGTGCACAGCAAAGTCAATCGTTCCAGGCTTATCGCACTTATCACACCGCCGGCGACCTGTTAGAACGCGGCATGTATGTTGCCGCCACCGCACAGTATCGTTTGGTGATGGAAGCCAAACTAAAAACCAGCAACCAACCCCATTTTGAAAGTGAGTTATCCTTATTAAAAGAGAATGCGCAATACTACGTGGCGCTTTGCGCGTTAGAGTTAGGTAATGATGATGCAGAGGATCTTTTCCTGAAATTCATGCATGATCACCCGGAAAACCCGCTGGCTAAGCTGGCTATGTACCAGATAGGCAGATCATACTCTAAAAAAGGTAATTATAAGCAATCATTAATATGGTTTGATAAGATCTCTGCCGAGCAGCTAAGCGGCCGCGAAAACACCGAGTATAAGTTCCGTAAAGGCTATGCGTATTTTACGTTGGATGACTATACCAACGCGCAAATACTGTTTGGCGAAGTAAAAAACCGCAACTCGCCTTTTACCGATGATGCTACCTATTACTTTGCTTACATAGCTTATTTGAACAAAGACTATCACCTGGCACTGCTAAATTTCGAGAAGTTAAAAAACTCAAAAAAATACATCAACAGCTATCCTTATTATATCACCGCCGTTTACTTTTTAGATAAGCGCTATGACGATGTATTGGCTTATGCTATCCCGATATTAAATACCACCAAACAGCAAAACGAAACGGAGATGCTGCGGATCATCGGCGCATCGTATTTTGCTAAAAAGGATTATGATAACTCGGTAAAATATTACGACCGTTTTGAGGCCCGCGACCAGGGTAAGACCCAAAACACGCAGGACAGCTACCAAATGGGCTATGCTTATTATAAAGTAGGCAACAACGCAAAATCGGCCACCGAACTGGAAAAGCTGATAGAGCAAAAAGACGTTTACAGCCAAAGCGGTAGTTATACTTTAGGCGAGGTATTCCTAAAGATGAACAATAAGCAAAGCGCCCGTAACGCCTTCCTGAACGCGTCGAAACTAAGCTTTGACAAACAATTGCAGGAAGATGCTTTGTTTCAATATGCCAAGCTATCCTACGAGCTTGATTTTAACACCCAGGCTTTAGAGGCTACCCGCCTGTATTTAAAAAACTATCCTAATTCTACCCGCACTACCGAGGTTAAGGTATTATTGGGCGAGGAGCTTTTAAACTCGCGCAACTATAAAGAGGCAGTTGAGATCCTGGAGCCAATCCCCAACAAAACACAAACCGCTAAAATTGCTTACCAAAAGGTAACTTATTACCGCGGGCTGGAGTTTTACAATGAGCGCGCTTTTGAGAACGCCATCGGGATATTTTTACGTTCGTTAAAGAACCCTGTAGATTTAAAGACACGCGCTTTAACTACCTACTGGATGGCCGAAGCTATGTACGAGGTACGCAAGTACACAGAATCCGTAGCAACTTTCCAGGACTTTTTAGAATTGCCTGAGGCGCCGCAAACCACTGTATTTAACTATGCTAACTATGCGTTGGCCTATGCAGCGTTTTACGGCGAGAAATACCGCACGGCGGCTACCTACTTTCAGCGTTTTATTGATGGCGAGGAAAAGGATCGCAATACCGTAAACGATGCCATAACCCGGATAGGTGACAGTTTCTTTGTACTGAAAAGCTATGATAAAGCTTTAGAATATTATAACCGCATTATAGACAACCATATTAAAGGCGAGGATTACGCGCTGTTTCAACGCGGTATGATCCAGGGGTTGCAGGGGTCGCCGGATAACAAGATCAATACCTTGAAGGCGCTGTTGTTTCAGTTCCCAAATTCTGATTACGCCGATGATGCTGATTTTGAGATAGCTTACACCTACTTTATTAAAAACGACGGCACCACCGCTAAAACCGCGTTGCAGGCCCTCATCCAAAAATATCCGCGCAGCAGTTATATCCCGCGCGCGCTGGTTACCATTGGTTTAATAGATTACAATGCCGGCAGCGATGACCTGGCTATCGAATCGTTTAAAGCGGTAATAAAGGATTATGCATCGACCGATGAAGCTAAACAGGCGTTAAAGCAGATTGAAAAGATCTACACCGATAAAGGCGACGCGCAAACTTTCATCGCTTATGCTACCACCACTCCTATTGGTAATTATACCACTGCCGAGCAGGAAAGCATTATGTACACCGCCGCCAATAACCTTTACTTACGCGGCGACTGGGAAGGTGTAGTAGCGGCCGTAGGTGGTTACTTCGAAAAATTTCCAACCAAGCCGATCTATGAGAAACAGGCAAGGTTTATCCGTGCCCAGGCGTTGGTTAACCTGAAACGCGACGACGATGCCATCATTGATTACAATGTAATATTGAACGACTGGACCAGCACATCAACCGAGCAATCGCTGATAAGCATGGCTAAGTTGTATATCAACAAGAAAAAATATAACGACGCCGTGGTGTTCCTGAAAAAATTGGAGATCACCTCAGAATATAAGGCCGATTATACCTTCGCGATAAATAACCTGTTGCTATGCTACGCGCAAATGCACGCTGCCGATGAAGCGCTAAACTATGTTAAGCTGATCCGGGCCAACGAAAAATCGGCACAGGAGGACAAATACAGAACGGGTTTATACGCCGGCCTTGCCTACCTGCAAAAAGGCGACACGACTGCTGCGGTAAACGAATTTGATTACACTATATCAAATACCAAAACTATAGCGGCAGCCGAGGCTAAATACAACGTAGCATTGGTACAGTACCTGAAACATCAGTATAAAACATCGCAAAAAACCTGCTTTGAGATAGCTAAGGAAATGCCTAATTATGATTACTGGATAGCCAAAACGTTCATCCTGTTATCAGACAATTACGTAGCGCTGAAAGATAACTTCCAGGCTAAGGCTACCCTGCAAAGTATCCTGGATAATTACAAAGGCGATGACGACATACTGGCCATCGCGCAGCAAAAGCTTGATAGAATTTCGCCGCCAAAGCCTAAGACAGACGAAGCGGTGCCAGACTCTACCCAAACAAAAAAACCGGTTAATAAAGGATAAAAGAAGACAAGCACATGAAATTAAAATACACCTACACGCTGTTTACTTTGATCATGGTATTATACTTTGTTCCGGCTAACGCGCAAAAAAAGACAAACACGGCTAAAAAGCCCGCGGCAAAAACAACCAGGCCTGCGGCAAAACCGGCAGCAACTGTTAAAAAGGCCGACGCTAAATCATTAGGAGAAGCAGCGGCTAAAGTGACTGTTAAAGATACCGTTAAAGGCGGCGGTGCTGCCAATAATCCGGCCAATCCTAACGGTGGCAGCCTATCAGAAGAGATTGTAATAACATCAGCCTACAAACCGGTACTGGCAGATGCGGTAAAGATTCGCCGTAACCCCGACCTGGAAGATAAAACGCCGTTTAAGGCCCCGTTAACTTATGTTCCGTTAGATAAAAGGTTAGATAAGGATAATGAGATAAAGCAGCTTAACTCCATGAAAATGCCGGTTACTCCGGATACCCTGCCCTACAACAACATTGTACGTGCAGGCGTAGGCAACTTAAAAACCACATTTTTAGAAGGCTACTTCGGCAACGGGCCCGACCAGGCTTTACAGGTAAGCGGCTATGTTAAACACATTGCGCAAAGCGGTACAACCTATTACAAACAAAACAGCAGTAAGGACGAAGTTGGCGTGTTTGGCAAAAGCATTGGTGAAACCAATACCCTAACCGGCCGCCTGGATTATAGCAACAGCAGTAATTATTTTTACGGTTATAATTTATTACACCCGCCGGCTACTTTAGATGTGGCGCACCAGTATTTTAACACACTAAGCGGCGAGGGCGAAATTGCCAGGAATTATAAAGACATCGAGAACGACTTTACCTATGCGCTTAAACTTAAAGGTTATTTATTTGGCGACAGGTTTAAAGCGCGTGAGAATAACCTGGTATTAGCTGGTTTTGTAAACAAAACTATTAATGAGTTTTATACCGGACTGGCAGTTTCGCTGGATCTGAGCACCCAAAAAGATAGCTTATACTCGTTTAACAACAGCATAGTGCGGGCAAATCCCTATATCAAGTTTCAGGGCGAAAATTATAAAATTGATGCCGGGGTAAATTTGGTTGATGAGTTTGGCTTTGCCGGCCGGTTCTCTATATTCCCTGCCGCTAAGTTAGAGTACCAGGTTATACCCAAATATGTGCGCTTATTTGTCGAGGCTAAAGGCGATGTAAACAAATCATCGCTAAGGGATTTTTTTGGTATTAACCCTTTCCTGGGTAAAAACCTGCTGATCCAGAGCTCGGTTGATAAGCTTGACCTGAGCGCCGGCCTTAAAGGCACATTGGCACCGGGCCTTGGTTTTAAAGCCGATGTATTTAGAAACAGCGTAAAAAATATGCCGCTTATTGTTAATGATTTTGTTGCTACTCAAAATCGTTTCACCGTGATATACGATAACGGCAATGCTACCGTAAGCGGCTTTAACGGCGAGCTGGATTATAAAGCATCAAGCGACGTGGATGTTTTTGGCCGCGTGGAGTTTAAAGATTATAAAATGGCAAGCGAGGCACAAGCCTGGAACCTGCCTAAATTTAAACTGACTGCCGGTACAGCTATCAATATAAATGACAAGGTTAAAATAACAGGTTCGTTGGTGTTCCGTGGTTCAAGTTATGACCGTACCTATGATGTTTCTGTAACAACAGCAGCGGGGGTTGTACCATCACCAGGCTTAAACATCATCAATATCAGCTCGTTTGCTGATTTGAGCGGAAGTGTTGAGTATAAAGTAAACAAACAGATCTCCATTTTTGGGCGTGTTAATAATATTTTAAATTCAACAAATCAAACCTGGGTGCATTATCCTGACTACGGATTTAATATATTTGGCGGTGCGAGTTTCAGCTTTTAGTCTTGAGCCCTAAGAGTAAGACTTAAATTTGAACTTAACTAATTAACCGTTACTTTTAACGAATGGATGTAGGCTTTTATTTAGGCGAATTGTTAATGCAGCAGGGTGAGGTAAGTGTACCTGGCCTTGGTTATTTTGTGCAGGTACGTATTGGCGCGTATTATGACGAAAATGAACGCAAATTCTACCCTCCCTACCACCAGGCGCAATTTGATATCCAATCGATAGACGATGATGCCTTAGCCGAATATATTGCCGTTAAAAAAAATATATCCATAGCATCGGCAAAATATTTTACCGAAAAATATATTACCAACCTAAAGCAGCAGTCGCTTGTAAGCGAGGTACCTATTGGTAACCTGGGCCATTTTTATACCGAGCAAACCCAGCTAATTTTCAAACCCGCCGATAAGATAATTGACGACACGATATTTTATGGTTTAGAACCTGTCAGCATAAATAAAATAGGTATTACAAACCCTGTTGAGGAGCGCCCTAAGGTTGAGCTTAATTACCCGCCTAAACAGGTACCGGAAAAACCTGCCGTAACCGAAGAAATACCCGAGGAGGTGCCTCAGCCTGCAGAGCAACCGGCCCGCGTTTACCGCCAGGAAGAGGAAATGGCAGGCGTAGCGCCGGAGTTTTTTGAAGCCACAGAAGAAGAGGAAGAGCAAAAGAAAGGCCCGCTGATGTTATTGCTGGTAATATTTATAGCAGTAGTAGTTATAGCATTGGGCGTATTTGCCTTATACCGGTACCAGCCGGATACCTTTGCCAAAATAGTTTTCTGGCAACATAAAACCGTTGATACCATTAAACCAAAACCGGTTGTGGTGTCTAAACCGGATACAATAGCGACTGATAGCCTTACGGCCGACTCATTAAAAAGGGATAGCCTGGTAAAAGACACTATTGCCAAAACAACATCTGCAACTAAAAAAACAGAAGTGATAGTTACGCAACCCGCAACGCTACCTGCAAAGAAAGAAGTGATCCTATCACAAACTGAAGTGGCTGCGTCTAAAAAACAGTTGCTGGCATCTGTCGTCCCTCCTAAAAAGAAAGAAGCAGTTACACCGCCAATGGTAACTGTCCCGGCAAATAATAGCAAAATACTTGCGCCGCCGTCAGCAGCGGTAGGCACCAGGCGCTTTGAGGTGTATGCAGTTGACGCTGCAACAATTGCCGAAGCCAACGCGGTTATAATAAAGCTAAAAAAAGCCGGATTAAAGCCAAGATGGGTTACGGATGCGGGTGGTACAACTTACCCAATATCCATCGGTCATTTTTCTACTCAGGAGCAAGCTAAAGCTTTTGCAGCCAGCGCGATAGAAGCCGGTAAAGTTCCTGGCGGCAATGCTTACTTTAAGGAAGTTATACCACAAGTTATCAAACCAAAGACAGTAACGGCACCGGTAAACAAACCTGTTACCGCTATGGATAAACTGGAGGCCGGTAGCCCATTATTGGCGCCGCCATCTACAGCTACCGGAACTAGACGTTTCGAAGTATATACTGTTAGTACCGAAAGTATAGCCCAGGCGAACGCTGCAATCAGAACACTTAGGAAGGGCGGCTTTGATCCAAGATGGGTGAAAGATGCGACAGGACCATTATATCATATATCAATAGGGCATTTTGCCACTAAACAGGAAGCTAAAGATTTTGCGGTTAAAGCTATCGAATCAGGTAAGGTACCTGGCGGCGATGCTTACCCACAAGAAATTATACCAAACAAATAACCTACATATTAATGCAAGCAGTTACAGACACCGTTAACAAGGTAATAGATACGGCCAACCGCGCCACCCAACAATTAGCAGCCATACCGCACCAGGAACTTCGTTTCGGCGAATTAATTATTAAGGGTGGCTGGGTAATGGTACCCATAGGCATTTTGGCCGTATTGGGTTTGGTTATATTTTTCGAGAGATATTTTACCATCCGCAAAGCGTCAAGAAACGACAATAATTTAATGCAGCAGATACGCAGCAGCATCACGTCGGGCAATCTGGAGTCGGCAATTGCTATTTGCCGTAACAACAACTCGCCTTTGGGCCGTATGCTGCAAAAAGGCCTGTTACGCATTGGCCGCCCTATAAAAGATATTGAAGGCGCTATAGAGAATATTGGTAAGCTTGAAGTATCAAAGCTGGAGAAGAACATCAGCATTTTAGGTATAGTAGCCGGTATCGCGCCCATGTTTGGTTTCCTGGGCACCATAGCCGGTGTAATTAAGATCTTTTATGATATCTCAACTACTGATAACATTAGTATGGGTGTGATATCAGGTGGTTTATATGTAAAGATGGTGACATCGGCAGCAGGCCTGTTTGTAGGTATAATAGCCTACGTAGGCTTCCATATTTTAAATATTATGGTTGAAAGAGTAATATTAAAATTAGAGACCGACGCCATTGAATTTATTGACCTGTTAGAAGAACCAAGCAAATAATGAATTTAAGAAAGAGACAAAGAGGGGCATCTGCCGAGGTACATACTTCGGCCATGAACGATATCATGTTCTTCCTGCTTTTGTTTTTCCTGATAGCGTCGACAGTAACCAACCCCAACGTAATAAAGCTGGTGCTGCCAAAATCATCAAGCGGGCAATCGGTATCTAAAAAAACAATTACAGTATCCATCACCAAGGATCTGAAGTATTATGTCGATAAAAAAGAGATCCCGGTAGCCGACCTGAATAGTACGCTTTTAAGTTATAAAAGCATAGCTACCCAGCTTACCATTGTTTTATACGTTGATAAAACCGTTGCCATACAGGACGTAGTAGCCGTAATGGATATAGCGCAAAAACTAAATATTAAACTGGTATTAGCTACGGAACCAAAGTAGGGATAGAGATTAGTGATTAGTTGATTAGAGATTAGGTTGAATAGCCCGATGACTAATGACTTAATGACCAATGACTGAATAAATGAACTATATACAAGAAGAAAATAACTACCCAAGGGCATTTGCAGCAACCAGCGTGATAATGGTGCTGATTGCGGCGCTGTGTTATTTTTGGATCATCAGCATGCCGCCAAAGCAGGAAGATGGTACGGGCGGTATATTGGTTAATTATGGCACTACCGATGAAGGCATGGGCAGCGATTATATGAGCACCGAGCAGCCATCAATGGCCGAAAAAGCTAACCACTCCAAACCCGATAAAGTTACCCCCGCCCCGCCTACCGAAGAAAAAACAAAAGTAGAAGCCAGCGATAAAAATGTAGTTACGCAAAACAGCGAGGATGCCCCCGAAGTTGCGGCCAATACCAAAAAACCAAGCCATACCGTAGCTACCGAACCTACCAAAGCGGTTACCAAACCAACTGTTAATCAAAACGCGCTGTACAAAGGCAAAACCAACAATGGTGTTGGCGAGGGCGACGGTACCACCGGCACACCGGGTAACCAGGGCAAGCCAACCGGCAGCACACTTACCAATAATTATAACGGTACCGGCTCTGGCAATGGCGGCAGCCTGAATATGTCGCAACGCAGCTTTGAAAGCCGCCCTATTATTGGCGATGATGGCCGCCATACGGGCAAAATAGTGGTTGATATCCGCGTAGATAAAAACGGCAATGTTGTATATGCCAAAGGCGGCGGCAGGGGCACTACCATAGTTGATAATGCGCTGATCCAAAAATGCGAGCAAGCTGTAAGAAGCGCACGCCTAAATGCGCTTGAAAATGCACCCGATCCGCAGATTGGGCAGGTGGTGTTTGTGTTTAAGGTGAATTAAGAGTTTCCTTTTTAGCCAGAAAGGACATATAAACGCAAGGCAAACATCAATGTTCCTTAATATCAGACTTTAAAGACTTAAGATCTTCAGTTTTTGATTTATCCGTTATATTTTTGATGGTTTCATCCAGCTCATGAGCTGATGTTAAAAGATGATCAAGTATCACTTTACCTTCCTCTCCAACCTCTGCCGAATCTTCCAACAGGGGGATTAGCCCCATTATCCGTGAAAGCGGCGCACGCACAATATGAGATTGGATCCACGAAATTTCGAGTAGGCGTGTGTTTTGTGCTTCAATTGCATTTATGTAATTCTGTCTCTCTGTTATATCTGTAGCTATAGCTATATTGGCCGATATGCCCGAGTAGCTGATAGGTGCAACCTGGATGTCCATCTTAATTAATTCGCCGTTCTTCTTTTTATGGGTCGAAATCGTGCGGAAAACACCATCCTTTTGCTTAATTCGTTCATTAACAGCGCGTTCTAGGGCGGGGATATCCTCGGGCAGTCTGATATCTTTTAAAGTCATTGATAAAAATTCGTCACGGCTATAGCCAAAGTGAAGCACGGCTGCATTATTAACATCCAGGAAACGTAAGGTATTAACATCGGCAACCCATGCCGGCAGCGGGCTAAAATTAAACAGGTTGCTATACATTTTTTGCGACTGCTCCAGGTCGGCGTTAGACACAGCCAGTTCGGTGGCTTGTTGTAGCAGGTCTTGGTTCAGCTGTTCCAATTCATCATAAATTGCTTTTCGTTCGGTAATGTTTACCATCGTTCCCAGCAGCGCCGGCTGTCCACGGTATAAAGTTGCCCCGCCTAATATCTCGAACCATATCGGCTGGCCGTCTTTTTTAATTCCCCGGGCCTCATATCTGCTGGTCGATCTGATATCTTTCTCTATCCGCTCCTTCATGTTCTCCCTAACCAGCTCAATGTCTTCCCTATAAATAAATTTCTCGAAGGGTTGATTTATGATCTCTTCCTGGGTATATCCCATCTCTTCAGCAATTCGCGGATTAACGTATACCATCAGCCCGTTCTGAAGGATGTATACGCCCACAATAAAGTTTTCTACAAGATTTTGAAACTTAAATTGAGATTCTATTTTTTCGGTGATATTTTCTATCTGGGCAACAAGATATAGCGGGTGCTTATCCTTATCTTTTATCAGCGACACATTAAGGTTTATCCAAACTATACTTCCATCTTTATGCATATACCGTTTTTCAATTCGGTAAGTACCTGTTCCCCCTTTCAGGGTTTCGGCTTGAGCCTCAAGGTCTCTTGCAAGGTCATCCGGGTGGGTAACCTGCATAAAGGTGAGCGATAATAGTTCATCCTCCGTATAACCCAGCATTTCGCATAACGACCTGTTTACTTTTATCCACCGCCCCATAGAGCTTTCTTCTATCGAAGTAATCCCCATCCCAATTGCCGAATCTTCAAAAGCTCCTCTGAACCTGTTTTCAGATTTCGCAAGTTCGGATTGCTGAATATCCTCGCCAAAATAAACTTCTATGGCTTCGGCTATGGTATTAATAAGACTGCGTTCTTCTTCCAGGAACACCCCTTCCGCTTCAGGTGGCCTATTTTCGGTATATACTACTTCAACACTTCCTTTTCTGCCGTCAAGCAGCCCGAAATCAGCAATCTGTTTATATATTGAGTCTCTAAACCCTTGTGTTTTATATTCTTTCTCATCAAACAATATTCTTGCCTCACATACTTCGGGATATTGCCACCCTGGTGGTAATACTTCTACTATTTCCTGTAGCAGGGTGTCGGTTTTAACATACTCCTGCTGAAGTATTTGGTTAACCTTATAAATAGTAGTAAGTTCTTTTATCCTCTCCTGCAGCTCCATATTAGCCTTATTGGCCTGTGCTGTTTTCACATCGATTATTGCATTGAGTTTGTAAGGTTCGCGCGCTTTCCTATAAGCAAGTAAACCCGCGACCAACGACAATAATACGCCCATGCCCGATAATAAAAACGGAAATTTATCTACAGCATAACCCTCGGTATAACTTACACGTAACAACCAGTCGCCTTCGGGTATTTTAGTGTAAATATGCTCACTTTCCCTGGCCGGTTTGGTATCAGAAATCGAAAAAGGGACATAGCGTCCTTTCTCAAATTTTACCAGTTGATAAGCGAATTTCTTCTTATCGATGCCTGCCCGTTCAAGTTCTTTTTTGATGATATTAAGCCGTGTAAGTACTGTGGCAACGGCTATTACATTGTTATTTACAACGATTGGTACCTTGCCCAATATTCCGGTATCGCCGAAACGCAGCCGCCGGGGGCCGGCAAAGTAAATATCCTTTCGTTCTACCGCACGCGCCTCTTCGGCAGTACGTATCGGGTCGGTATTTACGTTAGTACCAATGGTTTCTTTATAATGCGTATCCGGGTAAACGTTTTTTACTATGCCGTTTTCGGTTATCTGTAATACCTGGGCATAGCGATTGTTGCTTAATATTTGGTTGGCGACACTGTCGAATTTTGCAGGGACACCATATTGCTTGTAGATGATTGCCAGGGTATTGGCTGCAGCGATGTCATTGAACAGGATATTTTTAAAACGGTCTTTTACGGCAGCGGCCTCTTCTACTAATTCGCTTTTGTGTTTGTCCTTTGATAATTTATACTGCTGGTACGTAAGCAACTGGGTAAGTGCTAACATAACAATAAATACAATTGTAAAAACTAATAAAGGCAGCCTGTACATATTGGCGACGAAAGTTTATTAAGTATCAGTAATTAAATTAAACAGACCGGCTGTTTTAACTAAGATACAAGAAATAAACTATCCTTTATGCAAATCCTATGCCTGCAACAAATTATTCCAGGCAATGCGCCTTAACTTTATTCATAAAGTAATTCAGATCAAACGGTTTTGCGATATGCCCGTCGGCGCCGCAGTCTTTGCTTATTTGTTCAAGGTCACTGTTGGCCGATACCAGGATAACCGGCAGGTGCTTTAACTTCTCATCGGCTTTAATATAGGCACACATGGCGTCGCCTTTCTCATCACCGCTCAGGGAAAGATCAAGTAAAATAAGTCCAACTTCCTGCTCGTGCAGCCTTCTTTTGGCCGAGGTGGTGTCTGCCAGGCTGGACACTGTGTAGCCATCAATTTCCAGTAATATGCTCATCATTTCCGCAATAACGGGCTCATCTTCTATAACTAATACTCGTCGCTTCATAATACAATGGTTACAGTTGTGGTAATGCAATAGTTATACCATGATTATTATTGCTGCTTTGTTATCCCCTCAGGTCTCCTCATAGAGGACCCTGAGGAAGAAACTGCAACCTCAGGGTCCTTTTCAAGAGACCCTGAGGGGACGGGAAAGGAAAAAGACAACTTTACACAGTAATAATTACTGCTTTATCCTAAATTTGCTGTAGCATCATGACCTACCGGCAAACCATAGACTAACTTTGTTGTCCCCTCAGGGTCTCTCGCAGAGGACCCTGAGGTAGGTGCTGTAAATCTCAAGGGCCCTCGCCAGAGATCCTGAAGGGACGGACCAGATGGCAAAGGAAAAGGCTAACTTCATCCGGTAATAGGTAATAATTGCTGCTTTATCCTAAATTTGCACATCATCATGACCTACCAGCAAACCATCGATTACCTGTACACCCAACTGCCCGTATTTACCCGCGTGGGTGCATCAGCCTACAAAGCCAATCTTGATAATACCATCGAGCTTTGTAATCGCCTTGATAACCCGCAGCATAAATTTAAAAGCGTACATATAGCCGGCACCAACGGCAAGGGCTCAACCTCGCACATGCTGGCGGCAGTATTGCAGGTTGCAGGTTATAAAACAGGGCTATACACCTCACCGCATTTAAAAGATTTCAGGGAACGCATCCGCATAAATGGCGAAATGATCAGTGAGCAGTCGGTTGTTGATTTTGTGGCGGATCATAAAACAGATTTCGAGGAGATCCAACCTTCTTTTTTTGAGATGACGGTAGGTTTGGCATTTGACATTTTCGCTAAAGAAAAGATTGATATCGCCGTAATAGAAACCGGGCTTGGCGGCAGGCTGGATTCGACCAATATCATCACCCCGCTACTGTCCGTTATCACTAACATCGGCTGGGACCATATGAATATCCTGGGCGATACGCTACAACTCATCGCTGCCGAAAAAGCCGGCATCATCAAACCCAACATCCCCGTAATAATTGGCGAAAAGCAGGATGAAGTAGCAGATATCTTCATCCGCAAAGCGGAAAAAGAAAACGCGGCTATAAGCTTTGCGTCGGAGTTGTTTAATTCAAAAGTCAAAAGTCAAAAGTCAAAAGGTTATAATGATTTGTTGGACGTTGAGATTACTCAAAACTCACAACCCACAACTCACAACTTACAACTGGATTTAACCGGCAGCTACCAGCTAAAAAACGTTAAGACCGTTTTAAGCGCAGTAAACGAGTTGCGCCGGCACGGCTATATCATTACCGATGACCATATAACAACCGCGCTGCGCCAGGTTAAAACACTAACCGGCCTGCATGGCCGCTGGGAGACCTTAAGCAGCAACCCGCTTACTATTTGTGATACCGGCCATAACCCGGAAGGTATACAGGAAGTATTGAAAAATATTGCCGGGGTAAAGTTTGACCGGCTGCATTTTGTCATTGGTATGGTGAATGATAAGGATAGCAGCAAGGTACTGTCTATGCTGCCGAAAGATGCCATTTATTATTTTTGTAAGCCTGATATCCCACGTGGGTTGGAAGCGGAAAGTTTACGTGAAAAAGCGGGAAGTTTTGGGTGTTATGGAGGGGTTTATGATTCGGTAAAATCTGCTCTTTTATCAGCCCAAACAGCAGCTACCCCAACCGACCTGGTATTTGTTGGCGGCAGTACATTTGTGGTGGCCGAGGTGGTTTGATTAATGACGAGATCTTGTTTCACCCTGAAACAAAAGCCCTGTTTCAACCCGTCTAAAACCCGATATTCACAATTAGTTGATTATCAGCAAAAAAAATGAAATTTATTCCTGATAACCCTGACTGATAAGTTGTTTCATTTTGTTTCAGCACGTTTTCACAAGATATTCATTATTAATTAGTTAAGCCTAAATCTTGTTTCACTTGTTTCATCTGTCTCGCAATTTCGTGAAACAAACTTTTCCCAGGATTGGCCCTGTTGATGTTTAAGGTTTTTATGTTATTTTTACTCCTGCCTACAAACACAATATGGAAACTACCTGGGGAATAATTGGTTGCGGCAACGTAACAGAAAAAAAAAGCGGCCCTGCATTTAATAAAGTACCCAACAGCAAGCTAATAGCCGTAATGCGCCGCAATGCCGAAAGGGCTGCCGATTACGCCCAACGCCATAAGGTAGGTAAATGGTATGCTGATGCCGGGCAATTGATGAATGATGAAGAAATCAACGCTGTTTATGTAGCTACTCCCCCGGCCTCGCACATGGATTATGCCCTGGCAGCCTTAAAAAAAGGGCTAAACGTTTATATAGAAAAACCGGTAACCCTAAACGCCGCCGAGGCCGAAAAAATAGCAGAAGCCGTTAAACAAAGCTCAGGCAAGGTATCCATAGCGCATTACCGCCGCGCGCAGCCTTTCTTTTTAAAGATAAAAGAGCTGTTGGACAGTAAGGTTATTGGTGATGTGCGTACCGTACAGATAAGAATGTGGCAAAGCCGTAAACCGGCTTTGATAACCCATTTAGAGGATAACTGGCGCGTTAACCCTGCATTATCAGGCGGTGGCTATTTCCATGACCTGTCGCCCCACCAGTTGGACCTGATGCTTTACTTTTTTGGCGAACCCGAATATTATGCCGGCCACGGGCTAAACCAGGCAGGCATTAACAACTGCGATGATAATGTAAGCGGTATACTGGTATTTAAAAACGGCGTGGTGGTTAACGGTTCGTGGTGCTTTAATGTAGCCGAAGAAGCGTCGGTAGACAGTTGCGAAATTATAGGGTCAGAAGGGACGATGAGCTTCCCTTTCTTTAACGCCCCGCATACCATTAAGCTAAAGATCGGCACAAAGGAAGAAGAGATCAACTTCGCCCCGCTTGAACACGTACAGCAACCTTTGATTGAGAAAGTAGTAAATTACTTTAATGGTGATGGTGATAACCCGAGTCCGATTGAGGATGCTATTGTTTTGATGAAAATTATTGACGCGTTTAGCGGGCATTAAAAAGTTGCCAATGACATAAAAAATTAATCCTTCTTCTCAGGCACTTTAGCGCCTGCGTTCCTGGCTTCTGATAAGCCTATGGCTACGGCTTGTTTTTTACTGGTTACTTTTTTACCGCTGCCGCTTTTCAGTTTGCCTTCTTTCATTTCGTGCATGATTTTCCCGACCTTTTCGCTTGCTTTTTCTGAATACTTTGCCATGGTATTAATATTTAAGTAAATAATATTAATCCATACAAAATATTTGCCAATTTTACCTGTGATGAACCGCATATCAGAAACCGACCTAATTTTAAATGCCGATGGCAGCGCTTACCATTTAAACCTGCTCCCGGGCGATATTGCCGACACGGTAATTACTGTTGGCGACCCCGATCGCGTTAGCGAAATAAGTAAGTACTTTGATACGATTGAACTGAAAAAAGGCAAGCGCGAATTTATTACGCATACCGGAACCATCGGCAATAAAAGGTTAACGGTACTGTCAACCGGTATCGGCACAGATAACATTGACATTGTATTTAATGAGCTGGACGCCCTGGTTAATATCGATTTTAAGACGCGTACGATCAACCAAAAACTGCGCAGCTTAAACATTATCCGCATTGGCACTTCGGGCGCCGTACAGGCAGATATCGCGGTCGACAGCCTGTTATTATCATCGGCAGCGTTTGGGCTGGACCCGTTGATGCATTATTACAAACAGACACTTACCAACAAAGAACAAAGCCTGCTTAATGCCTTTAAAGCTGATCTGCCTGCAAACGTTAGTCTATCGCCTTACATGGCATCGGCAGGCGATAGTTTATTAGCCGTTTTAAGTAAAGGCGGGCAGCAAGGCATAACCATTACCGCGCCCGGTTTTTACTCGCCGCAGGGCAGGCAGGTGCGCGCCGAAGCCGCCATCCCGCAGTTAATGGATATCATCCAACAGTTTAGTTTCGAAGGGCAGCGCATCACTAACCTGGAAATGGAAACAGCCGGTATTTATGGTTTGGCTGCCGCATTGGGCCACCAGGCGGTATCCTGCAACGTAATACTGGCCAACCGCGCTACGCAGGTTTTTAGCAAGCAGCCCGGCAAGGTCATGGAGCATTACATTAAAATTTTGCTGGAGAAGATAAGCGTGATTTAACATACCCTACAGGGCAGATATTTTGAGTAGTTATACAATTATTCCTATCTTCAAACCATATAGCAAACGGCTGCGTTACCGATCTAAATTATACAATGACCGCTAAAAAATTCATCGCTCCATTTTACGAACGCTTATCGCTTATACTGATAGGTATACTGGCGTTTGGTTTTGTAATAGTGCAAGGCAAAGAGATCCTGGACCCGCTGATGTTTGGTTTTTTGTTTGCGATATTATTATTGCCGGTTTCGGGGTTCTTCGAGCAAAAATTGCGGATGCCACGCAGCGCGTCGTCATTTTTAGCTATCATATTGCTGGTTGCATTTGTCGGCGGCGTATTGTACCTGGTAGGTTCGCAAATATCAAGATTAATGGACGACTGGCCCATGCTGCAAAAGCAAATTGCAGAGTCGTTAAACAATGTATACGGCTGGATTGAGAATACATTTAACTATAACGTAGATAAGCAGAAAGCGCTGATCCATAAAACAGAGGTTAAAATCATGTCGTCGGGTACCGAGGTGGTAGGCACTACCTTTGGGGCGGTATCTTCATTGCTGTTGTTCTATGTGTTCATCATGATATTTACCTTCTTTATCCTGTTTTATCGCAAACTTTTACTTGGCTTTGTATTGCAGGCATTTGGTAAGGATAATGAAGTGATAGTGCATGATATTGTTGAGAATATCCAGGGCATTTTAAGGCAGTACATTTTGGGCCTGGTTTTCGAGATGGTTATTGTGGCTACTGTAGCCTGCGCCGCCTTTTGGTTTATCGGTATAAAGTATGCGGTATTGCTGGGCATAATTGTGGGCCTGTTTAATATTATCCCTTACCTGGGCATATTTTCGGCATTGGCGTTGAGTGTACTCATCACTTTTGCTACGGGGCCTATAAGTAATGCCGTTTGGGTAGGTGCCTCAGTTATTGGCATCCACCTTATTGATGCCAATGTGTTGCTGCCTGCGGTTGTAGGATCAAAAGTGCGGTTAAACGCGCTGATAACTTTCCTGGGAATTATTTTAGGCGAAATGATGTGGGGCCTATCCGGAATGTTCCTGTCTATCCCGACTATAGCTATCTTTAAGATCATATTTGATCGGATTGAAAGCACCAAAGCCTGGGGCTACCTGTTAGGCGGCGATAACGAGTACAAAAAATTCGCAGAGAAAAAAATGAAAACCGAGTAGCATTTAACATATAACGATGGGTTTGAAACCCATCGTTATATGTTGTATACGTTTCTGTATTAATCGCTTTTCCTATCTTTACACCCTGTATGAAATACCTGCGCCTGCTATTATTTCCTTTTTCGTTGATCTACGGGTTAATTGTGATGATACGCAACTGGTGTTATGATACCGGCCTGTTTACCAGCCGCCAGTTTGATGTGCCGGTAATATCCGTAGGTAACCTTGAAGTTGGCGGTGCCGGCAAAAGCCCGATGACGGAATATCTGATCCGTTTGTTAAAAACAGGCAACAAACTGGCAACCCTAAGCCGTGGCTATGGCCGCGAAACCAAAGGCTACCAAACTGCTACCGCCACTGCATCTGCCACCCAGGTAGGCGACGAACCGGCCCAGTTCAAACATAAATTTCCGGATATTACCGTGGCTGTTTGCGAGAAACGCGTGGATGGCATTGAACAATTAAAGCAAGATCTCGACCTTATAATTTTAGACGATGCCTACCAGCACCGCGCCGTTAAACCGGGCCTGAGCATTTTATTGTTTGATTATAATAAACTCCATGATCCGCACCTGGTACTGCCTGCCGGTAATTACCGCGAGCCGTTTAGCGGCCGTTGGCGGGCGGATGTAATTATCATCAGTAAATGCCCGGTTAATCTGCCGGTAAAAAAACAGCAAAGCATTATTAAAAATATGTCGCTGCTGCCTTATCAGCAATTGTTTTTTACGTCGATAAATTATATGGGCCTGCAGGATATGGGCGGTAAAGCGGTTGATACGATTATTGATGCTGATACTACAGTTTTCCTGCTAACAGGTATTGCCAATGCATTACCCTTGGTTAACCATATTAAAAAACAAACTTTACACGTTATACACCATAATTATCCGGACCATCATCGGTTTAGCTTAAAAAATATCACTAAACTTGCCGATGAGTTTGCTGCCTGCACTTCACAAAAAAAAGTGATCATCACAACAGAAAAGGATGCACAGCGTTTAGGAGAACAAGAATTGCTGCCGCTTGTTAAAAAGCTGCCCGTTTTGGTAATACCCATAGGCGTTAATTTTTTAAATGATAAGCAGCAGTTTGATCAAATTGTAACAGAATATGTCAGAAAATATAGAGAGCACCACCCAGTACATTAAAAGCCGCATAGGCGATTTTGTACCCGAAGTGGGTATAATTTTGGGCACCGGCCTAGGTGGCCTGGTAAATGAAATTGAGGTTGAGAAACAGTTAATGTACAGTAACATTCCTGATTTCCCCATCTCTACGCTGGAGTTCCACTCGGGTAAATTAATCTTTGGTACGCTTGGTGGCGTTAAGGTTGTGGCTATGCAGGGGCGTTTGCATTATTACGAAGGCTATAACATGAAACAGATCACCTTCCCGGTGCGGGTGATGAAAATGCTGGGCATTAAAACCCTGTTTGTATCAAACGCAAGCGGGT
This sequence comes from Mucilaginibacter sp. UYCu711, assembly GCF_050433825.1. NCBI lineage: Bacteria > Pseudomonadati > Bacteroidota > Sphingobacteriia > Sphingobacteriales > Sphingobacteriaceae > Mucilaginibacter > Mucilaginibacter sp. UYCu711. The sequence continues at coordinate 41,544 of NZ_JBNPWM010000013.1, read as the reverse complement.
CATTAAACCCTGACTTTAAAAAAGGCGACCTGATGGTGATAGAAGACCACATCAGCCTGCAGCCGCAAAACCCATTAGTGGGGCGTAATGATGCCGACCTTGGCCCGCGTTTCCCTGACATGAGCGAGCCTTATAAACGTACGCTGATAGCCAGCGCGCTTGCCATCGCTAAAAAAAACAATATTACCTGCCATAAAGGTGTATATGTTGCTGTAACCGGCCCTAATTTAGAAACCAAAGCCGAGTATAGATACCTGCGGATAATTGGCGGCGACGCGGTAGGCATGAGTACCGTTCCAGAAGTAATTGTAGCCAACCACATGGGCCTGCCGGTATTTGCCATATCTGTATTAACAGACGAAGGTTTCCCTGAGGATCTGAAACCGGTATCGGTTGAAGAGATAATAGCAGTAGCCGTGGCAGCCGAGCCTAAACTGACCTTAATACTTAAAGAATTGATTGCCGGTTTAAATGCCAGATAAATTTAAATACATCCTTTTATTATTGATCTGTATTACGGCGCAAATTGCTGTTGCCCAACAGTACAATCCTAATAACCCTAACCGGTACGACCCTAACAACCCGCAATATAACCAGGGCAGCGGCTACCGCCGCGATACCATACCACGTGCGGGCAAACAGTTAAGCGGTGATGAGTTGATGGACACCCTGCGCAAGCGCGAATTACGTGCCCGCGATACGGTTATTTTTTCGGCTAAAATGATCAAGGTTACTACCGAGGCTTTGCTCAAGGATAGTACACAGTTGTTCGCGATAGATACCTCGCTTACTAATTTTCAAAATTACAGCCCGCTGTTTCAGCCCAGGTCGCCAAAAATAAGTTTGGGTGGTACCATGGGGCTGGCAACACGCCCTCTGCTGTTTGAGCCGGCTAAAACCATTGGCTTTGATGTTGGCCTGCACGCGCTTGACCCTTATATGTTAACCCCGCAGGATATCCAATATTTCCAGGCACGTGTACCGCTTAGCGTATTAAATTTATCCAGCGCGGGTAGTGCCGAGCAGGTATTTAAAATGGTGCATACCCAAAACGTTAACCCCAACTGGAACATCGGCTTTAATTTAAACTTTATTGGTTCGCGTAATTTTTACTCCAGCAATCGTGTGCTGGGGCAAAACGTAAGCGATTTGAGCGCGGCAGTTTTTAGTTGGTACCAGTCTAAAAATAAGCGGTATAACATGCTGGCCAATGTGATATTTAATAATCTTAAATCGCCCGAAACCGGCTCGATAGTAAAGGATACCATTTTCCTTCATGCCAACTCATCATTTGATAAAACAACCGAACCCGTGCGCCTGCCAAACACTTACGAAAACTGGAAGACCGGCGGCATTTACATTAAACAATCGTACTACATAGGGCGCATAGATACCACCATCCGCACAAACACAGCAAACATATTGCCTACACAAAGGGTAACTTATATATTTAATTTCAACACCAGTAAGTATGATTTTTTACAAAACGATATAGATACTTATCATGTGTTCCCTGATTATTATTTCAGCTCCAACCGGTCGCGCGATTCATTAAACGTAACGCATTTAATGAACGATTTTGGGTATAGCTTTTACCTGCGGGGCAAATCAAACCAGTTTGTAAAGAACGAGTTAAAGCTTGACCTTGGCCTTACGCAAGACCTGTATGGCTACACCCAATATGTAAGCGATACCACCATTACCCAATATGGCAGTAAGCTACGCGGGCCGGATAAAAAGCAGGACGCTTCTTTTCAAAACATCACCATCAGGGGTAAGTTAAGCTACAGGTTTAGCGACAGGATAAATTTGGAAGGCACCATTAACCAAATAGCCGTAGGCCATAATTTTGGCGATTTTTTGTATGATGCCAAAGCCATACTGACGGGCAGCAATAAAGCCGGCCAGATTATACTGAATGGGTATGTAAAAAGCAGCTCGCCGCCATTACAGGCCACCAGTTGGATAAGCAATCATTACATATTTAATAACACGTTCCGTAACCAAAAAACTACCAGCGTATCTTTTAATTATATCAACAACGCGTTACAGCTTGATTTTAAAGCCGAATACTTTTTAATTACCGATTACCTATACTACGCCTCGCAGCCAAATGGTATCGACGCGCACCCGGTGCAGTTAGGGGGCAGCATTAACTTATTAAAAGTTAGCCTGGGTAAAAACTTAAGGTGGCGTAACCTGCACTTTGATAACTATATCGTTTACGAAAAAACCGATTACCAGTCTACGCTGCGTGTGCCCGAGGTTTATACCTACAGCAGCTTATATTACAATGCCTATTTATTTAAGGCCGTGCACTTATCGGCTGGTTTAGATGTTCGCTATAACACGTCTTATGTAGCTCCGTCATACGCCGTGGGCCTGGGCCAGTTTTATAACGGAAAAGATATCACGTTCTCGTCCTACCCAATTGGCACCGTATTTTTAAAAGGCACTATTAAACAAACCAATTTGTTTGTGGAATATGATTATGCTAACCAGGGCGTATTCAGCAATGGATATTATACCGTAAACCGCTACCCGCAACAAGACCGCGCGCTTAAGTTTGGAGTAAGCTGGATGTTTTACCAATAACCCCCCCCGGCCCCCTGAAGGGGGAGTGATTTGCAGCTTTATTAATAACCATCATAAAAATTCATAGCGAAAAATCTTATACGCGGGACAGGCCGCTCGTATAAGATTTTTTCGCTATCGCTCAAGAGAGAAGTTCTCACTCGTTCCTCGTATCGAAATGACATGATGGTTATTACTGCCCCTTCAGCGGGTTGGGGGGTTACGTCTTTAACTTCTTCTTCTTAGCAGCCGGGAACAGCACATTGTTCAGGATCAACCGATATCCCGGCGAGTTGGGGTGCAATGAAAGATCGGTTGGTGGTTCGTTGGGGTTATATTGGTAGTTTTCGGGGTCGTGGCCGCCGTAAAATGTCCATTGCCCTTTGCCGTATTCGCCGTGGATATAACGTGCTTCGTTGGCCGATTTTAACTCGCCCATTATAGTTACGGTTGATTTGATCTTGCTTTTATTAAAAGCCGTAGCCAAACCCATAAACCCTTTTATTACCCGGTCATGATCCTGCGTAAGCATGCTGGGCACCACATCCCATTTGGCCGAGAAATCAAACAGCGTAAAAAAATCATCCTCCTGCTGGATATGGCGTGTACCGCTCACGTCAATATCACTAAACCGGCCGCCACCGCCACCACGGCCAAAACCACGACCGCCACCATCAAAATTATTACCCAGACTGGTAGTTACCGTAAAGTTTTGAAATGCGAAAGTCTGCGTAAAATCCAGCTTTGATTGCGCGCGCGGGTCGGGCGGGTCGCCGTCATATTGTTCATCAACAATATCTGTTTTAGCTGCGGCTAAAGCAATATCAAAACTATCAGCGCCCGAGCACATCGCTAACAAAAACCCACCTCCCGCACAAAAATCGCGAATGGTTTGCGCCACGGCCAGTTTCATTTTTGACACTTTGGCGAAATGGTATTTTTCGGCCAGCGCTTCCTGAATAGCTTTGGTTTGTAAAAATTTATCAGTGTTACGGCGGCCCTCTTTGCTGTACTGGCCGGTAAAATCTTCGTGGTGCAGGTGCAGCCAGTCGTATTTATTCAGGTCCCCTTTTAATATCTCTTCGTCATAAATTATATCAAACGGGATCTCGGCGTATTTTAAAACCAGTATTACCGCGTCATCCTGCGGCTTAACGCCTACTTTGGGCGAGTACACCGCCATACGCGGGGCCTTTTGTAACTTAACCAGGTCCATATTAACCGAGGGGTCATTTATCTGCGCGGTAATCTCGGCAACCTTCGCGTCTGATATCACCTCATAGCTTACTCCCCGGATCTTACACTCGTCCTCGGTTTTTTTATTATAAAGCATCATGAAACTGCCGCCGCGGTAATTAAGCAGCCAGTCAACCTCGGCATCCTGTTTCAAAACCCAAAAGGCAAGTCCGTATGATTTTAAGTGATCTTTTTGCAGCTCGTCCATAGGTATTAATATGGAAGCCGCTTTTGAGCCGAAAGCTAAAAGCAGAAAGGTGAAAGATAAAAGATATTTAAAAAAACACTTCATATCACTCTTCTATATGTTCTCCCCCCTTGAAGGGGGCTGGGGGCTTACGTTTTCTGTTTCTTTTTCTTAGCGGCCGGAAACAGCACATTATTCAATATCAACCGGTAACCGGGCGAATTTGGATGTAAATTCAAATCAGTTGGCGGGTCGCTTACCGCGTGTTGGTAATCTTCGGGGTCGTGGCCGCTGTAAAACGTCCATTGGCCTTTCCCGTATTCACCGTGAATATAACGAACTTCGTTGGCTGTTTTCATTTCGCCCATAATTGTTACACCAGGCTTAATGGTGTTTTTATTAAAGGCAGTAGTTAAGCCCATAAAACCTTTTATCACCTTATCATGGTTTTGGGTGAGCATACTTGGCACCACATCCCACTTAGCCGAGAAATCAAACAGCGTAAAAAAATCTTCTGCCTTATCAACCACGCGGGTGCTGGTAACATCAATATCGCTAAACCTATGCGTGAACGGGTTAAGGTCGATATTAAAGTTCTGGAACGCGAAGGTTTGGGTAAAATCCAGTTTGCTTTGCGCGTTGCGGTCGGCACCATCGCCGTCAAACATGCTTTCACAGATATCCGTATTTGCAGCTGCCAGCGCTATATCAAACGTTTCGGTGCCCGAGCACATGGCAAACAAAAATCCGCCGCCGGCAGTAAAATCGCGGATATGCTGCGCTACAGCCAACTTCATTTTTGATACTTTTTTAAAGCCCAGCCTGTTGGCCATGTCTTCCTGCGCTTTTTTATCATCAATATACCATTGCGCACTACTATAGCCCGAAAAGAACTTACTGTACTGCCCGGTAAAATCCTCATGGTGCATGTGCAGCCAATCATATTTAGGCAGGTCGCCGCGCAGCACTTCCTCATCATACACCAGGTCGAACGGGATCTCGGCATATTTTAACACAAGGGTAACCGCGTCATCCCAGGGCAGTTTGTTTTTTGGCGAGTAAACGGCTATACGTGGCGCTTTCTCCAGTTTTACCAAATCCATATTAACCGATGGATCGCCAACCTGGGTAACTATTTCGGCTACTTTTGCATCGGCCAAAACCTCGTAACTAATGCCGCGGATATTACATTCGTCCTCTAATTTCTTATCATATTTGGTCATGAAGCTGCCGCCGCGGTAGTTAAGCAGCCAGTCAACCTCGCCACCGTTCTTTAACACCCAAAAGGCTATACCATAAGCTTTAAGGTGGTTCTTCTGCACTTCATCCATCGGCATCAAGATAGATGCGGCCCGGTTAATTAAAGGTAAAAGCAGAAGGGTAAAAGCTAAAAGGTGTTTTAAACGGCAACTCATGTTCAAATTTAACGAATAAATATTTAAGGTATTACATTGATAGCAATATCTAACACCGAATATCGAACAGCGATGGGTTTAAAATAAGTAGTGTTCGAAAGATTTAAGAGCCGATGGCTCGACCAATATTGTAGCAACGGGTTTCAACCCGGTGAACGATAAAAAATGTAAACACAAGTGCCGTAGGTACGACGCATATTATACGGGTCGTACTTACGGCACTCGCATTATCTATTATTTTAATTACAACGGGTTGAAACCCGTTTTAACAATATTAATCGAGGCTACGCCTCTGTCTGTTCGTATTTAACAATTAGCGATGGGTTTAAAATAAGTAGTGTTCGAAAGATTTAAGAGCCGATGGCTCGACCAATATTGTAGCAACGGGTTTCAACCCAGTGAACGATAAAAAATGTAAACACAAGTGCCGTAGGTACGACGCATATTATATAGGCCGTACCTACGGCACTCTGATTATCTATCATTTTAATTACAACGGGTTGAAACCCGTTGCTACAATATTGGTCGAGGCTACGCCTCTGCTGTTCGTATTTAACAATTAACGATGAGTTTAAAACCAATAGTGTCCGAAAGATTTAAGAGCCGTCGGCTCTATCTGTTCATATTTAACAATTAACGATGAGTTTAAAACCAATAGTGTCCGAAAGATTTAAGAGCCGTCGGCTCTATCTGTTCATATTTAACAATTAGCAATGAGTTTAAAGCCAATAGTGTTCGAAAGATTTAAGAGCCGTCGGCTCGACAAATATTGTAGCACCGGGTTTCAACCCGGTGAACGGTAAAAAAATGCAAACACGAGTGCCGTAGGTACGACGCATATTATATGGGCCGTGCCTACGGCACTCGCATTATCTATTATTTTAATTACAACGGGTTGAAACCCGTTTTAACAATATTAATCGAGGCTACGCCTCTGTCTGTTCGTATTTAACAATTAGCAATGAGTTTAAAACCAATAGTGTTCGAAAGATTTAAGAGCCATCGGCTCGACAAATATTGTAGCACCGGGTTTCAACCCGGTGAACGATAAAAAATGTAAACACAAGTGCCGTAGGTACGACGCATATTATATGGACCGTGCCTACGGCACTCGCATTATCCATCTGTTCATATTTAACAATTAGCGATGGGTTTAAAACCCATCGCTACGTTAGGCTTACATAAACGCCTGCACCCTCGTATCGCGCAGGTAAAGCCCTAACCAGGTCAAAGCACCAAATACCACCGGGAAATAATATGGCTGCTGTGCGTGTATCATTACAGCTATTGCCCCTCCCAAATAACCGGTTGTTAAAATTGCGCCGATGACAGCGGTACGTGGCACGGCATACAGTATAGTGCAGGCCAGTAAGATAAACCCGATAGGTTGTACCATATCTGCCGGCCAGCCCAACTTGATGCTGCCTTCCATTGATGGCGCGGCTTCTACCACTTTCATCCCTGCATCAAGCAATAAAAAAAGAATAACTAACACACTGATGATCCAGCCGGACCATAAGGCTGTTTTTGATAATTGTTTCGTTTCCATTTTGGTTTGTTTTAAAGTTTAGTCAAATTTAGGAGTGTAAAAGCCTAAATTTAGCGTGTTAAAAGGACATAGTTAGGGTGTAGTTGCGACAATATTCAGTTTAGATTTTTAATTATATGGCCAAAGACATTAACGACCCGCAAAGTGTAACCAGTTTCATCAACAAACTCGATCCCCCTTTTGCCCAATTGGTGGAAACCATCCGGCAGTTAATTTTAAGCACGTCGCCCGATATCGCGGAGCAAATAAAATGGAACTCGCCCAGCTTTTTTTATAGCGGCGATATGAAACCGTTCGCCCCGAAAGAATATAAGCGGGATATTATTGTACTAAATACCCGCAAAAACGTGGCCCTGCTGATATTCCCTACCGGCGCCATCATTAATGACACCACCGGAATTTTAGAGGGAAATTACACCGATGGCCGCCGCATGGTTACGTTTAAAACTATGGATGAGGTAAAAACTAAAGCTGATGATTTGCAAAAGGTTATCAGGCAGTGGCTGGCATTGGTAGATAAATAGTTGTGTCTGAAAGGCATTCAAACCTTTATCCCTTTTACCTTTTAGCTTTCACCTTAAAAACATTACCTTTGCCAACCATTTAAAAAAATTGACAATGAGTAAAGCAATTATAAAAACTGAAAAAGGCGATATGACCGTAGAATTCTACGAAACAGATGCACCTAAAGCAGTAGCTAATTTTAAAAAATTGGCAAAAGAAGGATTTTACAACGGTATAGCTTTTCACCGTGTTATCCCTAACTTTATGATACAGGGTGGTTGCCCTTTCTCTAAAGACCCTGCAACGGCTTACAAAGCCGGCAGCGGCGGACCAGGTTATAACATTGATTGTGAGTTAACCGGCGAATTACAATATCATGATCGTGGTGTATTATCAATGGCTCATGCAGGCCGTAACACCGGCGGTTCACAGTTTTTTATCTGCCATAGCCGTACCAACACCGCGCATTTAGACCGTAACCATACCTGCTTTGGTAAAGTTATAGAGAATATTGACGTGGTTGACGATATCCGCCAGGGCGATAAAATAACATCAATAGAAGTAATAGAGGATTAATTAGGTAGTTATGAGTACTGAGTTTTGAGTGGTGAGTTAATGCCACACTCAAAACTCACTACTCACCACTCAAAACTCAACATATGAATTTAAGCGGAATTGTATCGGTTTCAGGTAAACCGGGTTTATGGAAAGCATTGGTGCAAAACAAAACAGGTTTTGTGTTAGAAAGCCTTGACGCGCAAAAAACCAAGCTAATAGCCAACCTGTCGACCGCTAAATTAGCGGCATTGGACGAGATCACTGTTTTTGGTGATGACGAGGATATTAAACTAACGGGCATATTTGAGCGCATAAAAACTGCTGCAAACGTACCTGATGCTAAAGCTGACGGCACTAAGTTAAGAGGTTTTTTCAGAGAAGTGGCCCCGGGCCATGATGAAGAAAAAGTTTATGCTTCTGATATGAAGAAGATCCTGAACTGGTACCACATCCTGAAAGATATGCCTTTGTTTAGCGAAGAAGCGCCAAAAGCAGCCGAGGCCGGCGAAGGCGAAAAAGCTGCGGTACCTGTAAAGGCCGCCGACAAACCAAAACCGGTAGCTAAAAAGCCAACCGCTGCCCCTAAACCACAGGCACCAAAGGTTAGCGCACCAAAAAATCCATCAAAAAAAGGATAAGTTGATAGACAACTGCTTAAAAGACTTGCGGAGTTAAACTCTGCAAGTCTTTTTTGTTTGGGGATATTTGTGGCTGATGAGCCAGGTGCGCTGTTTCAAAAAAAGTGTTTCACTCCATCAAAAACAGTCAATTTACAATTAACTGATCATCAATAAAATAACAGGTAACTACAGTCAAAAAACCAGACGAATAAGGTGTTGCAAAAGTGTTTCACTCGATTTTGTTAAAACGCTAATAATTAGCAGATTATCCTAAAACAGTGTTTCAACTGTTGCAAAGTGTTTCATTTTAAAGTGAAACACTTGTACTTCCTCCCTCTCCTTTGGAGAAGGCCGGGTGAGGTTTAACAATCCGGTTCGTCGCATTTCTCATTCGCAAACTCGGGCTCAAAGGTGCTGTGATTAATATCAAGGTGTTGCAGGCGGTGGCGCAGGTCTTGTTTGATATTGTCAAACAAATGCAGGTCGGCAGGTGCTATAACCAAGTGTGCGGTTAAGGCGTTTTCTGTAGTGCTTAGCGCCCAAACATGCATGTGGTGAATATCCACTACGCCTTTCGCTTTTAACAGTTCGGTTTTGATCTTGGTAAGATCCATGTCTTTAGGTACGCCGTCCATTTCAAGGCGCAGGCTCTCTTTGAGCAGCCCCCAGGTACCGCGCAATATAACGACGCCTATAAGTAAGCCTACTACGCTATCAATCCAATATAAATTGGTAAAGTAAATGATAACGCCCGATATAACCACACCTAACGACACGATGGCATCAACAGCCATGTGCAAATAAGCGCCTTTTACGTTAAGGTCGGTATCTTTATCCTTCACAAAAAGATAAGCCGTAAAAGCGTTTATAACGATACCTATGGCGGCCACCCAGGCCATTGTACTGCCTGATACTACTTCGGGATTGATAAAGCGGGTAATAGCTTCATAAATAATTATGCCTACCGTAACCACCAGTATAACCGCGTTAAAGAAGGATACCAGGATGGTAGACCGTTTATAACCGTACGTATACTTACTGTTTGACCCAACTTTGGTCATTTTAAAAGCAAGCAGCGCCAACGCCAGGCTGGCAACATCGCTTAGGTTATGGCCGGCATCGGTTAACAGGGATAATGACCCGGTTAGGATACCCGCAACAAATTCAACAATAACAAAAGCCGAGTTGAGTACTATGCCCCATATAAAAGCGCTGTTTAAATGATCAAGCTTAGGCGGTTCATGATGATGGCCAAGGCCATGCGCGTGATTGTGTTCGTGTAAATGGTCGTGACCCATGGATGCAAAGTTAACTAAAAAAGTGTTTGTCATTCTGAGCATAGCGAAGAATCTTCTAAACGCGACAAGTATAACGTATAAGATTCTTCGCCATGCTCAGAATGACAACTTGATAAAGCGCCTTATTCGTGATGATAGGGCTCGCCTTTTATGATTGTATACGCCCTGTACAGCTGTTCGGTAAAGAACAACCGTATCATCTGGTGCGAAAACGTCATCCGCGATAGCGACAGCTTATCATTGGCCCGCTCATAAACCGATTGATCAAACCCATACGACCCGCCCACCACAAATACCAGGCTTGAGGTTGAGCTGATGGACTTTTTATCGATATAGGCCGCGAACTGTTTAGAAGTAAGCTCCATCCCCTTTTCATCCAATAGGATAACGTGATCCAGGGGCAGGATCTTTTTAAGGATCATTTCGGCTTCTTTAGTCTTTTGCTGCTGCTCGGTTAAAGCTTTGGTGTTCTTTAGTTCGGGCAGGTCAACCATTTCCAGTTTGGTATAATGCTTTAGCCGCTTTACATATTTATCAATGCCATCTTTTAAATAAGCATCCTCTGTTTTGCCGACGGTTAAGAAAGTTATCTTCATAAAACAACAAATAAACGGTTATTTAAAATATTAGTGCTTATTTTGACTGATTTTATTTAACGGATGGAACAAGATATTTTAGATCATTATAATAACAACGCGCGGCTTGCACGGCAAGAGGCTGATAAATATAAAAAACTAGCAGATACCTATGCTTTAATGCGCCTGGGCGTATTTGTGGCCATGGTTGTTGGCATATACTTTGGGATAGTTAACGATGATTTTACCATTGTAGCGATAACCTTTGTGCTGTTGCTGTTTGCGTTTGCCTGGCTGGTAGCGCGCCAAAGCGGCTATGAGCGCCAGATGCGCTATTTTAAGGACCTTACACTCATTAACGAGAACGAGCTGGCCAGCCTAACCTCCCGCGATAATTTATACAGCAACGGGGCAGGTTTTGCTAACGAGAAGCATTTCTATACGTCTGACCTGGATATCTTTGGCAGCATGTCGCTGTTCCAGCTACTCAACCGTGCAGCTACCGGGCCGGGTATTGCAAAGCTGGCCGCTTGGCTAAGCGCGCCTGCAAAAAAGGATGTGATCCTGGAACGGCAGGCAGCAGTTAAAGAAATAGCCGGCAAGAACCAATGGAAACTGGAGTTTCAAACCCTGCTGCTGTTTGCTAACAAAACCGATAATAATCAGCTTAAGGGATTATTTAATTACCTGTACACGCCACTAAATATCCCGGGCGAGGCGATACTGATTAAATACATTAGGATTGCTCCTTTCCTGTTACTGGCGGCTGTTATAGCCGGATTCTTTTGGCCGATAGCCGAGTTGGCGGCCCTGTTACTTGCAGCAACTAACCTGGTAATTGTTGCATCAAAGGGTGGTTATATTGTTAAATCGTCGGCCATTGCCGATAAGATAAGCAAGGTATTGGCGGGCTATGCTGTTGTGTTTGATAAGATAGAAACACAAGAGTGGCAAGCTGCAAATAATAACACCCTTACCCGAAAGATAAAAGAAAACCAAACCTCGAAAAATATAGCCGCCTTAGCTAAGCTGATTGATAAGCTGAGCTATAATTTGATAATGGTTGTTGGGTTTGTGCTGAATGTTTTCCTGCTATGGGCGCTTAAACAAACCATCGCTATTGAACAATGGAAACGCAACAACCACGAAAACCTGGAAGAAGCCTTTGATGTAATAGCCGAGTTTGAGGCCCTTACCAGCATAGCCGGGCTTGAATTTAATTATCCCGAATGGTCAACTCCGCAAATTGAAGATGGTGAAGCTTATACACTGGTGGCTAAAGCAATCGCCCACCCGCTTATCAACAGTAAAAACCGGGTCACCAATGATTATGAACTTACGGATACTTATAAGATCGATATCATTACCGGCTCCAACATGGCGGGCAAGAGTACCTTTTTGCGGACCATTGGTATTAATACGGTACTGGCGCTTTGCGGCGCGCCGGTTTGTGCCGAAAGTATGCGGGTATCGGTAATAACCATGGTAAGCTATATGCGCATCAAGGACTCGCTTAACGAAAGTACGTCAACCTTTAAAGCCGAACTTGACCGCCTGCAAATGCTGCTGGCAGCGGTTGTGCAGGAATACAAGGTTTTCTTTTTGATTGATGAGATGCTGCGCGGTACTAACTCGGTCGATAAGTACCTGGGGTCGAAAGCCGTTATTGAGCAGCTGATAGTTAAAAAAGGCGTAGGCATGGTTGCCACGCACGATCTGGAGATGGCTAAGCTGGAAAACGCCTATCCAGATTATGTCCGTAATTTCCATTTCGATATCCAGGTAATTAACGGCGAAATGCTGTTTGATTATAAAATGAAACACGGCGAGTGTACAACGTTTAACGCTACTTTGTTATTGAAACAAATTGGGATTGATGTTGGGGAGGCTGGATAAAAGATTTTGTTTCCCTCGTTAGCCTGTATTTGAGCTTACCATTACGATATAAATTAAATCCGTCAGCAGTTTGCCTGGCCACAATGGTGCCTATCAATGGTATTTTAAGCATATTATTTTTGAACGAATACGGGCCAATTGTTACATCGCCATACATAGGGTGCAGACTCTTAATTGCAAAAACCTCTACCTGGCCAGGTTGAAACTGATAATTTATCTGCACATAACGGCTTTGGTTAATATCAGTCGATACAAGGTAGAAATTCTCCCCTATCAAACTAACTGGCTTAACTTTATTACATCCGCTTAAAAAGATCGCAGCTATTATAATTGTGATTAGGCATTTCCTGGTCATGGTTTACTAAAGTACATTTTCTGCTTTACTTTTTTTTCAAATAAATTTGCGCAAGCAAATACTTGCATTTATATTTGCAAGCATATACTTGCATAATGATTCAGAGAAGAGATGTATTCCAGGCTATTGCCGACCCTACCCGCCGCCAGATCATCAACATGGTGGCCGATAAACCCCTTAATGTAAATACTATTGCCGACAGCTTTGATGTAAGCCGGCAGGCCATATCGCTCCACATAAAAATTTTGATAGAATGCGAACTGCTTAAAATAAAGAAGCAGGGCCGCGAACGGGTATGCGAGGCACAACTTGACCAGCTGAACGAAGTAACGGTTTGGCTGGATCGCTTCCGCCAGCATCATGAACAGAAATTGGACAACTTAGAAACTTATTTAGATAAACTTAAAAAAGAAAGACAGCATGGAAAGCAACACTAAAGACCGTGAATTATTCATTACAAGGACCCTTAACGCCCCCGTTGAATTAGTTTGGGAGGTGTGGACCAACCCCGAACATATCGCTAACTGGTGGGGCCCTAATGGCTTTACCAATACCATAAGTAAAATGGATGTAGTGCCGGGCGGCCAATGGAATTTAGTGATGCACGGACCGGACGGAACAGACTATGTTAATAAAAGCACCTTTAAAGAGGTTATTGAATTTAAAAGGATAAGTTATGAACACTTTAACCCGCATTTTGTGGCTACCATTAATTTTGAAGCGCAAGGCGAACAAACGCTGCTTACCTGGCGCATGCTGTTTGACTCGGAGGAGATCCTTCAGACGATAGTAAAAGCACATAACGCTGCCGAAGGCTTGAAACAAAACGTAGAAAAACTAAGCATGTATTTAGCCAACCAATTAACTAAATAATAATGATCATTAACTTACGCGCCCAGCTTGCTACTTTAATGTTATTCATAACCTTGCAGGCTATCGCACAAAAACCAACCAGTAAAATGCAAACATTAGTAACATCAGGCCATGCCGCTGTTAACGGCATCAACATGTATTATGAGATCCATGGCAAAGGCGATATGCCACTTGTCCTGATCCACGGCGGCGGCTCAACCATCGAAGTAACTTTTGGCAACATCCTGCCCTACTTTGCCGGCAATAATAAAGTTATCGCTGTAGAGCTGCAGGCACATGGCCGCACCAGCGACCGGGATGCGCCGGAGTCGTTCGAGCAGGACGCCGATGATGTGGCAGCACTGTTAAAACATTTAAAAATAGCTAAAGCCAATATTATGGGTTTTAGCAATGGCGGTACCACTACGCTGCAAATAGCCATACGGCACCCCCAACTGGTTAATAAAATAGTTGTTATAGCAGGCAGTTATAAACGTGATGGTTTTATGAACGGCTTTTTCGACTTCATGAAAACGGCCACATTTGAAAGTATGCCTCAGCCGCTAAAAGACGCCTTTTTAAAAGTAACCCCCAACCAGGCCGGGCTGCTTACCATGTTTAATAAAGACAAGCAACGGATGATAGACTTTAAAGATATCAGCGATACCGACATCAGCAATATAAAAGCTCTTGCAATGTTTATAGTAGCCGATAAGGATGTGATCACCATTCCGCATACGATGGCAATGGCCAAACTAATAGATGGCGCCGAATTAGCAGTGCTACCCGGTATACACGGCGAAGCATTAGGGGAAGCAACCACCTACAAAGCAGGCAGCAAAGCGCCACAGGCGACCGCCATATTTGTACAGGAGTTTTTGGATAAGTAACATCATCTACAACCAAATAATATTGTCATTCTGAACGGAGTGAAGAATCTTGTAAAATGACAGGTAGCTAACGGCTTAGATAGCGTATAAGATTCTTCGCTCACGCTCAGAATGACAAGTTAAATTTATAGCCCATAAAAAAAGCGGTGAGTTTTCACTCATCGCTTTTTTATTATATGTTGATTGCTACTTATTGTCTGGCTGGTGCACCGCCACCACCTGCGCCGCCACCTTGCTGGTCGCCGCCCTGGATAAGGTCATCATTGTTAACACCTTTTTTCTTCTGATTTGGATTGGTTGGGCCAAAGTTCATTTTACCAAATGCATAACTAAATGTTATACCAAATGATTGGAATGGAAAACTTGTATGGCTGCTTTGTGTAAAGCCAGGGCTTGATATATTCTGATCGAACGATTTATTAACTGCAAAAGGCTGCACGGTATTGAAACCGATAGACGCTTTCTTATCAGCAAATTGTTTTTTTACACCCAGGGCATAAATACCAAACGCAGGGCTGGTACCCTGTATGGTACGACGTGCCGAGTTTGAAAATCCAAATCCTTCAACAATAAAGTTGCTTGGCAAGTTAAGCGATACACTACCAAACATAGTGGACATAAAGCGTGTTTTTAACGCATCAGGGTTTATAAAACTAACGTACTGGCCATAAACACTTGGGTGATAAGTAAACACGTTAACGCTTGCACGTATGGTTAAGATCTTGATAGGGTTTATCGAACCAAAGAAACTTGCACCTAATGAATTATTTTCGCCAATGTTATTTGATACAGAACGCGTACCTACTATTTCTTTACCGTTTATAGTTTCTTTAATTGGCGAAGCAATGCTCTCAATTAAGTTATTAGTGTTTTTATAAAAAACCGATACGTTTATAACCGATGAGCTGATAAAGGTATTATAGTTTAACTCGACAGTTTGTGAAGTCTCTGGCGACAAGTTAGGGTTACCTACCGACTGGCTTTGAACCTGGCTGCGGTTGATGAACGGATTTAAAACCTGCAGGCTTGGGCGCTGGATCCGTTTGCTATATGATAATTTCAACGTGTTTGATCCAAATACCTTTTGTACTGTTAAGCTTGGGATATAAGTATTGTATTTTGCGCTAAATGGCACCAATACCTGGTAATTACCACTTGTTGTATTTTGGTATGGGTTTTTAGGGTCGCCGGTTATAGCTGTATTTTCATAACGGCCACCTACTAATAATGAATATGCTTTAGGAAGCGTAAAGGTAAAAACAGAATATCCTGCGTAAACATTTTGAGTATAGTCATACAGGTTGGAGTTGATATCATCACGATTAACAGTACCACCGTTGGCATCGGTATTGAAGATATCATAGATACTATTAATACGTCTTTGGATGGTTTTGCCGCCGGCTTCAAATTTTAAAAGCTTGCTTACAGGTAAAGAGTAGTCGGCCTGTGCGGTGTACTCGTTATTTGTACCGTCGTTATTTCCTTTTTGGCTTGGGTTAAGCGCAGTATATAAGTTTGAGTAATCTGTATTGATTATACTATGGCTCCACTGACCTGAAATAGTTAACTCATGGCCCTCTTTTTTAAATTTATGGGTATAATCAAGGTTCCAGTCAAATCCCTGGAATTTATTATGAGAGATAGTTTTACTATTGTAGGCAAGGCTGTTTGCCGGGGTAATATTATCAATACGGTTGTTAATGCCGTTACCATCAATATTAAACCCACCATCATTTAACCGGATGGTGCTGTTAATGTTGTTAAATGCATTAAACTCATAACCTGCCGTTATTGAACCCATTGCACCATGCCTTGCAATACGGCTGCTTGAGTTACCGGTGTTATGCGCGTCAACAGCGGCAACACCCGGGTTAGCACCGTTTGCTGGTATCGCAGCTGTTTTAACAGTTTGATCAGAAACGGTTGTTGATGTTTGCGGCCAGGTTAAGTTACCACCTAAATTGGCTGATAAGCTAAACCTGTTACGGTTATAATTAAAGTTAACATTACCGTTATTTTGACGGGTACCCACACCACCACTAACTGAGCCGCTTATTCCGTTGGCATTTTTTGATTTGGTGATAATGTTAATAATACCGCCAGATCCTTCTGCATCATACTTGGCAGATGGCGAAGTAATAACCTCGATTGATTTGATCTGATCAGCAGGAATGGTTTTTAAAACGTCAGACAAACTTGCTGATGTAGCGCCTGATGGTTTACCGTTGATCAACACACGAACGTTCTGGTCGCCGCGCAAAGCCACGTTACCATTCATATCAACAGATACCAACGGGACTTTTTGCAATACGTCGGTAGCGTTGCCGCCGGCTGATGTAAGATCCTTCTCGGCGTTGTAAACCAGTTTATCTATTTTGTTTTCAACCAATGCGGCTGCGCCGGTTACCACAACTTCTTTTAATGCTTTTGCACTTGGAGCGATAAAAACCACCCCTACGCCATGATCTGGTTTTGACGGCGTTGTTACAACACCCGTTACCATCTTGGTAGGATAACCGATAAAAGAAATACCTAACTTATACTCGCCGGGTTTAACATTATCTATCCTGAAGTTTCCTTTTTCGTCAGTAACAACACCATTTATAGGAGAATTGCCTGTAGCACGATATATAGCTACGGTAGCATAGTCTAACGGTTTTTTTGTAAGCGAGTCGATAACCGTTCCTGATACCTTACCCACAACGGTAGAACCACCGCCAATACCAAACTGAGCCTTAGCTACGGTAACAGAAAAAATTATTGCTAATAGTAGAATTATACGTTTCATTTTAACATTTTTTGTAATTAGAGGCGAAATTACTTCAAATGTTACAACGCTACAGCACTATTAATACAATTTATAACGAATATGTTGTAGATGTTACACTAAGGGGTGGTTAAACAGCATTAAGTGCATATTTTGAAGCGATCTATTCCCTCCCCACGGGAGGGGTGCGTCGGGCTATGAAGTGGAAGGGAGGGGTTTCGCGGATTAGATCAGTTTGCGAAACCCCTGTGCTTTTTTGTGGTAATTAAACCACCATATTTACAATACGCCCCTTAACCACAATAACCTTTTTAGGCTGTTTGCCATCTAAATAACGCTGTACATCGGCATTGGCCAAAACAAATTCTTCTATCTCTTTAGGCTCAAGGCTCAGCGAAACACTCAGGTTCATTTTAGTTTTACCGTTGATGGATATCGGGTACGCAAATTCATCCTCAACCAAATAGGCCGGGTTAAATTTAGGATATGGCGCATATGATAATGTGCCGGCCTGGTTACCCAGCATCACCCAAAGCTCCTCGCAGATATGCGGGGCGTAAGCTGAAAGCACCACCACCAAATCCTGCAATATTGCGCGGTTATTGCACTTAAGGTCGGTCAGTTCATTTATAGCGATCATGAAGCTGGATACCGAAGTATTGAACGAGAAGCGCTCGATATCCTCCTCCACCTTACGGATGATCTTGTGCAGTGATTTTAATTCGGCTTTAGTTGGCCCCGCGTTTGACACACTAAACTCCCAGGCTTCGTTATGGAACAAACGCCAAAACTTACGCAGAAATTTGAATACACCTTCAATACCATTGGTATTCCAGGGTTTGCTTTGTTCCAGCGGACCAAGGAACATTTCGTACATACGCAAAGTGTCGGCACCGTAACGGGCAATCAAATCATCCGGGTTAACTACGTTGAATTTAGATTTGGACATCTTTTCAACTTCAACACCGCAGATGTATTTGCCGTTTTCCAGTATAAATTCGGCATTAGCAAAGTCCTCGCGCCAGGCTTTAAACTTATTGGTATTCAAAACTTCGTTCTCCACAATATTAACATCCACATGCAATGGTGATGTTTTGTATTGTTTGATCAGGCCATGCGATACGAATGTATTTGTACCCTTGCCCTCTTCATCAATTAAACGATATACAAAATTACTCCGCCCCTGTATCATGCCCTGGTTTATCAACTTTTTAAACGGCTCTTCCTCAATTACCAGGTCGATATCTTTTAAAAATTTATTCCAGAAACGGCTGTACAGCAAGTGGCCGGTAGCGTGCTCGCTGCCGCCAATGTATAGGTCAACATCTTTCCAGTATTCAATAGCTTCTTGTGATGCAAACGCTTTATCATTATGCGCATCCATATAGCGGTACCAGTAAAAGCTGCTTCCTGCCCAACCCGGCATGGTGCTTAACTCGTAAGCATACTCAGCCCCCTCTAAATCTCCCCCGGTAGGGGAGACTTTTTGATCACCTATAAAATGAGTTTTATCTCTTTCCGGCAATGAATCAAGCTTCGCTTTTATTATTTCAAATACTTTTTGAGGACCTTGTAATACTTCGTCATTTGTAAATCTTATAACATTAAAACCAAAATGATTCAATATCTCGGTTCTGGCATCGTCGGCTTCTTTATTTAATTTATGGTGATGTCCATCCAACTCGATCACTAAGCCTTTTTCAAGCGAAACAAAGTCAGCTATATATTGATCAATGGCATGTTGCCTTCTAAATTTATAGCCAGTTTGCTCTTTTCTTATTAGTTCCCACAAAATACTTTCTGCTTCTGTCGGATGATTCCGGTTGTCGCGGCTATAATCCTTTAATTTTTCATAATAAACAGGATCAGCAGTTTCCCTATAATTTCCGGCCTCGTGCGCTGGCGAAGTCTCCCCTACCGGGGGAGATTTAGAGGGGGCTGGGTTGTACACCCAGCCTTCGGCCCTTGCCAATGGCGGTTCGCCGGTTTCGGTAGGTAAGTATTTATCAACTTCGGGCAATAGCAATGGCAAATCGCTTTCGCTAATTAAGTGCGGCGATCCGTCTTTAAAGTAAACCGGTACCGGCTCGCCCCAGTAGCGCTGACGGCCGAAAATAGCATCGCGCATCCTGAAGTTTATTTTGGCTTTACCCAGGCCCAGTTCCTCCAATTTAGCTATGATAACTGCCGTAGCATTTTTATAATCCAGGCCGTTAGCGAAGTCGGAATTAATATAGATCCCTTCCTTGGTCGGGTCGGCCTCGATTTCAATATTTTGTATATCGATGATAGGTACTATCGGCAAATTAAAGTGTTTGGCAAACAGGTAATCGCGCTGGTCGCCGCTTGGTACGGCCATTACTGCGCCGGTGCCGTAACCTGCCAATACGTAGTCGGCAATCCAGATCTGTATTTTCTCGCCATTTAACGGGTTAATAACATAGCTGCCCGTAAACGCGCCCGATACCGTCTTGGCATCAGCCATCCTGTCCAACTCCGATTTCTTTTTGGTCTGGGTGATGTAGGCATCTATTTCTGCTTTCTGAGCAGGCGTGGTTAGTTCCGCCACCAACTCATGCTCAGGCGCTATCACCAAAAATGTAACACCAAATATGGTATCAACACGGGTAGTGAACACCTCAATATAGTTTTGAGTTGTGGGTTTTAAGTTTTGAGTGTCAAGAGGAAATCTTACGGACGCACCGGTACTTTTACCTATCCAGTTGCGCTGCATTTCTTTTAGCGGTTCGGGCCAGTCAATTTTGTCCAGTCCCTGCAATAAACGCTCGGCATAGGCGGTGATGCGCATGCTCCACTGCATCATTTTCTTCTGCTCAACAGGGTAGCCACCACGCTCGCTAAAGCCGTCTTTAACCTCGTCATTAGCCAATACGGTACCTAAAGCGGCGCACCAGTTTACCGTGCTTTCGCGCAGGTAAGTCAAGCGATATTTTAATAATTCTTGTTGTTGTTCATTGGGGGTCTTAGCCTTCCATTCATCAGCAGCAAAGGTCAAAACCTCTTCATCGCAAACGGCGTTAACTCCCGCCGATCCGTTTTGCTCAAAATGTTCAACCAGTTTGGCAATAGACTGCGCCTTATCCGCATCTTTATTATACCAACTGTTAAACAGCTGCATAAAGATCCATTGTGTCCATTTATAATAATCAGGCGAGCTGGTACGTACCTCGCGGCTCCAGTCGAACGAGAAACCTATCTGGTCTAACTGTCGGCGGTAGGTAGCAATATTATCAGCCGTTGTAACGGCAGGGTGCTGGCCGGTTTGTATCGCGTATTGCTCGGCCGGTAGGCCAAAGCTATCATAACCCATGGGGTGCAATACGTTAAAGCCTTTTAAGCGTTTGTAGCGTGCAAAAATATCAGATGCAATATAACCCAGCGGATGGCCCACATGCAGCCCAGCGCCCGATGGATAAGGGAACATATCCAGCACATAATACTTGGGTTTAGTGGATTTATCTTCGGCTTTAAACGTTTGGTTATCGGCCCAAAACTGCTGCCACTTTTGCTCTATATCTTTAAATTGATAGTCCATTATTTAACGCTATGGTAATTGAACCGCGAAATTAACAAAATCCCTATGAATTTAGTAGGTAATTATTTATAAGGCGGCACACGTGTTATATTAAATATTATTCTACACTTATTATATGATGAACTAAATACCTACCAATAAGTCAGTATTTAAATATTTCCGCCATTAAGTTTAAAACTTAGTTTACTTTCGCTTAACTAAACACCCACAATTATGAAAAAAATATTTACTACACTTTTTATTGTACTTGGCGTTTACTCATTAACCCAGGCACAGTCAAAAAAAACAATGGAATTTGGAGTTAGCGGCGGCATTAACGCCTCTTATGTAACTTCAAGCCAGCAAAACAGCGTCAGCCCCGGCCTTATCTGGGCACCAAATTTTGCCGTATCAGCCGAACGGGCGATTAATGATCAATGGGGTATAAAAGCCAAGGTTATTTATGATCCAAAAGGTTGGGGAGACGGCTATTATGCTTCAAATGGAAAAACTGTTACCGGTGTATATTATTCGATAAATTATATAACCATACCAATTGCCGCTACTATACATTTTGGAAGTGAAAACAACTGGTATGCCAACCTAGGTCCCTATGTGGGCTTTTTATTAAGCGCCAAAGAAAACTATGCCAACACGGATTTAAAAAGCAGTTTTAACAGCACAGATTTTGGTGCCGCCGGCGGGTTAGGGATACAGTTCCCGCTTAACAATAAGTTAAAAATATTTTTTGAGTATGAAGGGCAGCTTGGCTTCTCAAACATATTGGTAAACTTAACAAGCTATAGTGATGGTGCTCAAAATTTCAGATCAGCCTTTAACTTAGGTTTGAAATTTTAATACGTTAACCCGTTAAAACGGCTTGCGGGGTCTATGCTTCGTAAGCCTTTTTATTTACCCTTGTTTCTGCATTTTTAAAATACCTAACACTTCGCCATCAGCTAAAACAGCATCCACCCTTTTAACCGGCGAATAGCCCATTGCGGTATAAAGCGGCACACCGGGCAAGGTTGCCCCCAATTCAAAAGTGGTAAAACCGTTATCGCGGGCCGCGGTTTCGCAAACATTAATAATATGCTTGCCTATCCCCTGCCTGGCATAATCCGGGTGCACAAAAAATGCCCTTATCCTTGCGGCATCCTTCGCAGGGTCAAGTAATGGATCCTCTGTTTCTTTATGCTGATCGCCGCCGTATAACGTATTACGTTTGCTCCACCCGCCGCAACCCACCATTTGGTTATCTTTTTCTATCACATAGTAAGTACCATCAGTTATCAGTTGGCTATCAACCCCGAAAATGTATTTAAGCGCACTTTCAATTTGCTGCGGGGTATAATAATCAGTACTTAATCCGCGAACAGATAAAGCAATCAACTTCATCAGTTGTGGCACATCATCAAACGTTGCCAGTCGTGTTTTAAGCGACATATTATTCTGTTATTATATCGATACAATTCTTACTCAATGTACCAAGCCGCCCGCTTAACAAACGCAGGCCGGCATCATCTTTAATATTTTTATAAAGCGATTGGATCAATGCCAGGGTTTCATCACTTGGGTCGCAAGCCTGTGCTTTTTCCAAATGCGGCAGGGCCTTAAGTACGGCTTTTTTATAATCTTGCATTACTGTTGCATTAGCTGTTTTATCCTTTGTAGCTTGCAGTTTTTTATACAATTCATCAGCAGGCATCAGGTAAATATAGCCTAAAGCGCGGTGCACAACATAATAGTTAGGTACGGCCTTAGCAACAGTTTCGTAATACGGCAGGGCTTTCCCAAACTCTTTATTATCTTCATAAGCCTTAGCTAAAGCATTGTAAAAATAGATGCGGGTTTTAGCCGGGAGCTTATCCACATTAACTAAAATTTGCTGGCCCAGCGTTAAAGTTTTTGCCAGATTGTTGTGCGACCGCGCATCGTTAAAATCCAGGAATTTATCGTAAACCTGGTCGGCAGTTTGGGCTTTGGCAATGGTGCAAAAGCAAAGTATGAATAATAGGGTTATTGTTTTTTTAGGCATGGGATAAAGATAAACGTATTAGGCAGACTATAAAGTTTGCCTAAGCAATTAACTTCTGATCTGCCTGGATATTATTTACGTCCCAGAATATCTTTCCCATCCGGTCGATATGATCTAATAATTCCTTGTTTGCTATGTGATTATAAATAGAAAGATCAAATTTATATGGGAGTAACAGATCGTCCAATTTTAATATGATAAGACTCAATAATTTGAGATCGATATTATTTCCTTTTAAAGCGATATCAATGTCGGATGTTGGTTTAAAATTCCCCTCCGCTCTCGAACCATAGATCACAGCTTTTTCCACAGCAGGATATTGTCCGAGCACATTATGTATTTTGGAGACTATATTTTCTGATAATCCGTATTGCATGGTTAAATAAGTTTACCCTGGCTTCCTGATCTTAAACTTTCGAGTTTACTTTCAAGTGCTTTAAATAAAGCAAAATAAGTATTAATAACTGCGCTGGCAATTTCGTCGGCAGTTTCTTCATTATAAGAGTGCGATGTTAAATTCCGGCTTACCAGCATATTCATCCATTCCTCTCCATCCCCAATTAAATTTATTTTAAAAGCTTCTCTTATAGTATCCCTTGAGCCGGCCACATCTAAAATACCCTGGTAATCTAAATAATCCTTCATAGTATTCCATGCCAGTTCATAGGTATACTCGAAAGCTTTTATCAAACCCTGCTCTTCTAATTCAGATAATTCACCTTTCAAAATAAACTTTTCTAATTGCCCCAAAGCCTTGCGGTAATTTGCAAATCTTTGCAGCCATCGAATATCTTCTGTTGAAGCCATGTTATTAATAATCCCTAAACAAAGATAAGATAATTAATAATTTAAGATTAGTCTTTCTATTTCTCTTCCCAATTTCCCCTTAAAAAACTATCTTTGCCCATGCAAGAAAAAATCCTCATTCTTGACTTTGGCTCGCAGTTTACACAACTCATCGCGCGCCGGGTTAGGGAACTCAACATTTACTGCGAGATCCATCCGTTTAACAAAATCCCAGAAATTGACAGCACTGTAAAAGGAATTATCCTTTCGGGCAGCCCTTATTCGGTTCGCCAGGAAGATGCCCTGCATTTTGATTTCCTGAAGTTTCATGGTAAGCTGCCTATTTTGGCCGTTTGTTACGGCGCACAATACCTGGCCCACTTTCATGGCGGCGAGGTTTTGCCATCAAGCACCCGCGAGTACGGCCGTGCCAACTTAACGTACATCAATGTTTCAAACCCATTGTTTAAGGATATCGCGGTGGGTTCGCAAACGTGGATGTCGCATGCTGACACCATTGCCCGCATAGCTGATCATTTTGAAATAATTGCCAGTACAGATAGCGTAAAAATAGCCGCCTATCAAATAACCGGCACCCAAACCTACGGTATCCAGTTCCACCCCGAGGTTACACATAGTACAGACGGCAAGCAATTGCTGCAAAACTTTTTGGTTGATATCTGCGGATGCAGCCAGGACTGGACCGCCGACTCGTTTGTTGAAACCACCGTTGCCGCCCTTAAAGAAAAAATAGGCGACGATAAAGTAGTATTAGGCTTATCAGGCGGTGTTGATTCATCGGTTGCGGCGGTGTTGCTGCACCATGCTATCGGCAAAAACCTGTATTGTATATTTGTTGATAACGGCTTGTTACGTAAGGACGAATACCAGTCGGTATTGGATTCCTACCAGCACATGGGCCTTAACGTACGTGGCATTGATGCCAAACAACGCTTTTATGACGCGTTAAAAGGCTTATCAGAACCCGAAGCAAAACGTAAAGCCATTGGCCGCGTATTCATCGAGGTATTTGATGATGCCGCGCACGAGGTGCAGGACGTTAAATGGCTTGGCCAGGGCACCATCTATCCCGACGTTATTGAGTCGGTATCAGTTAAAGGACCATCGGCCACCATTAAATCGCACCATAACGTAGGCGGCTTGCCCGACTTTATGAAACTGAAGGTGGTTGAGCCATTAAACACATTGTTTAAAGACGAAGTGCGCCGTGTTGGTAAAGCTTTGGGTATCGACCAAAATATATTAGGCCGCCACCCTTTTCCGGGTCCGGGTTTGGGTATCAGGATTTTAGGCGAGGTAACGCCGGAAAAAGTTGCTATATTACAAGAGGCTGACGCGATTTATATCAACAATTTGCGCGGTGCAGGTGTTTATGATAAAGTATGGCAGGCAGGCACTATATTTTTACCGGTGCAATCGGTAGGTGTTATGGGCGATGAGCGTACTTATGAGCATGTGGTTGCGTTACGCGCTGTTGAGTCGGTTGACGGCATGACGGCAGACTGGTGTCATTTACCATACGAGTTGCTGGCTAAGATATCAAACGAGATCATTAATAATGTAAAAGGGATTAACCGGGTAGTATATGATATCAGTTCGAAACCGCCTGCCACAATTGAGTGGGAATAAGCGGTTAATAGTTTTAGGGATTGCCTTAATAATTGCTGCCTGTTCGCCCAAAGTGCGGCCGGTAGTGGCTCCCCCTAAAACCGAACCTGACAAACCTGTTGTTAAACCAGAGCCGCCAAAACCCAAACCGGTACCGGCAAGGCAGTCAACCATTGCCATGCTGCTGCCCTTTGCGTTGGACCATCTGAACCCCGGCTCCGGTTATACCGATATCAGCTTAAAACAAGCCAATATTGCTTTGGATTATTACCAGGGTTTTAAGCTGGCGCTTGATTCGTTAACCGCGTTGGGTTATAATTATAAACTACATATTTACGACACCAAGGGAGTTGTCTCACAATCGTATGCGCTGGCTTATAACCCACAGGTCCGCGCAAGCGACCTGATAGTAGGCCCGATCTTCCCGGATGATCTGAAGGCGTTTACCAGCGTCCTGGTGGGTGCACGCAAACCTATTGTGTCGCCGTTGGCCCCGGCGGCTCCGGCTACCATTGCCAATCAAAACCTGGTAACGGTTATCCCGCCATTGGAATACCATGCCTGGGCTGCGGCTAAGTATATCACTCAGCGCTTAAATACCCGGAAAGTATTTGTTTTAAAATCGGGCTATTCAGAAGAGAACGATTATATCATCCCCTTTAAAAATACCATCGACAGTTTAAGTAAAGGGCGAACGCAGGTTGTCCAAACTACTATTGTAAGGGGGCGCTTAAACCTGCTGGAAAGTCAGTTTACTACCGATAGCCCCAACATTATCGTAATCCCATCAACCAACCAGGCGTTTTTAGCAGTTACTATGCGGACGCTGGATTCGCTATCGAAAACATATCCTGTTATATTATTTGGGCACCCTAACTGGGAAAAATTCAGTTTTTTACGCAGCGATTTGTTACAGCGCCTGCGCACGCATATAACGTCGGCAGATGTGGTTGACTATAAGGACGCCGCCACAATTAATTTCCAGCGCGCGTACCGTAAAAATTACCGGATTGATCCAAGCGAATATGCTTTAAAAGGGTTTGACCAGGGTATGTATTTTGGCAAGCTATTGGGCGCCAATAATGGCGACGTAAAAAATTTAACCGCCAACGATTTTAACGGCATTGATAACGACTTCCATTTTATAAAAAAACCGGGGGTTGGCTACATTAATACCCATGTTAACATAATGGATTACCGCAATTACGAACTGAGGAAGATAGAATGAAGGCGATAAACCAGCTTAAAACATTTCAGCGCATATTGGGTGAGTACCCTGCCGAAACGCCTTTAGGAAAATTTTTACCGGGCTTTTATCGCCAGAATAAACAAATGGGCTCAAGCGACCGGCGTGTTGCCAACCGGTTAATGTATAACTACTTTAGGTTAGGCAAAGCCCTTTGGAACACTCCTACCGAAGACCGTTTGATGGTTGCCGAATTCTTATGCAATACACAGGTAAACTCGTTCCTGCAGCATTTTAAACCCGACTGGGCAGCTTGCGTTGGTTTTACTATTGAAGATAAAATAGACCTGGTTACCAAAACCTATCCTGATTTTAAGTTGGATGATGTTTTTCCGTGGGTTAGCCAGGCATCGCCGGCCATTGATAAACAGGCTTTCCTGAAATCGTTTTTTGTACAGCCCGACCTGTTTATACACGTACATAACGGCTACGACCATTTGGTAAAGGCCGAACTGGTAAAAGCGGCCGTAGCTTTTAAAGATGAAGGTAATGGCTGTATATCGCTGCCAAACGGTACGCGGCTTGAGGCCATCTTCCCTACACAGCATTGGTTCGAGGTGCAGGACTACTCGTCGCAGCAAACGGCCAACTACTTTAAACCCAATAAATGGGATGCCTGGTGGGATGCCTGCGCGGCCAGCGGCGGCAAGTCACTTTTACTGCACGAGCTGGAGCCGAATATAAAACTGGTGGTGTCGGATATCCGCGAATCAATATTAGCTAATTTGGATGAGCGCTTCCGCTCGGCCGGCCTGATGAAATATCAAAAGAAACAGCTTGACCTTACCCAAAACATCGACCAAACCCTGCACGATTACGAGTTTGACGGCATTATCCTCGATGCGCCCTGCAGCGGGTCGGGCACCTGGGGCCGTACGCCCGAAATGATCTCGCAATTTGAACCGCAGAAGATAGAGTTCTTTCAGCGCCTGCAAAAAAACATAGCCGCCAATGTTATTAAATTCCTGAAACCCGGCAAACCGCTCATCTACATTACCTGCTCGGCTTTTAAGGCCGAGAATGAGGATGTGGTTGATTATTTGGTTAAAGAGTGTGGGTTGAAGCTGGAAAGCGTGGAAGTGTTAAAAGGTTATGAGCGTAGGGCGGATAGTATGTTTGTGGCGAGATTGAGCCGCAGCTCCCTCTAAATCTCCCTCCATAGGAGTCCTTTGGACCCGGTAGGGAATACTTTTAATTATTTTTTCTGTTAGTCCCGATCTGTGATCCCGGACTAACATGTAATCAATAATGTCTGATACAAGTTATAAATTCTTGGGATCAAAGAATATATTTGTGTAATGAGTAAGCAAATTAAATCTGTCGCCATACCCGATGAAATCGTAATGGATAAGATCTTTATGATCAGGAATCAAAAAGTGATGCTTGATGAAGATTTGGCAGAATTGTATGGAATAGAAACGAGGCGCTTAAATGAACAGGTCGGACGAAATCCCGATAGGTTTCCTGACGATTTTATGTTTAAATTATCAGAAGAAGAGTTTGGGGACTTGAAGTCGCAAAATGCGACATCAAGTTGGGGAGGTAGAAGAAAACTCCCTAATGCCTTTACAGAACACGGCGTATTAATGTTATCAAGCGTATTAAATAGCAAACAGGCAATACAGGTCAACATACAAATTATGCGAATTTACACACGAATAAGAGAGTTGTTACTAACGCATAAAGATATATTATTACTGGTTGAACAGGTAGAAAAGAAGTTAATTAAGCAAGATCAAAAAATAGAAGTACTATTTACATATCTCAGTAAATTTATCGAAAAAGAAAATAAACCCAGAGTACCTATAGGTTTTAAAACTAAAAAAGAAGATTAAGCCGCTTACAAATGCGTATTACTCCTGAACAGCTTAATCGCGATAGCCAATAAAATTACCCCGAATGCTTTGCGCAGGATGTTGATACCTGTTTTACCCAACAGCTTTTCAAGCCAGCCTACGTTTTTAAGCACCAGGTAAACAAACAGGGTATTGATAACTATAGCCACCAGTATATTCTGCGTTTGATATTGTGATTTCAGGGACAGCAGCGTGGTCATGGTGCCCGCGCCGGCAATTAGCGGGAAAGCCAGCGGGACAATAGATGCCGTGCTGCCCAGATCTTCGGATTTAAACAGGTTGATGCCTAATATCATTTCCATAGCGATAAAAAATATCACCAGTGAACCTGCGATAGCAAACGATGCTACGTCCAATCCGATGATATCCAGTATTTTATCGCCTATCAATAAAAACACAACCATCAGCACCAATACGGCAATACTGGCCTTTTCCGACTCGATATGACCGGCACGTTGGCGCAGCTGTATAACAACCGGTATAGCGCCAAGTATATCAATGATCGCGAAAAGGATCATGGTTATGGAAAGGATCTCTTTAAAAATGAACGGTTGCATAGGTTATGGCGTTAATAGTTAATGCAAAGCTATAAAACAATATCAACAAAAAAGGTTCTGAAAATTCAGAACCTTTTTTAATATGTACATCGAAATGCTATTATTCAACAAACTTAGGGTTTGGCGGATCGTTAGCACTCTCTGGCTTACCGTGCCTTACATGCGAGTTTTTAACGCTATAGCCAAAATAAACTGCCATGCCTATACCCATCCAGATAAACAGGCGCAACCAGTTCTCTAAACCTTCGCTACCCATCATACATAAGCAAATTACTGCACCAAGCGGGCAAACTATGTAATAAAGCGGGGTTTTGAACGGACGCGTAATACCCGGGTCTGTCCTGCGTAATATAAAGATACCGATACATACCAGCACGAATGCGAATAGTGTACCTATACTCACCATATCACCCACAATGCTGTCAGGAATGAACCCACCGAAGACGGATACCATCACAAAAAACAACCATTGCGATTTATAAGGTGTGCGGAACTTAGGGTGCAGTTTTGAAAATATAGACGGAACCAAACCATCAACACTCATGGTATAGAACACGCGGGTTTGGCCCAATAACATCACCAGGATAACTGATGAGAAACCGGCTAAAATAGCTATAGTTACCAGTTTAGCTAACCAGCCGTAACCGCCGCCCATAGCCGCGTTTATAGCATAGGTTACTGATGCTTCTTTACCTTGTAATAAAAACTCTTTGTAAGGCACTAAACCTGTTAACACGTGCGAGAAAAGGATGTATAAAATAGTACAGAATACCAAAGAGATCAGGATACCTTTTGGCATATCTTTCTGCGGGTTCTTGGCTTCCTGCGCAGCGGTTGATACCGCGTCAAATCCAATAAATGCGAAGAATACCACACTCGCTCCGCGTAATACACCCAGCCAGCCGTGGTTAAACGTATCGGCATAGTTTACGGTACCTGTATTGGTGGTAACCGTACCTGCATCAGCAGGGATAAGATATGGCGTATGGTAAGCAGGGTTAATAAAGCTCCAGCCTAAGCCGATGATCATTAACACGATTGCTACCTTAATAATAACGATAACATTGTTTACAGCTGCCGATTCTGCAGTACCTTTTATAAGCAATAGCGTAAGCATTAAAAGGATGAAAATAGCAGGTAAGTTAACTAAACCATGCGTACCCAATTCGCCGGCATACATACCCGTTGTAGTAGTCGACACTTCGAAAGGCGAGTGTGACAAGGCGAACGGGATATGGACATTAAAGAAGGTATCGAGAAAAGTATTAAAATATTGCGACCAGCCGATGGCTACAGTAGCGGCACCCAATGCATACTCAAGCACCAGATCCCAGCCGATTATCCAGGCAATGAACTCGCCCATAGTAGCGTAAGAATAGGTATAAGCCGATCCTGCTATGGGTATCATACTGGCAAACTCAGCATAGCAAAGGCCTGCAAGGGCGCAACCTGCTGCTGCAATTAAAAATGAAATGGTTACTGCCGGGCCCGCGTGCTGGCCGGCTGCAGCTGCTGTACGCACAAAAATACCCGCGCCAATAATAGCGCCAATACCCAAGGCTATAAGCGAGCCAACACCGAGTGTACGCTTTAATGTCTTCTCGCCTTCCTTAGAAGCGGCCATTAATTGCGCAAGAGGTTTCTTAATAAATAGCTTCATGTGTGTTTTTGAAAATCAGTTAATCTAATCCCAAACATAGTTAATTTTTCTGAAAAAAATAATGTGACAAAATATTGATTACAGCACTTAAAATAGAGGGTTTTATAGCTTGAAATAGTTTTTTTTAAATTGAAGAAATATCTCTAAATTTACATTAATCATTTTATCATGAATACTATTCACCCACAATATATCACCGATGAGGACGGAAAAAAAACAGCCGTTGTGTTATCCATGGGTGAATTTGAGCAAATTTTGGATGAGTTGGATGAGTTAGACGATATCAAACTCTTTGACGAAGCTAAAAAAGATAAAGAACCTGCAATGCTGTTTGATGACTATGTCAAACAAAGGTTTTCTAAATAATGCCTGCTTATAAAATCACCATTTCAAGAGTCGCCCAGAAACAGTTGGATAAACTACCCGACAATTTAGCCTTGCGCTTAGTTGATTCGATTTATACTTTGGCTAATGAACCAAGGCCAACTGGTTGCAAAAAATTAAAAGGCAGAGAAGGTTACAGGATAAGAGTTGGCGATTATAGAATTATATATGAGATAATTGATGACATGCTAATTGTTAACGTTGTCAAACTCGGACATAGAAAAGACATCTATAACTAACGGTATACTTTTTCTAACTCCTTTTTTATGTCACTCCATAACCGTGCCTTAGTTTTGCCGTCTACAAACGCTTTATCTCTGCGAAGGATTTCTTCTTTTTGTTTATCTGTAAGTTTTTCTGTTGATCCTTTATTGGTGTCTTCATAATCTAAAGTAAACAAAAAAGGGACACCAACCTGGCATCCCTCCTCTTAAAAAGCTTTAAGCCTATTATGCTTTTTTCTCAACCTTGATCTGGTGTACGTTCATTGATTGTACTTTGATCTCTTTTTGAATATGAGCGTTATGGCCGGCAGCCACATTTAAGTGCGGTGCGATAACCAATGACACGATTGACATTAACTTGATCAGGATGTTCATTGACGGGCCTGAGGTATCTTTAAACGGATCGCCTACGGTATCACCTGTTACTGATGCTTTATGCGGTTCTGATTTTTTGTAGTGCATCTCGCCGTTGATCTCCACACCTTTCTCAAATGATTTTTTAGCGTTGTCCCAGGCACCTCCGGCGTTGCTCTGGAAAATCCCCATCAACACACCCGATACTGTTACACCGGCTAATAATCCACCCAACACTTCAGGGCCGAAGATAAAGCCAACAACAACCGGAGTGATCAAAGCGATCAGTCCCGGGGCAACCATCTCGCGGATAGATGCTTTGGTTGATATGGCCACGCATTTTTCGTACTCGGGTTTAGCTTTGTACTCCATAATGCCCGGGATCTCGCGGAACTGGCGGCGAACTTCTTCCACCATCGCCATTGCTGCACGGCCCACTGCCGAGATACATAATGCCGAGAAGATAAAAGGGATCATCCCTCCCACAAATAAACCAGCTAATACGTTGGCTTTGTAAATATCAATATGCTCAATACCGGCAACACCCACAAAAGCGGCAAATAAAGCCAGTGAGGTTAACGCGGCTGATGCGATGGCAAATCCTTTACCTGTAGCGGCGGTAGTGTTACCTACTGCATCAAGGTTATCTGTACGGTGGCGTACTTCCGGCGGCAACTGGCTCATTTCGGCAATACCACCGGCGTTGTCAGCGATTGGGCCAAACGCGTCGATAGCTAATTGCATAGCTGTTGTAGCCATCATACCTGCGGCAGCAATAGCCACACCATATAATCCTGCAAAAAAGAATGAACCATAAATACCGGCAGCCAATACCAATATCGGCAATACGGTTGATTCCATACCGATAGCTAAACCACCAATGATGTTGGTAGCGTGGCCGGTTGATGATTGTTTAATAATGCTCATCACCGGGCGTTTACCCATTGCGGTATAATACTCGGTAATGATAGACATTAAGGTACCAACCACTAAACCTACCAGGATAGAACCGTAAACACCATTTTTGGTGAATACCAATGAGCCTTCTTTAAGATCGGTAGTTCCTGGTATTACGTCACGGGTTAAGTGCATAAAATCGTTTGGTAACATCCATTGCACTACAAAGTAGGTAGCAACGGCTGTTAAAATGATGGATACCCAGTTACCTATGTTCAAAGCAGTTTGTACACTGTCTGTCTCGTTTTTAATTTTAACTAAAGACGCGCCGACAATCGAGAATATTAAACCTAAACCGGCAATTACCATTGGTAATAAAACCGGGGCAATACCGCCCATGTTATCATGCGATACGATTTCGCGGCCCAATACCATGGTAGCCAGCATTGTTGCTACGTACGATCCGAACAAATCGGCACCCATACCTGCAACGTCACCTACGTTATCGCCTACGTTATCGGCAATGGTTGCAGGGTTACGCACGTCATCCTCAGGGATACCGGCTTCAACCTTGCCAACAAGATCGGCACCTACGTCGGCAGCTTTGGTGTAGATACCACCGCCAACACGCGCGAATAACGCGATAGACTCGGCACCTAACGAGAAACCAGCTAATACGTCAAGCGCTTTAGCCATTGCTTCGCCGTTAACGCTGCCGCCTGTATTTACCACATACATGGTATAAAACACGATGAATAAAGATCCTAAACCAATAATAGCCAAACCTGCAACACCAAGGCCCATTACCGTACCACCGGTAAATGACACTTTAAGCGCTTGTGCCAAACTGGTTTTAGCAGCTTGCGTTGTGCGTACGTTTGATTTGGTGGCGATGCGCATTCCCAGATATCCCGCGAAAGCAGAAAGGAAAGCGCCGATTACAAAAGATATAGCAATAACCGGGCTTGATGTAGCAACTGTAGTACCACTCCAGGCCAGCAATACGCCTGCCACTACTACAAAGTAGCCTAATACTTTCCACTCTGCGCGTAAAAAGGCCATTGCACCGTCGGCTATATAGCCTGCAAGCTCGTTCATTGACGCATCGCCGGTTTCCTGTTTAGTAACCCAGGCCGACTTGATGATCATAAATAAGATCCCGATTAAACCAAAAACGGGGATAAGGTAAATTAAGTAAGTGTTCAGAAAATCCATATACGATGTTAAAATTTATATTTAGTTTGTTTGTTTACAGTTGATACTATGGTATAATTGGTTTCGCAAATTAAGCAAATTAATTTCTTTACAATAGCCTGTCAATTATAAAGTTTTTTGAATAGTTTAGAACTTTAAATCCACACAATTAATGAGTAAGCAAACCGAACCCACAAAATTAAAAGCCACGCTGGGCTTGTTAGACGGCACCATGATCGTAGCCGGATCAATGATAGGCTCCGGTATCTTCATCGTAAGTGCCGATATTATACGTAATGTAGGCTCGGCCGGCTGGCTCATAGCTGTTTGGGTGATAACCGGTTTCATGACTCTTACCGCAGCCGTAAGCTACGGCGAGCTGAGCGCCATGTTCCCGAAAGCGGGCGGACAATACGTGTATTTAAAAGAGGCTTATAATAAACTCATCGCCTTTTTATATGGCTGGAGCTTTTTCGCGGTGATACAAACGGGCACCATAGCGGCGGTGGGTGTAGCGTTCTCAAAGTTTACGGCTTATTTAATTCCGGCGGTTAGCGAGGATAATAAGCTATTCTCTGCTATGATAGGATCGTATAATTTTACGATCAGCGCGGCGCAGTGTGTGTCTATCGTATTAATCATTATCCTTACTTATATCAATACCCGCGGTGTTAAAAGCGGCAAGATCATTCAAAACACCTTTACGCTAACCAAGCTGGCCAGTTTATTCGGGCTGATTATATTTGGTTTGATCATGATTAAGGGCGACGTATGGACAGCCAACTGGACTAACGCCTGGGATATCCATAAATTAAATCCGGATAACTCTACCGTATCCTATACCATGGCAGCGGCTTTGGGTGCTATCGCGGCATCAATGGTGGGCTCTATTTTTAGCAGTGATGCCTGGAACAACGTAACCTTCATAGCCGGCGAGATGAAGAACCCGCAGCGCAACATAGGCTTAAGCTTATTTTTAGGTACGTTGATTGTTACGCTTATTTATGTCAGCATCAACATAGTTTATACCGGTGTATTGCCGCTGCATGATATTGCCACTGCCGAAAAGGACCGTGTTGCGGTATCAGCGTCGCAGGTAATATTTGGCTCGTTCGGTACGGTTATTATCGCGTTGATGATCATGATATCAACCTTTGGCTGTAACAACGGATTGATCATGGCGGGTGCCCGGGTTTATTATACCATGGCCAAGGACGGCCTATTCTTTAAGCGTACAGGCACTTTAAACAAGTTTGCGGTACCAAGCTTCGGTTTATGGATCCAATGCGCTGTAGCCAGTGTACTATGCCTTAGCGGCCGGTATGGCGACCTGCTGGATATGATCTCTTTCGTAGTAGTGATATTTTATGTATTGACTATTTTGGGTATCTACATCCTCCGCGTAAAACGCCCTAACGCCGAGCGCCCGTACAAAGCATTTGGCTACCCGGTATTGCCGGCAATTTATATGCTGATGGGATTGGCCTTTTGCATATTGCTGATCATCTACAAACCACAATTTACCTGGCCGGGCCTTATTATTGTACTTATTGGTATACCTATTTATTATATTTCAAAACCAAAGGATGAAAAGCAGCTGGATAGCCCCGTTTAGTTTATTATTAATTGTTAGCCAGGCATGGGCACAAGATGCCGCTTTACAGCAAAAATTACAGTCGGCGTTTGGCAGGTTCCAGGCTGATGCGCAGTGTAAGTATGCTTCTATAGGTTTAACCGTGCTTGATGCCAAAACCGGCGAACAGGTATTTGCCGCCAACCCGGATATGGGCCTGGCGCCTGGGTCCACCATGAAGGCGGTTACCTCTGTAACCGCGTTAAATGTTTTGGGGAGCGATTATTTATTCCATACCGATTTTGGGTACCGCGGCAGCATCGCCAACGGCACCCTAACCGGCGACGTCATCATAAAAGGTTATGGCGACCCTACCCTGGGCAGCTGGCGCTGGGAAACTACCAGGCAAACCTACATTCTCAACCAAATGGTGTCGGCTTTAAAGAAAGCGGGTATCCGGAAGATAGTGGGGCGTATTATTGGTGATGATACGTATTACACCAGCCAATCTATCCCCAACGGGTGGATCTGGCAGGACCTGGGCACCTATTACGGCGCGGGCACCTCGGCGCTTTGCTGGGGCGAGAACCAGTTTAGCCTGAAGCTGCGGACGGGCCAGGTTAATACACCTGTCGGTATTTCGGGCAGTTCGCCGGCTATACCCTATCTTAACTTCAAAAGCGAGCTTATAAACGGCGCCCCGGGTACCGGCGACCAAGCCTACGCTTACCTGCCAATGGGCGGCAGCAACATCATGTATGTACGCGGCACTTACGCTACCGACCAAACTAAGAAAGCCATAGGCACTGCCCTGCCCGACCCACCTTTCGACCTTGCCTGGCACCTGGCAGATACCTTGAAAACACTCGGTATTACCCTAACCGGCACACCCGAATCTAACACCACCCTGGTTAACAAAGGGCTAACTATGCCGCAGGCTGCCACCACGTTGCTTACAATAAACTCGCCAACTATGGCCAGTATGCTGTACTGGCAAAACCATATCAGCATTAACCTTTATGCCGAGCAGATGCTACTTGCCGTTGCCAACAAAATGGGCAAGCCGGTTAATACCAACAACGCGGTTGAGGCCCTGCAAGACTTCTGGAAAGCCAAAGGTATCGACCCAAATTCGCTTAACCTGTTTGATGGAAGCGGCTTGGCTCCCGGTAACCGCATCACTACCGCTACCATGGCTAAGATCCTGCAGTCGGCTACGGCCAATAGCTGGTACACCGATTTTTACAACAGCCTGCCCGTATACAATGATATGCACATGAAAAGCGGCAGCATCAACAGCTGCCAGGCCTACACCGGCTATCAAACCCATAACGGCCGCCAGCTATGCTTCAGCATTATTATAAACAACTACAACGGCCCCGGCCGCGGCATCAGGGAAAAGATGTTTAAGGTTTTGGATGAGTTGAAGTAGGTTGAGTTTTGGGTTGTGAGTTGTGAGTATTTTTTTGGGTTGCAACTTACTTTTTGCCCCTTCATGCGAAGTCCCCAACAGCGTTATTTATTTTGCGCTTTATTAATTATCTTGCATTATAACCTACCATATGCCAACTGTACATCCCAATTATATTAAAGCGTCTAAAATTGTTTTATTACAACTGGTAATAGCCTTAGTTAACTTCTTTTTGTACTACAACGATATGCATGCCAGGCATAAAAATTATGCACCTATTGCCATGATAGTTGTTTTTGGTATTGTAATTTATTTATTAAGAATAGGTATTAATTGGGTAAAATACTTTTTCCTGGTAGGTTTTGCTTTTGTTAACGGCAAACCGGCTAATTGGGCAGCTATGTTTACCCATGGGCCATTAAAAATCATCTGGGCCATAACCGGCATGTGCATAAGTATTTGGGTGTTATGGTTGTTATTTACCATCCCTAACCAACAGGCATCCAACAAAAAAAGCCCCGATTATCCGGGGCCCGGAATAGTTTGAGTGGTTAGCGCCCCAACGCTCCTCAAACGTGGGAGGTATCTTACCTGCAATTCACTATTTGGTGAATACTACGCGTTTTAACGACATTAACACTCAGCATCAGGCAATTGTACTGTTGTATCGGGCTAAGACGCTCAACCTTTAATGCAGCCCGCTACAAAAAACAGTATCGCCAACCCAATAATTATCCCTAACACAGCTACTATACTACCTATTGATTTTTTCATGGTTTCAAATTGATTTAATGGTCTTTATTACATCATCGTATCAATTTTTAAAAACGCTGGGTGGCGGGGATGTTTTTTATCTCTGCGCCGTTGATCTCCGCGGCTTTCGCTGTCCGAAGTTTACAACGCAGGACGATGTTCGGTTTCGATCTTAGCTAATATTTTTACAACGATAATGCAAAAGTACGGCCTTGCGCTTTTATGCCTAAAACTCATATCTTAGCCCAAACTCCTTTATTATGAAATTCATTTATGCCCTTTTATTGGTTAGCCTGATAGGCACCGCTCCTGCCCCTTTGCAAGCACAACAAGCCAAGCCTAACGTGCTTTTCGTGATGATTGACGATTTGAACGATTACGTTACCCAATTAAAAGGCTATCCCGGTTTAAAAACACCAAATTTGGACCGCTTTGTAAAAACAGCGGTAAACTTTAACCGGGCCTATTGCGCGGCACCGGTTTGTAATCCATCAAGGGCGGCATTGTTGAGCGGGATCTCGCCTTACCGGTCTGGTATTTATGATAACGATAACCGTATCATGGATTCTAAAGTATTGGACAGCGCGGTTTTCCTGCCTGAATTATTTAAAAGCAACGGCTATATCACGCTTACGCGTGGCAAAATATTTCATACAATGCCTAAGCCTGCCCGCAACCAGGCGATGTGGGATGTAAAGGGCGGACAAGGTGGCTACGGCCCGCAACCAACCGAAAAACATATTCAGCCAGGCGTTGCGCCGCCAATGTTTAACTACCAGCCCTGGACAGGGCCGGATACGGACCATCCCGATTATGTAACATCCCAACAGGTAATAGAAAATTTAGGCAAAGATTACGACAAACCGTTTTTTATGGCGGCAGGCCTGTACAAACCGCATAACCCTTGGACCGCCCCTAAGCGTTTCTTTGATATGTACCCTTTAGAAAGTGTGCAGTTACCCCCGGTGTTGGAAGAGGATTGGGACGACCTGCCCGAGATAGCTAAAAAATGGGCAGCCAGCCCGGTAGACTATGAGGCCCTGAAAAAAAGCGGTGAATGGAAAAGCATCGTGAGAGGTTATTTGGCCTGTATCTCATTTATGGACTGGAACTTTGGCCGCATGATGGACGCGTTGGAAAACAGCAAGTATTATAACAATACCATCGTTGTTGTTTCTGCTGATAATGGATTCCACCTGGGCGAAAAGAAACACTTTGCCAAATTCGCGCTTTGGGAGCAAACCTCGCATGTGCTGCATATGTGGCGCGTACCGGGCATGACCAAACCCGGGCAGGTATGCGACGCGCCCACATCGCTCATAAACATCTATCCTACGTTGGTGGAACTATGCGGATTAAACGGCCCAATGTCAAAATTGGATGGCCGCAGTATCGTTCCGCTTTTAAAAGACCCGCTGGCCGATTGGAAATACCCGGCGGTAACAACCTACAAGCAAGGTAACCAGGCTATCCGCAGCAAACAATACCGCTACATAAGGTACAGCGATGGCACCGAGGAACTATACGACGAAGCCAAAGATCCCAAAGAATGGCACAACGTAGCCAAAGACCCGGCGATGAAAAGGGTGATAGTTGAATTTAGGAAGCAAATAAGCCCAAGTTTTGTACCGGCTACTGCCGGTGGTAAAGGTGGCGGCGAGGAAGGATAATTAAGCCAGGCCTATTGTGTCGTTATCATAGCTGTTTGATAAATCGCGATTATATTTACATATTATAAAAGAACTGGTCGCTGATGATCTTACCATCTCTTACTTCATAAACGCCAATTTCGCGCATCATAAAACGGCCGTGCTGTTTATAGGTAGCGTCTATATCCATTGTGAGTGCAAAAAAATTGCCGGTTACAATGGGCGTGGAAATAAGGGTGCTGTGCAGCGTTTCTACCGAATTGAACCAGTTAATATTCTTCTGTAATATCGCGTCCCGCCCGGTCTTTACAGTGTCCGACTCGGTGCTCGTGGCATTTTCAGCATATAACTCGCTGATACAATCCAGATTTTTATCTTCCCGGCATAAAGCCACCAGCCTGTCGGCAATTTGTTGAGTGGTTTGCATATCAATTGGTTTTAGTTGATGCAACGAATATACTTTCATTTTTATTAGTCTGCTAAATCTTTAATCAATGACATGTTGGAAATTTGATTAGCAGGTGTAGAGATTGCTTCGTTCCTCGCAATGACGTAGAGAGAGACGCGCAAAATTCTAACAGCGAAGCAGATTTTATTCCCCTCTTGAGAGGGGGCGCGTGAGGCAGTGCATGGCAGGGGTGTGTTAACGAAGCGGCTAAACACACCCCTGCCCCCTCTCAAGAGGGGAACCGCACAGGCCGCTGCGCTTATCGTATCGTCAGCACAAAACGCTTACAACACACCACCTACAACTCAAAACTCACTCCCAAATCCCGCTCCCTGCGGTAAATATCACGGGCTGGCCGCCGGTTACCATAATGGTATGCTCGTGCTGGGCAACAAAACCGCCTTTATTCCCGGTTAGGGTCCAGCCATCGGCTTGCGTCTCGGCAATGGTCGACCGGGTTGAAATGAAGGTCTCTATCGCTACTACCGAATTCTTTTTAAAACGTGTGGTGTTATAACGGTCGCAGTAGTTGGCTATCTCGTGCGGTTCTTCGTGCAGGCTGCGGCCAACGCCATGCCCGGTCAGGTTTTTTATTACGGTGTAGCCGGCTTTTTTGGCTTCGGTCTCAATCAGCCTGCCTATCTCCGAGATCCTGATCCCACCTTTAATATTGTTGATGGCTTTCTTCAATATCTCTTTTGATGCCGCCACCAGTTTGCCATGGCCGTAGATATCCTCCCCCAATACAAACGATCCGCCGTTATCGGCCCAATAGCCGTTTAACTCGGCCGATACGTCGATATTTACCAGGTCGCCCTCTTTCAATAGCTTATCTGCCGCCGGTATGCCGTGCGCGGCCACCTCGTTAACACTGATACAGGTATACCCCGGGAAACCATAGGTTAGCTTAGGGGCAGACTTTGCGCCCAGTTCGGCCAGCAATTTACCGCCGTACTCATCAAGTTCCTTTGTTGAAATGCCCGGTTTGGCAAACTCACGCATCTTTTTAAGCGTAATGGCCACAGCATCGCTTGCCTGCTGCATCCCGGTTAGTTCGTTTTCGGTAGTTATAGACATCTTAAAATTTTTAGCTGTGCAAAATTAAGAATAAATACGCCGGGCATCGTTTACCGAAAGTCAGTTTATGATAGACAGTTGACGGTAATAAACGCGCGCCGTTGACCCACCCCGCGACCCGCCTACGGCGAGCGCGACCCTCTCTTCGCCTTTGGCGGAAAGAGGGTTGGTCTTACCCTAAATCCCTCTCCTTTGGAGAGTTTTTTTCATTACCCCCTTTCCCGCTTGCGGAAGAGAGGGTCGACGAGCGAAGCGATGTCGGGGTGAGTCCCCGCCGACAGGTAGCTGCCTCACCAGGACCGTCTGTAGGCATCCCGGTAAATTGAATTATCTCAAAAGAAATAAAATTAAATTTTTACGAAACCCTGCAAATTACTCGCACGTATACATACCCGCCCCCCGTATACTGTTTCTTGTAATGCCTTTAAATTTTTATTCTCTTACGTATGGAAGTAATTTACTATGAGCTGATATCGCGGGTTGAAAAC
The DNA here is from genome assembly GCF_050433825.1 of Mucilaginibacter sp. UYCu711. Lineage (NCBI taxonomy): Bacteria > Pseudomonadati > Bacteroidota > Sphingobacteriia > Sphingobacteriales > Sphingobacteriaceae > Mucilaginibacter > Mucilaginibacter sp. UYCu711. The sequence continues at coordinate 509 of NZ_JBNPWM010000013.1, read as the reverse complement.
AAAACCTGTTTAATTCATAAACAACACCCACAGGTTGAATTTGTGGATAAGCGGCTACACCTGACGTGCTGCTGCGATGATTTTAAAGTGAGCTGCTATATGGAAATATTAGCCATACTTAAAGCGCATAAAGAAGGGCGCAACGGCGGTGGTTTAAGAAGGATGGCTTAGGGTACCGGAGTAACGATGCACCACAAGCGGGATGTTTGCGGTAACGGGCGGGTACCTGCAATCCCGTTAAGTTAAGGAAGCCAAAGTATAATATCGAAACTGAATTTGACTATCAACACCGAACTTTCCCCTTTTTCGATATTGGATCCAGCGCCTGATATTAACCTCAGCCTTACTCCTTAACTTAACGGCATTGCGCGACACCTGTGATAAGGCCAGGTTTAACAACAAAGGCGCACCTGGTAGACTGCCCCCAAAAAGTTAGACACTATTTGGGGGCATTTTTATGAATAAGAAGCACGATGAAATTTTTAAAGGCAAGGTTGTTAAAGAATATT
>NZ_JBNPWM010000012.1:0-242650 GCF_050433825.1 Mucilaginibacter sp. UYCu711 | reverse complement strand
ATTGGAGAGCCTTTATATTATTTAACTGATTTCAAAAATTATTTTTTGAATTGAACACGACGGTTTAATACACGTCCTTCTTCAGTTGAGTTATCAGCTATTGGCATAGTTTCGCCATATGCTTTTACTTTGATTTTTTTAGAGTCAACACCAGAGTTAACTAAGTAAGTTTTTACTGAGTTAGCACGGTCTTTAGATAAAGCTAAGTTGTGAGCAGCAGTACCTTCAGATGAAGCAAAACCGTCTAATTCAACTTTAGCACCTGATGCACGTAGGTCGGCAGAAGTAGCATCTAACACTGGGTAAGATGAAGTTCTTAATACTGAGCTATCAAATTCAAATTGGATAGCAGAGTAAGCCTCAGCAGGAGCCATTCCATTACCAGTAGAAACCGCTTCAACTGCTTTAGGGAATACGATAGCGCAACCTGAACCATCAACTACAGTACCTGCAGGAGTGTTAGGGCATTTGTCGAATTGATCAGCAACACCGTCACCATCAGAATCTTTTTTCAAATCGTTAACTGCATTCTCTACGTTAGTAACACGGCCTTTAAGGGCAGCAACTTCTTTACGTAAAGCTTCGTCATACAATTCGTCATACATCATAGCTACCGGGTTAACCCACTCTAAGCTTGGTTTTGAGCTTGAACCTAAAGTCCACTCTAAACCAACATAACCGTATGAGTAATGATCTTTAGTAGGATAGCTTTTGCGCACACCATCAAAATTGTCACCATCAATAAAGTTCTCAGTATAACCAAGGTTTAAAGCAGTCCTGTCAGACATTTTAAATTTAACACCAACACCAACCGGGATAACAAGTTCTTTTATTGCACTGCCATCAGCTGTACGATATTCTTCCCAGGTACCATCAGTACCATTAGTACCGTAACCTTTAATGTTTGGTTTGTACATAGCTAAACCAGCACCTGCATTTAAGAAGAAATTAACTGAGTTTTCGCGACGTAAGAAGTCAATAGTAGCTACGTTAACAACCGCGCTAAGTGATCCTTGCCAAAATGAAGAAGATGAGCTAACAAATCTTTGCATGGTAACACCATCACCAACAAATGGCTTTGCAGCAATTTGTCCCGGTACACCGTCGCCAGCGTTTGCGTCAACTCTGCCGCCGCGTACGTCTAATTGTAAACCGAAAGAGTGAGCTAACTGTTTTCTAAGAGAAACACCATAACCAAGTCTAACAAGGTTACCGTTGAAGTCACTTGATCCACCAGTTGCAAGGGTAGGTGATGTTGCACCAACGTTAATACCAATACTCCAGGTATTGTACTGTCCGCTACCACCAAATACCTTGGCAGTGGGTTTAGCCGCGTCCTGCGCTTTCACGGCAACAACTGCCATCAGAGATGCGACAGATAAAGCGACTGTTTTTTTTAATGTAGAATAGTTCATAGTTTTAAGATTAAACAATGTTTTAATTGTGATTTTTTCCAAAAATAGTAATTATGTTTGAAACGATTACCAAATACTGTTCCAAAAATTATAATACTAACACAAAGAAATGAAAAATGTTCTATAAGTAGTACAAATAATAAAAATACCATGAAATATTTACCCGTCGAAAATAATTTATTTACAATTAATAGAAAAAATTTCGTTTCGCGACTTAAATCGGCCTCATTAGCTATATTTTACGCTAATGACGAATACCCACGAAGTGGAGATCAGACGTTTATATTTAAGCAAAACCCCGATTTTTTTTATTTATCGGGCATTGACCAGGAACAAAGCATACTGTTGTTGTTTCCGGATTGTCCTAATTCTGTATACAAAGAAGTACTGTTTTTAAGACAAACTAACGAACATATTGCAGTTTGGGAAGGACATAAGTACACCAAAGAGGAAGCAAGGCTGGCATCAGGCATACAAAGTATCTATTGGCTTAGTGAATATGATAATATACTGCACAGTATTATAAACTATGCTAATAATATATATATCAATACTAACGAAAACGATCGTTACGCACATACGGTACCTTATCGTGATATAAGGATGCTTGCAGACCTGCGTAGCAAGTATCCTTTGCATAATTACGAAAGATCGGCTTTAATAATGCGCGATCTGCGGGTAGTAAAGTCGCAAACAGAAATAGACCTGACCAAAAAAGCATGCGCTATTACTAATGATGCTTTCCGCAGGGTATTAAAGTTTACCAAACCGGGTGTTACAGAGTACGAGATAGAAGCAGAGATCATCCACGAGTTTGTAAGGCAGCGTGCAACAGGGCATGCTTATAACCCAATAATAGCATCGGGCAAAAATGCGATAGTATTACATTATATAGATAACAACCAGGTTTGTAACGATGGCGATGTGATACTTTTTGACTTTGGCGCCGAATACGCTAACTATAATGCAGACATGAGCCGCTCTATCCCTGTTAACGGGCGCTTTACCAAACGCCAGCGCGATGTGTACGATGCGGTATTGCGTGTAATGCGTGCTGCTACCAAAATGCTGGTTGAAGGCACTGTATGGAACGAGTACCACGACGAGGTTGGCAAGGTAATGACCGGCGAGCTGATTGGCCTGGGCTTGCTAACCAAACATGATGTTGAAAAACAGGACCCTAAAATGCCGGCCTATAAAAAATACTTTATGCACGGTACGTCTCACCACCTGGGTTTAGATGTGCATGACTTTGCCAGCCGCTATAAGCCGTTTGAAGTTGGCAACATATTAACCTGCGAACCGGGTATTTATATCCCTGCCGAAGGTTTGGGTATTAGATTAGAAAACAATATCCTGATAACTAAAGATGGCAACATTGATTTAATGGCCGATATACCTTTGGAGGCAGAGCATATTGAGGAAATAATGAACTCGTAGAGACGCAATATTTTGCGTCTAATGCAGATTTTTCACCGAGACGCAAAATATTGCATTTCTACAAATTTATAAAGGTTAAAGCCTTCTTTATTTAAAGCTTCAGCAATATCCTGCTGAAGCTTTTTTTTGTCGACACCAGCCATACGCCTTTGCTGGATAAGTTTGTAGGCTTTTTCGGTCAGTAAAAATTCTTTGCGGATATTTTTACTGTTTTTTGCTGATGATATAAAGCCTGCCACCTCTTTTATACCTGCGCCGGTAGTGGCTATGGTTTTAAAAACAGGTATTTCTGTACCTTCTTTTTGGTGGATGATCTTTTTAAGATTATTGGCAAACAGGTCTGCATCATCACGATCGGCTTTGTTGATGATAAAGGCATCGGCAATTTCCATCAGGCCCGATTTAATGTTCTGGATCTCATCGCCCGATTCGGGCACCAGCACCACAAACGTAATATCAGCCAGGCCGGCTATTTCAATTTCTGATTGCCCGACACCTACGGTTTCTATCAGCACGTAATCAAAACCGGCGGCGCGCAGTACGTCGGCCATTTCAATTGTTTTTGCTGATAGGCCACCAAGCGATCCTCGCGTAGCCAAAGACCTTATAAAAACATCCGGACTGTTAAAGTGGCCGGCCATCCGTATCCTGTCGCCCAGTAAAGAGCCAAAGTTAAACGGCGATGTAGGATCAATAGCCAACACCGCTATTTTATTGCCTTTGCTAACCAGCTGCTCAACAAGGCTGTTTACTAAAGTGCTTTTACCCGCACCCGGCGGGCCGGTTATACCTATTATAGGTGTCGCCTTAGTAAAGGTTAAACTTTTTAAAAGATCGGCTGCGCCGGGCAGGTCATTCTCCACAACAGTAAGCGCACGCGCAACCGATCTGAAATCGGCACAGGTTGGAACGATGTTGCTGTCTGTTGGCATAGTTATGTAAAAGAACAAAAATAATAGGGAAAAATATAACAGGTGTTTCGGGTGTACCACCCGTACCAGGTGTGCCACCTGTACCTGGTACACTATACAGTTATCAAGACACTTATTGATGTTACCTTATATATAAGGCAGATAACTATATTTGCCAATCAGCATAAAACCCCGATTAATTTAATGAAGGTAGCAGGTTTCACATTTATCCGTAACGCCGTAAAAAACGATTACCCAATTGTTGAGGCCATAACCTCTATATTACCCATATGTGATGAATTTATAGTTGCATTAGGTAATAGTAGTGACGATACCGAAAAGCTGGTGCGCGGGATCGATTCGCCTAAAATAAAGATCATTTATACGGTATGGGATGAAACCATACGCGAAGGCGGTGCCGTTTTTGCTGCCGAAACGGATAAGGCATTTGCCGCCGTATCGCCTGATGTTGACTGGGCCTTTTATATCCAGGGTGATGAGTGTGTCCATGAAAAATATCTGCCCACAATAAAAAAAGAGATGGAGGATAATTTAAACAATAGTAATATTGAAGGCTTGTTGTTTAAATACCAGCACTTTTATGGTTCGTTTGATTATTACGGGCATTCGCGCAGGTGGTACCGCCGCGAGATAAGGATAGTGCGGAACAACAAAGCCATACACTCCTATCGCGATGCGCAAGGCTTTAGATGGGATAACCGAAAAATAAACGTAAAACTGATAGACGCTTACATTTATCACTATGGTTGGGTAAAGCCGCCATCAGGCCTGGCAAATAAGCTGCGCAACTTTAACCAGTTTTATCATGATGATGACTGGATGGCGCAACATCTGCCCGAAAGTTTTACATTTGATTATAGCCACAAAAACCCCGACAGGCTGGTGCATTTTGCCGGCACCCACCCCGCGGTGATGCAGGGCAGGGTAGCTGCAACCAACTGGAAACTGGAGATAGACCTGGAAACGCTAAATAAAAAAATGACCTTCCGCCGTAAGGCCCTGCAAAAAATAGAGGACCTTACCGGTTGGCGCGTTAGCGAATACCGCAATTATAAAATAGTTAAATAGCCGTGGCTAAAAAAAGCGTATCTATAGTTATACCTAATTATAATGGCGAAAAGCTATTAGCAACCTACCTGCCTTTTACTTTCACTGCTATTGAAAATGCCGAGGTAGCTTACGAAGTAATTGTTGTGGATGATTGCTCGACCGACAGATCGGTTGAATTTATTAAGGAGCATTACCCGCAGATAAAATTATTGGTGAACGCCAAAAACGCCGGCTTCTCTTTTACCTGTAACCAGGGCATAAACGCTGCGCAGCATGATTTGGTGCTGCTTTTAAACTCGGATGTTAAACTTACGCCCGATTACTTCGAACATCAATTTAAATATTTTGATGCCGATGATACCTTTGGTGTAATGGGGCGCATTATTGATATAGAGGGCGACCATATCCAGGACGCTGCACGTATGCCCAAGTTTAACGGACTGAAGTTAAAGACAGACTACTTTTATTATACCGACGCAGTTGATGACCGGTTATATACCTTTTACCTATCGGGCGCCAACGCGTTGATAGATACTACAAAGCTGAAAGCGATTGGCGGGTTTTATGAACTGTTCTCGCCGTTTTACTGCGAGGATATGGAACTAAGCATCCGCGCCTGGAAACTGGGTTGGAAATGTTATTATGAGCATCAGTCGGTATGCCGCCACCAGGTATCGGCAACTACAAAAGATTTCCAAAAACCTAAGTGGATAAAAAGTATCTATTACCGCAACCGGTTTTATATGCATGCCCTGCACTTAAATGGTTTGGCTTTATTGGCATGGTACATCCAGATCACCATAATAGACCTTTTACCTAAACTCCTGGTGGGCCAGTTTTGGATCTGGAAAAGCTATAAAGAGCTTTTTAAAAATAAAGATCTGATCAACCAATATCGCCATCGCTTAAAAACATTGGTTGACGGGCATGACAGCAACCGTTCGGTTTTTAATGTAGTTGATGAGCTAACGCAATCTGTTAAGGGCAAAAGTTTGACCCGCTTTAAGCCATAATTTGTACTTTTGAAAAGGTACGCACCCACTACCTTAATATTTTTGCCATAAAATGACGTTTAAAAAAAGAGGCTTAGCAAGTAAACTTTGGTTGAAATATACCGACCGCCCCAAATACAAACAGTATAAATGGGAACATAAAAACTATGGGCAGGAAGAAGTTAATAACTACTTTGTTGGCAACAACCGGTTAAATACGCAGGATAAAATTATCGGGCTATGCAAAACCGTTACAACGCTTAATGTTGTGCATAGCGGCAATGCCGGCGATGTGATCTATGCCCTGCCAACTATAAAAAAGATCTACGAGGTTACCGGCATCAGCATAAATTTATATTTAAAAACGGGCAAGCCGTTGGTACTATCTGGCTACGTGGCGCACCCGTTGGGTACGGTAATGCTTAACGAGAAAATGGTTAACCTGCTTGCGCCGCTAATTAATGCGCAAGACTATATTGCCCAATGCGAGATCTATAACGGGCAGCAAATACATGTGGATCTTGATTTTTTCAGGGCCAAACTTTTCTCGTTAGATAATACAAATATAGCCCGCTGGTGCAGCTATATAACCGGCGTTACCCCGCAGTTATGGAAAAGCTGGTTAACTGTTGATGCAGATAACAGCTATGCAAATACCATCATTGTAGCCCGCAGCGAGCGTTATCGCAATTCGTTTGTTGATTATTCATTCCTTCAAAAATATGATAACCTGGTATTTATAGGTGTTGAGGCAGAGTATGAAGATATGCGCAAGGCAATACCGGATATTAAGTGGGTGCAGGTGGATGACTTTTTACAACTGGCAAAAATAATTGCCGGCTGCAAACTTTTTATCGGTAACCAATCGTTCCCTTTCTCCATTGCCGAGGCGCTTAAGGTGCCGCGCATATTAGAGATCTACTATCATACCGCCAATGTAATTCCCGAAGGCCCCAACGCTCACGACTTTTTCTTCCAGGACCATTTTGAGTCGCTGGTTAAAGAACTGTCGGCATAACGCGCTATGCTCTTGGATTGTCGCGGTGTTTTAACTTGTGGAACCGGTACCTGAACCAGGTTTTTAAGCCGAAATTTTTAAATACCAGACCCGCCTTTTCTGTTTGGAAGGGTTTATCTATTACTGTGCCCGAAAGCCCGGTATGGTTAAAGTTGCAAATCGTGTAATCTTTATAAACAAAGTGGTAATTGCTATCGCCGCAAAGCTCCAGTGTCAAAGCAAAATCGGCTGATATTTTATAGCGGGTGTTATACTGATGCTTATCAAAAACAGATCGCGGATAGATCATAGCCTGGTGGTAGGGGCCGCATTTGGCTATCTGGTAACGTGTCAGTTCGCCCAGGCGTTTTGATCCTTCGGCAAATACATTACCATAATATATGGCGGTATCATCTTTAAGCTTCAGCGCCATGTCCGAAAACTCGGGGAGCAGTTCATCATCAGCCCCGATAAAATACACCCAGTCGCCAGTTAGGTGCTTTACAGCTTTGTTCATGGCGTCGTATACGCCTGCATCAGGCTCGCTTTGCCAGTAATGTATTTTATTTATGTTTGCCTTTACAATATCAACGGTACCATCGGTGCTATTACCGTCAATTATAATTATTTTTAGCGACGGGTATTGTTGCTTGTAAATGCTATCAAGGCATGCCTGCAAAGTGCCTGCAGCATTGTAGGTAACAATAATTATAGATATAGCCGGTGGAGTGTTCACTTGTTAATAGCGCTTAATGCCGTTGCGAATTTATTGATATGGTTATAAAGAACAGGAATTTATTTAGAATAACACGTTTCATTCTGCTGAAACTTCCTTACCTGCTACGGTTTTTTTACAAGTTTAAAACTCCCCGTAAAAAAATACTCATCATAAAAACAGATGCTATTGGCGATTACGTGTTGTTTAGAAATTTCCTGGAAGTTATCCGTCACTCAGAAAAATATAAAGATTATGAGATAGATCTGTTAGGCAATACAGCCTGGCAGGATATAGCTTTATGGTACGATAAACCATTTATATCCAATTTCTTTTTCACCAAACCTTTCCATCTGTATGAAAGCCCGATACAGACCCTTAAACTGGGTTGGAAATTGTATAGCCAAAGTTATAGTGACGTATTGCAACCAAGCTATACCCGTAATATAATAACAGACGGGTTAGCAGCCTTAACCGGCACAAAAAACATAATTGGTTTTGTAAGCGATAACGAAGCGCTCTCACCAAAACTAAAAGCAAAAACAGATCTTTTTTACAGCCAACTAATAATTTTACCTAAAGCGTATTACTTTGAGTTTGACCGTACCCGCTATTTTTTCGAGCAGGTTTTAAACCAGCCGGTTGACCTGGCCGGCCCGAGCTTTCCCGCTAAAGACAACAGGAAACAGGGAGTGTCCATATTTTTGGGAGCAGGCAACAGTAAGCGCGGCTGGCAAACCGAGAATTACCTGCAATTAATGATGCTCATTATCGATCAGACCCAGCGGCCAATTCACCTGGTTGGCGGCCCCGAAATGGAGGAAGCAGCAACTTACCTGGAAAGCATGATGCCCGAAGATGCCGTAATTAACCTGGTTGGTAAAACTACCTTGCCTAAGTTGATTGACCATATAGCGCGTACCGGCTTGGTGATATGTAATGAAACCAGCGCTGTACATATTGCGGCAGCCTGCAACACCAAAGCGGTTTGTATAGTTGGCGGCGGGCATTTTGAACGTTTTGCGCCATATCCCGAGCATGTTCATAACCGTACCACCTTTGTTTTTGAAAAATTACCGTGTTATTACTGTAACTGGCTATGCATATACAATACCGCGCCCGATGAACCGTTTCCATGTATCGGCACTATTAATTTAGAAAAAGTATGGTGGGCAACTTTGCCGCTGCTACCCGTAGCATAGTAATGGCAGGAATTAATTAATTCGTGTTAACTTTGCAAACTTTATAAATTTTTAATGAAGACATATTTCAGGCTACTATCCTTTGCCAAGCCAATTGAAAAATTTGCTATCCCATATATAATTTTTACCCTGCTATCTATTGTATTTAATACACTGAACCTGGCATTACTGGTGCCACTGTTACAAACTTTATTCTCTAACGATAAGGCATGCGGACCAGTTGCTGCACCATTGGCAAAGCCATCATTAACAGACCTGAGTGCTACGTTTGATTATTACACCCACCATTTTATAAGTCACTACGGCGCATGGGCTACCCTGCAATTTGTTTGTGGTGTATTAGTGATTTCGGTGATATTGAGTAATTTGTTCAGGTATGGCTCGCAACGCATTATGGAGAATTTACGGTTACACACGCTATTAAACCTGCGTAAAACTGTTTTTAATAATGTTATGGACCTGCACATGGGTTATTTTAGCAATGAGCGTAAAGGTGATATTATATCAAAGATCTCGTCAGATGTGCAGGTGGTGCAATTTTCTGTTACAGGTACTTTACAAGTTGTTTTTAAAGAGCCCGCGCAGTTAATATTCTATGTGTTTACTTTGTTTGCTATCAGCACAAGGCTTACAGTATATTCATTATTAGTTATCCCGGTATCAGCCTTTATTATATCACGTATAGTAAAAAGATTAAAATCGCAGGCCATAGCCGCGCAGGAAACTTATGGTAATATGATAAGTTATTTGGATGAAGCATTATCAGGCATAAAGATCATTAAAGCATTTAACGCCTCGGGGTTTATAAAAGATCGCTTTAACCAGGAAAATAAAAAGTATTCAACCATTGCCCGTTCAATGGCAAGGCGCCAGCAATTGGCTTCGCCGGTGTCAGAAACGTTGGGCGTTATGATGATCGCTTGTATAGTTTTATATGGCGGGTATTTAATATTGAACCACCAAACGGCATTGACCGGCGCGGCATTTATAGGCTATATTGCTATATTTTCGCAGGTTACCCGCCCGGCAAAGGCGCTTTCCGATTCCTTTAGCAATATCCACTCGGGTATTGCAGCCGGTGAGCGCGTTTTAGCTTTGATAGACGAGCAGCCCTTAGTTAAGGATGCTGTAGATGCAACCGCTGTTACCGGATTTAAGGATAGTATCGAATTTAAAAATGTAAACTTTGCTTATAATGAGCGTGTCGTGTTATCAGATGTTAACCTTACTGTTCCATGCGGTAAAACGGTAGCATTGGTTGGCCCTTCCGGCGGTGGTAAGTCAACATTAATGGATCTGATACCGAGGTTTATGGACCCGCAAGCGGGCGCCATATATTTTGACGGTAAAGATATTAAACACGTTACTGCTACTTCCCTGCGCAGCTTGATGGGCACCGTAAATCAGGAATCTGTATTGTTTAATGATACAATTTATAATAATATCGCATTTGGCAAACCCGACGCTACGATGGAAGAGATACATGCAGCTGCGCGCATTGCCAACGCCCATAATTTTATCGAAGAAACAGAAGCCGGTTACCAAACCAATATAGGCGATAGAGGTACCAAGCTATCAGGCGGCCAGCGCCAGCGAATCTGTATTGCCCGCGCGGTTTTAAGTAACCCGCCAATAATGTTGTTGGATGAAGCTACATCTGCGCTGGATACCGAATCAGAAAAGTTGGTACAGGATGCCTTAAATAACCTGATGAAGAACCGTACTTCGTTAATTATTGCCCACCGCTTAAGCACCATCCAAAGCGCCGATATTATTGTGGTATTGGAGAATGGTAAAATTGTAGAGCAAGGCAATCACCAGCAACTCATCAACAATAATGGCTTATACCGTAAGTTGATAGATATGCAAACTTTTAGCGAGTGACTTTAATTAATCGGGGCGGTGATTTTTAGGGTGACCAGCTTTGTAATATAGAAAATCGCGGTTGGGCTCGTAATGATTCTCTGCAGTATAGGGGGCTTCAAACTTATCGCCAACCAAATCTTTACGTACAAAGAAAGCGTTGCTGCCGGTAAATACACAACCAACCAGGCAATAACCTTTTTTATCAGCTAATTGCTGTAAAGCCAATAACGATGCACCGAAATAGCTGGTGCTATCCCAGGTGCGGTCGGGTTTGTAGCGTACCACAAAGTGGGTGTCGGGCCTAAAAATAGAGTTATACTCAACAATTACAACACGCGGGTTATATTTGGTAATTGAATCCCAGATGTAGTAATCGTTGTTGTCGATATCTATCGATAACAGGTCCGGCTCGGTCGGCGCATTGGCACTGTCAAATATCGACTCAATATTCTCGGCAGTTATAAACTGATTTTTAACCTGTAACTGGCCGTTATCAACCAGATCTTTAAACCGTGAATTGATATCGTTATAGTGGTTTTTGCTGCCCTCAATCCATAACCCGTTCCACTGCTTATAAAGCAGGTTGGCAGAGTTACATTCCAGGCCATTCTCCACACCAAACTCAATAAAGTATTTATTGGTAGTGCCTATCCTGTTAAATATCTCGGCAATAATACCGTCCTCGCCGTTTTGCGAAAAAACCTGGTACTCGGCCTTGTTTAATCTTTTTGAGTTTGTATACTTGGGATTGTTAAATAAATTATCATTCAGGAAATTAGTTACCTGTATCCCTTTGTCATTATTTTTTTGTCCAATAACAACATGCAACAGATCTCTAACTTGTCTTATCCTTTTAATGAAATTAAGTCCCATAGGTGTGTTTTAATTTGTAGTTGGCAAAGATGAGAAAAATTAAAGGAGTTTGGAAGCGCTTATAGCTCAAAACAGGCCGGTTGCTATGTTGTTATCTCAACAATAACATCTAAATTTACATTTTAATAAAGCATGTCTCTTCCTATAATATTCTTTCATACGGGTAATCCCAGGTATTTAAAATACAGCTTAAAGCAGGCGAAGCATTTTAATCCTGATTCTGAAATTTATCTGATCGGCGACGGGAAAAATAACAAATACCCATTTGTTAGCCATGTATTAGCAAGTAAGTTTAAGCACGAAGCAGAAGCGTTTACAGCACTGTATAAACATCGCTCATCAAACGATTATCAGTATGAGTTAAACTGCTATTTGCGTTGGTTTTATGTTGGAGCTTTTTGTAGGGAAAACAAGATAGAAAGCTTTATATACCTGGATTCGGACGTATTGCTTTATCACGATTTTTCTGAATTAGTACCATTGCTGCAAGGCTGCGAAATTGCTAACACCTGCGACGAAATGGGTGTACCGGCGGTTACCTATTTTAGAGATTATAAGGCGATAAACCATTTCTGCGACTATCTGATAGAAGCCTATAATGATGGCCCGATAAATGATGAAATTGAACTGCTATATCAACCTTTTGCAGCTGATCCTGAACTGTTTGGTGGGATCTCGGACATGGTTTTGTTTCATCTTTATTTCCAGCATCATCCCGAAGGAAAAATAAAAATCGACCTCATAAATAACCAGATAGCTGTAGATGCCTGCATAAGCCGTGCAGATGGCTATGAGACAGATAAAAATGGGGTAAAGAGAATCTATTGGCAAAATCAATTGCCCTATTGTAAACATCTTGAAAGTGGTGTTTTAATAAGATTTGCCACACTACATTTCCAGGGTGATATGAAGAATGAAATGCGGAGAAACTACACCGGCGGCGGATATCATTTCGCCAAAATAGCAGATGAATTATCGCTTAAAAACAAGCAACTCAGAAAGGCGATGAAGACGATGTTTAAGAAGCCTTAATTACCAACTAATTTCTTTAAAGGAGAGTTGCTTATTAACAATACCATACCTAATGTTAATGAATATATAAATACAAAAATCGCCAGTTTAAACAATATAAACTGAAGTATTGAGAAGCTATATATATCATAATTAATGTGTATCAGGATCTGCGGCAGCAAAAACACCAGCAGGATATAATGGATCAGATATATACCGTAGGTGGTTTGCCTTGGTTTTAGATACTCAACAAATTTAAAGGTCTTTATCTTCAACAACAAAGCAAAAAATACCAGCGAAAAAAAGATGTTGCTTATACGCAAAGTATTAAAAGGATCTACGCTATGGCCGGTTAGTTTAGCTACCTCATAAATACATGATCCAAAAGTTAAAACCAGTAAAAATATCAATGTAGGGTATGCTATTTTAGTAACCCAGCCCTCAACATGATGCCAGTGCTTGCGCAACTGCGCGCCCAACCATAAAAAGAATACAAAACCCAATATCGCGCTTGTGTGCCTGGGCTCAATCCATTCATAATAAATGTTGAACGCGTAAAATATATAGAACAGCAATAGCACACCCCCTAAATAAAGTGAGTACAGATATCGCCTGAATATTAATAATACCGTTATGCTAACCAGGAAGTTAACAATGAACCAATAATTGGTATACAGGTAAACAATTTTTATTTCGTTTAAAATATGGGCAAGGTTTAACCTGTCGTCATGATACATCCGGGCTTGTACGGCAATGGTAATAATATCGGCCAAACAATAAATTAACGACCAGAATACCCATGGGCCAAACGTTGTTGAAATACGCCTTTTAAGATATTGCGAAGGTGTGTAGTCTGCAAATTTTTCGCCGATCAAAAATCCGGCAAGTAAGAAGAAGGTAACGGTGCCAAACTTATTAAACTGCATTAAGCATAGCTGGGTCCAATAATTGGCTGCGGTAACCGGGAAATTATAATCGCCAACGGCCGAACAATGCTCGCCTACAATGCTCATCATAGCAATGCCACGTATGGTATCAATAAAATCGTAATTTTTTTTAGCAGGAACCTCGTTAACTAAATTTTGCATAGCTGCGGCAAATATACTATTTGCGTTAATTAACGTCCGTCACAATTCTATAGTACTTAATAAGTACAGTAAAGAAAGAGAATCATGTAAGCAAAAAGGCCATCCGGTCTGGATGGTTTTTTTTGTTATAATTTGATGAGGTTATTATCAAAGCTAAATCCAAGCCCAATTTGCCAGGCCTGGCTGCGGTATGATGGAAGAACGCTGTTGCCATTAGTGCTTGTACCCAGCAAATCAAAAGCATAGCGTGCAAGTATGTTCATGTGTTTTGTAACATCAACCCCCACGCCAACCACACCCTGATAGCGAAACTTACTGCCGGTATATTGATAGTTTTCTCGGCCTGTGGTTGCAAAAGTTTCGCTGTATTTATTAGTTGTTGACACTAAATAAGATAGTTGAGGGCCTAAATAAAAATTGAATACGCTGCCAGAATGAAATTTAGCTAACACCGGAAGATCAATAGATTGAGAGCGTTGCGTAAATTCGCCGGCTGCGGTATTAGCAATATATCCTTTTTGAGCATACATTAATCCGGGTTGTAGTGATACCGGATAAACAATGGGTAGATCAAGATTAACACCTGCAGTAATACCTGTTACGGTACGCGTGCTAAAATCTGTACCGAGTGAAGCCTTTGAGATATTGCCTGCAATAATAAAACCAAATTTTGGTTGGTAGTAACCTTCATAATCAGCACGTTCTCCGTTAAAGTATTTTTGGGCGCTTACAGTTCCGGTAATTAATAGTATAGTTGTTAAAAGGATGATTTTTTTCACCGGATTATAAATTAGGTATTGTTTGGACCTATTAAAAGGTCATAAACTAATTTATTTACAACCACACAGCATGTAAACGGTTATATGTTGATAAAGGTTCCATTTTTTTACCATTTTAATTTACTTTTGATTTATGACCAGGATCAAACTTTTTGCCTTCAATGCCTTCGTTCTGTTAACCCTTGTATTTTCGGAAACTTTCGCCCAACGTAATAACTATATCCAATTATTGAGTCAGGAAAATAAATGGGTGGATTCTGTATACAATAAGCTGAGCCGCAGGCAAAAAATAGCCCAGCTTTTCTTTGTAAGGGCACACACTAATCTAAGCAGGCGCTATGAAGATTCTGTAGCAAAAGTAATTGAGAATGAGCAAGTCGGAGGTGTCGTTTTCTTTCAGGGAGGGCCGGGCAGGCAGGCAGCTTTAACAAACCAATACCAGCATCTGGCGCGGGTACCATTATTAATTGCCATGGATGGTGAGTGGGGGCTTGGGATGAGATTAGATTCGACACTTTCGTATCCCTACCAGATGACATTGGGTGCAATACAAGACAACGCGCTGATTTACAATATGGGGCAGCAGGTGGCTTATGATTTTAAACGCCTGGGTATGCAAATTAATTTTGGGCCGGATATGGATGTAAATAACAACCCTGATAACCCGGTTATTAACTACCGCAGCTTTGGCGACAATAAATATAATGTTGCCAAAAAAGGTATAGCCTATTTTAAAGGCATGCAGGATGCAGGCTTACTCACCACAGCTAAACACTTCCCCGGGCATGGCGATACCAACGTCGATTCGCACTTAGAGCTGCCTTTATTGCCATTTACCCGCCAGCGCCTTGATTCGTTAGAAGAATACCCGTTCAGGGAGGCCATAGCAGCCGGTATAAACGGTATAATGATAGCACACATGAGTATCCCCGCGTTAGATAGCACTAAAAACAGGCCATCGACACTATCAAAGAAAATTATAACCGGCATTTTAAAAGACTCATTAGGTTTTAAAGGACTGGTGGTGTCTGACGCGATGGAGATGAAAGCAGTAACGAAATATTATCCAGGCGGCGAAGCCGAATTACAAGCCTTTTTAGCCGGTAATGATATTATAGAACTTTCTATGAATCTGGATAAATCTATCCAGAAAATACGGAGGGCAGTACGCAAGGGGCAAATATCAATGGCAGATTTCGAAGCAAAAGTAAAAAAGGTATTGGCCGCCAAATATTGGGCCGGGTTAAATAGTCGGAAAGATGTTGATCCGGCAAACCTGTTTGCCGACCTTAACCGCCAACCGGCACAGCAATTAATACAGCAATTGAGTGATGCGGCTGTAACTTTATTAAAAGGGGATGAACAAACGGTAAGGTTAAACCCACTACAAAAAACGGCCATTGTTAGCATCGGGGTTGACGGGTATACCGTTTTTCAGACCGAGCTGTCAAAATGGACAACAAACAGCCACCTGTTTACCGTAAACAAAAGCACCCCGGTTGCCGATCTCAATCGCTTACTCAACATCCTTAATCAATATAATAAAGTTTATGTAAGCATACACGATACCCGCCTGCGCCCGGCAAGTAAACTGGATTATAGCGCCGGGGTAAAAGAGTTTATCGCCGCGCTGTCTGCCCATAGTAATGTAGTAACAACTGTGTTTGCCAACCCATACACCATAGCAGGTTTACCGGGTATTGAAAAAAGCAGCGCCCTGATAGCCTGTTACCAAATGAGCGCCGAACTACAGCGGTCGGCAGTAAAAGTTATTACGGGCCAGCTAAAGCCAACGGGTAAATTGCCGGTAAGTGTTAATGTGTTTTTCCCTAATGGGGCGGGAGTAGGGTTGTAATAATTACATCCTTAACCGCAACGATACCGAGCGGCCAAGCGCCTGCACCAAATCAGGGTCAATTGATTTGCTTTGATCTTTTTGCACCCAGGTTTTTCTTTCATCCATCACCAATTCCAGCTTTTCGCCGTTAAAAATCAGCTCTAACTGGGTGGTGTCTTTATTAATCAAATTTGTGTTAAGTATCTGGTAGATATAGTCTTTATCATCAAAAGTTATTCTCATCGGTAACGCCATAGTCTCAATCCTTGTGGGTAAAGATAACGATTGAGGGTACGATTAATTGTTAATTAATGGAAATGTTTTGACAAAGGGGCCACCGCAATCAGGTAATCCTTTGCTATCTTTACTAAACAATTATGCAATCCAATCCCAATAAATACAATCAAAAATTCCAGGAAGCGCTGAACGGTTTAAACCCCGAACAACTGGCTGCAGTAAATAAAATGGATGGCCCGGTGCTTGTTATCGCCGGCCCCGGTACCGGTAAAACACAGATCCTGGCAGCACGTATCGGCAAGATATTAACCGATACCGATGCCCTGCCCGGCGAGATACTTTGCCTGACCTATACCGATGCCGGCGCGGTAGCCATGCGCAAGCGTTTGTTTGAATTTATAGGCCCCGATGCTTATCGAATCCATATCTACACCTTCCACGCTTTTTGTAACGAGGTGATCCAGGAAAACCTGGAGTATTTTGGCAAGCTAAACCTGGAGTCGTTATCAGACCTGGAATCGGCTATGCTGTTTAGGGAGTTGGTGGATGATTTCCCGAACGACCATTTATTAAAGCGTTTCACGGGGGATATTTACTACGATGTTCCCCGGCTGAAAAGCCTGTTCTCAACCATGAAGCGCGAGAACTGGAACGAACAATTTATTGAAAAAGCTATCAACGAATATTTGGAGGATCTGCCAAATCGTGAAGCGTTTATTTACAAACGTGCAAATGCGGCCAAAGGCATAGCCATTGGCGACCCTAAACAAAAAGATATTGATGCGGCGCATGACCTTATGAAGAAGCTGCTGGCCGCTGTAGCCGAGTATCAACGGTACGATACCAAGATGAAAGCCGCCAACCGCTATGATTATGATGATATGATCATTTGGGTGCTTAAAGCTTTCCGCGAGAACGAGGAGATCCTGCGCCGGTACCAGGAGCGTTATCATTATATTTTAGTGGATGAGTTTCAGGATACCAGCGGATCGCAAAACGAGCTGCTTAAATTCCTTTTAAATTACTGGGAAACCCCTAACGTATTTGTGGTAGGTGATGATGATCAGTCTATTTTCAAGTTCCAGGGAGCCAATATGAAGAATATACTGGATTTTGCTAATGATTATGTGAGCACACTATCCACCGTGGTACTTAAGCATAATTATCGCTCAAACCAGCATATTCTGGATATATCAAAAGCGCTTATTAATAATAATAACGAGCGGTTAACCAAACAGCTGCGGCTGGATAAAAGCCTGCAGGCGTCGCATTCGCGGTTTGCCGAGCTGATAGTTAAACCTGTCATCCGCGAATACGAAAATCCCGACCAGGAAATGGTTGACGTGGCCACCGGCATTAAACACCTGGTTGAAAGCGGCACCCCGCCGGGCGAGATAGCGGTAATATACCGCAACCATAACCAGGTAGAGGACCTGATACATTTTTTGGATGCCCAGAAAATAGCGGTCAATACCCGTCGTAAGATCGACGTACTGACCATTCCGTTTGGCGAGAAGATCATTAACATACTGCGATACCTGGCAATGGAGCTGGATTCGCCGTATAGTGGCGATGAATTGCTGTTCGAGATCTTACATTATGATTTTTTTAACATCCCGCCGATAGAGATAGCTAAAGCAAGCATAGCGGTATCCAAAGAAAATTTTGTTACATCAGCCAATAACGTGCCTAAAACTTCATTGCGTCGGTATATCCATGAGATAAGAATACCCACGCAACCGGGCTTATTTGATGCATCGCCTAATACCGAAATGAAATACCTGCTCAATAATATTGATGAGTTGCTGCGCGATGCGGTGAGCATTACTATGCAGCAGCTTTTTCAGCAGGTTATTGGTAAGATAGGTATCCTGCGCTACATTATGCAGCAGGAAGACAAGGGCACGTATATGCAGGTACTTACCAATTTCTTTGACTTTTTAAAGGACGAAAGCCGAAAAAAACCGGAGATAAAGCTGGCCGATTTGTTAGCTACTATTGATACCATGAAAGAGCACCATATCCGTATGGATCTGAACCAGGTTATCTTTTCAGAAAACGGGGTTAACTTCTTTACCGCGCACGGCTCAAAAGGGCAGGAGTTTGAGCATGTGTTTTTCATTGGCTGCGATAAAAAGACCTGGGATAGCAAGGGCCGTAACAGTGGTTTTAGTTATCCGGATACCTTAACACAAGCGTCAAATGATGATATAGCCCAAAAAGAGGAATCGCGCAGGTTATTTTATGTGGCGCTAACGCGTGCCAAACAATGCCTGATGATATCGTATGCCAATAAGGATAAAAAGGGTAAAGACCAGGAATCGTCTCAGTTTATAGGCGAGATACTGGCCGAGACCGATATGGTGGTGGAGCACCCTAAAGTTGCCGAATCCGCCATGCTGGATTTTTACACTACCCAGTTTAGCGAGGCTGATAAACCTAAAGTAGAGTTGATAGATCATGGCTATATTAACCAATTATTGCAAAACTATACGCTGTCGGTTACACATTTAAGCAATTACCTGGACTGCCCGCTGCGATTTTATTTTCAGTGTTTGATCAGGGTGCCATCGGGTAAGAGCCCGTCAGCCACATTTGGGCAGGCGGTGCACTGGGCCTTGAATAAAGCATTTAGATGGTTGAAGGACGATGACGATAATTTCCCGTCGACCGAGCAGTTTATGAAGGAGTTTAAATGGTACATGTTCCGTAACCGCGACTCGTTCACCAAAGAGGAGTTTAAGCTGCGAATGGATTATGGCGATAAGATCTTGCCGCCTTACTACGAACAAAATATTACCCATTGGAATAAAGTAGCCGTTACCGAACGCGGCATCAAAAATATCGAGATAGCCGGCGTACCAATTAAAGGCAACCTGGATAAAATTGAGTTTGATGGCAAGCAGGCTACCATTGTCGATTATAAAACCGGTAAATTAAAAAACGCCAAAGACAAACTACTGCGCCCAACTAATGACAAGCCCGAAGGTGGCGATTACTGGCGCCAGGCGGTATTTTATAAGATATTGATAGATAACGACCGTACTAACGATTGGGAGGCCACAACAACGATATTTGATTTTGTAGAGCCGGTAAGCGAAGGCGAGTATCACAAAGAGAAAATAGTTATAAGTCCGGAGGATATTGAGATAGTAACTGATCAGATAAAAACCGTTTACCAAAAGATACTGGCGCACGATTTTAACACCGGCTGCGGTAAAAAAGAATGCGACTGGTGCCATTTTGTACGCAGCAATTTTAAGCAGGTTGATGATATGTTGACTATTGCTGCTGATGAGGAAGAGTAACAATATCCTGTAGAGATGTAATACTTTGCGCCTCTATTTGTATCTTTTGGGTGGAATTTAAATTATCACAAATGAAATATTGCAAACTGTTATTTGCGCTGTTGGCATTTACTACGCCGGTGCTTGCCCAAACAACCATCCGCCAGGACGCCGCTATTAAGCAAATGGTTGATGAAGTATCATCCAAAAACATTGAGGCTATTGTACGCAAGCTGGTGAGCTTTAAAAGCCGTAACACCATTAGCGATACCACCAGCAAAACCGAAGGCATAGGCGCCGCCCGTAACTGGATAAAGGCCGAAATGGAGAAGTATGCCGCCGCCTCAAACGGCCGGATGAAGGTAGAATTTGACACTTTTACGCAACCCGCCGGTGGGCGCATACCAAAACCCACCATACTTAAAAATGTGCTGGCCATATTAAAAGGAACCGACCCAATTGATACCCGCGTATATGTAGTATCGGGTCATTATGATTCACGCGTAACGGATGTGCTGAATGCCAACGCCGCTGAACCCGGCGCGGTTGATGATGCATCGGGTACCGCGGTATCTATGGAGATCTGCAGGGTGATGGCATCGCGCTCGTTCCCGGCTACTATTATTTTTATGGCGGTACCGGGCGAGGAGCAGGGCCTGAACGGATCGGCACACGTAGCTAAACGCGCTAAGGACGAGCATTGGAACATTGACGCCATGCTTAACAATGACATTGTAGGCAACACCCACGGCCA
Source organism: Mucilaginibacter sp. UYCu711 (assembly GCF_050433825.1). Lineage (NCBI taxonomy): Bacteria > Pseudomonadati > Bacteroidota > Sphingobacteriia > Sphingobacteriales > Sphingobacteriaceae > Mucilaginibacter > Mucilaginibacter sp. UYCu711. The sequence goes on along the minus strand of NZ_JBNPWM010000012.1, from coordinate 222,175 downwards.
GGATAATGATCTGAAGGATAATACCCATGTGCGCGTATTCAGCGAAGGCATCCCATCTATCGACGCGGTGTTACGTACAGATACTACCCGCCGGGTGGCTGCCGCGATAAGCAGCCTGATAGGCAACGGCGGCGAAAACGACAGCCCCTCGCGCCAGCTGGCACGTTATATCAAGGAAACCGGCGAACGCTATGTAGACCAGTTAGATGTTAAACTCATTTACCGCCGCGATCGTTTTTTAAGGGGCGGCGACCAAACCTCGTTCCAATTGCAAGGCTTTACTGCTGTTAGGTTTACCGAAATGAACGAGGACTTTACCCACCAGCACCAGGATCTGCGTACCGAGAAAGGTGTTGTTTATGGCGACTTACCTGAGTTTGCAGATTTTAACTATACCCAAAAAGTAGCCCGTATGAATTTATCGGTGCTGGCTAACCTGGCATCGGCGCCGGCAGCACCTGAGAGTGTTGGGGTTACCACATCAGGCCTTACCAATAATACCACGTTAAAATGGCAAAGCCCCAAGATCGGTAAGAAACCTGCAGGCTATTACATCCTGATGCGCGAAACTACCAGTCCGGTTTGGGAGAAGAAGATCTTTGTGACCGGCAATGAAACCACTTTAGACTACTCGAAGGATAATTACTTCTTCGCGGTACAATCTGTCGATGCAGAGGGGCATGAGAGCTTGCCTATCTTCCCGAAACCGGTGCGTTAGCGGGTGTTGTTTTGTTTCACGAAAATGCAAAACAAATGAAACAGGTGAAACAAGATTTTGACTTAAGTATCTGATTGCTATTTGTTTACGAAAATTATGTGAAACAAAATGAAACAACTTTTACGTCAGGGTATTTTTGTGTGATAATTGCTTAAGTAACTTTAAATCAACATATTGCAAAATGGGCGATTTTTTGCCTTTTTTGTTTCATGAAACAAGCCGGGTGAAACAAAATAGCGATGAGTTTCAAACCCAGCGCTATTTGGTATATTGTGGACATATAATTACCAAATCTTAATCAATAAACTATGGCTTTTGGTTTCACTCCAAAATTTGAACAATCTGTAGAACTCAACGGATTTGATTGTAAACATTATCTCGCAATTTCCATTGCCGTGGCAAAGCAATTAAAATGGGATATCAACTACACCAGTAAAACCGGGTTTATAGCCTATATAGGGGGTGGTGTATTTTCTACGCTTGAAGAATTTAAATTAACCATAGCAGAAGACATAGTGCACTTAAAAAGCACGCTTTTAAGCAGCGGCATGTTTGATTGGGGAAAAAATAAAAAACATGTCGAAGCGTTTTTACAGACGTTTGATGAAATACAAACATCAGCTTCCGAAGAGCGATTAAAAGAAATGGTTGCCGAACTTGACCCTGTATTTGAGTCAGAGGAAGAAGATGCTTTAGCGCTGCCGCCACCAACCGCCAAAGATAATTTAAAAGGATTCCTGTCGTTGTTTGTTCCCCGTGAAGGATACTTTATTACCCCGATTCTTATTGATATCAATATCCTGATTTTTATCATAATGGTGATGTCAGGCGTAGGTATATTATTGCCAGATGGAGAAGATGTGTTAAAATGGGGCGCTAATTTTAGGGCATCAACACTTGGCGGCGAGTGGTGGCGTTTGTTAACCAATATTTTTTTGCATTTTGGTATACTGCACTTATTACTGAATATGTATGCGCTGATGTATATCGGCGTTTTATTAGAGCCGTATTTAGGTAAAGCTAAGTTTTTGACAGCCTATTTATTTGCCGGGATTATTGCAAGTTTAACCAGTATATATTGGCACCCGTTTACTATAAGTGCAGGAGCTTCGGGGGCTATCTTTGGCATGTATGGTGTATTTCTGGCTATGCTAACTACCAACTTTATTTCTCGCGAAGCACGAAAACCTTTATTAATAAGTATAGGTGTGTTTGTTGTATTTAACCTTGCTAACGGGGTAAAAGCAGGTATTGACAACGCGGCCCATATTGGCGGTTTGTTGAGCGGTTTTATTATTGGATATGCTTATTATCCGAGTTTAAAAAAACCTTTGCAGGCTGGCTTAAACTATTTGACCCTGGGAGTTCTTACATTGAGTTTCGTTATTGCATCAATTGTTGTTTATAAGCAAATACCAGATGATATTGTGAAATATGATAAAAAAATGGCTGCATTTTCCCGCTACGAAGAGAGCGCCCTTGAGGTTTTTAAATACCCTGAAAATACACCGAAAGAGGAGTTGCTGAAGATGGTGGATGCCGGTTTAAATGACTGGAATAAAAGTTTGGTTGTATTAAGTGAGGCAAGTAAACTTGATGTGCCTACAGAGGTCTTGGTGAGAAATAATCAACTGCAACAGTATTGCCAGCTACGGATAATGAGTTTCGGTTTTATAAGAAAGGGAATTAGTGAAAATACAGAAGCGTATGCTGATTCAGTAAAAGTGTATAATGAGAAAATTGAAACTTTATTAAACGATTTAAAAGGTATACAAAAATAGCGATGGGTTTCGAACCCATCGCTATTTAATATATTTTCACTACTCACTACTCACTACTCACTACTCACTACTCACTACTCACTATTTAACGCTTTTTCGCTGCACAATAAAAAATCCGGCAACAAATACTACCGCGCCTACTGCCAGGCTCACAAAAACATCATGCGTAAAAATATCTATTACTATTTGGGTTGGCGGTACGCCGGGTTTACGTACGCCCATCATGCTTTTTAGGGCAAGCATAGGGTGCGCATAAGGTATAACATAATTGTACTGCCAATTAACACCAACGCTTATTACGCCAGCTATAAAGCATATAAAACCTATGCCCATCGGCTTTAAAAAATCCGACCAGATCAAACTCAATAAAAACTGTATAGATAAAATGCCTAAAGCCGATAAGAATAGTTTAAAATAAACCTGTAACAATGGCCACTCCATGTGGTAGTCGGCAAATTTTAGTTCGGCGGGTTTTAGTATACCTAATAAATCGCCAAAACCTATAGTAAATAATGCAAAAAGCATTAAGGTTAAAAACACCAGGAAAAGCATATATACAAACTTGGCCGAATAAACCGACCATTTTGGTATAGGCAGGCTAAATAGCGTTTTCCAGGTATCGGCCTTATGCTCAATAGCGTTTACCGAATAGGCTATAAATATGCAAAACATAGGCAATAATAAAGCGCCCATAACATTTAACGGGATGCCTGCAAAGCGCATCCAGGTAAGCAAACCCGGCGCGCCGGCTAACTTAGCGCTGTTGGTATAGGTGCCAATAGCTGCCAATAACAATAATATAAACGGCAACAATATAGCCGCCCAAAAACCTAATGTTTTGCGGCTCTTATAAAATTCTGATTTTAGAGATAAGAAGAAGCCTTTCATTTTGCAGGGGTTTGGGTAATATCTAAGAATAATTTTTCCAGGTCCTTCTGTACTTTGTGTATGCTGTAAACGGTACAACCGTTTTTTACAAGTAAGGTGTTTATTTCGGCGGTTTTATCTTTTGATTGATATGTAACCGATAAATGATCATCATTAATCTCTACGACGTGATAGCCATTTTTCTTCAGCAGGTTAGCAGCGTCAACAGTATTAGCTACTTCAATATGCACCAATGGCTGGCTGATAGCATCCAGGTCGGTTATAGGCCCCTGGAATAATAATTCGCCATTATTAATAATACCAACGTGGCTTGCCATGCGCTCAATTTCGCCCAGCAGGTGGCTTGATATAAAAACTGTTTTGTTATGTTTGGTTACCAGCTCTTTTAACAGTTCGCGGATCTCGATGATACCGTTAGGGTCAAGGCCGTTGGTGGGCTCGTCAAGCATTAATAATTTAGGATCAGAAAGCAAAGCCAGGGCAATACCCAGGCGCTGCTTCATCCCCAGCGAATAATTGCTTGCTTTTTTGTTGCCGGCTTGCGATAGACGCACAAGCTTAAGCATTTCGTCAACACGTTTTTCAGAGACTTGTAGTAGGATCGCCCTGTTTCGCAGGTTTTCCCTGCCGGTTAGGTGGCCGTAGATAGCAGGCTGCTCAATTAATGAACCTACCTGCGCTAATATTTCTGTACGATTTGCCTCAAAATCAAGGCCGAATATTTTGATGCTGCCCTCCTGCGATTGCAAAAGGTTAAGCAGTAATTTAATTGTAGTGGTTTTCCCGGCGCCGTTAGGGCCAAGAAAACCATATATACTTCCTTCCGGAACTTGTAGTGATAGTGACTTGACAACCGTTTGGCTGCCAAAATTAAAGGTTAACCCATCGGTTTGGATTACCATACTGCCTGGTTGCTAACAGTGCAAACCGCCTTAATCAGGCTTATGCCTTTAACAAACAATGATGTTGCGTGCACGGTAGATGCAGCAGCATTATCAAGGTTTTGCTTTTTTTGTTCAAACTGGTAACTAATGCCCATAATTAATGCAAACATTACCGGAGCAAGTAACAGTATAAATGGATTGGTGTTGGTGAACAGCTTTTTCATTGTGAGTGATTTTTTTTGATGCAACAAAGGAACACCCTTTTTTTAACCTGCTAAAAACATTTATACCAACCCGCTTAATTTGTAGATAAACGCCCGTTTGTAGTAAATGTCCGTTGGTCGGATATAAATGCCCGTTCATCGATAAAATACCTAACTGTATATAAATAATATAGCGCTGAAAATCAAAATATTAAATTTGAACCAATGAAAAAGAACTGGCAAATTTTCTGGCATATATTTATTTGGGTATGCATTATAGCTTTTTTCCTGTTTATTGTGCACAGCAATACTAAAATGACTACCCAGCGTATGCTGGTAATATTTGTACTGTACGGCGCTATCAACATCAGCTTATTTTATCTTAACTACCTGTTATTTATACCGCAATTTTTAAATAAAAAGCGGTACGGGTTATACATAACAGCTGTTGTAATTACCATTATAGCCTACGGTGTGGCCAAGTATGGGGTAGGCCTTTTCTTTAAGGATGATATATTAATGCGCAGCATGGGCCCTAAGGAAACCAAGCATGTGCTTATCGGTTTTTGGTCGTACTTTATAAGTACTTTTATCACCAGCATCATATTTGTATTTTTAAGTGTAGTACTTAAATTTAGTATCGATTGGTTTTTGAATGAACGGATCCAGCGTGATTTGGAGAACCAACGCCTAAGCGCCGAGCTGGCTTTCCTTAAATCGCAGATCAACCCGCATTTCCTGTTTAATTCGTTAAACAGTATTTATTCGCTGGCCTACCAGCAGTCTGAAAACACGCCCGGCGCAATCCTTAAGCTATCAGAAATTATGCGGTATATGCTGTATGAGTGTAATGATAATAAGGTAGACCTAAGCAAAGAGCTGCAATACCTGCAAAACTATATCGACCTGCAAAAAATAAGGTTTGGTGACAAAGCTTATTTTGAGTTTAAGATTGATGGACAAGTAACCGACCAGCAGATAGTGCCGTTGTTATTAATTGCCTTTATTGAAAATGCCTTTAAGCATGGTATAGCCAACGATGCGCTTTCGCCCATCCGCATGTTAATAAGCGTGGATAAGGAGCACCTGCACTTCTTTGTCCAAAACAAAAAACATAACAATAACCGCGACGCTATCGGCGGCATTGGCCTGCATAATGTTAAGCGCCGGCTTGATCTTTTATACCCCGGTAAATATAATTTAGAGGTGCGCGACGAAATTGACACCTATACTTGCGAATTATCCTTAGTTTTATAGCCATGATAAGATGCCTTATAGTTGATGATGAGCCTTTGGCCCTGCATATACTGGAAGACTATATCTCCAAAGTGCCTTTTATGGAATTGGTTAAATCAACCACCAACCCTATTGAGGCGTTAACACTGGTTCAGGATGGCAATATAGACCTGGTGTTTTTGGACGTGCAAATGCCCGAGCTTACCGGCATACAATTTCTGCGCATAGCCAATGGCAAAACAAAAGTTATATTGACAACTGCTTACCCGCAATATGCTTTAGAGGGTTATGAGCTGGATGTGGTTGATTATCTGCTTAAGCCTATCGCCTTCGACCGGTTTTTTAAGGCAGCGCAAAAGGCGCAGGGTATTTTACAGCCATCAAAAGCCGTTGCGCCCGAGCCGGTACAGGTACAGCAGCAACAAAATGATTTTTTAAGCGATTTTATATTTGTTAAAAGCGAGCACAAGATCCAGAAGGTTTACCTGCACCAGATCCTGTTTATTGAGGGGCTGAAAGATTATATATCCATCTTTACCACTACCGAGCGGATTATCACCCTGCAAAACATGAAGAAGATGGAAGACACCCTGCCCGAGAAACATTTTGTACGGGTACATAAGTCATACATCGTAGCGCTAAACAAGATTGACAGCATTGAGCGTAGCCGTATCCGCATAGGCGATAAAATTATCCCGGTAGGTGATACTTACCGCGACGATTTCTTTAAGATAATTGACGGGAAGAACGTTTAGCCCCCCTATAATAATTTTGTCATTTCGAAACGAGGTACGAGTGAGAAATCTTAAACGAGCGACCGGATGTGGAACTATAACTTCTATGTTTATATAACAACTAATCCTGAGAAGACTGTTTTGTATGTCGGTGTAACCAACGATTTAAGACGAAGGCTTTACGAACACGCTGAGAATAAAGGAAATCCTAAAACGTTTGCGGGCAAATATTTCTGTTATAACTTGGTTTATTTCGAGCATTTTAGCCATATCAACTATGCGATAGATCGTGAAAAACAACTGAAGAAATTGCGAAGAGAAAAGAAAGATAACCTGATTGATTCTTTTAATCCCGGTTGGAAATTTTTAAACGCCGAAGTAAGCGAATGATTCCAAGGCGTATAAGATTTCTCACTCGTACCTCGTTTCGAAATGACAAGCTTGGTTGAAAGATTCTTATATCTTAACCGCCTTTACCGTATAACCCTTTAATCTTAACTGATTAATTAAACCATATTGCCCTACCAGGTGTGCGGCGCCAACAGCAATAAACGTTTGTTGCTCACTTATAATTGCCGGTATTTTAATTATCCATCTAAGGTTGCGGTCCTTAAGCATTTTATCGCTCAGCTCAGGTTTTTTTTCTTTGACAAGAGCGTCATTAATCATTTTATCTATGCCATCAAGATCTTGTTTTAGGTAAAGGGCGTACAGTTTTTCGCCATCTTTTTTCGCTTCGTCCTTTTTACGTATGCTTTCCAGTAAATTCTTTTTTTGTTCATTCATAGGCGTCCCAAATATCATGTCACCTTGTTCTTTCAAGGTTTCAAAGCCCATCACTTTATCACCAAGCCTTTTACCTTCCTGCTGAAAATAGACATCAATAGCCGGGTTGGTATCAGAAAATGTTTTGGGCATTGTAAACCCAAGCAGCATTAGCTGTACTGCGGCGGGTTTAAAATGCGTAAGCATCTCCATGGTCATAGGTGAAACCCCGGTTACATAATCGCTCACTATTTTGTATTCTTCGGGGGTGTATAGTTTATCAAGTGTTGTATCATCAGGAAGTGTCATAGCGGTAAATACATTTCCCATCGCTGTGGAATCCATTATTGCTTCGCCAGCCACCATTTTACAGGCATTGAAATACTTTTTAATATCGGATAAGCTGTCAACCAGTTTCTTGCTTGCAAAATGATAAGTGCCAAATAAATAAGACGGTGCTTTTAGCCCGTTTCCGGTAACTTCCCACAACAGGCTATTGTATTTTTTAGTTTGGGCGTTTACAGTGGTTAACCCCAACGCGGCCGTTAGTATTAGCAGAATTAATTTTCTCATGATGGTTTAGGTTGGATTATTTAGGCTTGGTTTAATGCTTTCTTTATCCGGTTTTCGGCTTCTTTAACAACTTCTTCAACTGTGCCGGTGCTTGGTTCAATAGGTTCTAATACCTCCCAGGTCATATTTATAAAAGTGTTAAGCGGAAATAAACCATACCGGATCATTTGCCACGAATTATTGATGGCGATGGGTACCAGCAAAGCCTCCGGACATTTTTTAAGGATAATAGCAATGCCACCTGCCTGGAAGGGTTTTACCTGCCCGGTTTTTGAACGGGTGCCTTCCGGAAAAATAACTGCCGACCATTTATTCTCTTTCATCCTTGTCCCCAGCTTACCCATTTCCATTAGCGACTGACGCGGATCGTTACGGTCAATATTAGCACCGCCGCCATATTTCAGGTTAAAGGATATGGATGGGATACCCTTAGTAAGCTCGATTTTGGATATAAACTTTGCGTGGTATTTACGCAGGTAATAAATAAGCGGGGGGATATCCAGCAAACTCTGGTGGTTTGACAAAAATATCATGGGGCGGCCAACCGGCAGGTTTTGGTTGTTGATAAATGTAACGGTGTTACCCAGCAGGTAAACGGTTTTGGTAAGTAACAGGTCTAAAAGATCAACCACGGCCTTGTGCGCTTTATAGCCTATAAACTTATAACTTATCCATTGTATAGGCTGAAAGATCACCAGCTCCAACAAAAATACCAGTATAGCAATGGGCGATAAAATATAACCGAGAAACTTTTTCATGCTTTAGTTGATGCTGCGAAATTAAAAATATTTTAACAATTAGCCTCACCCCAAATCCTCGTCTTAAGGGAAATCGTAAAAAATAAAAAACTATTAAGGAGGCACCTCTGGAGCCTTCCGCTGTAATTTTTCTTGCTATAAACAGGTTACTCCTCCGGAGTTTCAAAAGGACAGTTCCAGCGGAACTACCTGTTTATAGTAAATATCGAACAATTTTTAACGGCTCCAGCGGAGCCTCCTATTCTTTAGCGATTTCCGACTTTCCCTCCCAACGGACTCTTATGAAGGAGTGGGTGAGGCTATTAAAGCGACAAGGTGCCTTCAAGCAACAATAATTTAACTTTTAAAACGGCAGCCACGGTAACAGAATCAAGGATCTCGCCGGCACACACCATTCGGTAAACTTCATCAAACGGCACTTTGTTCACTATTAATTGTTCGGTATCTTCGGGTTCGGCTTCAAATTGTTCCAACCCGGTAGCTACATATATCATACACAACTCATCACTTACCGAATTGCTTAGGTGCATGCGCTGAATTGCTGTCCAGTTTTTGGCAACAAGGCCGGTTTCTTCTAACAGCTCTCGTTTGGCGGCAGCTAACGGATCATCAGCTAACGGCCCGCCGCCTTCGGGGATCTCCCAGCTGTACGCATTCAATACAAAACGATATTGCCCAACCAGGTAGGTATTCATATCCGCATCTAACGGTACTATACCAATGGCCCGGTTTTTAAAATGAATTTTGCCATAAATACCCGGGTTGCCCGATGGGTTTATCACCTGGTATTCGGTCAGGCTTATCCACGGGTTATCATAAACCCGTGTTTCTGATTTAACCTGCCATGGATTTTCCTCGGGATGCTGCATGTTTATTTTTTAATAGGATCTGCCGGCAGGATCTCTTTAACCGAACCGTCTTTTGACATTTTTTTATCAGCTGCCCCGTAATAAGGGTTCTTAACTGCGGGGCTATTGCTTAACCAATAGCTATCGTTACTTGCGCTATACAGTTTATACATCGGGAAGGGGTCCATCTTCATGTCTTTTAACGTACCGTATAAAGTATTTGATAATGCCGAGAAGTGCTTGCGTTGATAAGAGATGGAATTACTCTCGCTTATTTCGCGCGCTGCACGTTGTAAGCGTGCCAGGTAATCAAACCAGGCGGCATGTTGCTGGCTGTTCATGTCTTTGGTAGGTACCGTGTTAAGGTCCCACACCATCTTACCGGCTTTATTTTGGGCAAGGCCTGCATTGTTGGCTATCAGGCCGTTTTTAATTTCTAAATAATCTTTTATAACGGTGGTTACGGCAAAATTCAGGCCGCGTTGTTGTGCTTTGGCAGGATTAAATGCTATTAAAATTACGGTTAAAAATAAGATAGCTTTTAGCAGTTTCATTAATACTAATTTAGGGGGGAATAAAAAAAGAGCGATAGATTATCTATCGCTCTAAATTAAAAAAAAATAATTTGAAAGCTGTTATAAGCCAAATGCGGCTTTAACTTTATCTACGTAGTCCAACTTTTCCCAGGTAAACAGCTCAACTTCTTTTGTTATTGTACTGCCATCATAGTGGGTAAATGTTTTGGTTACAGTTTGGCTTGGCTTGCCAAAGTGGCCATAAGCAGCGGTCTCGCTGTATATAGGGTTACGCAGTTTAAAACGGGTTTCGATAGCGTATGGGGTCATATTAAAAATGGCCTCTACTTTTTTAGCTATCTCGCCATCGTTTAAGTTAACTTTTCCGGTTCCGTAAGTATTTATGTAAATACCCATTGGCTGTGCAACACCAATAGCGTATGATACCTGTACCAATACCTCGGTGCAAACCCCGGCCGCAACCAGGTTTTTGGCAACGTGGCGGGTAGCATAAGCAGCAGAACGGTCAACTTTTGACGGATCTTTACCAGAAAACGCGCCACCACCGTGTGCACCTTTACCACCATAAGTATCCACAATAATTTTACGGCCGGTTAAGCCGGTATCGCCATGCGGGCCGCCGATAACAAATTTACCGGTTGGGTTAATATGGTATTTAATATCGCTGTTAAAGAAGTGAGCGTATTTTGGGTATTTAGCTTTAACACGTGGTATTAATATACCAATAATGTCTTTGCTTATCTTAGCCAACATAGCTTTCTCTTCGTCAAAATCATCATGTTGGGTAGAAATTACAATGGCATCAATGCGCGTTGGCACGTTGTTGTCATCATACTCCAATGTAACCTGCGATTTTGCATCAGGACGCAAATATTTAATATCAGTGCTTTCGCGGCGGATAGCAGCAAGCTCAATTAATAAAGCGTGCGCAATATCTAAAGCTAACGGCATATAGTTATCAGTTTCGATGGTTGCATAACCAAACATCATACCCTGGTCGCCGGCGCCTTGCTCTTCTTTGCTCTGGCGGTCAACACCCTGATTGATATCCGGTGATTGCTCATGTATAGCTGATAATACGCTGCAAGAGCTTCCATCAAACATATACTCGCCTTTGGTATAACCAATTTTGTTGATTACTTCGCGGGCTATTTTTTGCACATCCAGGTATGCTTGTGATTTTACTTCGCCGGCCAAAAATACCTGGCCGGTTGTTACTAATGTTTCGCAGGCAACTTTTGATTCAGGATCATGAGCTAAAAAGTTATCTATTAATGCGTCCGATATCTGATCGGCAACTTTGTCCGGGTGTCCTTCTGATACGGACTCTGATGTAAATAAATATGGCATGTTTTGTATCTGTGTTTTATGTTAAATGTTTTATATCAAAACAGGAAAGAAAAGTTTAACTGAACTTTGTAAAGAAGCAGGGTTTTAGCACTTTTTTACGTGGTTGCAATCCGACCCCGATGTATTGGGATAACTAAATCAGTCCACTATTGTGCGCCAAAAATAAAACAATTTTTGCAAAGCCGAAAATACATTTACTTTTGGCTGCTAAAAATATTTTTTTGGAACGGAAAACGCTATTTATTATAAACCCTATATCGGGCGGGAAGAAAAAGGACGGTGTGCCCGAGCTAATTGGTAAATACTTTGATGGCGATAGTACCATAATATTTACCAAAGGGGTATCGCATGCAAGCGAGGTTGCCGCCGGGGCCATTGATAATTACGATATGATTGTAGCCGTGGGCGGCGATGGTACTGTAAATGAAATAGCATCGGCGCTGGTGGGCAGTAAGGCTGTGTTGGGTATTGTGCCTTGTGGATCTGGTAACGGGTTATCGCGTTTTTTAGGTATCCCAATGGATATTAAACAAGCTATAGAAAATTTAAATAATGGTACCGAGGCGTTAATTGATTCGGCACAGGTAAACGGGAAGGCGTTTTTTAACATGGCAGGTATGGGTTTTGATGCGCATATTGCCGAGGTATTTGCAACCGGGAAAAAGCGCGGCTTTATTACCTATATTAAATCTTCGTTACAGGAAGTGCTTAATTATAAGCCGCAAACTTATCATATTGAGGTAGACGACAGCATGTATGAGCGTAAAGCCTTTATGCTAAGCTTTGCCAATTCATCACAGTATGGTAATAATGCGCACATATCACCCAAAGCGTCGGTGCAGGATGGGTTGATAGATGTTTGTGTTATAAAACCATTTCCGCTATATCGTTTTATTGAGCTGGGTATCCGGATGTTTACAAAAACCACCAATGGGTCACGGTATGTTGAAATTATTCGTGGCAAACACATAGTAGTTAAACGCGACAGCGCAGGCCCGGTACACCTTGATGGCGAGCCTGAAACAGCCGGCAAAGCGATAGAAATTAATGTTTTACCAAACTCGTTAAAAGTAATAGTAGGTAAGGAGTTTTAATTATGTCAAAAAAGAATAAGAATTTTACCGGGGTGATGTATTCTACCGACCCGGGCTTTCAATACAATGAAAACAGTACCGGCAATACAGCAACCTTACCGCCACAACAACAAAACCTGCGGATTTTTTTAGACAGAAAAGGTGGCGGCAAACTGGTAACAGCCATAGCGGGCTTTGCAGGCACCACTGCCGACCTGGAAGCAATAGGCAAAACGCTAAAAAGCAAATGCGGTGTTGGCGGCACAGTAAAAGATGGTGAGATAAAAATTCAGGGCGATTTCAGGGACAAGATTTTAGCGCTGTTATTGGCTGATGGATACAAAGCCAAAAAAGCAGGCGGGTAAATACTCCAAGTTAAAATCATGCGTTAAGTAATACAATAATTTAAAAAATGATTAGTTAAGCACATTGACTAATTTTTTAGTTATTATTGTAATTATAAAAAAAATACAGCCAGGTGCTTGTATTAGCGTATAAACCTGCTAATATTGCGCCACCAATTATAAATTTATAATAATAGTTATTGCAATTACGTTGCATTTGTGTATATTAGATGCGCCTTTGTATTGCAGGTTATTTTTTTAATGAAGAGATAACTAATTTATACAGGCTGATTTACGGACGACAAGTGATTTTTATAACAAGATAATTACAGAAGTATAACAGTATAATTACATAACTTTTATAACTTATTGCTTGCTATTATAAAAAATAATAAGTTTTATTGTAAAAAATTGTTGTAACAAGTATTGATTTTAATTGGCGCAATAATTAAAAATGTATATGTTGCAACTGAATGTTAAATAATTATTAAAGAATAACAAAAAAGTTTTTTTATTTCATTTAAATTCTATTTTTGTTATCCGCTTAAAAAACACACAATTAACTAACTAAAAATAAACAAAAACTAAAAACTAAAATTTAAAGTAATGGCAAACGCACCAACAAAACCAACTACCGTTAAAAAAGAAAGCTCAAGTGCATCTGGCATGTTTGCGACCTTGACTATCCCACTTTGTATCTTAACAACAGTATTAATTTTCTTCTTCATATTAGCAGATCCAAGCCACTACAAAGGTGGTGACGTTAACGCCGGAGAGCCGGAAGATGTATTTGGTATAGTTCACAGAGGTGGATACCTTGTACCATTGGTTATGGCTTATGTATTAATGGTAATTGTATTCTCTATAGAACGTTTTATTGTTATTGGTAAAGCATCTGGTACTGCCAGCATTGACACTTTTGTTAGAAAAGTACAAGGCTTCTTAACTGCAGGTAACATTGACGCAGCTTCTGCTGAGTGCGACAAACAAAAAGGGTCTGTAGCTAACGTTATAAAATCAGGTTTGAAAAAATACCGCGAAATGGAAGTTGACACAACTTTAGATGTTGATCAAAAAACATTAGCTATCCAAAAAGACATCGAAGAAGCAACAGCTTTAGAGATGCCTATGTTAGAGCAAAACTTAACCATCATTGCTACCCTGGTATCAATCGGTACATTAACCGGTTTGTTAGGTACGGTAATCGGTATGATCAAGGCCTTCCACGAATTAGCAGGATCTGGCGCTAACACAGCAGCGTTATCATCAGCTATCTCTGAAGCATTGGTTAACACTGCGTTAGGTATCGGTACTTCTGCTATATCAATTGTAATGTACAACGTATTTACATCAAAAATTGATGGTTTGACTTACGCTATTGACGAAACAGGTTTCAGCATCGTATCTACATTTGCTGCAACCCATAAAAACAAATAAATTTTAGTGTTAATATTCAGGCCCTGATAAGGTTGGGGCCTGAAATTAATTATTTAATAACACTATATATTTAAACAAAGTATTATGGCTAGAGTAAAAGTTCCAAGAAAGAGTACTGCAATTGACATGACCGCCATGTGCGACGTTGCCTTCTTGCTGCTAACTTTCTTTATATTATCTGCAAAACCAAAAGTTCAGGATCCGGTACACGCCGATATCCCTGCTTCAACAACTATCCAGGCGTTACCAGAGAATGATTTTTCAAGCCTGTTGGTAGCCGAGGGCAAAGTTTTCTTTAGCGTGGAAGGTGCAGAAGTGCGTATGGAAACGTTAAGAGGTATGGCCGATCAGTATAAAATTGCATTTACACCAGAAGAGATCAAACAATTTGCTACTGTTGATGCCGTAGGTGTATCTGTAACGTATTTAAAAACGTATTTGGCTATGACACCTAAAGAAAGGTCAACTGTGGCCCAACCGGGTGTGCCGGTAGATACTACTGATAATAACGAATTGTTTTGGTGGGTTAAAAACGCCCGTAAAGCCGACAAGCTTGTTCACAACAAAGAGTTGAAGATAGCTATCAAAGGCGATGCGAAAGAGGAATACCCTACAATTGCAAAAATTATTAAAACACTGCAGAAGCAGAAAGTTAACAAATTTGGTTTAATCACATCGTTAAAAACGGTGTCAAAATAAAAAATTATGGCAGAATTAGATACCTCCGGCGGGGGTAAAAAAGGCGGCGGTAAGGTTAGAAGTAAAAAGGCATCAACGCGCGTGGATTTAACCGCGATGGTGGATTTGGCCTTCTTGCTCATCACCTTCTTTATCCTTACCACAACGCTGCAAAAACCAAAAGCAATGGATTTGACCATGCCTGATAAGGATGACAACCATAACCAATTGCCGGTACCCGAAACAAGAACAATGACTGTATTGTTAGGTAAAGATAATAAGGTTGAATGGTACATGGGCTTACCTCAAAAACCACTAACAGCACCATCTGTTACCGGTTTTGGTAAAAACGGTATCCGTGAAGCTTTATTTGAAAGAGGCAAAGAAGTTTTGGCAAGATCAGGTAAATCAATGATTGTTCTGATAAAGCCAAGCGATAAGTCGACTTATGCGGATATGGTTTCAATTATGGATGAGTTAAACATAGTTGGCAATGAATCGCGGGCTATTGTTGATATCAGCCAGTTAGAAATTGATCTGCTTAAAAGAGACAATTTATATTAATAATTAACGTAAAATTTAAAGCTTCAAATAATGCTGGGATCTAAATTAGATATATTAAAGCAGGAGTGGATCGATGTTGTTTTTAGCGACCGAAACAAAGCTTATGGTGCGTATGAGTTAAGAAAGAAAAACGGGGGTAGAACCAGCCGTGCTTTCCTATACGGTGCTGCATTCTTTATCTTTGTTATATCGTTACCAACAATCATCAATAAACTTGAGGGATTTATCCCTAAGGCGCCCGTAAAAGTAAAGATCACCGACGTGGTATTAACACCGCCGCCGGTTGATGCGAAGAAATTACCGCCGCCGCCGCCACCTGAACCGCCTAAACCAAAAGTGGATCAGGTTAAATTCCCTCCTCCGATTGTAAAACCGGATAATGAGGTGAAAGAAGAACCGCCTACTCAAAAAGATTTGAAAATGGCAGACCCTGGTCAGAAAGACCAGAAAGGCGACCCTACAGCCGACATCAGGATTGATGAGCCGGTAGGTAACTCTGATACTAAAGCGGTTACTGAGGATGAAAACAAGATTTTTAGCCAGGTAGAAAAACAACCAGGTTTCCCTGGTGGTTTGGAAGCATTTGGTAAATACTTGAGTAACAACATTAAATTTCCGGCTGTTGATAGGGAAAATGGTACAAGCGGCAGGGTTATCTGCTCGTTCGTAGTTGAAAAGGACGGCAGCTTAACTGATATTAAAGCTGTACGTAGCCCAAGTCAAACCATGTCAGACGAAGCCATCCGTGTTTTGAAAAAATCACCAAGATGGACGCCTGGTATCCAGAATAACCGACCGGTTCGTGTAAATTATACCGTACCAATTGCATTCCAATTAGGAGAAGAAAACTAATTGTATGCCATCTGGGTTTCATAATAAGCAGAAATCGCTCAAAAGGCGGTTTCTGTTTATTTTAGGAGCAGCAGCATTTGTCTGCTATTTGGCTTTTGGCCTTTTGGTTATATTCTGGGATGAAATATTACCCGATTATGGCTACAAAAAAGTATTGTTTGGCTGCCTGCTTATTATATATGGGATATATAGATTTGCACGATTATTTAAAAAAGAAGAGGGTGATGAAGAATAACGCCGGTTATTTACTGGCAGGCATTTTGCTATTGATAAGCTTTATAGCTTGTAAGCAAAAGCCAACAACGTTAGTACCGGAAGAAACGGTTAACTCAGGCACAGTAAAAATTGCCGTAGATGAATCACTTCAACCAATAGTTGATGAAGAGGCTTATGTATTTAAGCAATTAAATACCAACGCGAATGTGGGTATTACCTACGGGACAGAAAATAGGGTGTTGCGTTTATTACTCAATGATAGTGTACGGTTTGTCATATTATCGCGCGAGCTGAATGCAGAAGAAGTAAAAATATTAAAGGATAGAACACTACCGCCTGTTGTTGACAGGTTTGCAGTTGATGCCATCACATTTATAGTAAATAAAGCATCAACTGATACGTTAACATCGGTAAATGAAATAAAAAAAATGTTGAACGGGCAGACTAAAACGAGCACTGATATCGTTTTTGATAACCCGAACTCAAGTTTAATTCGTTACCTGAAAGCGTTTTCAGGAAATACAGAACTTAAACTAAAAAACATTTTTGCTGTCAAAAACAATAAGGAAGTTATAAAATATATAAGTACGCATCCGCAGGCCATAGGCATAACCGGTTTTAACTGGTTAAATGACCCGGATAAAGATTATGCTGACGCGGTAAAAAATGTTAAGATAGTTGCCGTAAAGGATGAGAATAGTAAAGAGGCCCCTGGTCAATACTTTAAGCCATCTCAAACTACACTGGCATTAAACCAATACCCCTTTGCAAGAGGGCTGTATATTATAAACAGCACCGGTAAAATGGGATTAGGTTCGGGGTTTGCACAGTTTTTGTTGAGTGAACGCGGGCAAAGGGTTATCCTTAGATCAGGCATATTACCAGATTCGATACCCCCGAGAGAGATAAGTATAAAACGTAAATTTTAAATATATATCTAACTACAAATTATAATTAAAGCGATGAAAATGATCAGTAAAATAGCTAAGGCGGCAATAGGGCTGGTATTTATAGGATCAGCAGTTTTTGGGCAAAGTCTTGCCGATGCTAAAAAAGCTATCGATGCCGAGCAATATCAAAAAGCAAAAGGAATGCTTAAAAACCTAACGGTTACACAGCCAACCAGTGACGAAAACTTTTTTTATCTGGGATGGGTATATCTTATTCAGGATTATGCCGATTCTGCAAAAACAACATTTACAAAAGGTATAGCTGTCGACCCTAAATCGGCTATAAACTATGTTGGATTAGGCGCGGTAGCGCTTCAAAGCAATGATGATGCCGGCGCCACATCTAATTTTAACCAGGCTATTACTTTAACACAAAAAAAAGATAGTAGACCATATTTATATATTGGCAAAGCATATTTGATTGATGCTAAAGACGGAAAGTTCCCGCCTGCAAAAGCAAATGCAGCTATTGATGCCTTAACAAAAGGAAAAACTGTTAATCCAAAAGACGCCGAGATAATGGTAGCTTTAGGTAACGCTTACCGATCTCAACTAAAAAGTAATGAAGCTTATGATGCTTATCAGGCAGCTTTAACACTTGATCCAAAATCGCCGTCAGCAAATGTGGCCGAAGGTGTATTATGGAAATATGCAGACAATTTTGAAAGTTCTGAGAAACAATTCGCAGCAGCTATAGCAATCGATCCTAATTTTGGTCCTGCTTATCGCGAGTTAGCAGAAACCAATCTTACACAAGCGCAATCAAACATTAAAGTTGCATCTGTTAAGGTAAAAGAAGGTGTTGAAAATTATAAAAAATACCTAAGCTTAACTGATGAGTCTGTAGAATCACTACTACGTTACGCCGACTTCCTGGTTAACGCCGGTGATTATGTTGCTTTACAGGAAGTTACTACCAAATTATCAAAATCAGGCACTGTTAATCCGCGTATCTATCGTTACTTAGGTTATGCAGCTTACGAGAATAAAGATTATTCTGCTGGTTTTACCGCGCTGAATAATTGGTTTGCTAAAGCACAGCCTAATCGTATTTTACCACGTGATTATTTGTACTTGGGCCACTTGCAAATTGCAAGCGGGAAAGATACCTTAGCCGGCATAGCGAGTTTAAAGAAGGCTGCCGAGCTGGATACCAATAAGACCCCGGAAATTTATGCAGAAATAGCCAATGTTTACAAAGCTAAAGGCAATTATCTGGAGTATGCAAATACCTACGAAGAACTAATTAATAAGGTGCATGGTAAGCCATTGCTAACTGAGCATGCTAATATGGGGATATTTAATTACCTGGCGTTCACTAATCAAGTTCGTGCTGCCAAGACCAATCCGGCAATTAAACCAGATTCGACTTTATTAACCAAAGCCGATTCTGCTTTGAGTTTTGTGCAGCAACACGCTACTGCGCCTATTTTACTGGTAGTTCAGTACCGCGCTTATATTGCTGATCAACGTGATGCAGTATATGCAACCCTAAAAGGGTTAGCTAAACCTTATTATGAACAAATAGTACAAATTCTTACCGCTAAACCATCTTTGACTGATAAAGAAAAATCTGCGTTAGCCGATGCTTATGCATCATTAGGAAATAACTATCAATATCATGATAAAGATGATGCTAAGGCGTTAGAAGCGTTTGAAAAAGCACGGGAGCTTGATCCGAATAATAGATTTGTAAAATTCTATTTTGATAATCACCCAACAACTCCGGCTACCCCTGCTACCCCGGCCACTCCAAAGAAAGCTGGTACAAAATAATATTTAATTGATACAAAATAATATTTAATAAAAAAGGCCTCGATTGAGGCCTTTTTTATTACCAACCCATTTGTATATTTGCACCCATGGAAGTACAAAGTTTACCGGTTAATTATTTACCTATCATTTTCCAAATGATAGTGGCTATAGGTTTTGTGGTAGGTACCATGTTTGTAACACACAAAATAGGCCCCAAGCGTGTAACAAAAGATAAGTTAACACCGTTCGAGTCGGGTATTGAAGTTATTGGTAATGCCCGTACACCTATTTCTATTAAATACTTCCTGGTTGCTATTCTTTTTGTTTTGTTTGATGTCGAGGTGATATTTATGTACCCCTGGGCAGTGAATTTTAGGGAGCTTGGCGCAAACGGAATGTATGAGATGTTTATTTTCATGGCTACCTTGTTAGCTGGTTTTATCTATATCATAAAAAAAGGCGCGTTAAACTGGGATTAAAGCCCCACCCAAACCCTCCCCGGTAGGGAGGGCTTTATAAAGTCTCCCCAACCGGGGGAGATTTAGAGGAGGCTGTTTAGAATTGTTCTAAATATATTTCCTGTCAGTAATAGTGTATCAAATACAAGGTTTTTTATCATAAATTTGCGCTTTCTATTCAAGTTTTTGGATAGGATTTTGTAGTAATAGATTTCATGAGTGATATTCAAATAGTTGGTGCTCCTGCCGGTGTAGAAGGATCAGGATTTTTTGCTACTTCGCTGGATAAAGCGGTAGGCTTAGCCCGTGCAAATTCTTTATGGCCATTACCCTTTGCAACATCATGCTGCGGTATTGAGTTTATGGCTACCATGGCTTCGCATTATGATCTGTCGCGTTTTGGTGCAGAGCGTTTAAGCTTCTCGCCACGCCAGGCCGACCTTTTGATGGTGATGGGTACCATTGCTAAAAAAATGGGTCCGGTATTGCGCCAGGTTTACCTGCAAATGGCCGAACCACGTTGGGTTATGGCTGTTGGGGCCTGCGCATCAAGCGGTGGTATTTTTGATACTTATTCGGTTTTGCAGGGCATAGATGAGATCATCCCGGTTGATGTGTATGTACCAGGATGCCCGCCCCGCCCCGAAGCTATTATTGACGGCTTTATGCACATACAGGAATTGGTTAAAACCGAGTCGGGCCGCAGGCGTAATGAGCCTCAATACCAACAACTATTAGCTTCATACGGTATACAGTAATGGGTAAGATAACTAACGAAGAGCTTTTAGCAAGCATCAATAGTAAATTTGAAGGACAAGTTACTGTAGTAGGCGACCCTTATGGATTGCTAACAGTAGAAACCAATACCGAAACTATCATTGCCTTATTAGGCTTTATAAAAAACGATCCCACCCTTCAATTTATTTATTTAACGGATATTACCGCCGTACACTATCCTGATCAGGAAAAGACTATCGGCGTTATTTATCATGTACATAGCCTGGTTAATAATGTACGTATCCGTATCAAAGTATTTATTGATGGCGAAAATTGCCATATCCCTACAGCCACAACGCTATGGGAAGGCGCTAACTGGATGGAGCGCGAAACATATGATTACTTCGGTGTTATATTTGACGGCCACCCTGATTTGCGCAGAATATTAAATGTTGACGACATGACGGCCTTCCCGATGAGAAAAGAGTTCCCATTGGAAGACCCTAACCGTGTTGATAAAAAAGATTATTTTTTCGGAAGATAAAAGATGCAGAACCATCCGGTATATACAGATAACGATCCGCAGAACGAACTATCAACCCTTAACTTAGGGCCAACGCACCCGGCTACGCATGGCGTGTTCCAAAACGTACTGCAGTTAGATGGCGAAAGAATTGTTAGCGGCGTATCAACTATTGGATACATCCATCGCGCTTTCGAAAAAATTGCCGAACACAGGCCGTTTTACCAGATAACCCCATTAACAGACCGCTTAAATTATTGCTCATCACCCATAAATAACATGGGCTGGCACATGACGGTTGAAAAACTGTTAGGCATCACCACTCCAAAACGTGTGGATTACCTGCGCGTAATTGTAATGGAGCTTGCCCGTATCAGCGACCATATTGTTTGTAACGGTGTGTTGGGTGTTGATACCGGTGCATTTACAGGTTTCCTGTACATGATGGAACATCGCGAAGCTATTTATGAAATTTACGAAGAAGTTTGCGGCTCGCGCTTAACCACCAACATAGGTCGTATCGGCGGTTTCGAGCGTAACTTTAATCCCATAGCTTTCGCCAAGTTGCGCAAGTTTTTGGTTGATTTCCCTAAGACATTAAAAGAGTTTGAATCGTTATTTAACCGTAACCGCATATTTGTTGACCGTACCAAAGGTGTAGCAGCTGTTACAGCCGAAGAAGCGTTAAACTATAGCTGGAGTGGCCCATTACTGCGTGCTGCCGGTGTTGATTATGATGTTAGGGCGATGAACCCTTATTCATCATACGAAGATTTTGAGTTTGAAGTACCGGTTGGCGACAACGGCGACGTTTACAACCGTTTCCTGGTACGTAATGAAGAGATGTGGCAAAGCCTGCGCATAATTGAGCAAGCTTTAGTAAAGCTGGAAAAAGAGCCAACTGATATTTTCCATGCTGATGTACCTGAGTTTTACCTGCCTCCAAAAGAGGAAGTTTATAATAACATGGAAGCGCTGATCTATCACTTTAAAATAGTGATGGGCGAAATACCTACACCAAATACCGAAGTGTATCATGCTGTTGAGGGAGCTAACGGCGAGTTAGGTTTCTATTTAGTGAATGATGGCGGACGTTCGCCTTACCGTTTGCACTTCCGCAGGCCAAGCTTTATTAATTACCAGATGTACGCACCCATGAGTAGGGGTATGTTACTATCTGACGCGATCATAAACATGAGTAGTTTAAACGTTATAGCCGGAGAATTAGATGCTTAGAGTTGAAGATACTGTACAAGGTCCGGTTGAATTTTCAGCCGAGCTGACAGCTCAGTTTGCTGATATTGTAAGCCGTTATCCCGAAGGGAAACAAAAATCGGCCCTATTACCTATACTGCATTTGGTACAGGCCGAGTTTGGGTGGACAAGCCCGCAGGCAATGGATAAAGTTGCCGAATATTTAAAAATACAACCTGTTGAGGTTTATGAGGTAGCATCGTTTTACAGCATGTACTTTTTGCGCCCACAGGGTAAATATGTTTTAGAGGTTTGCCGCACCGGGCCTTGCTGCCTGGTAGGTGCCGAAAAAATAATGGATCATATTGAGCAGCAATTGGGTGTTAAAGAAGGCGAAGTTACTGCCGACGGCCTATTTAGCTGGCGCGGAGTGGAATGTTTGGCAGCGTGCGGTTTTGCACCTGTTTTACAAATAGGGCCTGAATATACTTTCTATGAAAAGCTAACTAACGAGTCGGTTGACCAGCTGATAGCTGATTTGAAGGCAAAAGGAAAATAAGTACTAAATGGATGGACAATGCAAACGTGATAATAGGAGATTCATTATTTGCATTAGGTTTAATTTTAGTATTTGTAACAGGCGGATTAAAAGAAAATGGAATTATACTGGTACCGCTGCTTATTGTAGCATTTGCCAGCTGTGTAGTAAGACATATTAATTATTATAACGAAACCGGAAGGTATTTTTAAAAGCGAATGACGGCTAAAGGATGGATGATATTAAGGGATGTAACGTATGCAATATTGATTGTATTGTTGCTGCTGCCGGGCGATTATAATCCTTTTCCGGGAATTGAAATTACTTATAAGATTATCCTGGTAGTGCTTGCAGTTGGCGTACGCGTTTGGCAGCATATTAATTACTACAAGGAAACCGGCAAAATATATTAAGATGGGACGCAAATTACTTTTAGAACATATTAACGTACCCGGCATCAATACATTTGATGTGTATCGCCAAAAAGGTGGTTACAGATCAGTAGAGAAGGCTTTAAAACAGATGACATCCGATGAAGTGGTGGAAGAAGTTAAGAAGTCGGGCTTGCGCGGCCGTGGTGGGGCGGGTTTCCCTACCGGGATGAAATGGGGCTTTTTGGCTAAGCCGGAGGGAGTTGCCCGTTACCTGGTTTGTAATGCTGACGAATCTGAACCCGGCACTTTTAAGGACCGTTACCTAATGACCTATATCCCTCACTTATTAATTGAGGGTATGATAGTGGGTAGTTATGCCTTAGGTGCAAAAACATCATACATATACGTACGCGGCGAAATGATGCCGCAGATCCGTATCCTTGAAAAAGCCATTGCCGAAGCCAAAGCTGCCGGTTTCTTAGGAAAAAATATATTAGGTACGGGTTATGACCTGGAGCTGTATGTACAACCAGGCGGTGGTGCTTACATCTGCGGCGAAGAAACCGCGCTTTTAGAATCATTAGAAGGTAAACGTGGTAACCCGCGTATTAAACCACCGTTCCCGGCTATTGCAGGGTTGTATGGTTGCCCAACTGTAGTTAACAACGTTGAATCAATAGCTGCTGTAGTACCCATTATTAATGATGGTGGCGAAGAGTATGCTAAAATAGGTATCGGCCGTAGTACCGGTACTAAATTAATATCTGCAGGAGGTAATTTAAATAAACCGGGTGTTTATGAAATTGACCTTGGCCTGCCGGTTGAAGAATTTTTATACAGTGATGAATATTGCGGTGGCATAGCCAACGGCAAACGCTTAAAAGCGGTTGTTGCGGGTGGTTCATCAGTGCCGATTTTACCGGCTAACCTTTTCTTTAAAACAGCGGCCGGCGATGCGCGTCTAATGAGCTATGAGTCTTTATCAGAAGGTGGTTTTGTTAGCGGCAGTATGATGGGGTCGGGCGGTTTTATCGCTTTTGATGAAGACCAGTGTATTGTTAGAAATACCTGGAACTTTGCCCGTTTTTATCATCATGAAAGCTGCGGACAATGTTCGCCTTGCCGTGAAGGTACCGGCTGGATGGAGAAGGTATTGCACCGTTTAGAGAACGGCCATGGCAGTATGAGCGATATGGACCTGTTGGTTGATGTATCAAAAAAGATTGAAGGTAATACCATTTGCCCGTTGGGCGATGCAGCAGCCTGGCCGGTAGCCAGTGCTATACGACACTTCAGGGATGAGTTTGAATGGCACGTATCGCATGCAAGCGAAGCTACGACAAGGAATTACGGATTGGCTCATTACGCTGACCCTTTACCTAAGCCGGAGCCGGCGGCAAGTTAAGTCAAAATTAAAAAGTAAAAATTCAAAATAGATGCGTTGAGTGAAAGGCCTTTTGATATAAAACATAGATGTTACCAATTCTCGAAAGAGACTGTACTCTTTATATCAAACGCGAAATATGAAAGAATTTATTTTTCGATTTTTGATCAGTTATTAAGAAGCGCAACCTCGATAGGGGCAAACATAGTTGAAGCGAAAGCGGGTAGTTCGGTAAAAGACTTTAAAAACTTTTACGCGATTGCCTTAAAATCGTCAAACGAAACAAAATATTGGCTTTGTTTAATTAGGGATACAATCCTGACTAACCAGAAAGAAGCCATAAATAAATTGATAAACGAAGCGGATGAGTTGTCAAAAATCATCGCCTCAATAATAATTAATGTACAAAAATGATACTTTAAGATTCACCGGTTTTTGACTTTTGAATTTTTAATTTTGACTTTAATGAAAGTAACGATAGACGGAATATCAGTAGAAGTACCAGACGGAACATCCATCCTAAATGCCGCAAGGATAATAGGTGGTGATATTGTGCCGCCTGCTATGTGCTATTATTCTAAACTGGCCGGTAGTGGTGGTAAATGCCGTACTTGTTTGGTAAAGGTTAGCAAAGGATCAGAAAAGGACCCGCGCCCTATGCCTAAGCTGGTAGCATCATGCCGTACCAACGTAATGGACGGTATGGAAGTGCAAAACATTACCTCGCCTGAGGTTATTGAGGCACGTAAGGGTGTGGTAGAGATGTTATTGATCAACCACCCGCTGGATTGCCCGGTATGCGACCAGGCCGGCGAATGCCACCTGCAGGACTTAGGTTTTGAACACGGCGCCGCCAAAACCCGTTACGAGTTCGACCGCCGTACATTTAACCGCATTGATATTGGCGATAAGATCCAGCTGCATATGACGCGTTGCATTCTTTGCTACCGTTGTGTTTATGTTGCCGATCAGATAACAGATCACCGGATCCATGGTATCATGAACAGGGGAGACCACTCTGAGATCTCGACTTACATACAAGCAGCAGTTGATAATGATTTCTCTGGAAATGTTATTGATGTTTGCCCGGTAGGTGCGTTAACTGACAGGACCTTCCGCTTTAAAAACCGGGTTTGGTTTACCAAGCCGGTTGAGGCGCACCGCGATTGCGATCACGAAAAATGTAAAGGCGAAGTAACACTTTGGTACAAAGGCGAAGACGTTTTGCGTGTTACCGCACGTAAAGATGTATATGGCGAGGTTGAGGATTTTATTTGCAACACCTGCCGCTTTGATAAAAAGAAAACTGCCGATTGGGTAATTGAAGGCCCGCGCAAAGTATCACATAAATCAGTTATCAGTTCAAATCATTACGAAACTTTGAAACCGTTGCCGGTTGTTAAAACCAACCCTGTATTGCAGGAGGCTAATAAAGAACAATTTGAACGCGAAACACGCTTATAATGGAATTAGCAGACATCATAGTTAAATTTATATTAGTTGTTATCATTTTTGCGATAAGCCTGGTGATAGCAATGTACTCTACCTATGCCGAGCGTAAGCTGGCAGCATTTTTCCAGGATCGTATTGGACCTAACCGTGCGGGCCCATGGGGTATTTTACAACCTTTAGCCGATGGTGGTAAAATGTTTTTGAAAGAAGAGATCATCCCTACCAATGCCAGCGGCTTCTTGTTTATTGTAGGCCCTTCACTGGCGATCATGACAGCTTGTATCGGTTCGGCAGTTATTCCGTGGGGGCAACAATTAGTTATAGGTACCCATGTTATTGACCTACAGGTTGCCGATATTAACGTAGGCATCCTTTATATCTTCGGTGTGGTATCATTAGGAGTGTATGGTGTAATGATAGGCGGTTGGGCATCAAACAATAAATACTCTTTATTGGGTGCTATCCGTGCTGCATCACAAAATATCAGCTATGAAATTTCAATGGGTTTATCCATTATAGCTCTGTTATTAGTTACAGGCACTTTAAGCTTACGCGAAATTGCAGAGCAGCAACATGGCTGGCACTGGAACGTAATCTATCAGCCGGTTGGCTTTATACTGTTCCTGATTTGCGCTTTTGCCGAAACCAACCGTTCGCCGTTTGACTTGCCCGAGTGCGAAACCGAGCTGGTTGGTGGTTATCATACCGAGTATTCCTCAATGAAATTAGGTTTCTACCTTTTTGCAGAATACATTAACATGTTCATATCGTCGGCAGTAATGGTTACACTTTACTGGGGCGCTTATAATTATCCGTTTATGGATTGGATGGCGGCTCATGCGGGTCCGAACATAGCTGTAATATTGGGCGTTGTTTTAATGTTTGCCAAGATATTTTTATTCATATTCTTCTTCATGTGGGTACGCTGGACAATCCCGCGTTTCCGTTATGACCAGTTAATGGATTTGGGTTGGAAAACTTTAATCCCATTGGCTATAGCTAATATAGTTGTAACCGGTATTGTTATTACTTTAATAAACAGATAAGATGGAGCCGTTAAGTAATAAAAGAAAACAAGTAGATAACAAGCCGCTAAATTTTTTAGAGCGCGCTTACCTGCCTGCAATAATAAAAGGCCTGGGAATTACCATGAGCCACTTTTTTAAGAAGCCGGTAACCATTGCTTACCCGGAAGAGAAACGCGAGTTCTCTGAAAATTTCCGTGGTATGCACTCGCTTAAGCGTGATGAGAATGGCAAAGAGCGTTGCACAGCTTGCGGCTTGTGCGCATTATCATGCCCTGCCGAGGCCATAACCATGATAGCTGCAGAGCGCCAGCCTGGAGAAGAGAATTTATACCGCGAAGAAAAATACGCTGCCGTTTACGAGATAAACATGCTGCGTTGTATTTTTTGTGGCCTTTGCGAAGAAGCCTGCCCTAAGGAAGCTATCTATTTAGATGGTGATATAGTGCCTTCTGATTATTTAAGAAAAGATTTTATTTACGGCAAAGACAAATTAGTTGAGGCCCCGTTAAATCCATAAAGAAGTTTTATACCTTTGCCCAACTCTTTTTAGGGGGGCGAAATGTTTTGTAATAGTTAACCATGAATACATTTTACTTCATAGCGTTTTTGTCCGTATTCTTTTCCATTTTGGTAATTACTGCCAAAAATCCGGTGCATAGCATACTTTACCTGATATTAACGTTTTTTACGTTCACTATTCATTACATCCTGTTAAACGCGCAGTTTTTAGCTATTGTAAACTTTATAGTTTATATGGGTGCCATACTGGTGTTGTTCCTGTACACCCTGATGCTGATGAACCTGAATAAGGAAAGCGAGCAACCAAAATCAAACCTGGTAAAAATTGCAGCGGTAATTGGCGGCGGTTGTTTTTTGGTGACTATTATAGCATCAATACGCGCTTTAGGGATTTCAGATCCGGTTATACTTAAGGACCCTAACCTGGGCCTGGTAAAAAACTTAGGAAAGACATTATTTAACGAGTATTTATTGCCTTTCGAGGTATCATCTGTATTGCTTTTATCGGCGATGGTTGGTGCTGTTTTATTGGCTACTAAAGACCCAAAAACTACTGTATAATGCAAAATTTAACTAACGCAATGCACTTTGTACCGCTTAACCATTACATCATGTTAAGTGCTATTATATTTTCGATAGGTGTAATTGGTGTATTAGTGCGCCGTAATGCAATCGTAATATTTATGTCGGTCGAGTTGATGTTAAATGCAGTGAACCTGTTATTAACAGCTTTCTCGGTTTATTCAAACGATCCCAGCGGACAAGTATTTGTATTTTTTATAATGGCCCTGGCTGCTGCCGAAGTAGCAATAGGCCTGGCTATAATTGTAATGATCTATCGCAATACAAACTCGATAGACATTAATGTACTGAACAGATTGAAATGGTAGGGTAAATTTCGGATTTTCGATTTCGGATTTGAATTAATTAAATAATAAAGAAAAAAACGTATTACGTACAACGTCAAACGTACAACATAACACAATGGAGAAATACATCTGGCTTATTCCTTTATTACCGTTAGCCGGTTTCGTTATTAACGGCCTTGGCCGTAATATACTATCAAAAGCCGTTATTGGCTTTATTGGCAGCCTGTTGGTTTTACTATCGTTCGGGTTAAGTGTGGCTGCTTTCTGCCAGATCAAATCAACCGGACAAGCTATTAATGTTGATCTGTTTAACTGGTTCTCTGTAGGGTCGTTACAGGTTAATTTCTCGTTTTTGGTCGATCAGTTAAGTTCAATTATGTTGCTGATCATAACCGGGGTAGGCTTTTTGATTCACCTGTATTCGGTAGGCTATATGCATGATGATGACGGTTTTGGTAAATTCTTCGCTTATTTGAACCTGTTTGTTTTCTTTATGCTTTTATTAGTGATGGGATCAAATTATTTGATCATGTTTATCGGTTGGGAGGGAGTAGGTCTTTGCTCTTACCTGTTAATTGGTTTCTGGTATACTAATCCAAGCTACGCCGATGCTGCCAAAAAAGCATTTATTATGAACCGTATTGGCGATCTGGGTTTCCTGATCGGTATCTTTTTAATATTTAACACATTTGGTAGTATAGCTTATGCTGATGTTTTTGGCAAAGCATTAACCACGCCAGGCGCACCTTTTGTACTGATAACCTTATTATTGTTTGTCGGCGCGGTAGGTAAATCGGCACAGTTGCCATTGTTTACCTGGTTGCCTGATGCGATGGCCGGCCCAACTCCGGTATCAGCTTTGATCCACGCCGCTACCATGGTTACGGCAGGTGTTTACATGATAGCCCGCTCAAACATCCTCTTCACAATGGCTCCGCAAACAATGGAAGTTATTGCGATCATCGGATTGTTAACCGCAGCTTTCGCGGCCTTGATAGCCCTAACACAAACTGATATTAAGAAAGTACTGGCTTACTCAACCGTATCGCAACTGGGTTATATGTTTTTAGGTTTAGGCGTTGGTGCTTATACCGGGTCATTCTTCCACGTATTAACGCACGCATTTTTTAAAGCCTTATTATTCCTGGGTGCAGGTTCTGTAATCCACGCCATGGGCGGCGAGCAGGATATGCGCAAAATGGGTGGGTTAAGCGGTAAGATCAAAATTACTTTTGTAACCATGCTGGTGGGTACTATTGCTATTGCAGGTATCCCGCCATTCTCAGGTTTCTTCTCAAAAGACGAAATATTAGCAGCAGCTTATGCACATAGCGTTACGTTTTATGTAATAGGTGTTATTACCGCCATGCTAACCTCATTCTACATGTTCCGGATGATGTACCTTACTTTCTGGGGTAAATTCCGCGGAACACACGAGCAGGAGCATCATTTACATGAGTCGCCGCCAAGCATGACCATACCATTGATCGTATTAGCTATTTTATCTGCCGTTGGTGGTATGATAGGCGTGCCTGCGGTAATGGGCGGTCACCACGAATTAGGTGCATATTTGGCGCCGGTATTTGAGGAATCACATAAAATATTAGGCGAACACGAATTAAGTCACAATACCGAATGGGCATTAATGGGCACATCAGTACTTGGTGCTTTGATAGCTATGGCATATGCTTATATAAAATATGTTAAAGGCGCACATGTACCTGTTGAGGATACGCAAGAGCGTGGTTTACTGGCCAACTTGTCTTATAATAAATTTTATATTGATGAGATATACGATTTCCTGATCCGTAAACCGCTGGATGCATTGTCAGTATTCTTCTATAACGTTGTTGATAAATTAGGTATTGATGGTTTGGTTAACGGGATAGGCAAGAGTGCGGTTGAATCAGGCAAAGGCTTGCGTTTACTGCAAACAGGTAACGTAGGGTTCTACATATTTATGATGGTTGCTGGCATTGTTGCCATTTTACTATATAGTTTAAAATTGTTTACAATATAAAATGACGGTTAGTATATTAATATTTTTGCCGGTACTTGCGGCGCTTGCTGTTCTTCTGTTCAAGAACGAAACGGCTAAACACGCGGCATTATTTTTCTCTGTTATTGAGTTGGCAATTGCAGGCGTATTCCTGGCAAAGTTTGTACCCGATGCGAGTATACAATTTGAGGTTGAGGCTCCCTGGATCCCACAAATAGGTGCTTACTTTAATGCAGGTATTGATGGTATCAGCATGGTTATGGTATTGTTGACTACCGTACTTATTCCGTTAATAATTTTAACTACTTACAAGCATCAATATAAAAATGCCAATGTGTTTTACGCGTTGATATTGTTTATGCAGGCCGGTATGCTGGTTGTATTTACTGCGTTGGATGGTTTCTTATTCTACGTAGGTTGGGAAGCAGCGTTGATACCTATCTATTTTATCTGCTCGCTTTGGGGCGGCGAAAACAGGATCCGCATCACTATCAAATTTTTCATTTATACATTTGCCGGCTCGCTGTTTATGTTGCTGGCTATTATTTATATGTACTTTCAGTCAGCCGGTCAAACCTATGATCTGCACGAGTTTTATGCCAGTGCTGCATTAACTAAAGATCACCAGGGATTGGTATTCTGGGCATTCTTCCTGGCCTTTGCTATTAAGATGCCGTTGTTCCCGTTCCATACCTGGCAGCCCGATACTTATACAGAAGCACCATCAGCAGGTACCATGATGTTAGCAGGTATCATGCTTAAAATGGGTATCTACGGTGTTATCCGTTGGATGATCCCTATTGCGCCTGTAGGTTTTATAACATGGCAACATTTGATTATGGTATTAGCCGTAATTGGCGTTGTTTACGCATCAATAATCGCCTTTAAACAAACTGATGGTAAACGTTTGGTCGCTTACTCATCAATAGCACACGTTGGTTTAATTGCGGCCGGCATATTTGCCTGGAACAGCCAGGGCCTGCAAGGTGCCATGATACAAATGATAAGCCACGGTATTAATGTGGTGGGCATGTTCTTTATCTGGGATATCATCAGCACCCGTTTAGGTACGCGTAATATTGGCCAGCTTGGCGGTATAGCCAAGGTTGCGCCTCAATTTTCAATTGCCTTTTTAATAATTGTATTGGGCACGGTGGCTCTGCCATTAACTAA
Organism: Mucilaginibacter sp. UYCu711; assembly: GCF_050433825.1. NCBI lineage: Bacteria > Pseudomonadati > Bacteroidota > Sphingobacteriia > Sphingobacteriales > Sphingobacteriaceae > Mucilaginibacter > Mucilaginibacter sp. UYCu711. The sequence continues at coordinate 190,804 of NZ_JBNPWM010000012.1, read as the reverse complement.
CGGCTTTATAGGCGAGTTTTTATTATTAAACAGTGTTTATCAATTTAATATATGGTTTGCTGCTGTAGCGGGATTAACCATCATTTTTGGCGCGGTATATATGTTGCGTATGTACAAAAATGTAATGCAGGGTACAACCAATGAGTTAACTGCAACATTTGCAGACATTCATGGATCAGAGAAATTGGTTTTAGGCATTATCTGTATATTAATAATTGGTTTAGGCATATACCCGCAGCCTATACTGCATATATCAGCAGCCGCGGTCGAAAATTTAATACACACTGTAAAAATATCAGGTAAGTTTTAATCATGAATACTTTAATTGTCATATCTGTTTTACCTATAGTGCTGTTGTATTTAGGTTTATATAAAATGCAAAAAGCGTTGCTGCCCGTAACTATTATTGGGTTGCTTGTTGCATTGGGCTTAGCAGTAGCGCAATGGAACAACGGCGCCGTGCCTATCTATCATGGCATGATGTTATTCAATAATTTCTCTATTGCTTTTTCATCAGTTGCTATCCTGTCAACCATATTAATACTCTTACTTTCTAAAGGGTATTTCGAAAAGATAAGCAGCCATATAGCCGAATATTACGCTATTATTTTATTCTCCCTGGCGGGGATAATTGTAATGGTGTCTTATTATAATTTAACCATGCTGTTTATCGGTATCGAGATTATGTCGGTAAGCTTATACATATTGGCAGGTATCAAAAAGAACGATTTTGCATCAAACGAAGCAGCCTTGAAATACTTCCTTATGGGTGCATTTTCAACCGGTTTCTTATTGTTTGGTTTTACTTTGATCTATGGCGCAAGTGGGTCATTTGGTTTAGAAAACATCCAGAACTATGTAATAACGCATCAAGCAATTTCGCCATTGCTTTGTACAGGCGTTATATTGGTTATTGTAGGTTTATGCTTCAAAGTGGGCGTAGCTCCGTTCCACTTTTGGACACCTGACGTTTACGAAGGGTCGCCATCGTTGATAACCGCGTTCATGTCTACTGTTTCAAAAACAGCCAGCTTTGCCGCGTTCCTGCGCTTGTTCGCTACCTGCTTCCCGTTAATAACAAACATCTGGCAGCCGGGCTTAATTGCTATAGCAGTTATAACTTTATTTTTAGGAAATATTACTGCGCTATATCAGCAAAGCTTTAAGCGGATGCTGGCTTATTCAAGTATTTCGCACGCGGGATATTTATTGTTCGCTATTTTAGCATTAGGCGCAAATTCTGCAAATACCATATTGGTTTACGCTACTGCTTATTCTGTTGCATCTATTATAGCCTTTGGCGCGCTGATGCTGATCCAGCAGGAAACCAACAGCGATAGTTTTGATAGCTTTAACGGGTTGGGTAAAAAGAATCCGTTCCTGGCATTTGTTTTAACAATAGCTATGCTATCATTAGCTGGTATACCGCTTACTGCAGGCTTTATAGGCAAGTTTTTTGCCTTTAACATGGTAATGTCCCAGTATCATATTGTGTTGCTGATAATAGCTGTTATTAACGCAATTATAAGCATCTTCTATTACTTTAGGGTAATTGTAGCCATGTACTTCCGCAGTGCAGAACGCGAGCAGATTGCGGTACCGCCTTATTATGTTTTTGTACTGGGCTTTGCCGCATTGGCGACCATAGTAATTGGCGTTTACCCTCAATTAGTAAGCGGCCTCATTTAAATGAGCCATCAAAATCTCAACAAATTTTAATTTAATATTTGTAGTTTTACAAATATAGTGAATGGAAAATTTTTGGGAACACCTGCAAAATTTAACGGACGCTCAATCCATTTTAAGTAAGGGAGGGTTTTATTTCCTGCTTATTGTAGTTTTTGCTGAAACAGGTTTATTTTTCGGTTTCTTTTTGCCCGGTGATTATTTACTATTCATGGCCGGCTTGCTGTGTTCGTCCGGGATGATAGATGTATCATTAAGTACATTGATATTATCAGTAATATTAGCGGGTGTTTTGGGCAACTATACGGGCTATTGGTTTGGTTACCGAACCGGGCCTATGCTATTCAATAAAAACGATTCGTTGTTCTTTAAGAAGCGTTATGTTGTAATAGCCGAAGAGTTTTATGCCAAACATGGCGGTATGGCATTAGTTTTAGGCAGATTTTTCCCAATAATAAGAACTTTTGCCCCTATCTTTGCAGGCGTAGTAAAAGTAGATTTTAAAAAGTTTACCATTTACAACTTAGCAGGTAGCATAACCTGGGTAAATACATTTATTTTATCCGGGTACTTTTTAGGCAGGCGATATCCGCAATTAAAAGATTACCTTGAATACGTAGTAATAGGATTAATAATAATTACAACAATTCCGCTGGTTTTTGCTTTCTTAAAAAAGCGATTGGTGAAAAGCGAAAAATAAATACATAATAGATAAATGAGCACACAACATCCATGGCACCAGGTTTCGCCGGGCGATAACATTCCTGAATTTGTAAATGCTGTAATTGAGATCCCTAAGGGGTCAAAAGCTAAATATGAAATTGATAAAGAGTCGGGCTTATTAAAGTTGGACAGGGTATTGTTCTCATCAGTAATGTACCCGGCTAACTATGGCTTTATCCCGCAAACTTATTGTGATGATAAAGATCCGCTGGATATATTGGTATTATGCTCAATCGATGTTTTCCCTATGTCTATCATTGAAGCCAAGATAGTTGGTGTGATGCACATGGTTGATAATGGTGAGCAGGATGATAAAATCATCGCGGTAGCAAAAAATGATATGTCTGTAAACTATATTAACGATTTACAAGAGTTGCCGCCACATGCTATGAAAGAGATCGTACGTTTCTTTAAAGACTATAAAATACTGGAAGATAAAAACGTAACCATCGAGCATATGCTTGGTAAGAAATATGCCTGGAAAGTAATTAACGAAAGTATAGAGTTGTATAAATCTACTTTCCCTGTGTACCAATAATTGATAAATGGCGCCTGACCTCTACGTAAACGGATATTACATTGTTCTAACCATATTCCTGGTTTTTTTGAACGGCTTTTTTGTAGCCGCCGAATTTGCCTTAGTACGCGTTCGCGGTTCGCAAATAGAATTGAAAGTAAAAACCGGCAGCCGTGTAGCGCGGCTTACCCGCAGTATCATGGCCAACTTGTCGGGTTACCTGGCCGCAACTCAATTAGGCATAACTATAGCATCGTTAGGTTTAGGTGTGGTAGGCGAAGACGTGTTTACCCGCGTTATGCTAAATATGTTTAAAATGTTCGGGGTAGAGATAACCTCCACCTTTATAATAAACACCAGCCATGTGTTCGCGTTTATGGTAATTACTGTGCTAAGTATTGTTTTTGGCGAACTGGCTCCTAAAAGGCTGGCTATACAAAGTTCAGTGCGCACGGCATTGGCTATATCTGCACCACTACGCATATTCTTTGTTATGTTTAAGCCCATTATTTGGCTACTTAACAACTTCGCTAACTTTATTTTGAAGTTATTGGGCATTAACCCCGTACAAGGCGAGTCGCATCATAGTTCTGAAGAATTACAATACCTGCTTGAACAGGGTAAGGAAACCGGCGCGCTTGATTCCACTGAACATGAGTTAATACAAAACGTATTTGATTTTAATGAGCGTGTTGTTAAAAACATCATGGTGCCTCGTACTAAGATCTCGGGCATTGAGATACAAACATCAAAAGAAGAGTTATTAGAGATCCTGATAACCGAAGGCTATTCGCGCCTGCCGGTTTATGACGAAGTTATTGATAAGATAGTTGGTATTGTACATGCCAAAGATATTTTACCATTACTGGCACGAAATGAGGAAATAGTTTTAAAAGACATTATCCGTAAGCCTTACTTTATCCCCGAAACTAAAAAAATAAACGACCTGATGGCCGAGCTGCAACAAAAACGCATCCAGATAGCTATTGTGTCTGACGAGTTTGGCGGCACAGCAGGTATGGTTACCCTGGAGGATATTGTTGAAGAATTGGTAGGCGAGATACAGGATGAGTATGACGAGGAAAAGCCAATTGTTGAAGCATTAAACGATCGCGAGTTTATTGTAAACGCGCTGGCACCTATTTATGATGTAAATGGCCACCTTCCGCATGATCTGCCCGAAGATGGTGATTTTGATACCGTATCCGGTTGGTTAGGCGATATTTTTGGTAAGATCCCTGATGTGGGCGAACAAAAAGAAGCAAACGGATATAACATTACCGTACTGAAAAAATCCGATCAGAATATTGAATCGGTTAAACTGGAACTATTGCTAAATGAAGAAGATACAGTAGATTTACACTAATCTGCCTGCCAATGCATCTTTTTTACACCCCGGATATTGCCCCTTCTCATCCTCAATACTTTCTTAACGAAGAGGAAAGCAAGCATGCCGTACGCGTTTTACGTTTGGAAGTAGGAGCAGAAGTACAACTGATAGATGGCAAAGGCGGTTTATACACAGCCCAAATTAAAGATGCACATCCCAAAAGAACTATACTGCAAATTACAAATGTTGTAACAGAATACGGTAAGCGCAATCATTATCTGCACATCGCTATTGCCCCAACAAAAAACCTTGACCGTTTGGAGTGGTTCCTGGAAAAAGCTACCGAGATAGGTATTGATGAAATATCATTAATAATATGCCAGCGGTCTGAACGTAAGGAGGCAAAAACAGAGCGCCTTAATAAAATTATAACAGCGGCTATAAAACAATCCTTAAAAGCCTACCATCCTGTTTTAAACGAACCTATAGCTTTAAACAGGTTTTTAGCACAGCCTTTTGATGGCCAAAAGTTTATTGCCCATTGCGAAGACAGTGAGAAAACAAGCTTGAAAACAGAGCTTACTAAACAAGGAAAATATTTAATACTGATTGGCCCCGAAGGCGATTTTTCGCCTGCCGAAATTGATAGCGCTTTGCATAATGGATATAAAGCCATAACTTTAGGTGAAAGTAGGCTGCGCACAGAAACCGCCGCGCTTGAAGCCTGCTTCGAGGTGAATTTTTTAAACAGATAAATGAAGATATCCGCTTACATGGCCAGTGCTTTGATCCTGCTTTTTTTAAGCAGCTTTAACGCGCCCACCTATAAAATGGCTAAGCTTAAATACAGCGGCGGCGGCGATTGGTATGGAGATAGGACAGCGTTACCAAACCTGATAAAATTTTGCAACGAAAATTTGAAAACCAATTTCCAGGCCGAGGATGATATTGTTGAGCCGGGAAGCGCTCAGCTATTTAATTACCCGTTTGTTTTTTTGACCGGGCACGGTAATGTGATTTTCTCAGACCAGGAAGCCAGCAACCTGCGCAAATATCTAATGGGCGGCGGGTTTTTGCATATCGACGATAATTATGGGCTGGACAAATTTATTCGCCCGCAAATGAAAAAGGTTTTCCCTGAGCTTGATTTTGTGGAGCTGCCACCTAATTATCCTATTTATCATCAAAAATATCCGTTCCCTAACGGGCTGCCTAAAATACATGAGCATGACGGCAAACGCCCGCAAGGTTTTGGGTTGATATATAAAGGTAGGCTGGTTTGCTATTACACGTTTGAGTGCGATTTGGGCAATGGCTGGGAAGATTATGGAACCTACGCGGGCGATACCCAGGAAAGTCGTTTAAAAGCGCTTAAAATGGGTGCTAATCTTATTCAATACGCACTAACTCAATAACTGCATGTACCGGGTAAAAGTAAATGATAAGTTTGATTATGCTATTAAGCACACCGGCGATGAGTTGGTGATCAATAATAACAAGGTAAAGGCCGATATCAAAGAATTAAGCCCCTTAACCTGGCATGTTATTGAGCAATTGCAATCGTTTAATGTAGAAGTGGTGAGCTTTGACAAAGCGTTAAAGACTGCACAGATAAGGGTAAACAATAATATCTACAGCATTACAGCAAAAGATCAATTTGATGTCCTGCTTGATAAAATGGGACTAACCGGTTTGGCCAGCGCCAAAATAAGCGAGCTAAAGGCGCCCATGCCTGGCCTGGTGCTAAAAGTATTTGTTGAAGAAGGCGCTACCATACAAAAGGGCGACAGCTTATTAATCCTTGAAGCCATGAAAATGGAGAACATCATTAAATCGCCGGTTGATACGATTGTTAAGTCAATAAAAATAAGGCCCGGAGATAAAGTAGAGAAGGGGCAGATATTACTGCAGTTTGCATAAAAAAACCGGCCTGAATTTCAGGCCGGTTTTTTTTATGCTGTTTAAATTATTTTAACTTAGTTTTCTTAATACTAAAGTGTGGTTTGCCTCCCGGGTGTATCTCCGGGGCACCTACAAGGTCCATCGCGCAACGGAAGCCAACTTCGGCACTGGCATCATCTTCGTTCATAAACCTGCGGGTAGCAGGGTTTAACCAGTAAGCCAGGTCATTCCATGAACCGCCTTTGTAAACTTTAGAGTGGTTACTAACTAAAGTTGTTGTGCCATATAAGCTGGTATTAACTGTATCAGAAAAACCTCTCGCATCCGCATTATATGCTTTGCCTGCTAACGGATCTTTTGTAGGATTAGCGGCAGTAACAGTAACAGGAGCAGCACCGGCAGCACCAACAGGAGCACCTTGTTGTTGCGATGCAATTAGCTCGGCATAGCTCATTTTTTTAGCAGCCTTAGCCGGATCTTTTATAGGGCGGCCATATTTGTCTTTTGCATATTTACCTGTTGCTGGGTCAGCTAAACGCTTGTCGGCAAATTCATTACCACGGAATGGGTTAAAGTCATCCACATCCTCAAACGTCATCTGGCGATAAGTATCCTGTACCCATTCGTTAACGTTGCCTGCCATGTTATATAAACCAAAATCATTTGGTACATATTGCCTTACCGGCGCGGTGATCATGGCTTTATCATTTAAATATCCGCCAACACCGGCATTGTCACCAGCGCCGCGTTTAAAGTTAGCCATTATCAAGCCGCGTGTAGCTTTTTTAGCAGAGCGTACGCCTAAACCGTTCCATGGATATATTTTACCATCGGTAATGTTTTCAAATTGGGTATTGCCTGCTAAAGCTAAAGCAGCATATTCCCACTCGGCCTCTGTAGGCAAACGGTAAGCTGGTTTTAAAATACCGTCCTCAACAATAGCTGGTCTAACAGCTTTTTTCTGTCCGGCTGCCGGTTTGCCGTTAAGGTCGGCCGTCATCTTTTTGCCGTCAATACCAACACCTCTAAACTGGTTATTTAAATACATATCTGTATTAAACGGAATTTTTTGTGCATTTGCAGCAGTAGCGGGCGCACCCTTTTTAGCAGCGCGGGGGTTAATGATAATACCCTTTCCTTGTAAAATATACTCGTTGGTACGGTCTGTACGCCATTGGCAATAGTCCTGAACCTGATCCCAGGTGATACCAACTACAGGGTAATCCTGGAAAGCCGGGTGGCGTAAATAGTTATTTACATATGGCTCGTTGTATGATAGCGGTCTGCGCCATACCAAACTATCGGGCAATGCATTATAATACAATTCATGATCGGTTGGGAATGTAGCGCTTATCCAATGCAGGTAATCCAGCCAATCCTGGTTAGAAACTTCGGTCTCATCCATATAGAAAGCAGGAATGGTTACTCTTTTGCGTACATTGTTATACTCAAAATTAATATCCTGGTCTGCACTGCCGCCTAATACAAAAGTACCGCCCTCAATAGCTATCAAGCCCGGGCCCGGAGCCGGGTGAGTTTGTGCAAACTTAGAATAACCGAATTTTTTGTCGTTATAAGGTATCCCGGTTTTTTGCGATTTACCAGGTTTATGACATCCGCTAAGCAATGCTACCATGCCCACTGATACTAAAGCAGCATAAGTAAAAAGTATTTTCATATTTTTACAATATTATATATAGGGGTAAATTTATAAATTTTTTAAATAAAATAGTAAACTTAATTTGGCGTTAATGAAACAATTAATCCGCTTGGTGCTTTTAACGTAAAAAGTGGGAGTTGTGTTGCATTATAAGGCAACTTTAACGCAAAAAACTTTAACGGCTTATTAGTAAAATGCATAATTAGCCTATATTTATCAAATTAAAATTAAACAAGACTAAATGAAGTTTTTGTACGGTAAGGCCTCTATTATATATATAATACTATTATCACCCTTATTTGCAGCTGCCCAGGTTGGTGGAGTCAACGCCAACGGAAGTGCTTATAACTCTATACATTACGTAGTTCCTTTTTTAACTATATCGCCCGACTCACGTTCGGGTGCCATGGGTGATGCCGGGGTAGCGTTATCGCCTGATGTTAATGCAAATTACTGGAACCCGTCAAAACTTGCTTTTTTAGATACATCCAGCAATGCTATAGGATTGTCTTACAGCCCGTGGCTTCGCCATTTAGTGCCTGATGTTAGTATCTCCTACTTAAGCTTTGCACATAATATCGATAAACGAAATGCAATCGGTATGTCTATGCGGTACTTTAACCTGGGTTCTATCCAACTGGTTGATGCCAATCAAAACGACCAGGGAACCTACCGCCCCAGCGAATTTTCGATAGACGGATCATTTGCCCGTAAGTTTGGCAATAACTTTTCATTGGGGTTAACCTTACGTTATATTCACTCTAACTTATTTAGCCAATCGTTTGTATCGGGTTCAAGCCAGGCAGCTAAACCGGGTAATGCCGTTGCGGCTGATATTTCTATGTATCATACCAACAGCGTACAGCAGTTTGGTAAGGATGCAACGTTTAGCTACGGTATAGATATTTCAAACATTGGCTCAAAGATTAGCTATTCGGATGTTGGGCAATCGTACTTTTTACCAACCAATTTAAGGATGGGTGTTGCAAACACTATCAATATTGATGAGTTTAACCAGTTAACACTGGCATTTGATATTAATAAATTATTGGTGCCCACCTCGCCGATAAGAGATGCCAACGGTAATATAATTAAAGGACATGATGATAATGTATCGGTCCCGGCCGGTATTTTTGGATCTTTCTCTGACGCGCCCGGAGGGTTTAGCGAAGAGTTAAAAGAAATAACCTTTGCGCCGGGCTTTGAGTATGTATATGATCAGCAGTTTGCTTTAAGGGGCGGGTATTTTTATGAAAACGCTGCCAAAGGCGGCAGGCAATTCTTAACCCTGGGCCTTGGGCTCAAATACGATATTTATAGATTTGATTTCTCTTACCTGGCAGCCAGCCAGCAAAGCAGTCCTTTAGCTAATACACTTCGGTTTAGCCTGTCTGTAAACTTTGGCGCAGCAAAATAGTATGGGTAAAGTAAGGGTAGGTTTTGGTTTTGATGTACACCAGTTAAAGGAGCATCATCCATTTGTTTTGGGGGGAGTAAACCTGGAGCACCATGCCGGTGCCTACGGTCACTCGGATGCCGATGTATTGCTACACGCCATTTGCGATGCTATATTAGGCGCCGCTAACCTGCGCGATATTGGCTTCCATTTTTCAAATACCGACGACCGCTGGAAGGGCATTAGCAGCTTAAAGCTATTACAACACGTGATGGTACTACTGCGCGAAAAGGGTTGGGAGGTAGGCAACATAGATGCCATGATATGCCTTGAAGCACCCAAGATCAACCCGCATATCCCTGCAATGAAGATCCACATCGCTACTGCTGCCGGTATAAGCGAGGACGATATTTCCATTAAAGCTACCACCAACGAAAAGCTGGGCTTTATAGGCCGCGAAGAGGGCGTTGTTGCCTACGCGGTTTGCCTTATTGAGAAAGATTAGTGTCCAGATAGCTATCGGGACAAAATTAAAGATTGGGCCTGTCTACAGGAAACCGCTGTTAAATTATGATTTTGTTTTGTTTCACGAAATAGTGTAACAAATGAAACAAGTGAAACAGGATTTTTAATTAACTCATTAAATATAAGCGAATTACAAAAAGTTGATGAAACAAAATGAAACAACTTTTACGTCAGTAAATTTTAACAGGAAAGCAGGTTAAATAATTGGGAAACAGTCATATATAATATCGCCTGTTTTTGCCCGGTGAAACACGATTTTGTTTCAGGGGTGAAACAAACTATTGATCTCGAAATTAGCTGCTATCAACTAATCAAGAGCCATCGGCTCGCTGCATTTTGTAGCAACGGGTTTTAACCCATTGAATATTGATGAAGCTGAGAAAAGAGTGCCGTAGGCAAGGCGCATATTATATCGGCCGAGCCTGCGGCTCTTAAGAATGTGTCTTTTTTAAACCAACGGGTTTAACCCGTTGCTACAATATAAGTCGAGGCTATGCCTCTGGAAGGGTTGTCACTTGAGGAAACAGTTTATACCTCCTCGCTGGCGCAAGTATGCAGCGGTGGCAAGCATGGCGGATACCTCATTACGATCTATAAATACCTTGTTTTATATTTATTAGAGATATATTTTCTTTTTTATTACAATTATTTCTATTTAGTATAGTTATTTAACTACTGTGTTCTTTTTAATAGACGGAATTATTTAATTTGACGGTTATATTATTGCGATAGTGGCAAAAAATTAACGCCATAGTTAAGGATATGGCAAAAATAAAGAGTTAATAAATATATATAGTAATACTCTTCATCTTATTGCACGCCGCATGAATATTGCAGGCGTTGCTGCATGAAAAACACATTTATAATTTATTTTTTGCCCGCTGTTATTTGCGTGGCCGGGTTAGCAGGTTGTCAAACAAAAGTTATTGAGCCGACAACAAAAACTATAGAGGATACATCGATTTACCACGAAACCTTTGTCGTTAATGATCAAACAGTTATAACTTCTGTTACAAATTCGACGCTTACAATGGTTTACAACGAAGACATCAGTCTTATTTTCGGAGCTGTTGGATATGATCAATCTTACGCAGTGCACCTGTACGAGGATTTTGGCAGATCAGCGCTTCAGGAGTTCGACTATACAACTATCAGTGAAAGTGGTGATGTAACTTTTAGGTGGGCAGATGACAACCTAAACAACGTAAAGTTGAAAACAGTTACTCACACCACCATGAATGGTAAAGCGGTGGTTATAATAAAGGTACAACGGCCATTTACATTTGTAAAGACCTATGCTAATGCGGCAGCTGCACTTAACGAACAGAGGATTCTTTTGGCTACGACCGGTGATAAGGTCAACTTTTCATCGAATATATATTTCGGTGTCGACTTCCAGACGTATAAAACCAGCGCCCGGGTTGTTTATAAATCCGAAATAAAAAGATAGCTCATTAGGGAAGAATCAAGAGGAAACGGGTTTTAAACCCATTGTATAATTTATAAAGTAAAAACGAGAGCCGTAGGCACGACGCATAATATATGGGCCGAGCCTACGGCTCTTAAGAATGGCGTCTTTTTTAAACCAACGGGTTAAAACCCGTTGCTACAAAATCAGTCGAGGCTACGCCTCTGGAAGGTTTGTCACTTGAGGAAACAGTTTATACCCCAATATTTTATTATACTCTGTTTTTAATCTTTCTATAAACCTGTCTTTAATCTTTATTTGTGTCAATAATTCTATTTGCTTTTCAAAAGCATCAATTCGTTGTTCTTTATTTTTACCAAATTCCGCTGCATATTGAAATGATACACTAAACGTGATACTTTCAAATATCCAAAAATAGAGCTCATCTATTTCAGTTGTTATTTTTTCAAAGAGTAAGTTGCCTCTTTCATAAGCCAAATATCTATCGTTGATTACATTGTCCAGCACTAATGGCTGGCTATCTCTGGCATCTCTTTCATCATCACTAAATGTTGGAAGCATGTAATCAGGAGCGTTGATTGAACCCATTACATTCCGGACCTTTTTTTCTAATTCAACAATCTCGATTCTCATGCTTCTGATTTTTGTAATTCCTGGCTATCATATTATGCAACTTACTTCTGCACTCCCGCCTTAACATTCCCCGTCCTCTTCAATACCCCCCAGGTGCTTAGCTCGCCTTTAAGCGCTTTACGTAATGATTTAAACAGGATATAATACATCAGCTGGCGCCATACAAAACGTTGGGGGATAATGTAGACCAGTTTCCTGTAATCCTCTTTTTCCATCCAGAAGGCTATGGTGCCCACAATAAAATCAACCAGTACAAAAATGACGTAGTAGATGACGATGCGCATCGGCTTATCACCAAACAGGCCTATTACCATAAACAGATCCGCCAAAGGCGAGAACAGCGGCAGCACGATTTGGAAGATGAGGATATTAGGCATCCCCACCATACCAAAGAACTTATACTTTTTATTGAACAAGGCGCTGCGGTTCTTCCAAAAACTTTGGATCACCCCAAAGCTCCAGCGGAAGCGTTGTTTTAACAGGGCGCTTAATGTTTCGGGTACTTCGGTATAAGCTATGGCCTCGGCGCAGTTTTTTATGATATAGCCTTTTTTAAGGATGCGCATCGTTAAATCGCAATCCTCGGCCAAAGTATCGGTAGTAAAGCCCCCGGCCTGGAACACTGCCGACTTACGGAACGCCCCTATAGCGCCCGGCACAACAGTTATACTATTGATCAGGTCGAACGCGCGGCGGTCCATATTTTGCGAGGTGATATACTCGATCGACTGCCAGCGGGTAATGATGTTACCCTCATTACCCACCTTAACCGTACCGGCAACCGCGCCAATTTCGTCATCGGTAAAATAGGTCATCAGGTGATAGATAGCATCGTCTTTAAGCTGTGTATCGGCATCAATACAAACCACAAAATCATGACTGGCATGGGTAATACCAAAGTTTAATGCCGATGCTTTGCCGCCATTAGGTTTGGTTAGCACCATTACCCGCGGGTTATCGCCGTAGGCCGCGTAAACCATGTCATAGGTTTTATCTTTCGATCCATCGTCAACAAATATGATCTCGAAATTTTTATACTCGGTTTTAAGCAGACTTTGTATGGTTTTTATCACCGTAACCTCCTCGTTATAAGCGGGTACAATAATGCTTACCGGCTGCAGCTGCCTTTTGGTTAGGCGCGAGCGGTATTTTGTAAAGGTGCGGTTTTCGGTGTATTGGCGTACTGCTAAAATACCTATCAACACAATACGGCCAATAGCCAGAAAAATAGCCGATAGGAACACATACAGCAAGAACCAGTTGATATAATAAAAGGTTACAATAAATACATCGGTTAACGAAGTGCTTAACCACAGTCCGTTTTTTACCGGCGGCATCAGCTCATCCTTATTTTTATCAAGGATATCGGCAATGGTGGTAAACTTGTAGCCGTGGGTTTTAAAATAATGGATAATTCCGGGCAGCGCCTTTACGGTTTCCTCGCGCGTATCGCCCCCGGCATCATGCAATAACAACATCGAGCCGTTGTTGGCTTGCTTAATGGTTCGGGCAAGTATACTATCGGCAGTTACGCCCGGCTGCCAGTCCCACGGGTCGATAGATTCGCCAATGTTGATATAGCTTTGCTTGCGGCTTTCGGCAACCGGTATAACCTCGGCAAGCGTTTGCGGCTCGGCATCGGCATTAAAAGGCGGGCGAAACAATATGGTGCTGTGCCCGGTAACCGACTCGATAAGTTTACGGGTTGAATTTAACTCCAGGTTTACCCGTTCTAAACCTACAGTTGATATATCGGGGTGGAAAAAGGTATGGTTACCAATTTCAAATCCTTCGTCATAAATGCGCTTTAGTAACTGGATGTTTTTTTCGCCCATAGACCCAACTACAAAAAATGCCGCCGGTACTTTTTCGCGTTTCAATATGTCTAATATCCTTGGGGTAAAATCAGGGTCGGGGCCGTCATCAAACGTTAAAACTATTTTGCCCGGCTTGTAGCCATACTTACGGATAACATATTTGGTAGGCAGCTTAATATAGGTTTGGTTGGTAATAATATAGTTTACTGTATCCAGCTTAACGTCAATCTCGCCTTTAACGGGGGTGGTTATCAGGTCAAGCACCTCGCCGTCGCCTTCGTAATTTATTTTATTATTTAAACCAACAGTAGTAAGGCGTTTTACATCGATACCGGTTTTTCTTAACGAGTCGATAGCCAAATTTTTCTGGAAAAAGCTCCACATGCGAGGGTCCTCGCTACCCAGGCGCCATAGCGCCACACCGCCCGTATCCCAATCATCAGCCATGCGGATGATATTAAAGTTGGTAGCGGCATCAGTAAAATAAACGGTATGCAGCAAGCTATCGGTACCGGTATAGTTATAATGCAGGTTGGCCGATACCGGGTCGTACACTATCTTGCTTTTATTTTCGTGGGCGGTACTAATGGCGGTTTGGTAACCAATGCCTTTGCCGACGCTATTCTCGGGCCAGTCAACCCCGCCGCCAAATACAGTTAAGATAACCCTTTCGCTGGGGATACGCGCGCAAACCTTGTCCAATATTTCCTCCACCCAATGCTGGTTTGATATATCGCCGGCATTACTGTCCTCTGTATGCTGGTTAATAGCCATTACAAACAAATAGTCGTTATAATGCTGTAAACGCTCTAAGTTGTATTGCTCATCATCAGGTATTACGTTTTGCGTTACCAGTAAACCTAATGGGTGCAGGGTATTATAAAGCTCTTGCTCAAACCGCACATATTCGGGCGCGTTACGGTCCTTAATATCATCAAAATCAAGGTTTACCCCCTGGAATTTGTATTTGTTTAACTGTTTAACAATGCTGCCTATAAATGTAGCGCGCAGCTTTTTGCTTTTTATAATGCGATAAATATCCTTACTGTCAAAACCACCGGTGGTATTGTTGTAATTAACGTAGTTGGATAAGGTTACCAATACCGGCTTTTTGTATTTTTTATTGAGGTTGATCAAACCCGTATCAATTTTTGCCAGTATGGAATCAGCGCCGGGGTTAATTACAAAACCTTCGGTAACTACCATGTCCAGGCGGACTATATGTTCTACTAACGAGTTGTAAGCCTGTGCTTCCCAGGGGCGGTAGAAGCCGGCGTTAATACGGTCTTTATTATTGGGGTGTTTTGCGCGGTATAAGCTGCGGGTATGTTCCAGTTTTTGGATCTGGACTTTATCAATTTTAAAATCTTTAAATTGCTTTGATGCCTTTAATTGTTCAAGCTCTTCTTTAGTTAGCTTTTTAGCGGCAGGATTTAAATTGGGCAGATTAGGGTATTGTTGCGAGGTTATGGTAATTACCGACCCTAACACACTACCCGCTAAAACAATTAATATAACACGGCTAAGCCATTTAAAACGGTTCCATCTACCGGGGGTATCAGTTTGAAAAACCTGCTTATCAGCCATTAATTAATAAAGATTTAGTATTGAAACAGCCTATTTAAAGGTTTTGTCAGGGTTGATGTTTGAAAAATCCACACCGCACTTACAGTTTTCGCCACAACCTTTTTTTGCAAATAAATTCCTGTACATCAGCTTGCCTACGTAAAACACAGCGGCAGCGAATATGATTAAAATTATAATTGCCTGGATATTCATGATCACAAAATTAATACATTTTATTAAGAAACGTGTATATATGTTATAGTGCATTTGATATCAGGATCACCTTCTAAATCGAAAGTATATCAGGAGGCACCTCCGGAGCCGCTATCTCATGGGTGGCTTTTTGCAATAAACAGGCGACTCCTCCGGAGTCACAGACGGGAAATGGTTACAGTTCCGGAGGAACTACCTGTTTATAGCATAAAATTTATGGTTTTAATGGCTCCAGGGGAGCCTCCTAACTTTAAAACGATTTTTCTGCATTTGTAATCTGGCAGTTAAATTTGCATTACCTTCTCATATAATAAATCCATTCCCTTTAAAAATCCATATATTAACCTTACCTTTGCGCCAAATTTTAAAGGCATTTCATGCAAAAAATAAGAAACATTGCGATCATCGCACACGTTGACCACGGCAAGACTACTTTGGTTGATAAAATTTTACACAGTTGCGCAATCTTCCGCGAAGGGCAAGAAACTGGTGAGCTGATATTGGATAATAATGACCTGGAACGTGAACGTGGTATCACCATCGTATCAAAAAACGTTTCGGTAATGTATAAAGATGTTAAGATCAACATTATTGATACTCCTGGTCACGCCGACTTTGGCGGCGAGGTTGAGCGTGTATTGAAAATGGCCGATGGCGTTTTATTACTTTGCGATGCTTTTGAAGGTGCTATGCCTCAAACCCGCTTTGTAACCCAAAAAGCTTTGGCTTTAGGCTTAAAACCTATTGTGGTTGTAAATAAGGTTGATAAAGAAAACTGCCGCCCTGAAGAAGTTTATGAGCAAATTTTTGAGTTGTTCTTTAACCTGGAGGCTACAGAAGATCAGTTGGATTTTCCGGTAATTTACGGTTCATCAAAACAAGGATGGATGAGTACCGATTGGAAAAAACCAACCGAAGATATATTCCCGTTGATGGACGCTATTTTAGCAAACATCCAGCCACCGCCAATTAGCGAGGGTACTTTGCAAATGCAAATCACATCGTTAGATTATTCTTCTTTCGTGGGTCGTATTGCTATTGGCCGTGTTGCACGTGGTGTTATCAAAGAAAACCAGGCGGTATCATTGGTAAAACGCGATGGTACTATCCAAAAAACAAGAATAAAAGAATTATATACTTTTGAAGGCTTAGGTAAGGTTAAAGCTACCGAAGTTAGCGCGGGCGATATTTGTGCCGTAGTAGGTATTGATGGTTTTGATATTGGCGATACCATTGCCGATTTTGACAAGCCGGAGCAATTGGAAGTTATCCATATTGACGAGCCTACCATGAACATGTTGTTCACCATCAACACTTCACCTTTCTTTGGTAAAGAAGGTAAATTTGTAACATCACGCCACTTGCGCGATCGTTTGTACAAAGAGATGGAGAAAAACCTGGCGTTGAAAGTTATTGAAACTGAATCGCCTGACTCTTACTTAGTTTATGGCCGTGGTATTCTTCACTTATCAGTATTGATCGAGACCATGCGTCGCGAAGGATATGAATTGCAAGTAGGCCAGCCGCAGGTAATTGTTAAAGAAATTGACGGTGTTAAATGCGAACCGGTTGAGACACTTATAGTTGATGTACCGGGCGAGGTTTCAGGTAAGGTTATTGAGCTGGTAACCCAGCGCAAAGGCGACCTGTTGGTAATGGAGCCAAAAGGCGATTTACAACACTTAGAGTTTGAAATACCTGCACGTGGGATCATAGGTTTACGTAACAACGTATTAACCGCTACCGGTGGCGAGGCCATTATGGCTCACCGTTTCAAAGCTTACGAGCCCTGGAAAGGTACTATCCCAGGCCGCTCAAACGGCGTATTGGTATCAATGGATACCGGTAAAACTACCGCTTTCGCTATTGATAAATTACAGGATCGTGGTCGTTTCCACATTGATCCGGGAGTTGATGTTTACGAAGGACAAGTATTAGGCGAGCATATCCGCGATAACGATTTGGTTATTAACTTAACCAAAGGCAAGCAGTTAACCAACATGCGTGCATCTGGTAGCGATACTAACGTACGTATTGCGCCCGCTATTAAATTCTCGTTAGAAGAATCAATGGAATACATACAGGCTGATGAATACATTGAGGTTACGCCGCAAAGTATCCGCATGCGTAAAATATATCTGAATGAAAACGAGCGTAGAATTAACGCTAAGAAGTTTCAATCATAATATTTGATAAACACTATTGTTAAAAAGAGCCACAATTTTGTGGCTCTTTTTTTGTTTATGTATTTACCAGTATATTTACCGCTGCGCAATGATGAAAAAGTACGTTTTCCCCTATTTAATCTTGCTGGCAATGGTTGGGCTGAGTTCTTGTAAAAAAGAAATAAAGTCGACAGATATTTGCCTGCACGCTTCGTCCATTGACTATTTGAAGCGATGGGGAATAAGGGAGATAAGTACCAACGTATTTGACGCGGGTAATGTACCAATAAGCCATACGGTTACTTATCCAAACGGTTACTTCCAGATCAACAGCGATTTTACCTATAACCTGTTTAGCGATGATGCCCCGGTGAACGGTAAATGGAGTATCAATAAAGCTTGCGAATTTGTGCTTAATCCGGGTACAAGCAAAGAGCGCAGGTTTGCTGTGATACAACTGTCTGATGATTCGTTAACCTTACGCCAAACCGTGGGCCGTACCGTTATTACCCAGCATTATGCCGCGTTTAAGTGCCCACCCCTTGCCAGTTTGCAGTTTAGGTGGGATAACGCTTTCACCCTGCAATCGCCTTATGGTATTGATACCGTGTATAAAACAATGCGTTTAAAACAATCTGGTTATTTTAAATTAAATACTGACGCCAGTTATAACCTTATTTTAGGGGCATTTAATGGTATGCCGGCACCGCCTCCGGCAACCGGAACCTGGGGCATTACACAGCCCGGCTGTTTACTGGTTTTGGATAAAAATAAGACTAACGAAATATCATATGAAGTGCAAAAGGTAAATATGGACTCGTTAGTGATATGGCGTAAAGACACCGTGAGGAAACTTAACCAGTTAAGATATTATTCAAGGCATAAGTAGGGGTTCGGTAATCAGCATTTTAATAACCTATATAAAAGCCTTAAATTAGCCGCATGAAAGGTAATGACCGGCTAAACCCCAATATATTCCATCCAAGATATGTGCATCTAACCCAGTTACGCGATGCGACTATTAAAAAAATAGAAGAGCTAACCGCTAATAACAAAGAATTATTATTGGTAGATTTTGGCTGCGGCGATATGCCGTACAGGAGTGTTATTGAACCGCATGTAGGCACTTACCTGGGTGTTGACCTGGAAATGAACCCTATGGCCGATCATCATATTGGTTTCGACAGTAAAACCACCCTGCCTGATAACTATTGCGATATCATTTTATCAAACCAGGTACTGGAGCATGTGGATACACCATCGGGTTATTTACAGGAAGCACTGCGGATATTAAAACCGGGCGGGTCAATCATATTAACCACGCATGGCTACTGGTATTATCACCCAACCCCCAACGATTACTGGCGCTGGACGAGTGCGGGCTTACGCAAAACTGTTGAAGACGAAACTTTTATAGTAACTTCATTCTTCGGTATAATGGGCCTTGCTGCCAGCGGGTTGCAGTTATTGCAGGATGCTATTATCAATAAGCTTCCGCGCTTTTTGGTTCCGCCGTTTGCCTTTGTGATGCAGCTTAAGATCAGGCTGTTTAATAAAATGAATACCCAGCAACAGCGCGACAGGGATGCTTCTTTATATATAGTACTTGCGCAAAAACCAGTAAAGTAATTAATGGAGCAATTTAACCTCTGCATCATTAAACCTAATAAAGATTCCTTTTCAGAAACCTTTGTACGGGAACATATTGAACGTTTACCCGGCAATAAAAAAGTGTTGTACGGCGGCGTTTTCCCTGTTTATGACCATGAGGGTAAGTACCTCATCCGGTCGCCGTTTGGTTTGCTGAGCTATTTGATCCAAAAGAAAATATTTAACAAGCTGGAGATTAATGTACGCACTAATGCGCTGGCCAAATATCTAACCGAACAAAAAATTGATGTAGTATTTGCCGAGTATGGCATGGTAGGCGCCTCAGTAACCGAGGCTTGCCAAATGGCCGGGTTGCCGTTGGTTATCCACTATCATGGGGCCGATGTGCATCACCGCGAGACCGCGGCTCTATACCATAACCTTTATCAAAAAGCGTTTAAATACGCCAGCGGACTAATAGCAGTATCGGGCGATATGGCCAGGGCGCTTATTGCTATGGGCGCACCAGCCGAAAAAGTAACCACCGCTTCATGTGGGGTTGACACATCGGCCTTTCCGCTGCTGGATATTTCAAAAACCGGCAGAACGTTTTTAGCCATAGGCCGTTTTGTAAAAAAGAAATCGCCAACATCAGTAATAAAAGCGTTTAAGCTGGTGATTGATAAATTTCCGGATGCTACGTTAGCTATGGTGGGTACAGGGCCGTTAGCCGATGAGGTATCAGCATTAGTGACCGAATTAAAATTAGAAAAAAGCGTTACTTTATATGGCGGATTAAAAGCAGATCAGGTTAAAGCCCTGTTTGCAAAAGCCCGTTGTTTTGTGCAGCACTCTGTTACCGCGCCTGACGGCGATATGGAAGGCACGCCGGTAACTATACTGGAAGCCGGATCATCTGGCCTGGCCATTGTAAGTACGCAGCACGCCGGAATAAAAGAAGCGGTAATTAACGGAGAAACCGGATATTTGGTGCCCGAACATGATATTGAAGGCATGGCCGGCTACATGATTAAAATTGCTGCCGATGTAAACCTGTCCGTTGAACTGGGGAAAAAAGAGGCGGCACACATCCGCGAAAATTACGATATTAACAGTAGGATAAATACGATAACAAAGCTGCTTAAACAAGCAATAGCAAATAATAGAACATGATTAGAAAAACAGTAAGGGGCCTGGCAAATAAGTTTGGTTACGACATTGTAAAACCCGACGAGCGTTTGGTAGTTGATGGCTTACCCGCCGATTTTGATAAAGAAACCGTTGATACCTATAAAAAGGTTAAACCCTATACCATGACCACGCCCGAACGTATTGCATCACTATGCAACGCGGTAAATTACCTGGTTACCAATAAAATTGACGGCGACTTTGTTGAGTGCGGCGTATGGCGCGGCGGCAGTACCATGGCGGCTATTGATACCCTAATAAAAGCTGGCGACCAAACCCGCGAGATCTATTTATTCGACACCTACGAAGGCATGTCTGAACCTACCGAGGTTGATAAAGTATTTACCGGTACCGATGCTGTGGAGTTAATGAACAGCACCGAGCGTGAGGACCCAACATCAGTTTGGTGCTATTCAACTATTGACGAGGTGCAGAAAAATGTTGGCAGTTTAAATTATCCGACAGCTAAGGTGCATTACGTAAAAGGTAAGGTAGAAGACAGCATCCCCCAAACCCTGCCCGGCAAAATAGCATTGTTAAGGTTAGATACTGATTTTTATGAATCAACAGCACACGAGCTGAAGCACCTGTATCCGTTATTGGTACCGGGTGGCGTTATTATTATTGATGATTATGGCCATTGGGAAGGCGCTCGCAAAGCAGTTGATGAATATATAGTAGCCGAAAAATTACCGTTATTGCTTAACCGTATTGATTATACGGGCCGAATCGGCATAAAATATTAGGTATAAATGGGAATAGTAAAAAAACAGGCTTACAAAAACACTTTCGTATCATACGCGGGTATGATCATAGGGTTTGTAAACCTTATCTTACTTTACCCACGTTTCCTTACTACCGAGCAGATAGGCCTTTTTCAATTATTGATAGGTTTGTCGGTGCTTTACTCGATCATTGCATCGATGGGCGTGCCAAGTATAATTGTACGTTATTTTCCTTTCTATCGTACTGATGATAATACGCATCATAATTTTTTGCGTTTTACGGGCAAGGTCGCCCTTATAGGGTTTGCCATTTCAACGCTGGTATTTTTCGCCATTAAACCAATAATAGTGATCAGCTTTAAAAAAAAAGCGGAGCTGTTTGTTGAATATTATTATTACCTGGTGCCGCTGGCATTTTTCACTATCTTCTTTAATTTTTTAGAAGCCTTTGGTAAGGTTATTTATCAGTCCATATACTCGGCTGTTTTAAAAGAAGTGGTTTTGCGCTTAGTTACTACCATTACCATGCTCATGCTGGCTTTGGGCTGGATAGATTTTCAGCAATTCATTGTTATTTATGTGCTGATAAATGGCGTAGTATGTTTGAGTTTGTTAGTAAGTCTTGCCACCACGGGCAAATTCTCTTATCGCAGGTCGAGCGTGAAGCATCCGGATATCACCCACAAAGAAGTGCTTAATTTCGGCTTGTTCACTTTCTTATCCAGCGCTATATATGTAATGCTGCAAAATGTAGACAAATATATGTTGAGCGCTATGGCCGGATTAGCGGTGCAAGGGGTTTACAGCTTATACTCGGGTATAGCTATAGTTATCTCCGTACCTCAGGCAGCGCTTAGCCGCACAACCTACCAGATAGTATCTGATGCCTGGAAATCAAAAAACATGGCAGCTATTGAAGAAGTTTATTACAAAACATCTATTATACAGATGGTGGTGGGTTTTTTATTGTTTGTAGGCATATTGGTGAACAAAGAGAATCTGTTAACCTTGCTGCACAAAAAAGAATATGCCGACCAGTTTAATGTATTGATCATGATATGCCTGGGCTTTTTGGTGGATGTTACCGGCGGGTTAAATACTTATATCGTCACCACATCGCATAAATACAAATTGATAACTATCCTGGTGCTTATTTGGAGTATAATTTGCGTTGTTTTAACTTATTTGGCGATACCCAAATATGGTGGTATGGGTGCCGCCGGGGCTTATTTAATAACCATTGCGGGTATTAATTTCTGTACTTGGTTCTACATCAAATACCGTTTTAAAATGCAGCCATTTACTTTTAAGCATATCTTAGTAATTGGCATTGCAATAATAAGTTATTTTGCCGGTAAGTATTTTTGGCGTATGCCAAATGTTTTTTTAGATCTTGTAGTGCGCAGTGGCATTACAACCATAGTTTATGGCGTGCTGGCTTATTACCTGAAAATATCAACAGATATAAATGATAAGGTTGATGCAACCTTACAAAAAGCCTTGCATATTATTAAATAATCTTTCCTAACTTGTAGGTTATTAAACCTATGTACCTCAATAAATTAGTTGGCTTTCTTGCTTTGCTGCTCATTTTACCAATATTGAGCTTTGGGCAAACCGTGCCTGTAGCGCCAAGTATGCTATTAGATATTGGCGGCTTAAGAGCTTCCGCTATCTCAACCAGTTTGAAATTTGATGCACAAGGCAATTTTTACGTCATTGGCAATTATGTGGATGGCCCTTATAATGTTGTTGATTTTGATCCTTCGGCAGGCATAACTGGCGCGACCGAAAAAAATGCTGGTGATTTTTTAGCTAAGTATAGCGCAGCTGGTGCGCTTGTTTGGGTAAAAAGATTTGAGCAAGAGTGGTCGGGAGTTGACGCGAGTGGCCTTGACATTGACCGTAACGGCAACATTACTGTGATCGGCAGGAAAGATGCTACAGGTACGAGAAATGCTGCTGGCTATGTGTTCTATAGCGATGCTTTTATTGTGCACCTTGACAACAATGGAAACGTGTTGTGGGAAAAATTGATTGAAAGCGGGAGCAGAGCTATACCAACAGACATAGGCCCCAATAAGCCATTTTACGATGGACAAATAGGATATAAAGTGGCAAGCGATGCCGCCGGAAATTTGATAGGTCTGTTCGCTTTTTGGGGATCACCTGACGTTAGCGGTAAGATTACAGCCAAAGGAAGTCCGGACGGCTTAGTGGTGAAGTATGACCCTAACGGTAATGTAATATGGAAGTTTAACCTTGGGGCAATTGGTAATGGGTATGATAATAGAGCAGTAGACGTATTGGTTGATAAAGACAATAACATCATTGTTGCAGGCTATGGCAACGGTACAGTTGATTATAACCCGCTGGGTGCACCGGTTAGTATTTCCGGAGAGCATGCTATATTTTTAGCCAAGTATTCGCCCGCCGGTATATTGCAATGGGTTAAGAGCAATGATGGTTTAACGTTTAACTACAACGTTACGCTGGCTTTAGATAGCCAGGATAACATTTATATAAATGGTGTATTTAACGGCCCTACAAATTTTGGCAGCACGCCAACATTAAATCCCATTGGCCTTCAGGATATATTTATAGCAAAATATTCATCGGCAGGTAATTTGTTATATCGTAAAGATATAGGTGGTACAAATACTACTGTGCTTAACCGAGGGATGGCAGTGGGGACCGACAACAGTTTATACCTTACCGGTAATTTTTTGGGAAAGGTTGATTTTGATCCTTCTTCAGCAGTAGCCGAACTCACTGCAGGTGTGGATCTTACCATGTTTTTGGCTAAATATGATGATAATGGCAATTATCAGTGGGCATTCGCCATACCGGATCTTGCTCATACTTTTAATTCAGTTGACATTAACAGTGTAGGGCCTTCTATAGAAGAGGAGGGCGTCCAATTCCTAAATGTAAATAGTAATAATGAAATATTTGTAACCGGGCAGTTTGGTACGTCTAAGCCAACTATTAATTTTGATGCTACAGGATGCGGGATTGGTAACCTGACTGTGCAGGGCAAAGCTGATATGTTTATTGTGCGTTATGTGCCTACTACATTAGTACCGGTTACCAATAATACTGCGACAGCACCGGCTGTAACGACTGTTTGCCCCGGCGATGATCCCGGCCTAATTACCGGCAGCACACCCATTGGTTCTAATTACACTTACCAATGGCAGCAATCATTGGATAATAAAACCTTTACCGACATTCCCGGCGCGAGCGCGCAATCAAAAGATTTTGACCCGCCAGTAATAAGCGCGACAACCTATTACCGCCGCGGTATCCTGAAAGCGGTATGCGCGGCACCCAATGTCAGCAATGTAATTACAATAAACTATATAAAACCTGTAACTGATAATAGGATAGTTGCCCCGTCCGATAGTAATTTTTGCAATGTCGGTAATGCAGCTTTAATTCGTGGCTATGTGCCGGTAGCCGTTGGTAATATTGATTACCAGTGGCAGCAATCAACAGATAATATTACGTTTACTGACATCAACGGTGCCACCGCGAAAGATTATGATCCGTCGTCGGCCAGTATCACTACTTATTACAGGCGATTGATCACAAATTCGCCCTGCAATATCCGCCTACCCGGTAATACGGTTACTATCGCTATCAACCCTTTGC
This sequence comes from Mucilaginibacter sp. UYCu711, assembly GCF_050433825.1. NCBI lineage: Bacteria > Pseudomonadati > Bacteroidota > Sphingobacteriia > Sphingobacteriales > Sphingobacteriaceae > Mucilaginibacter > Mucilaginibacter sp. UYCu711. The sequence continues at coordinate 166,085 of NZ_JBNPWM010000012.1, read as the reverse complement.
CTGTAGCAACAGTATCGCCCGAACAAAGCATTTGTCCGGGCCAGTCGGTAACGCTCAATGCTACCGGTGGTACCAGTTACTTGTGGTCGCCCGCTACCGGTCTTTCTGCAACAGATGTTGCATCGCCCATAGCCACACTTACAACTGCTACAACTTATACAGTAACGGTTTTTAATGGTGACTGCAGCAGCACATTAACGGTTACAGTAAATGTTGCAGCGCCGCCCCTGGTTAATGCAGGCCCGGATAAGACTATCTTTAAAGGCGATAGGGTGCAACTAACCGGCCAGGTAACCGCAACCGCGGGCACTACTTATCAATGGTCGCCGGCAACCTACCTGGATGATCCAAATAGCCTCACACCGATTGCTACCCCAGCTAAAAACATAACTTATAAGCTAACAGCAACAACTGCCAAAGGATATTTTGTGGTTAATGATGATGTGTCTATAAGGGTGTTAGAGAAGATCAAGATCCCTAACACCTTTACCCCTAACGGCGACAATGTTAATGACAGCTGGCTGATAGACGGATTGGATGGCTATAATGACAGCATAATAACGGTTTTTAACAGGCTTGGTCAAAAAATTTTTAACAGCATTGGCTATGCAAAACCGTGGGATGGTATGCTTAACAATAGGCATTTGCCCCTTGGTACTTATTATTACATTATCGACTTAAAAAATGGGCAGGGGCCCTTATCCGGCTATGTTATGTTATTGAAATAAAAAAGACTTTAAACTTTATTAAATAATTCTTTTTAAATTGTAAGGTTTATCCAAACCAATGCCTGCAAGCTTTAAGAATATGTTGCGTTTAATTGCCTGTTTACTGGTTTTGCCATTAACAGCAATTTGCCAGGTAGCACCTGCCTGGGTGGCAGATATGGGTGGGCCAAATGGCAATGCTATATCAACTATTATAAAAGTTGACGCACAAAATAACATGTATGTTACCGGCATTTTCAGCGGGACTGTTGATTTTGACCCATCTTCGGCCGGTACAAAAAATTTAACTGCTACAAGCACCGGCTATGATGGGTTTATAGCAAAATATAACGCAAGCGGCGGCTTGGTATGGGCGTCATCTTTCGGCGGACCGGGTACCGACCAACCTAACGGATTAGATGTAGACATTAACGGCAATATAACCTTAACAGGCCAGTTTGATTCACAACTGATGGATGCCGACCCCGGGGCCGGTGTTTTTAACCTAACCGCGGCAGGGCGCGATGCTTTTATCATCCGCCTTGACAATAACGGGGATTTTTTATGGGCAAAGTCTATTGGTGGCACAGGTATCGAAAACGGCGGTAAGGTTGTTAGCGATGCTTCAGGTAATTTAGTGGTAGCTGCCCAGTTTCAATCAACTATAAATGTTGGCGGTACAAATATTGCACCTAAAGGTACTAAAGATGGGCTGTTAGTGAAATATGACGCAGCCGGTAACGTAATATGGAAGTTTAGTTTGGGCGATGCAGGCGGCGATAACTCGATAATAGGAGCGGTAATTGATAAAAATAATAATATCACTATTGCGGGCTACATAAACGGCACGGTTGATTTTAACCCTTTAGGCTCCGTAAATAATGTCGCCGGCAATAATTCAATGTTTATTGCGCAGTATTCATCTTCGGGGACCTTTCTTTGGGTAAATGTAATACTGGGTACCGCGCAGGGCGCTGATTATAATATTAATATGGCATTAGATGCCCAAAATAATATTTATATGAATGGTGTATTTGCCGCGCCAATAAATTTCGGCAGCGCAACGCCGTTAAGCCCCAAAGGTATCCAGGATGTATTTCTTGCGAAATATAACCAGAACGGGTTTGTACAGTTTTATAAAGACATTGGCAATGCCGGCTCATTTATAAATAATTATGGCATAGTTGTTAGCCCTGATAATAATATCTACCTATCGGGATATTTTACCGGAACGATAGATTTCGACCTTTCAGCCGCGGTTGCAAATGTTAAAGATCATGGTAGGGAGGATATGTTTTTGGTAAAGTATGATGTTAACAGTAATTATAAATGGGCCTTTGGCTTAGGCAACAATAGTTGCAACAATAACATGGCGCGGAGTGTTGCTGTTGATGGTAATAATGATGTTTTGCTAACCGGGTCATTTTGTTCTACCGTTAATTTTAATGAATCGGGTTGCGCCTCGACCAGTTCAGCACAAAGCATAGTCCGCGACCTGTTCATTGCAAAATATACAGCTGCCACTGCTGTATATGATAATGCCATTTGGCAGCCGCAACCCAATGCACCTGTTTGCACAGCAACCACTTCAGATCCATCTCTTATTAAAGGTTCTGTACCCGTAGGCCCCGGGCCTTTCACTTACCAATGGCAAGCATCATTTGATAATATTACTTTTTCCGATGTTAATGAAAATGGACCCGATTATGATCCGCCATTAGTTACCAAAACAGCCTATTTCAGGCGTATAGTTGCCGGCGGCAGTTGCACTGCCGGCACAGCCAGTAATGTTATAACTATAGCTATTACGCCAGTTCCAATAAACACTATTTCTACACCTGCAGCTGTTACCAGCTTTTGCGGGCCGGGCGACCCTGCTATAATAAGCGGTTCGCCTCTTCCGGGAATTGGATATACCATTCAATGGCAGCAATCAACAGATAATATAACTTTTACTGACATAGCAGGTGTTAATACAATTAATTATGACCCGCCGCCAATAACGGTAACCACTTACTATAGGCGTATTATAACTGCCGCCGGGTGTGCCGCGCTACCCCTAAGCAATGTAGTAACTATAAATATTCATCGGGCTATAACTATCAATAATAACAGCATTGCACAGCCGGTACCCGCTACTTTTTGTTCGGCAAGCGCAGATCCTTCGGTCATCAATGGTTCTACACCAACTGGCGGTACGGGTAATTTCACCTATCAATGGCAAATGTCAACCGATAATATAACCTTTACTGATATATCAGGCGCTGCTGCCCTTTCAATTAATTATGATCCTTCGGTAATTACTACAACAACCTACTATCGCCGCGGAGTATTGAGTTTCTGTTCTGCGCCGCTATATAGTAATGTTGTAACCATAACCGTAACACCCGCTGTTGGCAATAATACACTAACAGCACCGACTGCAACCAGTTTTTGCGGGCCGGCTTTTGGAGGCGATATAACAGGCACTTCGGCTGGCGGTGCCGGCTTTAGCTACCAATGGCAGCAATCTACCGACAATGTCAACTTCACAGATATTGCAGGGGCGAACAGATTAACTTATAATACAGGTTTGGTTAGTACTACAACGTATTACCGCAGGCTGGTAACAGGCGGCTCTTGCGGTACCCCATCACCAAGTAATGTGGTTGCTATTACTATAAGTACCGGGGCGCTTGCCAAGGTATCAGCAGGGTCAACTATTTGTGCAGGCAATAGTGTTACTTTAACCGCTTCCGGCGGTACTAAGTACACGTGGACACCGGCTGCGGGACTATCGGCAACTAATGTAGCGGCACCAACAGCAACGCCATTAGTTACTACTACCTATAAAGTGATAGTGTCTACCGGCAACTGTTCTGACTCGGCCAAGGTTATAATTATTGTAATACCTAAACCAATTGTTGATGCCGGGGAGGATAAAATTATTTTAAAAGGTGATAAGATACAGCTTGCAGGTAAAGTAACGGGTAATAATGTACAGTATAGCTGGTCGCCAACTACTTATTTAGATGACCCTGCTATTCTTACCCCAACTGCTACACCAACAGAGGATATTACCTACACCCTTACCGCAACAACTGATCAGAATTGCGCTATTGAAACAGACAAGGTTACTATTAAAGTTTATGAAAAAATAGTTGTACCTAACACTTTTACCCCAAACGGCGACGGCACTAATGATACCTGGAACATTGCCGCTATGACTGCTTACACCGGCAGCGTAGTAACCGTTTATAACAGGGAGGGGCTTGCGATATTTAAAAGCACCGGGTACACTAAATCATGGGACGGAACCTTCAAAGGAAAACTGCTACCCTTTGGAACTTATTATTATGTCATTGATCTTAAAAACGGCACTAAGCCGCTATCGGGCTGGCTGACAATTGTAAAATAATATTAAATATCAGCCGCCGGGCCTATTTAATATTTATATGTTAATTTTGCCGCACTAACCACAATACACTACAAAAATGCAGGAAGTAAACAGCAGCGAAAACCTTAAAACGGCCTACGACAATTATTATGAAAATAATGATGAAACCTGGCGCATGTTGGGTGCTAAGTACAAGGTTGAGCATATCATAACTGTTTGTAAAGGCTATACTTTTAATAAAGTGCTAGAGGTTGGTGCCGGCGACGGCGTGATATTAAAATTATTGGCTGATAAAGATTTCGCGCCCGAGCTGCATGCGGTCGAGCTTTCGGCAAGCGGGGTGGAGCGGATAAAAGAAAGAAATATACCAAGCCTAAAATCTGTACAGGAGTTTGACGGGTACCATTTGCCTTTCGGGGATAACAGCATGGACCTGATCATCCTTACCCACGTATTAGAGCATGTGGAGCACGAGCGCCTTTTGCTGCGCGAGTTGAAGCGTGTTGCCAAAATGGTACTGATAGAGGTGCCGCGTGATTATAAGCACGGCGTTGATACACGTATAAAGCACTTCCTGGCTTATGGGCACATTAATGTTTATACACCTACATCGCTGCGTTATTTGTTAGCAACCGAGGGGCTGGAAGTAGTTAAAGATTTAACCGACACCATTGCGCCCGAAGTAACTAAGTTTTATACTTTCGAAACTTTAAAAAAGCCAAAGAACTTTTTAAGCAGCCTGAAAATTGACCTGGAACATAACGTTAAAAAAGTTGCTGCATCCATCTTCGGAAAAAAACTGGAAGAACAATTTGCTAACTACTATACCGTTCTATGTAAAAAAGCTGATCATCAGCCCGAAATATTTTAATGCAAAATCTTGCACCTATAGCTTTATTCGTATATAACCGGCCCGACCATACGCGCCGTACGCTTGCCTATTTACAAAAGAACGTATTGGCTGCCGAGTCTCGGTTATTCATTTTTTCTGACGGGCCAAAAACCGAAGCCGATACCGCTAAGGTGGAAGAGGTTAGGGCATTGGCATATGAAGTAACCGGCTTTAAATCTGTTAAAGTAATACCCCGTAAAGAAAACATGGGGTTGGCCAGTTCTATTATTATTGGCGTTAGCCAGCTGGTGAGCGAGTTTGGTAAGGTCGTTGTTTTTGAGGATGATCTGATATCGTCGCCGTATACCCTGCAATATTTTAACGAGGGGCTTGCTAAATACGCACAGGATGATAAAGTAATGCATATTGGCGCGTATATGTACAACCTGGATGATAAAACGTTGCCCGATGCTTTCTTTTATCGGATAGCTACCAGTTGGGGATGGGCCACATGGTCAAGGGCATGGCGAAATTTTGAGCCGGATATTGATAAGCTGATGAGCCAGTTTAACCTGGAGAAAAAACATAACTTTTCTATAGGCTACACAATGAACTTCTGGAAGCAAATGGAGGAATTTAAGGCCGGTAAAAACAACTCGTGGGCCATAAGGTGGTATGCGTCCATTTTCCTAAAAGGAGGGCTTACACTCAATCCCTCGCGCTCGCTGGTGCATAACATAGGGCATGACGGTACCGGTGTGCACTCTAATATCGAAAACATGTACGGCGTTAAGGTTGCCGACAAGCCGGTTAAATATTTCCCTACCGAGATCAAAGAGAACGAACAGGCTCACGTAACCATTAAACGCTTCCTTAAAAACCGTAAAGGCACCATATTACAAAGAGGCATACGGCTAATTAAACAATGGCGGATAAAAGCTGCTGTGAAGAAATAACCTTAATTAGTTTTAGGCATATTCAGTTTATAACTTTCTTTAATAACCGCCTGGTTTGCGGCTTTAACGCGGTTAACTTCCATTTTCTCGAAAGCGCGGTCGTAAGTTAACAAGCCATTAACTTCATGCTCCACATCGGTAGTTTGTGTGTAGATTGCAACGCTCAGGCCCCGGTACTTCATCAGTTGTTCTACTTTGTCCAATAAAAATACGTACCTGTCGGTTAACCGCGATTTGGTTGGCTCATAATCGTAGGCGTTGTTCCTTACCGGCCACATGTGGTCGCGTACAAACAAGCCAACTCCGCCAAACTCGCCCAATGATGCCGCACGATTTGCGTCTGGCCGCGAGGCGCCATCCGGGCCTACGTAAATATGTGTATCTACATAATCACCATTCATAGGGTCGCCATAGGCTTTTTGGTAGGATGGGTTATTGTTAAAGCCCGAGTTGCCGTTCACCAGTCTTGAAGGGTCGTATTGCTTGGTCCAATCGGTTATATTTTTAACATCAAATGCGCCCCAGTTTTCGTTAAAAGGCACCCAGGTAATAATGGATGGCGAGTTATAATGATCGTCGATAATGGCTTTCCATTCCTTCCTGAATTCGGTGCGCACTTTTAATGTATCTTCATTTTGATACCATATCGCCGGCATATCCTGCCAAACCAACAGGCCTAATTTATCGGCCCAATAATAAAACCGTTGCGGCTCGGTTTTCATATGCTTCCTTATCAGGTTAAAGCCCGCCCTTTTTGTGAATTCAATATCAAATTTAAGCGCCGCTTCTGTTGGCGCAGTTAAAACACCATCGGGCCAGTAACCCTGGTCAAGCATACCCAACTGCATAATAAATTTGCCGTTTATTAACGGGCGATTAACCCCGTTAACCTTGCCTAATTTAATATCCCTCATGCCGAAGTAGCTTTTAACTTCATCTGTCACCCTACCACTGGCATCTGCCAGGCTGATCTTCAGATCGTACAGAAACGGGCTATCCGGCGACCAAAGTTTAGGCGATTTTATCGGCACATAAAAAGAACTACCGCCCGTTGATGAGGCTTGCGCTACCACCTTAGCTCCATCCAAAGCAATAGCGGTTACTTTACCTTCACCGGCAGTATTCACCTGTATTTTTAAGCGGCTGTTTTCCAAATCAGGCAGCAGACGGACGTTTTGAATGAAGTTTTTATTTACCGGTTCCAGCCATACGGTTTGCCAGATGCCTGAACAGAAGGTATAATCGCCGCGCGGGCCGCTTTTGCCTGATGGTACCCGGCCATCATTCAGATCCTGAACTGCAACCACCAGTGTATTTTTGCCTTTTACCAAATAGGGCGTAATGTTAAAGCTAAAGGCATCATAACTGCCATCATGGTCGCCGGCTTTATGGCCGTTAACAAATAAGGTTGCGTGGTAAGCTACAGCATCAAAGTGCATGATGACTTGCTTATTACCCCATGTTTGAGGTAGTTCCACCGTACGGCGGTACCACATATTGATCTCTTGCTTGCGCTTGATGCCCGACAGCACAGATTCAGGACAATAAGGCACACGAATTTTTTCTACTTTACCGGCAAAGACTATTGCTTTTTCAGGATTAGACGCGTCCGCCACATCTTTGCCACCAATATAGTCCCATTTGCCATTTAAACACAACCAATCAGTCCGTTGCAATTGCGGCCTTGGATATTCCGGGAACGGAACAGGCGCATCCATAGCCGGTTTGGTCCAGGGTGTTGGCAGTTCGGCAACCTGGGCAAATAGGGTTGAATTAATTATTAAAAACAGGAATAGAAATAACAGTCGGTTTGGTTTCATGGTATATCGGGTTATTAATAATAAATGTAGAGACGCAATGCTTTGCGTCTCCGGATTATTTTGTCGCCTTTAATACAATATAAGGCGATAAAGCCTTGCTTTCAAAAGGGAAGATCTTTGTAAACACTTTCCCGGTAAACCACAGGCTTTTAACAAAAGCCTTAGCCAATGCCGACTGCGTACCCTTATTTTCCAACCACATAGAAAATTTGCCATGATAGTATGATTCCACATCCTTTAAACCCAACTCCTTGCAATAGCTTGCCAACAACGCAGGGTTCATACTTTCAATATAGTGTTTGTTATAATTCTCCAGATCGAATTTACGTTGAACCCAACCGTTTATACTTTTAAAATTAGGGAGGGTTATAAACAGCGTTCCGTTATCTTTTAAAAAAGGCAGGTGGGTTGCTATAATGGCTTTGGTATCTTTAAAGTGCTCTATCAAGCCGAAGGATAGCACCATGTCGTACTGTGTTTCGGGTTGATAGCTGAACAGGTCGGCTTCAATAATGTCAATATCGGTTTCTTTCAGACCGTTTACTTCAAGCAACTCATTTACCAATCCCTGGTGCACAAAATAATCAAACAGGGTGGTATCCATGTTCTCATATTTTTTAAGGTAGATGGTATAATATCCCGGGAACCCACCTAATTCAATAGCAGTTTGATAGCCTTTTTTGGCTTTGATCTTGCCCAGCATATCGCCAAAAATATAATCGCGCTTAATATTAAAGATCAGGCCAATTCTTGATTCCCAAAATGCTTTCCAAAAAGAACGGTCGGTTAAATTATTATCCATTAATGCTGTAGCCTGTTATGCAGTAGTTTCTTTTTTATCTAATATCCGGGCAGGGTTGCCCACGGCCACACTATTGGCCGGTATGCTTTTGGTAACTACCGCCCCTGCGCCGATAATTACATTATCACCAATTTCAATGTCGCCAATAATTACCACGTTGGCGCCAATATCTACATTATTGCCAATGCGTGGCGCTGGGCTAAAAGTGCCGTCCGCTTGTTTTTTGTTGCCAATGGTGGTGCTGTTTCTTAAAGTGCAGTTATCGCCAATAACAACGCCAAGGTTAACTACTAATGCCTGGCCGTGGTATAGTGCCAGGCCCTTGCCAATAGTAGTTTTACGCGGAATCTCGATCCCCCAAACCCATTCAACCAAATAGCGGTAAAACATTAAGTAAGGGAAGAATATCACCTTGGCTATCATAGACCGGTTAATGAGCGATACCAGCCTGAACATAAACAAAACAAGCTGCCCTTTAAAGTTTCGTCGGTTTGCTTGCCAATCCTGGAATAAATAGCTCATGCGGGTTACTGCCTGGTTTTGTTTATGAATAACCAAAAGTAAAATTTTTCGGCGTAATACATAGCGTAAAGCTAAAAGCAGAAAGACCAAAGCTTTTTTACGGTTAGCTTTAAGCTTTCTGCTTTAGTCTTTCAGCTTTATTAGTATACTTGTGACAATGAAAGTAACCCTCATCAATACGTCCGATGCCGGGGGCGGCGCACCCGCTGCCTGCCTGCGCCTGTTAAAGGCGTTGGTATCGGCAAAAGTTGATGCGCGGTTGCTGGTTCAGTATAAAAAGACAGGCGATGAACGGGTTGAGGGTATAGTTAAAAATTTTATAACCAGGCTAAAAGCCAAAGCTGATTTTTTACGGGAGCGCATCCCGTTCATTCTTTTTCATGAAAAGGATAAGTCCGTTCGGTTTGCTTTCTCAACCGCTAATGCGGGTACAAGTATTATTAAGCAGCCATTAGTTACCAGCGCCGATATTATACACCTGCATTGGACAAACTCAGGTTTTCTATCCATTGCCGATTTGAAAGAACTGGTTAATACCGGCAAGCCTATTGTTTGGACCTTGCATGATATGTGGGCATTTACCGGTGGTTGTCATTACTCGGGCACCTGTGATAATTTTATACGCGAATGCGGTAATTGCCCATTTTTGCGCGATGCAAGTGATAACGATATTTCGCATACCGGCTGGCTACGTAAAGCCGGCTTATTTGCCGGGGCCAAAAACATAACGTTTGTAACCTGTAGTAAATGGCTGGCCGGGGTAGCTAAGCAAAGCTCGCTGATAAAGAATTTTAGGATCGAGGCCATTCCTAATCCTATTGATATTAATATTTTTTCGCCGAAGGATAAAATATCCGCACGCCTAAAACGGGGCATCGACCCATCAGCCAAAATAATATTATTTGGCGCAGCTAATATAAATGACAGGCGCAAGGGGATAAGTTATTTAGTTGACGCGCTGAATATTTTGAAAAATGATCATCCGAAAAACGAACAAATTGAAATAGTAATATTTGGCAAGAACAAGCATTTTGACGTTACCCGATTGCCTTTTAAGGTGCATGAGCTTAGCTTAATTACATCGCAGGATGAACTGGCCGAGGTTTACAGCATGGCTGATGTTTTTGTTACACCATCGTTAGAAGATAACCTGCCTAATACCATCATGGAGGCCTTAAGTTGTGGTACACCTGTGGTTGCTTTTAATACCGGCGGCATTCCCGAAATGGTAGATCACCAGCGTAATGGCTATTTAGCTAAGTTAAAAGATGCCGCCGATATGGCTAAAGGTTTGTATGAAACGCTTAATGGCAATGCAGACCAACTGGCTGCAGGTGCCCGGCAAAAAGTATTGGATAATTATACCAATGAAATAGTGGCTCAACAATATATCAACCTCTATCAATCTATCACCAAATGAAAGCAGTGCAGCCCATATTAAGTGTAATTACGGTTGTTTATAATAATGCGGCTGATATTGAACGCACCATGCTTTCGGTATTAAACCAGACTTATAAAGGCATTGAATATATTGTTGTGGATGGTGCATCGACCGACGGCACATTGCAGATCATAGAGAAATATAAGGACCGCGTTGCCAAACTCATCAGCGAAAAAGATAAGGGCATTTACGATGCAATGAACAAAGGGTTAGCTATCGCGACAGGGGACTATGTGCTATTTATGAATTCGGCAGATGAGTTTTATTCGGCAGATACCGTAGCTAATGTTTTTGCGACTGCCCCCGATGCGGATATCTATTACGGCGAAACAGAAATGATAGACGCGCAAGGCAACAGCCTTGGACTGCGCCGCCATGCCGCTCCAACAACTTTCAGCTGGAAAAGCTTCAAATATGGAATGAGCGTAAGCCACCAGGCCATCTATATCAAACGATCTTTAACAGAACCATACGATTCCCAATATCAACTAAGTGCCGATATCGACTGGATAATTAAGGCAGCCAAAAAAGCCAGAATAATAGTTAATGTAAACCGTTACGTAGCCAAATATCAAGTAGGGGGGATGTCTAAGTTAAAACACAGGCAAAGTTTGGCCGAACGTTTTGATATTATGCGGCGATACTATGGTTTGGTTCCAACCGTTATTAATCACGCTCTTATAGCTTTTAATCTGGCTTGGTACTGGCTTAAAAATAAACGGACGAACGACTAATCTTATATCATCTTTTAATGGCCCAGTTTGAAATTGACCGGCAGACAATTAAAGATCTCGATCTTTTCAGCGAGGATGGCAACAGCATCTATTCTTTTTTTAACCATGTAAAAACCGTAGGCGGCGCAAAAAAGCTAAAAGAGATGATGGAAACACCGTCTTTTGATGTGCAAATACTCAATTCGCGTAAAGACACCATTAAATATTTTCATGAACACGGCGTAACCATAAATCTGGTTAAAAAAGATGTTGATTTTATTGAACATTACTTAGCCTTAAATCTTGACCCGCTAAAGTCTAATATTTTTGACTCTGTAGGCTGGAAGACCAGAACACTAATTAACCCAACCAGTGATGCTTATGTAATAACAGAAGGTATCAATAATATTTATAAGCTGCTTAAAATTCTGAAAGATTTTAATGACGCGCTTGCTATTGGCGAAGGTTCGTTTGCCATAGTCGCTATAAATAACATGTTGACTGCGTTCCTTTCAAAAAAAGAAATTGAAAAATTGCTGTTAACAGAGGGGGGCAAAAAAATGAAATACCTGGAGTTTAGTTATTACGACACAGTTTTCAGGAAAAAAGAATTAGCTGCCTTAATGGATGTGCTTAAAGCAGTATATGAATTAGATGCCTACATAGCCATTGGCAAGGCTGTTAGCGAGTATGGATTTTGCTTTGCACAATATGATGAAACAACTACAGCCTGTGTCGATATTAAGGGCTTACATCGTCCCGGAATAAAGAATGCAGTGAGCAACGATGTTGTTATTGATAAAGCTAAAAATGTATTCTTTTTAACCGGGGCTAATATGGCCGGTAAATCTTCGTTTTTAAAAGCTTTGGGTTTGGCGGTTTATTTGGCGCATGTAGGTTTTCCGGTACCGGCTGCGCAAATGCGTACAAGCTTGTTTAAAGGATTAATAACAACTATTAACCTGTCTGATAACATTAACAACGGATACAGCCATTACTTTAGCGAGGTTATGCGGGTAAAGCAAACCGCGGTAAAAATAGCCGAGAGCGATAACCTCTTCATTATTTTTGATGAGCTTTTTAGGGGCACTAATGTTAAGGATGCTTTTGACGCGTCGCTTGCGACCATTGTGGCCTTATCAAAAATCAAGGCCAGCGTATTTTTGATCTCCACCCATATTGTAGAAATAGCTGCCGAATTAAAAGTAATAGAAAACATCGCTTTTAAATATTTTAACTCGAAGATAGCTGACGATAAACCCATATTTGATTATAAGCTAACAGATGGTGTTTCGGCTGAGACACTGGGCTATTTTATTTTTAAGAATGAAGGCATAATTGATATATTGGAACAGGCTGCAGTGAAAAATCAGTCATAAAAAAAGGCGATGAGTATAACCCATCGCCTTTCTATATCAGCCTAAATAATCAGGCTTTTTTGCCTGTTGGCTTTTTCTTATTCTCGGTATATCCTGCAAACCCTAAAGCAAGGATCAATAAAACAGAACCTGCTAACGAAACATTCTCGCCCGTGTAATATGATGTGGGGTGGAATATAAATTCTATTTTATGGTTACCTACCGGTATCTGCGCTGCGCGTAAAAGGTAGTTGGCACGGAAGTAAGGTGTTTCTTTGCCGTCTATCTGCATGGTCCAGCCTTTATTGTAATAGATCTCAGAGAACACTGCAATTTGTGACGACGTCGAACTGCTTTGGTAAACCATATGGTCCGGGTTGTAATTTACCAGCTTAATGGTAGCACTCGTGTCCAGGAAGGTATCTTTTTCACTGATCATGCTTTTATATTTCAGATCGATTATAGCGGTCTCTTTAGGCGCAAAACTGCTTATTGCCTGCATTTCTTCATCAGCGTTTTTAACATAGGTTATATGCTGTACAAACCAGGAGTGGCCGCAAGCGGTTTGGTTAACCTGCATGGTAACGTTTTGTGTTTTTGGATCTTCTACGATAATGTATTTAACATTCATCATATCCAAAACATCATGGTTAATGCTCTTTGTAAACTGGTTATCAATTAGCTCCTCATAACGTTTTAGCCTTGCAGCCGAGTAGCCACCAAACGATTTAAAGAAAAACGGGTTATGCGTATCAGAACGTACCGGTATAGTAGTATCAAAAACTTTAAAATCAGGGTCTTTGTCTCTTATAATAAACTGGTCTATCTCGCGCGGTTGCGGGGCGTTTGATTCCTGCTTATCAGCAAAATTCTCGTCCTTTAAATAACGTTTATCAATCTGCCAAACATCAGCCATTACCAATACCAAAAAGCCTACAGACAAAACAGTAACGTTTATTTTATTTTTAATAAACGCCCATAGTATACCAAAGGCAACCAATACAAATATTAATGAACGGATGGCATCTGCACGTTCAAGGCTCATCCTGTCTTGAACAATGGCGTTTGATATATTGGTAGCCAATGCGTTATCATTACGCAGATATTGGGCTAATGTTGCTATTCCGTTTGCTTGTTCTGATGACCTGAAGCTTAACAAAAGCTCAGGCAATGCAATAAGCACTACTAATAAACCGCCGGTAATATATAGTGCTATTTTAAGCTTTTTGAAAATTTCTTTATTGTCACGTTCTTCTAAAACCTCCTTAACAGCAAGGAACGCCAGGATAGGGAAGCAAAGACTGGCAACCGCCAATATAGATTCAACCGTACGGAACTTATTGTAAAGCGGGAAGTAATGGAAGAATAGATCAGACACATAAGGGAAATTACCGCCAAACGATAATAGCATGGTTAAAATAACAGTAGCCAGTAACCACCATTTAATGCGGTTTTTAACTATGAGCAATCCAAATATAAACAGGAAGCAAATTGCAGCGCCAAAATAAAACGGGCCGCTGGTAGTTGGCTTGGTGCCCCAATAAGTACCTAAGCCGGGAAGGCCACCTCCGGTTATCTGGTTAGTTAACTGTACCGCTTGTTGATCAGGCTGGCCTGCTGCAATAAGCACTTTAGCAGTTGCCGATTTTTCATCTAAAACTTCAGTACCACTACCACCACCGTAGGCATTTGGTACCAGGAATGTAAAACATTCGCCAACGCTTTGGCTCCATTGGTAGGCATAATCTCTTGCAAGGCCATTGCTTGCTTTTTCGGTATGCTGCGTTAAGTTTGACTGGCCACGGGTGGTTTCTTTACCGTAATCATAAGTGCTCCAAAGCAAAGCAGCATTTACCGCAACAGCCAGTATTAGAGCACCAACCATATACGCTAATGATTTAAGGTAGGGCCTTGTGTTTTTTGATTTTATAGCATGATACAATTCAATGCCTGCCAAAATAATTATGGACAGCATTAAATAATAGGTCATTTGTATGTGGTTAGCTTTAATTTCCATAGCCAGGAAAAGCGCTAATAACGAGCTGCCCAAAATATATTTCCCCCGCAGGGTTAAAATTATACTGGCCAAAATAGGCGCAAAAAATGCTATGGCATACGCCTGGCCGGCGTGACCTGCCACCAATAAAATAATGTTATAGGACGAAAATGTAAAAGCAATAGCCCCGGCAGCCGCCAGCCACGGGTTAAGCCTTAATACAATGAACAGGAAGTAAGTGCCAAACAAGAATATTAAAACTGTATCAATCGGGTTTGGGAAAGTTGCTTTTAACGCACTTACAACATGCGTAGTAATATTGGCTTTATAAGGTGCCCATAGCTGGAAAGCCGGCATACCCCCAAAGATCTGGTTGGTCCACAATATGGTGGTATCCTTTGCTTTGTAAGCATCTATCTCTGTGGTGGTTGATTGCGCACCTGTTACGTCTGCTTGCCCTAATACCTTGCCCTGAAAGGCAGGTGTGAAATATAAAAAGCAGATCACTATAAAAATTCCGGCGATGGCGAAGTGAATGCCATTGCGCTTAAACCAGTTACTCATCTAAGTTGTATAAAATGGATATTAATTATTGTTCAAAAATAGAAAATTGCCTGACAATAGGAATTATATGTTTGAAAGGTTTTATCAGAGTTGGTTGTGGGCAATATAAAACAGGAATAAAATACCCACCCAGCTTATTATATAGGCAATAATTACCGGACTGGTAAACTCCTCAATATTTCTGCGGATGTTAAAGTAATTGTAAGTGGCTAACAAGGCAATGGTTAGAAAGAAGAACCAGTTGAACTTGGCATCCAGCGTAAAAAGGGTGCAGCAAACCACGTAGTTGGCAATAATAAGTAAAGCGTATTTTGGCGTATTATTATGATTGCGCCTGCGTTTAAATATCTCGCCGGTTGATTCCATTCAGGTTTTTTATTTTACTTCTTCGTAATCAACAAACTCGCCTTCACTATCAGGGAATTTGCCTTTGCGGTCTTCAGGGACATAATCAACTTTTACACGGCCGGTAGGCTGTTTCTGGCTGCTGTTATAATTGGTTTGTTGCTGCTGTTGTTGCTGTGCTTTGTTTACCACGCTTTGAAAAAGCATCGGCAACGCCCAACGGATAATGGCCCTAACTATATAAAGTATTGCGATTGATATAAATAGAAAACGAATAAATTCTGGCATCGTATTAAATTAAGCGTACAAATATAATATTATAACGGCAAAATTGTTTGGTTATGATTTTGCCGTTTTATTTATGACAGCTGAAGATATCCAATTGTTACAAGCAGTTTGTATCCCTTTTGTCATTTCGCAGAGATCACCTTACCCATATATTACAGCTCAAATCAATTACAAGTTATCACAGTATCTTCACACAGTATTACATCATATTCACCGCATTTTAACAGTTTATTACATGATATCACCCGATATTACCTTAAATATTTTACTTAAATTGCTGGTTATTAATTCATTGCACACAATATGCATGTAAATTATATTGGTGGCCCTAAAATAGGTTTGTTTAAACAGCCGGTGATTAGCTGAGTAATACAAAAATACAAAAAAGCCACCGTAATAAGCGTAGCAACGCAGATATAAAAATGCTTATACAGTTCTTTAGGAGAACTTCTCCTCCATCATTTTTTCCAGGGCAAACATTTCATCCCGCAGTTTGGCAGCTAACAGGAAGTTCATATCCTTAGCAGCGGCAAGCATATCCTTTTTGGTATTTTCTATTGATTTTTTTAGATCTGGCTTTGACATGTACTGCACAATCGGATCTGCAGCCAGGCTGATCATATCCTGTTCTACATAAGCTTTTTGCACCCCACCCTGGAAATCCATAACCGAAGTTTGTTCGATGATCTCGGCGCGGGTTTTACCAACTGTTAATGGTGTTATACCATGCTCCGCGTTGTAAGCGATCTGCAATTCTCGGCGGCGGGTTGTCTCGCTCATGGTAATAGCCATCGAATCGGTTATCTTATCAGCATACATAATAACCCGGCCACGGTCATTACGCGCGGCGCGGCCTATAGTTTGTATCAATGAACGTTCGCTCCTTAAGAACCCTTCCTTATCAGCATCCAAAATAGCTACCAATGATACTTCCGGCAAATCTAATCCCTCGCGCAATAAATTGATCCCTATCAGCACATCAAATACACCCAAGCGCAAATCGCGTAATATCTCTACCCGTTGCAGGGTCTTAACTTCCGAGTGAATATATCGGCACTTAATGCCCAGGCGGTCCATGTATTTTGCCAGTTCTTCGGCCATGCGTTTGGTTAGGGTGGTAACCAGTACGCGGTCGCCCTGTTTTACTATCTTATCTACCTCGTCCAGCAAGTCATCCACCTGGTTAATAACCGGGCGAACTTCGATGATCGGGTCCAATAATCCTGTAGGTCTGATAACCTGCTCAACAACCACACCGCCCGATTTCTCTAACTCAAAATCGGCAGGGGTAGCGCTTACATAAATAGTTTGTGGCGCCAGTCGCTCAAACTCCTGGAAGTTTAGCGGCCGGTTATCCATAGCGGCGGGCAAACGGAAACCATAGTCAACCAACGAGATCTTGCGCGACCTGTCACCACCATACATCGCACGGATCTGTGGCACGGTAACGTGGCTCTCATCAATCACCATTAAATAATCATCAGGGAAATAGTCGAGCAAACAGAAAGGCCTTGCGCCCGGTGCGCGTCCATCAAAAAAGCGCGAGTAATTTTCGATACCCGAGCAATAACCCAGTTCGCGAATCATTTCCAAATCGTAATTAACCCGCTCTTCCAAACGTTTAGCTTCCAGGAAACGGCCATCACCAATAAATTGCTTTTTACGGGTTTCCAGCTCTTCCTGTATGGCCCAGATGGATTGCGTAAAGCGCTCGCGCGGGGCAACGTATAGGTTGGCCGGATAAAGCACCATGTGTGTCATCTTCTCCACCGTTTTTCCGGTGCCGATGTCGAACGTGCTTAGCTCTTCAATGTCATCGCCAAAAAAAGAGATGCGGTAGGCGTGGTCCATATAAGCCGGAAAAATATCTACTGTATCCCCTTTAACCCTAAAAGTGCCGCGTTTAAAATCGGCTGTGGTGCGTGAGTATAAGATCTCAACTAATCTATGCAGAAAGGCATTTCTGCTGATGCGTGTACCCACCGCGAATTTGAATACTGAATTGGCAAAATCCTCCGGGTTACCCATACCATAAATGCAGGATATAGACGATACCACAATAACATCCCTGCGGCCACTCATTAATGCCGAGGTGGTGCGTAAACGCAGCTTCTCGATCTCCTCGTTTATCTGCAGATCCTTTTCTATATAGGTATTTGTTGTTGGGATGAATGCTTCCGGCTGGTAATAATCGTAATAGGACACGAAGTAGTTGACCGCGTTCTCCGGAAAAAATTGCTTGAACTCGCCATACAACTGCGCCGCCAAAGTTTTATTGTGGCTAAGCACCAGTGTAGGCTTTTGTGTTTGTTGGATAACGTTGGCAATGCTAAACGTTTTGCCCGAGCCGGTAACACCCAGCAGGGTTTGATAATTGTCGCCATTGTTTACGCCTTCAACCAGTTGACGGATCGCTTCGGGCTGGTCGCCGGTGGGTTTATATTGAGATGTTAATTTAAAATCCATTGGTGATGTAAAGTTAGTGATTAGAGATTAGTTAACCAGTGATCTGCCATTAGTTTACATTTTGATAACTAAACAAAAGTAATGCCCGGGTTGACAGCCCTATGTCAGTAGTGCCCAATAGTTGTAATATAAATCTTGCTTGCTAAAAACAGTTGTGTTATATTTATGTAGTATTAGTGCCAATGGCCTAATCGCCAAGTAACTAACCTCTAATCTCTAAACTATGTTGTTCGTCCTTAACAAAACCAACAGTATTGCGGGCCATTTCCTGGCCGAAATGCGCGATATAGAGACCCAAAAGGATATGCAGCGTTTCCGCCGCAACCAGGAAAAGCTGGGCGAGATACTGGCTTATGAGATTAGCAAGACCTTAAAGTACATTGAAAAGGATATACAAACACCATTGGGCATCTGCAATAGTAAATTGCCTGCAGAAATGCCGGTGCTTGGTACGATATTAAGAGCCGGGCTGCCGTTTCACCAGGGGTTTATGAATTATTTTGATCAATCGCAGTCGGCATTCGTAACAGCCTATCGTAAGGTTAAACGCACCGGCGATTTTACCATCCGGGTTGATCATATATCAACCCCAAACCTTGATGGTAAAACCTTTATTTTATGCGATACCATGCTGGCTACCGGCCAAAGTATTGTACAGGTTTGCAAGGAGCTAATGGCGACTTATAAAATTGCTAATTTGCATATCGCCGCAGTAATTGCCAGTACCGAAGGGATAGCCCATGTACGCGCTAACCTGCCCAAGGCCAAAATTTGGGTATGCGCGGTTGATGAAGAAATGACCAGCAAATCATACATCGTACCGGGATTGGGTGATGCGGGTGATTTGGCGTTTGGGGAGAAGAATTGATTTAGGTCCCGATAGCTATTGAGATCGGAAGTCAGACTTTAGAGTTAAGCTAAGTTATTCCAAAACAACTTCACTGATAATGAGTTATATCCAATATTAACTCACAACACTATGAAAAAGACGATCAGAACAATTTTAACAGCCGTGCTAATCACAGCTTCGGTAACCGTATTTGCCGATAAGCTTCCCAAAAAAGAATATGTAAATGTGCCTGCAGGCAGAAGCATCACCATGCAGCCATCTATAAATCACCTGGGCCATGCTCGTGGTACCGTAACTATCGACTTTGTAGTAAACAAAAAAGGAAACGTACTCGCAGCTCGTGCCGACCGCAAACACACCACCGTACGCGACAAAGCTTTTGTGCGTAAAGTGGAGGAGGCCGTAATGGCCATGGAATTTAATAAAGACAGGCACGCACCTGATGAGCAAAGGGGTAGTTTGGCGTATTCTTTTAGATAGGATATAACTGGTAGGTCATTTATTGAAAGGGATGGGCTTTTATAGCTATCCCTTTTTTAATTGATTAGTATATGATTATATTTGTGTACCATGAAGATAAAAGATGATTTTCATCACTTGATTGACAGTATCGGGGATGAACAACTTTTGCAGCATTATTATCAGTTGATCCAAAATGTCAATCAAGGCAAGGTGGGTCAGCTCTGGAATAATTTAAGTGACAGTGAAAAGCAGGAAGTGTTGGTCGCTTATGATGAAAGCTTTGATAACAATAATCTGCTGACTCATGAAGAGGTAAAAAGCGAACATGAGAAATGGTTAAAACCATAGTCTGGAATCGCCGCGCAAGTAATAGTTTCAACACCGTTATAAACTATCTTCAGCAGGAGTGGGGCGACAATGTAACCCGTAACTTCGTTATCCGCACATACGAAATAATTGAACTACTGGCTATAAATCCGGAAATGGGTACCGTAGAACTTCCCGAAAAACAAATACGTGCATTTGTTATCACTAAACATAATACGTTGTTTTACAGAGTGGAGGAAAAAGATTAATTCTGCTTAATTTTTTTGACAATAGGCAACATCCTCGAAAAAAATCTTATTAATTATAATTTAATACTACAGCTACGAAATACCGCCACATCTTCTTCGATCTTGATCACACCATTTGGGATTTTGATAAAAATGCCGAGGAAACGCTACACGAATTATATGTTATCCATAAACTGAACGATATCGGCCTGACATCTGCCGACGTGTTTATTGAAACTTATACCCAAAATAATCACCGCCTCTGGCGCGAATACCACTTGGGCAATATCACTAAAGAAACCCTGCGCGAGGCAAGATTTAAACAAACATTCCTGGATCTGGGTGTTCACCCTGATGTTATCCCGCATGGCTTTGAGGACGAGTATGTAAAGTTATGCCCAACCAAAACCAACTTGTTCCCTAATGCGCACGAAACGCTACAATACCTGCAATCAAAATACACGCTGCATTTAATCTCAAACGGTTTCAAAGAATCGCAGGATATCAAAATTAACGGGACGGATATTGGTAAATATTTTACGCATGTTATTATTTCAGAAATTGCCGGGGTTAATAAACCCGATCCCGGGATTTTTCAATTTGCCATTGATGCGGCCGGTACAACTAAACAAGAAAGCCTGATGATTGGCGACAGCCTGGAAGCTGATGTGCTGGGCGCGTTAAATTTTGGTATGGATGCGATCTTTTTTAATCCGCTTAACACACCTAAGCCGGACGAGGTTAAAATACAGATTAGTGATTTAAAAGAGCTAACTTTAATATTATGAAAGTAGCCGAAGAGCGCCGTGCAATTGATGCCGCGTTTGATAACTATCGAAACCAGTTAGATACTATTCCAGATGACCTGTTTGATGCGACACCACCAAACGGCGGATGGTCGTTTGCCGAGGTATATTCGCATATCCTGCAGGCTACAATAGGCTCGACCATCGCTGCCGAGCGTTGCGCAAATGGCACCTGCGAGCCAACTAAAAAAGGTTTGACACTTATCGGCAGGCTTGCCTTGCTGTTTGGCTATATGCCGAGGATAAAATCCACCGAAGAAGGCACCCAAATCGCCGTAAAGAAATTAACTAAAGAAGAAGCCCGGAACCTGCTTATAAAATGCCGCAATAGGGTTGATGGTATCACTTCTAAAGTAAATGACGCAAAACCATTTAGCCGTTTTAAACATTCGCGCTTTGGGATGTTGAACGCGCAACAATGGTTTAGGTTTATACTGGTGCATTTAAATCATCATTTAAAGCAAATTGGGCGGATAAAAAATAAATTTTCAATTCAATGAAACCTTTTACATTTAATGCAGTCTTAATGATAAAGTAATATAGATTAACCACCTTTGTAAAAACCTGTTATCATGCATTTTGAATACGCATATATGGTTGTAATAATATTGCTGCTTTCGGTAGGCGTATTTTACTTAAGCCCATATGAACTTACTGTAAATGAAGAGGAAAGCGACGACTGATCGTTTACTGCAAAACTACCACTACACTTTAACCGGTAAAATTACCGGGCTGATCATTATCCCCCAAAACTTTCATGGCAAAACGCGAGGTTGATATCGTTATTATATCTGATGTGCATTTGGGTACCTATGGGTGTCATGCCAAAGAGCTGCTAAAATATTTAAAAAGCATCAAGCCCAAAATGCTGATCCTGAATGGCGATATTATCGATATCTGGCAGTTCAGCAAAAACTATTGGCCAGAGGCTCATATGAAAGTGGTGCGCCGTATCATGAAGTTTATTACCGAAGGAACGCCTGTTTATTACCTAACCGGTAACCACGACGAAATGCTGCGAAAGTTTGCCGACTTTGACCTGGGTTCGTTTAAGCTAATGAATAAGGTGGTGTTGAATATCGACGGAAAAAAAGCCTGGATTTTTCATGGGGATGTGTTTGATGTTACCATGCAGCACTCTAAATGGCTGGCAAAGCTGGGCGCTGTTGGCTATGATACCTTAATTATATTAAACAGTATTACTAACTGGGTTTTGACAGCGATGGGCCGCGAGAAGATGAGCTTTTCGCAAAAGGTTAAGGCTAAGTTTAAAGATGCTGTAAAATTCATCAATCAGTTTGAGCAAACCGCTGCCGACCTGGCCGTGGCTAAAGAGTATCAATACGTAATATGCGGCCATATCCACCAGGCAGAGATAAGAGAAATAACCGCTACTGATAATCCCGGCAAAGTATTGTACCTAAATAGTGGCGACTGGGTGGAAAGCCTGAGCGCGCTTGAATACAACAACGGCCAATGGAGTATATTTAAGTACAACCCCGAAGACTTTAAGAAGGATACTGACGAGGATGATGTTACCGATGCCGAGGATCTGGATGCCAAGCTGGACATAAATTTACTGTTAGAAAGATTTAAGCAGGAAGCGTCGTAATTGTTGAAATGTTGTAAAGTTGAAATGTTGTAAGGTTGACGCCAAACAATTTTTTTACTTTAGGACTTTTAAAAGCTGCAAACTTTAAAAACTTGTAACTTTTCAACCTTACAACAGGCTAACCGCATGAAAATACTTTACGCCATACAAGGAACAGGAAACGGGCACATTAGCCGTGCGCGGGAGATTGTCCCGCTATTGCAAAAGTATGGTGAGCTTGACCTGCTGGTAAGCGGTACCGAAGCCGAAGTTACCCTGGCGCAACCACTTAAGTATAAATTTCATGGTATAAGCTTTGTTTTTGGCACCAATGGCGGGGTTGATAAATGGGCCACCTACAAGATCATGAACCTGCCACAAATGTGGCGCGACATGCATAGCCTGCCACTAAAGGAATACGATCTGATCATCAATGATTTTGAACCGGTAAGTGCCTGGGCCTGCAAACTGCAACGGATTCCGTCAGTTTCATTAAGTCACCAATGTTCGTTTGTGTCGCCAAACACGCCGCGGCCGCGCACCAGCCCCTTTAGCTACGGG
The DNA here is from genome assembly GCF_050433825.1 of Mucilaginibacter sp. UYCu711. Lineage (NCBI taxonomy): Bacteria > Pseudomonadati > Bacteroidota > Sphingobacteriia > Sphingobacteriales > Sphingobacteriaceae > Mucilaginibacter > Mucilaginibacter sp. UYCu711. Next base: position 143,075 of record NZ_JBNPWM010000012.1, on the reverse strand, counting down.
GCCTGGCTGCTTAAAAATTATTCACCTACTACACATCATATCGGTTTCCATTTTCAGCGTTATGCCGATTTTATCCATACACCTGTTATCCGCAGCGAGATTCGTAACCTGCAAACCACCAACCTGGGCCATTATACGGTTTACCTGCCCGCATATGATGATAAAAAGCTGGCCGCACTTTTAAAACAAACAGATGTACACTGGCATATTTTTTCGAAAAGGCAAAAAACTGCTTATACGGATGGTAACGTACAGGTAATACCGGTTAATAACGAAGGTTTTAATATCAGCCTTGCCAGTTGCGACGGGCTGCTTACCGGCGGTGGATTTGAGGGGCCGGCCGAAGCGCTGTTCCTTCAAAAAAAGGTAATGATGATACCCATGCTGGGCCAATACGAACAGCAATGCAACGCCCTGGCTGCGTCAAAGTTAGGTGTCCCGGTTTTACAGGCCATTGATGATCATTTTGTGCGGCACTTAAAAGCCTGGATAAAAAGTGAAGATAGGGTATGGGTTGATTTCCCCGATGAAACTGCCGAGATAGTGCATAATATGGTGAAGAAGTTTGGCAGGTAGTTACTAAATAAGTGTCAAGCCTTTAACTCGATTGAAATGCTTTTTATTCAAAGTAGCAATTGGTAGCTCATTTACAATACAAGTAGCCGCAATAAAAATATCCCTAAACTCAATTAATTGATTATCTGATTTTAGTTGATGATATATCTCAGCAGCTTTAATGCTACAGAATTATCAAAAGGTAAAATAGAGAGGTCTTCAGTAAGTGTTCTGATGTCTTCTTGTTTCTCTACCGTTACTGCACCCATATATAATTCATACAGCGATATTGCAGTAATGAAAAGTTCGGAATTATCAGAGAGTTTGTATAATGTAGTAGCAGACTTGTTTTTAGCGCGCAGATGCTCGATAAAAATGTTTGTGTCAATTACCATTGTTGAGGTTTCAGATTTTCAAAGACTTTTTTACTCTCTTCAAAAAACTTCACATCATCGGCAGACCAGGTAGAAACAGTAGTAAGTTTTTGTTTGTAATCCGAGGTAGTTACATGGCTTTCTTGCTGTATGGTCACACCCATATCCCTAAGCATTTGCTTTACCTCAGTGCTTTTCTTTTCGGGGATATCAATTACTAACCTTTCCATATATCAAATTTAATAATTTTTTAGAATAATACATCTACATAAATCAAGCCGCGCTTTAATAGCAATTATTTTTCCACTAATATTGCAGTGATGATAAATGTGTTCAGATCCTATAATCCGATAAATATTTTATGGCTGGCCATTTTATTATTTTTACTGCGTGCAGGCTATGCTTATAACGCACCTCCAAAGTTAGAATTTACGTATCTTGAACCGTTTGCGCGTATGCTGGCACCGGGAGCCTATCAGTATGCTTTCCCGCCATTGGTTAATATATTTTTGGCCGGAGTGTTGGTATTTATTCAGGGCCTGTTGGTTAACCGCCTGGTAAATCAAAATAACTTATTAAGCAAACCAAGCTTTTTGCCGGCGCTGATGTACATTACTCTGTCGGGTTTATTTACACCCTTTTTAGTGTTGAGCCCGCCGCTTATCTGCAATTTTTTGCTGATATGGATGCTTTATAAATTATTCAGCCTTTATAAGGGCGATGACGCAAAATCTATTACGTATGATCTGGGGATGATTGTGGCTATCGGCTCGCTGATCTATTTTCCATTTATTTACCTGTTCCTGGCCATATGGGCTGCTTTAATGCTTTTCAGGCCTTTTATATGGCGCGAGTGGATAATTGGTATAATGGGTTATGGTACCATATACTTCTTTTTAGCGGTAGGCTATTACCTTAGCGGCAACCTGCCTATATTTTACACCATCTGGACCCCGCTTACGGCAAAGTTTCCTACTCATGTAACTATCAATTATAATAACTACCTGGTACTTATACCTGTAATTGTAATAACCGTATTGGGGATTATACGTTTAAGGCAAGTATTTTTCAGAAGCTATGTCCAGGTACGTAAATCATTCCAGTTGTTGTTTATTATGTTTTTTATAACAGGCTTGTCTTTTTATATCAAGGCCGAGTTTAGCTTAACCCATTTTTTGCTGTGCGTAATACCGCTTAGTGTGCTTTTTGCCTATTATTTTCTATATGCCAGCGCCCGTTGGTTTTACGAAACCCTGTTTGTTATACTGCTGGTAAGTATAGTATATTTTCAGTTTAACACTTTTTAACTTTTTCATTCGTTCAAATTTCGGCTGTTATATTAGATTTGTAGCATGAAATTGTCATGAGCTGTTGTATAGCTTGTGGTATCACTAAAAAACAGATAGCTGATGAAATTTGGAGTTGTTATATTTCCGGGGTCTAATTGCGATGAGGATATTATCCACGTGTTAGATAAAATAATGGGCCAGCAGGTTGTGCGCCTTTGGCATAAAGATCATGACCTTCAGGGTGCCGACTTTATTATTCTGCCCGGCGGTTTCTCTTTCGGCGATTATCTGCGCTCAGGCGCTATCGCACGTTTTTCGCCAATTATGGAACAGGTAATCCAGTTTGCCAATAATGGCGGTTACGTATTGGGTATTTGCAACGGTTTCCAGATCCTAACAGAGGCCGGTTTATTACCGGGCGCTTTACTACATAATAACAACCGTAAGTTTATTTGCCGCAATATTTACATGAAACCACAAACCAGCAATACACTACTTACTGCACAGATAGACCCGCAGCGCGCGTTAAAAATTCCTATTGCACATGGCGAGGGTAACTACTTTGCCGACGCTGATGTATTAAAATCTATTAATGATAATGACCAGGTGTTATTTAGATATTGCGACGAGGCCGGTAATATTACCACCGATGCCAATCCAAACGGATCAATAGAGAACATTGCCGGTGTAACTAACATTACCCGTAATGTGTTTGGCTTTATGCCGCACCCTGAACGCGCTGCCGACCCAATATTGGCTAACGAAGATGGCCTGGCAATTTTTGAATCTATATTATCAATGGTTAAAGCCTGATGGCCAATTTGGTTATCGATATAGGAAACACCTTTACCAAAGCAGCCATTTTTGAGCAGGATGAACTAATTTATACTGATCATTATCCGGCGCTTGATAACCAGATACTTGATAGTTTTTTAACCAGATATGCGGTTGATAAAGCAATTATATCAACCGTAAAAAAGCAAAGTTGGGAATGGGAAACCGCACTGAAACAAAAAACGCAGCTAATTTATTTTAATGCCGCAATGACCACGGGGATCCATAACCACTACAAAACACCACATACCCTGGGGCTTGACAGGCTGGCAGCTGTAATAGGCGCCAATCATTTATACCCCAAACAAAACAACCTGGTTATTGATGGCGGTACCTGCATAACGTATGATTGGATAGACGCCGCAGGAAATTATTTTGGCGGCAGCATATCGCCGGGATTAAATATGCGTTATAAAGCACTTAGCCATTACACTGCAGGCTTGCCGGTAGTAAAACAGGACGTAAGCTTTGCAAATAATAGTGGGGATGACACCGAAACAGCTATAAGATCGGGTGTGCAAAACGGAATAAAATTTGAAATATCGGGCTTTATAGAAAGCTACAAAAAGGATAAAACAGAACTAAATATCATACTAACCGGCGGCGACAGTATTTTTTTTGATACCCTATTAAAAAATAGCATCTTTGCCCCCTATATAAAAAATGAACCTCACCTGGTTCTAAAAGGATTAAACGCAGCTACACAAAAGCATAATGATTAAATATACCAAGCTCTTTATAATATTTTTACTTGCAGCTATCGCATTTCAGGCCCGGGCACAATCTACGGCAACTACAAGCTCGCCTTATTCTCAATACGGCATTGGCGACCTTACGCCAATGTTGCTGCCGCAAAACCGGGCTATGGGTGGTATCTCTACAGCTACCAATATCATAAACAGGTATATGAGCATTAACCCGCAAAACCCCGCTTCGTATGGCGCTATAGCACTTACTACAATTGATGCCGGTTTGTTTGCAAATACGCTTTCACTAAGTCAGTCAGGGCAGCCAACGCAAAAAAATTCAAACTTCAGTTTAAGCCATGTAACGTTTGCTATCCCGGTTTCACGTGCATCGGCACTAAGCTTTGGCCTGATGCCTTACAGCCAGGTTGGGTATAACTATACAAAAACATTTAAGGGTTTTGGTACAGGTTCGCCGGTTGATACCAATTTAGTTAATAATATATACAGCGGCGAGGGTGGCTTGTCAAAAGCTTATTTGGGTTATGGTTTTACTATTGCCCGTAATTTATTATTAGGTGCTAACGTGGCCTATATATTTGGCGATTTGAAACACTACCAGCAGGTAGAGATGCCCGATTTGTTTGGCTCATTAAGTACCAGGGTTGAGCGGGACAACGCCATAGGTGGCATGAGCTATGATTTTGGCGCTCAATATATTTGGGACCTGTCATTAACCAGGCACGTTACTTTTGGCTATTCAGGATCGGCAAAATCTCAATTAAATTCAAAAAGTAGCTACATAGTTAGCCACTATACGTTTGATGCTAACGGAAACAGAAGTACTGATATAGATTCGGCTATCAATCAACAAAACACACCGGGCAAACTGGCATTGCCGCAAATTCACCATTTTGGCATATCCTACCAGCAGGACGGTAAATTTTTAGTAGGCGCGGATTATAGTTTAGGCAATTGGTCGCAACTTACAATTGATGGGGTTAACCAGGGGATGGCCAACAGCCGTACATTAAATATAGGTGGCCAGTATACACCTTATATAAACTCAATAAATAATTACCTGGCTACGGTTGATTATCGCCTGGGGATAATGCTGGAAAACACTTACTATAACGTGCCTAATCCTTCGGGTGGTGGCAATACCAATATTACCTCTAAAGCGCTAACGTTAGGGGTAGGCATGCCGCTTAGGGGCACACTTACCAGTTTCTATAAAATAAATTTAACTGCCGAGATTGGCCAGCGCGGAACTTTAAATAATGGCCTTGTTAAAGAAAATTATGTAAACTTCCGTTTAGGGTTTACACTTAACGACAAGTGGTTCCAACGTTATAAATTTGATTAAATCGACCATGCATAGTCGGGCAAAACAGGTAGCATCCTTTTTTTTGCCGGCATTGCTTTTTGGCATGCTGCTTTTAAGCGCTTGCGAAAATGATTTAAATAAGATCAAAGAGGTATCGGCAAAACTGGTTAGCCAACCTATTGATACCACCCGGGGAGTAGATGTTATTTATAGCGATTCTGCCATACTTAAGGGTATTATGAAAACCCCGCTAATGATCCATTACGCTATAGCAAAACCTTATTACAAAATGCCAAATGGTGTTAAGGTTATTTTTTATGATGCTTTTGCAAAAGAGACAGGGAATATTGTTGCCGACTCGGGTGTATACAGGTATTCGGAAAAATTGATAGAGTTTCATAAAAATGTGGTGTGTACCAATGATAAGGGCGAAACATTTAAATCTGACGAATTGATCTGGGATCAGGTAAAAAAAACTATTTACTCTCACAAACCGGTACAGATGACTACACCAACAGGCGATATAATGAATGGGATAGATTTTAACAGCGATGACGGCCTGCTGCACCCTATAATGAGGCAAGGAACCGGAACAATTTATGTGTCTGATACACCGGCGAAATAAGCGCTGTTTTAGTATAAAAAATTGTATTATATAATTTTACTAAAAGTTGTATCTTGCGCCCTCTTTTTAGGATTTAAATATAAATTAATATAAGAATAAGTATATGGCTGTAATGGGTTATTTGCGCGACCGGATGGGTAAAATTGTCGCAGGTGTGATAGGGCTTTCACTTTTTGCTTTTATTGCTACAGAAGCGGTAAAAAGCGGTGGATCGTTTTTTAAGGGTGATAATAATGAATTAGGTACAGTAGGCGATCAAAAAATCCCGCTGGACGAGTTTAATGCAGCTGTAGAGCAAAATACGGCCCAGTTCAGGCAGCAGTCGGGCCAGAGCCGTGTTACCCCGCAAATTACAAGCTACGTGCAGGAAAATACCTGGAACCAATTTGTAAGCAAGGCAATCCTTAAAAAAGAAATTGACAAATTAGGCTTAACTGTTGAGGGTGAAGAAACATTGGCGATGACATCGGGGAACAATCCAAGCCCTCGTATTATACAGGCTTTTACCGACCCTTCAACCGGTAAATTTGATCCGGCTGCTGTGACAAATGCAAAAAACGCGGTAAAAAACTTAAAGGATGGTGATCCTCAAAAAGAGCAATGGGATAAATTTATAATTGATCTTATAGAAGCTAAAAAGGCCGAAAAATATATAGCTTTAGTAACCAACGGCCTGTATGTTAATGCGCTTGATGCTAAAGATAGCTATGAAGGAAAAAACAAGCTGGCTAACTTTAAATATGCGTTATTGCCTTATTCAGCCGTTCCGGACAGTAAAGTTAACCCAACTGATGCAGATTATACCGCTTATTATGATGAGCATAAAGGCGAGTTTAAGAACCAACAGGAATTAAGAAACATTAACTATGTTAGTTTTAACGCTGCTCCGTCAGCGGCAGACTCTGCAGTTGTAAAAGAACAGTTAACCAAATTACTGCCGTCTTTCATCGCAAGCACTAACGATTCGCTTTTTGTACAAATCAATTCAGAAACAAAATCTCCGCTTGCTTACCAGAAGAAAGGCGAGCTTGATCCAAAGATCGACAGTATAATATTTAAACAAAATCCGGGCTTTATTTATGGTCCTTATTTATCAAATGGCAGCTATAAGCTGGCAAAATTGGTAGAGGCACGTATGAGCCCTGACTCTGTTAAAGCAAGGCATATATTAGTTACCCCAACCGAAAGCGGCGGTACAATAGCGAAAGCATTAGAAAGAGCGGATTCACTAAAAAAACTAATTGAATCAGGCAAAGGTACATTTGCTACACTTGCACCCATATATTCTGTTGATAAAGCATCCGGCACCAAAGGTGGCGACCTGGGTACTTTTGGACGTGGTGCAATGGTGCCTGCTTTTGACAAAGCGGTATTTGAAGGCAAAAAAGGAGATCTTAAAATTATTACCACTCAGTTTGGAGTACATTTAATTGAGATCGAAGATCAAAAAGGCTCATCAAAAGTAGTTAAGGTAGCTACTATTGACAAAGCACTATCTGCAAGCCCCGCTACACAATCGGCTGCTTACAGCAAAGCACAGGCGTTTTTGGCTTCGTTAAACAAGGATAATTTTGAAGCTGAAGCTAAAAAGGCAGGGGTTAAAACACTAAAAGCCGAAGATATATCAGGCATTGCATCAAGCCTGCCGGGCCTTAATGACGCCCGCGACCTGGTAAGATGGATATTTAAATCAGAAAAAAATGATGTGTCTGACCAGGTATTTACCGTAGGCGATCAATACGTTGTTGCACAAGTAACAGCAATTAAACCTCAGGGCATTTTAGCGCTTGACCTGATCAAAGACAAAATTAAACCGGCAGTTATAAACCAGGTAAAAGCCAAACAGTTAACCGAGAAATTAGCCGCGGCATCAAACGGTGCAACTTCTATAGAGCAAATTGGTCAAAAAGCGGGTGCTAATGTTGTACCGGTACAAAACGTTGTTTTTGCAAATCCGGTTATCCCCGGCTCATCTGCAGAGTACCAGGTTATAGGTACAGTTTTTGGCTTGCCACTTAATAAAATATCAAAACCAATTACAGGCCAGCAGGGCGTGTACGTTGTGGTAGTTAATAATTTTATCACCCCGGCAGCGCTTACAAACGCGGTTAGAGAGAAGGAGCAAATAGGCCAGGCTATATTACAACGCGCCCAGGGACAGCTGTTTGAAGCCCTGAAAGATAAGGCTAATGTAAAAGATAACCGCGCTAAGCTGTTATAGACAATATTTAAAGTAATTTTGCATCCGGTATAACGTTTACTTAGCGTTATACCGGATTTTTTATTATTGGCAAAATGGAGATACAGGAAAACTTTGTGAATAAAGTAGCCCAAAGCGGTTTGGTTACTTTAGACCCGGCAGATTTTTATGCACCCGGTGACAGGGTGGTATATGATATTAAAGACAACCTGTTTATGGGGTTGATATTAAAGGAAAAAGATTTTAGAGAATTTGTGAAAGGGCATGACTGGACGCAATACCAGGGCAAGAACGTGGCTGTAACCTGCACTGCCGATGCTATTGTGCCTGCCTGGGCTTACTTATTGCTGGCCAACAGAATGGCACCTTACGCACGTGAAGTGGTATTTGGCGACGCTGAGATATTAGAGACCGTTTTATTTATAAAAGAGATAGCCAGGCTTGATGTAGAACAATACCGCGACCAGCGCCTGGTTATAAAAGGCTGCGGTGACATTGATGTGCCGGTGTCGGCTTATGTAGAGTTGGGTAAGAAACTTACCCCGGTAGTAAAAAGCCTGATGTTTGGCGAACCATGCTCAACCGTTCCCATTTATAAAAAGAAAGACTAAACTATATTAGGATCGCTCAATCCAACACATAGGGCATACAGGGATACCAAAATTTATTGGTTTGCTTTTTGCCGTGAATATTAAATGAAGAACTACTTTTTTTCCATCATACTTTTGTCCCTATGCATTAATACTGCATTTAGCCAGGAACTTAAAAATATTAACGAACCTGTTTTTAAAGCAGGCGAGGAATTGAGCTATAAATTTAAATACACCTTCTTTACCGGTGCCGAAGGGCATTTACGGGTAGAAGATGGCGATAAGATTGACGGGCATCCAACTTATCATATTATTGCCGATGGCAAAACCGCCGGTACATTTGATTTTTTTTATAAGGTGCGTAACCGGTACGAAACTTATATAGACCGTACAACCCTTTTGCCCTACCTATATACAGAGAACCGCCGCGAAGGCAGCTGGAAACATACCGATAAAGTAACCTTTGACCACCAAACCAATAAAATAACAGCTAATAAAGGTGTGTACCCGTACAAGGGTAAGGTTTTTGATTTTGTATCGGCCTATTACTTTGCGCGCGGTATAGATATTTCAAAACTTAAAATAGGCGATAAGTTTGATCTGCCTTATTTCCTGGATGATGGTTTATACAGCCTTAATATAACTTACATGGGCAAAGAAACTGTAAGTACGGGCATAGGCACATTTAATTGTTTTAAATTTAATCCTACAATTATACCGGGGCGTATATTTAAAAAAAATAGTAAGTTATATTTGTGGATAACCGACGATGGTAACCGTATACCTGTTAAAGCTAATGTTGAGCTAATAGTGGGTAGTGTTACAATGGAGCTTACAGGCACCAAGGGGCTTAAATATCCGCTTAATCCTATAAGTAAATAAAAAAATAATAATGATAGAGGTAGGTAGCGTTTTAGTACATGAAGATGTAGTAAAAGAAAATTTTGTGTGTAATTTAAGTAAGTGTAAGGGTGCCTGCTGTTTAGAAGGCGATTCGGGCGCACCATTAAATAACGATGAGTTGAACATATTAGATGAGATCTACCCTAAAGTAAAACCATACATGACCGAAAAGGGTATAAAAACCATTGAAAAAGTTGGTACTTATGTTACCGATTTTGAAGGCGATTATACTACCCCCTGCGTTGATGTAAATAAAGAATGCGCCTATGTAATATGGGAAGGCGGCATAACCAAATGTGCTATTGAAAAAGCTTACGAAGAAGGAGTTATTAACTGGAAAAAACCTATCTCATGCCACCTTTACCCAATTCGTATTACAAAATACCCCGAGTTTGATGTACTTAACTACGACCGCTGGAGCATTTGCAGCCCGGCATGTAGTTTTGGTAATGAGTTAAAAGTACATGTACACGAATTTTTAAAAGACCCGCTTATCCGCAAATACGGCGAAGAATGGTACCAGGAGCTGGAAGATAATGTTGCAGGTATAGGATAGTTTGCCTTACAGTATTCTTTTTAATAAAGCTTAATCCTATCTAATTAGTATTAGTTTTACGATTTAATTGGATATTATTGCATTTTGAAAATTACTTACTAAAACATAGATGAAAGTAGCATTAATTACAGGTATTACAGGGCAGGATGGCGCTTATCTTGCAGAATTTTTATTAAAGAAAGGATACTTTGTACACGGTGTTAAAAGAAGGATTTCTTTATTTAATACAGACCGTATAGATCACCTGTACCATGACCCGCATGAGCCCAATGTTAAGTTTAAACTTCATTACGGTGATTTAACAGATTCAACCAATTTAATAAGGTTGATACAAGAAACCCAGCCAGACGAAATTTATAACCTGGGTGCGATGTCTCACGTACAGGTAAGTTTTGAAACGCCCGAATATACTGCTAATGTCGATGGTACCGGTACTTTGCGTATCCTGGAAGCCGTTAGGTTATTGGGTTTAACTAAAAAAACCCGCGTTTACCAGGCATCAACTTCCGAGCTTTACGGTTTGGTGCAAGCTGTGCCACAAAGCGAAACAACGCCATTTTATCCGCGCTCGCCTTATGCGGTTGCAAAACTATACGCCTACTGGATAGTAGTGAATTATCGCGAAGCTTATGATATGTATGCGTGTAACGGTATATTATTTAATCATGAAAGCCCTATACGCGGCGAAACTTTTGTTACCCGTAAAATTACCCGCGCTGCTTCAAAAATTGTATTGGGCTTGCAAAATTGCCTGTATGTAGGTAACCTGTCGGCGCGCCGCGATTGGGGCCATGCTAAAGACTATATTGAAGCTATGTGGCTAATGTTGCAACAGGATACAGCCGAAGATTATGTGATAGCTACCGGTGTAACTACAACTGTTAGGGATTTTATAAAAATGGCATTTGCCGAAGTTGGTGTAGAACTTGAGTTTAGCGGTAAAGACGAGAACGAGCGCGGCGTGGTAATTGACGTAGATAAAGAAAAGGCTATTGCATTAGGTTTAGATCCGGATCACCTTAAACCTGGCCAAACAGTTGTTAAAGTTGATGCTAAATATTTTAGGCCTACCGAAGTTGAATTATTAATAGGCGACCCAACAAAAGCTAAAACCCAATTGGGTTGGAAACCAAAATATGACCTGGCTGCGTTGGTTAAGGATATGATGGAATCTGACTTACAAATGGTTAAGAAAGATGACTATTTGAAAAAAGGCGGTTTTAAAACCATGAACTATTTCGAATAGTTGTTGTTTCTAACCTAAAATTATCTGCATGAAAAAAACACTGAGCAGTTTAATATTGCTTTTACTGTTTGTTAAGGTTGGTATGGCTCAGGCTCAATATCAACCTTATTATTATCAGTTCTACCAAAAATTTAATGAAGACCTGTATTCAACCAAAACCCGGATCCATACTTCGTTAAAGCCGTTTATAATTGATAGCCTGTTACAACACAGGTATGATTCATTAATGAACTATGGGTTTGACGGTGATAAACATTCATGGGTTCATCGTAAAATATTTAACGAACATTTAATTGATGTAAAGGGAAAAGGCTTTAACGCTTATGTCGATTATTTACCCGACCTGGTAATAGGTAAAGATTTTACCGCAAAAAAAACCACCTGGATCAATTCGCGCGGCTACCAGGTAGGTGGTAATATTGGCGACAAATTTTATTTCTATTCAAGCGGATCTGAAAACCAGGCTGTATTTCCTGATTATTTAACAACATATATAAATCAGGTTGGGATGGTTCCGGGCAAGGCTTATGACCGTAGTTTTGGTAAAGCAACCAAAGATTGGTCGGACGTGAGTGCTATAGTATCCTACACTCCTATAAAATACCTTAATGTCACCTTAGGTCAGGACAAAACATTTATCGGCGATGGTTACCGCTCTGTATTAATGTCTGATTATGCATCAACCTATCCATTTTTAAAATTAACCGGCAACCTGGGGAATGTAAGATATATGGCTATGTGGGCATATATGACAGATCCCGCTTCGCCAAAACTCTCATACGCTAACGGGTATAAAAAGAAATGGGGTGCTTTTCATTATTTAGATTGGAATGTAAGTAACCGTTTATCGGTTGGTTTTTTCGACGCTATAATATGGTCTGATCTGGACTCCTTAAAAAACAAACGTGGATTTGATTTTAGCTATGCCAGCCCGATAATATTTTTGAGGCCGGTAGAAGCAGGTAACGGATCGCCGGATAACGCCATGATAGGTTTTACCGGTAAATATAAGGTTACCGACGGACTAACCGCTTACGGACAGTTTTATTTGGATGAATTTAGGGCGCAGGACTTCTTCTCGGGCAAGGGCAGTGTGAAAAACAAATATGCCTGGCAAATTGGTTTAAAAGGCGCAAACTTGTTTGGCATAAAATCTCTAAACTACCTGGCAGAGTATAACGGGGCATTGCCTTATACTTATTCTGAAACCGAAGTGATTAAAAACTATAGCGAACAGGGCGAACCGCTTGCCCACCCGTTTGGCGCCAATTTTAAAGAATTGGTTGGCATTTTAAATTATAGCTATAAACGTTTTGATTTTAGTGGTGAAATTAATTACGGGCATTATGGCCTGGATATAGGTAATCTTAATTATGGTAAAGATATATTTCAGACCTATATCACGCCGGTTAATTTATATGGCAATTATATAGGCCAGGGTTTAACTACCAACATGACGTACGTGGAAGGGAAGGTAGCTTACCTGCTTAATCCTAAGTATAACCTGCGAATAGAATTAGGCGGGCTTTACCGGAGAGAAACAAACAGCCAGTTTAAGGACCATACTAAAATGATCACCATCGGCTTGCGAAGCTCATTTAAAAACATCTATAACGATATCGCCAGCTACAGGCAACATTAGGCGATTAGAGATTAAAGAATTTTTTGGATATACGAGTTACTAAAAAGGCGGTGAATTTAGATATTCATCGCCTTTATTTTGCCCTGAAGCAACCTAATCTCTAATTAACCAATCACTAAGCTCTAAGATGCAATCGTGTGCGCGCTTGGCTTAATAGCTATTTTTTTCACCTGTGCCACTATCCCGTTTGCATCGTAACCACATTCGGCCCAAAGCTCAGGCTGTTCGCCGTGCTCTATAATACGGTCGGGGATACCTAAACGTACCACTTGTGCTTTGTAATTATTGTCGGCCATAAATTCAAGTATGGCACTGCCCATACCGCCTTCGGTACAGCCATCTTCAACAGTAATTACTTTATCAAATTTCTTGAATACTTCGTGCAGTAAAGCTTCATCCAAAGGTTTTACAAAACGGATATCATAATGCGCAGGATAATACCCTTCTGCGTTTAAAGCAGCAGTGGCTTTTACAGCTTCGTTACCAATATGCCCAATGGTAAGCAGGGCCACTTCTTCGCCATCGCAGATCTTGCGGCCCTTGCCAACCGGTATTGCTTTGAAAGGTTTTTGCCAGTCGACCATAACACCCTGCCCGCGTGGATAACGGATAACAAACGGACCCATATCATCCTGTTGCGCAGTAAACATCAGGTTACGCAGTTCTTCCTCGTTCATCGGGGCAGATACCGTCATGTTGGGTATGCAGCGCATATAAGCAAGGTCATAAGCACCGTGGTGCGTTGGGCCGTCGGCACCGGCAATACCGGCACGGTCAAGGCAAAACACCACGTTTAGCTTTTGTATGGCAACATCATGTATCACTTGGTCATAAGCCCGTTGCATAAAGCTGGAGTAGATATTACAAAACGGAATTAATCCCTGCGTAGCTAATCCGGCCGAAAACGTTACGGCGTGCTGCTCGGCAATACCCACATCAAAAGCGCGGTTAGGCATGGCCTTCATCATCAGGTTAAGCGAGCAGCCCGAAGGCATGGCCGGCGTTATACCCATTATTTTTGAATTAGCCTCAGCCAGTTCAATTATGCTGTGGCCAAACACATCCTGGTATTTAGGCGGTTGTGGCTTTTCGTGTTTCGTTTTTTTGATCTCGCCGGTTATTTTATCAAACAGGCCGGGAGCGTGCCATTTGGTCTGGTCCTTTTCGGCAAGGGCATAGCCTTTACCTTTAACCGTGATGCAATGTAAAAGTTTAGGCCCCGGTATATCACGCAGATCGCGCAATACTTTAACCAGGTTCTTTACATCATGCCCGTCAATCGGCCCAAAATACCTAAACTTAAGCGCTTCAAAAAAGTTGCTTCGCTTAAGCAGGGTGCCTTTTATGCTTTTCTCAATTTTTAGCGCCATGTTATAAGCGTCAGGGCCTATGGCTGATATTTTAGCTAAAACACCGGCAATATCATCCCTGAAACGGTTATAGGGCTTTGAGGTAGTAATTGATGTTAAATAATCTTTTAACGCGCCAACATTAGGGTCAATAGCCATATTGTTGTCGTTAAGGATAACCAGCAGGTTTGAGTTTTCAATACCAGCGTGGTTTAGTGCTTCAAAAGCCATGCCCGCGGTCATTGCCCCATCGCCAATAACGGCTACGTGCTGCCTGTCGGTTTCGCCTTTATATTGCGATGCAACAGCCATACCCAATGCTGCCGAAATTGAAGTAGAGGAGTGCCCAACACCAAAGGTGTCGTACTCGCTTTCTGACCGTTTGGGGAATCCACTAATGCCGCCATATAAACGGTTAGTATCAAACATTTCGCGGCGGCCGGTAAGTATTTTATGGCCGTAGGCCTGGTGGCCAACGTCCCAAACTAACTGGTCGTAAGGGGTGTTTAAAATGTATTGCAGGGCAACGGTAAGCTCAACAACGCCTAAACTGGCCGCAAAATGCCCCCCATTTACCGATACCACATCAATAATATATTGACGCAGTTCCTGGCAAACCTGTTCCAGTTCGTTTTCACTAAGCTTCTTTAAATCAGATGGATAGTTTATTTTTTCTAATAAATCTCCGGCTTTTACCTGCATTTGATATTATGTGCGACTAACAACTTACAAAGTAAGCAAGTTTAATTTATAATTTAAGGACATATTAGTACTAATATTTGTTTTGGTATTACATTTTTTAAATAAACTTATTAGTGCGATTAAAGGACCTTAGGTCAAATTATTGTATTTTTATCCGCAGCTATGGAGCAGGAAAGTTTCGAAATAAAATTACCCCAGTTTGAAGGTCCGTTTGACCTGCTGCTATTTTTTATTGAGCGCGATGAACTGGAGATTCACGATATCCCTATTGCCCGCATTACCGATGATTTTCTGAACTACATCCACCAGATGGTGAGCCTTAATATTGAGCTGGCCAGCGAGTTTATTTTTGTGGCAGCTACGCTGATGCGTATAAAAGCCAAAATGCTGCTGCCCCGTCATGATGCTGAAAACCCGGAAAACGAAGTTGATACCAGGGAAGAGCTGATCCGCAAGCTGATAGAATATAAAAAATTTAAAGAGCTGTGCGAAGAGATCCGCCCGATGGAGGAGGAACGCTTTAAACAGGAACGCCGGGGCAACATTATATACGATCTGGAGCAAGCCGAACGTGTTGCCACTCCCGGCGAGGAGCTATCAGAAGTAAGTTTATATAAACTGATGATGGTATACGGCCGCCTGATGCGAAACTATCAAAACCGCAGCGAAGAGGTTATACATACTGTAACGCAATATCCATATACCATTGAGAAGCAGAAGAAAGCCATTGACGACCTGCTGCGTATTAACAAAATGATGGACTTTAAAGCCATCGCCAAAGAATCAGAAAACAAAGTACATTTTGTATATAATTTCCTGGCTGTGTTGGAGATGCTGCAGCAGGAGTTGATAGATATACAAGTGGGGTTGGGTTATAATAATTTTTGGATCTCGGCGAAGGGGAGGAGTAATTATTTCTAATTAAGTCCAAGCCCAGGGGTTTTCAATTTTTAACCCTTCAATATTTTAAAAATCAGCGGTATTCCTGGTGAGTAGTATCAGGTCATTTGCAATAGCAGTCGCAGCAACAAGTGCATCTGGTATTTTGATTTTATGCTTTTTTCTTATTTGAATAGTTAATTCAATAATGTCGTCATCAATTGTCAAGCTAATTGCTTGATTGATAAAATTACTCCATGCGGCATCAGCAGTATGATGACCAAGCACTTCTATTTTGTTAATAACCGAAATATTAAAATCATTATCTATGATTTCACGGATCGAAGAAAAAGCGGCTTCAGGTAAAAGTTTTCCGGTAAATTCGATAAGGACATTGGAGTCAATTAAATATCTCTTTCCCATTCGTTACGGCTTTCCGAGATATCGTGCAGCATTTTTTTAGCATCGTCTTTACTAATGTTAATTGCTGTTGCATATTCGGATGGTTTTAATTGATCCTTGGTTTCTGATTTAATAGTAACCCCAAGGCCCTTGAGTATTTGCTTAACCAAAGCGCTTTTTTTATCAGGAATGTTGATCACTAATGTTTCCATATTCAAATTTACTAAATATTTAGGAGTATATGCAAATTCTGTAACATCAAGTTCAGTGACCTTATTTACTGAAAAAATCCCCATATTTAAGCGTTAATCGCTAATGATGAAAAAACTATTGATCTCTGTTATAATCCTTTGCACTGTTGTAAGTGCATCGGCACAAAAAACAAATAAAAAATCACTGGACCATTCGGTGTTTGATGGCTGGCAAAGTGTTGCCGGCCAGTTTATCAGCAATGATGGTAAATGGGTGCTTTACACGGTTAAACCACAGGCCGGTGATGCCGACCTGGTAATAACCGATGCTGCCAATACCGCTAAAATCAACATTGCCCGTGCAGATACGGCAAGATTTACACCCGACTCGAAATACGCGGTATTGCTGATCAAGCCTTTTTACAAAGAGATTCGCCAGCTAAAGATCAAAAAGAAAAAACCGGCCGAGTTCCCTAAAGATACTTTAGGCATAATTACACTTGGTAAGCCTGGTATTGAAAAGATCCCCGCTGTTAAGTCGTTTAAAATAGCAGAGAACGCGCCTGTCCTGGCCTATTTTGTCCCGGCAGATAGCAGCGCGGCCCTCGCCAAAAAACCTGCTGATACTGCGAAAGCGACAGCTAACCTGCCTGCAGCCGAACTTACCGTAAGGCAAATGGCTACCGGCAAAACCAAATCGTTTAAGTATGCGGGCGATTACCAGTTTAACAAAGCGGGTACCTTGCTGGCATTTTCTGTAACCGCGCCACGCAAGGTCAAAGATGTTAAAGCTGGCATATTTGTTTATGACCTAACCCAAAATACCGTAAAGCAAATAAGCACCGGCAACGGTACTTATAAAAATTTAACGTTTGATGAAAGCGACACCCGCCTGGCATTTACGGCCGAGAAGCATCCTGAGAAAATTAAGGTGAAACCTTATAGCCTTTATTATTACAGCACCACATCAGGCGATACGGCTAAGTTACTGGCCGGGCCAAACTCGGCAGGTATGCGGGCAAAATGGGCGGTGAGCGATGCAGGTAGGTTAGCTTTTAGCAAGGATGGCAGCAGCTTGTTTTTTGGCACCGCGCCAATCCCTAAACCTGTTGATACCACTATTGTGGATTTTGAGGCAGCCAAACTGGATATCTGGAATTATAAGGAAGATTACCTGCAATCGCAGCAATTAAACACCATGCAGCGCGACCTGCGCCGTAATTACCTGGCCGTTATACATCCTGCCATAGGCGATAAGATGATTCAGTTAGGTGATGCTGCTATACAAACTATTTCTGTTCCCGAAAACAGCAACGGCGATTATGTATTGGGTGTAACCGATACCGGCGCGCGGGTACAGGCGCAATGGGAAGGCGGATCGCGCCAGCAGGCATTTTTGATCAATACCAAAACTGGTGAGCGTAAACTGATCAATCCGCGTTTAAAGGCCCGCTACAGCATTTCGCCGGGTGGCGGGTATGTTGTATGGTTCGACTCGAAAAAACAGAACTGGGAGAGCTATAACATCGCCAGCGGCAAAAAAATAAACCTTACGGCATTAATCAAAACAAAAATGGGTGAAGAGGATAATGATACGCCCGATGACCCGTCGCCTTACGGTATTGCAGGCTGGGAACAGGGTGATAAAAGCGTGTTGGTGTATGACAGGTTTGATATCTGGAAAATAAACCCGGCTACGGGCGCTGCCGCAAACTTAACCAATGGCGCAGGCAGGAAAAATAAACTGATCTTCCGTTACCGGATAATTGACCCGGACGAAAAGGCAATAGCATCTGACAGAACACTTTGGCTGATTACCCAAAACGACGTTAACAAGCAATGGGGGTATTATAAAAAAGCATTAAGCGGTAGTGCCGATCCTGAAAAAGTAGTGATGGCCCCATATGCATATGGCAATCTGCAAAGAGCTAAAAATGCTGATAGCTTCATCTACACAAAGGGTAGTTATGTAAAATCGCCTAACTTATATCTTTCTGCTGATCTGAAAAACGAAACACAATTAAGTGCTATAAACCCACAGCAAGCTGATTACAATTGGGGCACTGCCGAGTTGGTGCACTGGAAAACACCGAAGGGACACCCGGGAACCGGAATACTGTTCAAGCCCGAGAATTTCGATCCAAAGAGAAAATACCCGATGATAGCTTATTTCTATGAAAAAGTATCAGAGACATTATATAGCTACCAGGCACCTGCGCCAACACCATCAAGGCTGCCGATATCGTTTTTTGTAAGCAACGGTTACCTGGTATTTACACCTGATATCAGCTATGAAACCGGGCATCCGGGCAAGTCGGCCGTGGAGTATGTAAACTCGGGCGTTGAATATTTAAAGAAAAACCCCTGGGTTGATGGTAAACATTTGGGTATCCAGGGCCAAAGCTGGGGCGGTTACCAGGTGGCTTACCTAATCACCGTAAATAATATGTATGCTGCGGCCTGGGCCGGTGCGCCGGTGGTTAACATGACCTCGGCTTACGGCGGCATCCGGTGGGAAAGCGGTAATAACCGTCAATCGCAATATGAGCATGGACAAAGCCGGATAGGTGCCAGCCTTTGGACGCGGCCCGACCTGTATATGGAAAACTCGCCGTTGTTTCACTTGCCAAATGTGCATACCCCGGTAGCCATTATGAGTAATGATGCCGACGGCGCGGTGCCGTATTACCAGGGTATTGAAATGTTTACCGCCTTACGTAGGCTTAACAAACCCGTTTGGCTGCTGATGTATAATGGGGAGGCCCACAACCTGGTACAGCGCCAAAACCGCAAAGATATCACTATACGCGAACAGCAGTTTTTTGATCACTTTTTAAAAGGCGCGCCAATGCCTGCCTGGATGGCTACCGGTATACCGGCTGTTGAAAAAGGTAAAAACTGGGGATTTGAATTGGGTAAATAGCATGCGACGACTGATTCAGAGGGTGTGTCAGGTGTGCCAGCTGTACCAGGTGTTACACCTGTGCCTGGCACAGTACACCTGCTGCCCAAATGTTAGTAACTGTAAATTACTCACATAGCCAATTAATTAGGTAATCTATTAATTAAGTATACTATAATCTTTGCTAACTTAGTCGCGATTTTAAACATCATAATGAAAAGAGACAAACTAATATTTAAGCTGTTAGACGAAGAGCAACAGCGCCAGGAAGAAGGGTTAGAATTAATAGCCTCAGAAAACTTTGTAAGCAAGCAAGTTATGGAAGCTGCGGGCTCAGTTGCAACCAACAAATATGCCGAAGGCCTGCCGGGCAAACGCTACTATGGCGGCTGCCAGATAGTTGATGAAATTGAAACCATCGCTATTGAACGTGCCAAGCAATTGTTTAATGCCGAGTGGGTTAACGTGCAGCCACATTCTGGCGCACAGGCAAACGCTGCAGTAATGCTGGCCTGCCTTAATCCGGGCGATAAAATATTAGGGTTCGACCTTTCGCACGGCGGGCACTTAACACATGGATCAGCAGTAAACTTCTCCGGTAAATTATATGAGCCACATTTTTATGGGGTTAAAAAAGATACAGGTTATGTTGATTATGATCAGCTTAAAAAAGTAGCACTTGCCGAAAAACCAAAAATGATTATCTGCGGTGCATCAGCTTACTCGCGCGATTGGGATTATGAGTTTATCCGTAAGGTAGCCGATAAAATTGGCGCGCTGGTATTGGCGGATATTTCGCACCCGGCCGGCCTTATAGCCCGTGGTTTATTAACCGATCCGCTGCCATATTGCCACATAGTAACCACTACAACGCACAAAACCCTGCGCGGTCCGCGTGGCGGAATGATAATGATGGGTAAAGATTTTGAAAACCCATGGGGATTAAAAACCCCGAAAGGCGAAATTAAAATGATGTCGGCTCTTTTGGATATGGCAGTTTTCCCCGGCACACAGGGTGGCCCGTTAGAACATATTATTGCTGCAAAGGCAATTGCGTTTGGCGAAGCACTTTCTGACAGCTATATGAAATATATTTTGCAGGTTAATAAAAATGGCGCGGCAATTGCACAAGCATTTACAGACAGGGGATATGAGATCGTATCGGGAGGTACAGATAACCATTTGGTACTGATTGATTTGCGTAATAAAAACGTAACAGGTAAGGCTGCCGAAAACGCGCTGGTAAAAGCAGACATCACCATAAATAAAAATATGGTACCTTACGATGATAAGTCGCCGTTTATAACCTCGGGCATACGTATAGGCACAGCTGCCGTTACTACCCGCGGCATGAAAGAGAAGCAAATGGACGCTATAGTGGCTTTAATTGATGAAGTAATAAAAGATCCCGAGAATGAACATTCGCTGGATAAGGTTCGTAAAAAGGTACACAAGTTAACGGAGAAATTTCCGTTATACAGGGAGTAAGATTAAAAATTATAAATGATTCAAAAGCAGCATGCCTTTTCTGATATTGAAACTAAGCGCTTAAAGGCGCTTAGTTCATATAATGTATTAGATACATTACCGGAGAAGGAATATGACGCTATTGCTCGTTTGGCTTCCTACATATGCCAGGTGCCTGTAGCGCTGATATCATTAATTGACCGCGATAGGCAGTGGTTCAAATCAACATTTGGCCTGGAGCTTTCACAAACATCGCGTGCCGACGCTTTTTGTAACTACACTATTCATAACGATGAAATCTTGGAAGTTACCAATGCTGCTGATGACGAAACTTTTAAAAACAACCCTTTTGTTACTGGCGAGGCACATATACGTTTTTATGCCGGGGCACCGCTAATTGACCCTGAAGGAAATCGGTTAGGGTCGTTATGTGTTGTTGATACCGTACCGCGTAAGCTTACCTATGAGCAGCGCGACGCCCTGCGCACGCTTGCCGACGAGGTAATGTCGCACCTGGTGCTGCGCAAACAAAAAAAAGAACTGCAGCAATCGTTAGATGCGCATAAAGAGTTTTTTAATTTGTTTGATACCTCGCCCGAGATCCATTTTATTGCTGATAAAGATTCAAATATCGAGCTGATCAATAAATCCGTTAGTACCATTTTGGGGTATGACCCGCAGCAAGCCATAGGTAAATCATTATGGAGCTTTGTGGTTGGCAATACCCCCCGCGAACAATTTGTACCGCTGATTGAAAAAGCAATGGTCACCGGCGAATCGTTTACTCTTGAAACACGTACCATAAGCCTTGACGGTAACGAAAAATGGATAGGCTGGTGCGGTACTTACAAGTCAGAAAAATGGTATGCCAGCGGACGCGATATCACCTATCAAAAAAACCTGCTGGCAGAGCTTGGGCAGTTATCGCTGGTAGCCAGTAAAATAGTTAACGGTGTTATTATCAGCGATGCTGACGATAAGGTTATGTGGACAAATGAAGCGTTTGAAAAAATAACCGGTTTTGACTTTAATGATGTTTCCGGCAAACGCTTGCGCGATGTAATTATAGGCGATCAGCCAAGCATCAACGACATTAATCCTATTAACGAGTATTATGATCTGATCAAGTCAAAAAAATCATACTCACTTCATGTATATGCAACCCGCAAAGACGGAAGGCAGATCTGGCTATCCTTAATAGCATCAATAGTTTATGATGATAAAGGCGAGGTAGAAAAATACATCCGGGTTATATCGGACATAACAGCACGTAAAGCTGCACAAAAAGACCTGGAGATACTGTCGTTCGCGGCGCGTAAATCGCCGACAGGTATGCTTAGCCGCGATGCCGGGGGCGTTGTTATATGGATGAATGAAGCCATGGAAAGCATTACCGGCTACACCCTTGCCGAAATGGAGGGTAAGCGATTTGGTACTATACTGATAGGCGAGGATACTGATATGTCGGTATTTGACGAGGCCGTTAAAGCCGTAGCTGAAAAAAGGCCATATAACTGCGAGATATTAATTTATAAAAAAGACCGTACCTCCGTTTGGGTTGCCATGTCAAACAGCCCGTTGTTTAATGATGCCGGCGAGGTTGAGCGCCAGGTTACAACTATGCTGGATGTTACCGAACGCAAGCGGGCCGAAAGTGAGGTTCAACTACTGTCGTTAGTTGCAAGTAACACTACCAGCGGTGTGGTTATTAATAACAGCGCAGGCGAAATTGAATGGGTTAACCACGCTTTCGAAAATATTACCGGCTTTCAAATGGCCGACGTAAGGAATAAACACCTGGGCGATATTTTACAGGGCGAGCTTACGGATATGTCTATCATACAAAAGGGCAGGGAGTTATCCAGAAATAAAAAATCATTCGAAGTTGATCTGTTAGGCTATCGTAAAGATGGTACGCCAATATGGGTAACGGTTATCAATTCAGTTATCCTTAATAAAGATGGCGAAATTGATAAATATATAGAGGTAGTTATTGACATTAGCTCCAAAAAGAAAGTTGAGTTGGAATTGGTAGCTGCCAAAGAAGAAGCGT
Organism: Mucilaginibacter sp. UYCu711; assembly: GCF_050433825.1. NCBI lineage: Bacteria > Pseudomonadati > Bacteroidota > Sphingobacteriia > Sphingobacteriales > Sphingobacteriaceae > Mucilaginibacter > Mucilaginibacter sp. UYCu711. Next base: position 120,303 of record NZ_JBNPWM010000012.1, on the reverse strand, counting down.
TGCAGCTAAGCCGTGCTAAAGATATGTTTATATCTGTAATGAGTCACGAGATCCGCACGCCGCTTAACGCGGTAATTGGTATGTCGCATTTATTGTTGGAAGGTAACCCATTAGAGTCGCAAAAAGAGAACCTGAATGTGCTTAAGTTTTCGGCTGATAATTTATTAACGCTGATAAACGATGTACTTGATTTTACCAAGATAGAAACGGGCAATGTAGACCTGGAGCAAGCTAATGTTAACCTGCGCGAGATGTTGCAAAGCATAACCGGTTCATTGCAATATCGAACTAACGAAAAAAATATCTACCTTCAGGCGCAAATTGACCCTGCTGTACCTGAAATAGTGATAGGCGACAGTACAAGGATATCACAAATATTGCTTAACCTGGTAAGCAATGCTGTAAAATTTACGGATAAGGGCGGTGTAAAAATTGAGCTTGCTGTTATAGACCAAACCCGTAAAAATGTGCGGATAAGGTTTTCTGTAACCGACACCGGCATAGGTATAGCAAGTGATAAATTAAATACGATTTTTGAATCGTTTAAACAGGCCGATACAAGTACCACCCGTAAATATGGCGGTACGGGTTTAGGGTTGGCAATTAGTAAACGGTTAATTGAGTTGCATGACTCGAGAATAAACGTTGATAGCGAGCCGGGTAAAGGTTCTACGTTTTGGTTTACAATTACATTTAACACAACAAAAAACAAGAATAATAATAACAACAACGTGGAAACAGGACTAAACATAAGTGTACTTGTGGTAGACGATAACCAGATTAACAGGTTATTGATCAATAAAATTTTAACCAAATGGGGCGCTACCATTGATTTTGCCGAAAATGGCGTTCAGGCGGTGAATAAGGTTGAAACAAATAAGTATGATGTTGTATTAATGGATATCCACATGCCTGAAATGGGTGGTTTGGAAGCTACTCAAATTATCCGCAGTAAATCCGAGCCTTACTTTAAACAATTACCTATCATTGCCTTAACCGCATCAATGCTAACCAGCCAAATGGGCGATATAGGCAATGCCGGTATGAACGATTACATACTAAAACCATTCGAGCCAAAAATATTATTCGAAAAACTAAGCAGGTTCCAGAAGCAGTAGTTTTTTAATTAATGAATTATTGAGTTAGTGAATTACTGATTTAATAAAAATTGAAGTCAATCGATCAATAATTATTCTGCATACGCTATAGTAGCAATACTTAACTTCAATCCGGGAATTTTGAGGAGTGGTATGGCACAGGCTTCGAGCGTTGAGCCTGTGGTAACAATATCATCAACCAGCAGTACATGCTGGTTTTTTAGTTTATCGGGGTTTACCACCACAAAAACTTCCTGCATGTTTTCAAACCGGGCAAAGCGCGAGCGATGGGTTTGTGTTTCGGTGGCGCGGGTGCGTACCAGGTTATTTTCTTCAACTACGCCATTTAGCTTTTCGGCAAGCCCCCGGGCAAAACAGGCGCTTTGGTTATAACCGCGTTCTTTTAACCTGCTTTTATGCAGTGGTACAGGTATAATGTAATTTACCCCGGCAAACTTTTCATTTTTAATTAATTGGTTACCGGCTACATTACCCAACAGGTTGCCAATTTGCTGCATGCCGTTATATTTAAAATGATGCATCAGGTTTTGCACCTTGCCGCCCTTGGTAAAATAGTATAAAGCATACGCGCCCTCCAAATTTACCTTACCCCAAAACTGCTGCGCAACGATATTATCGGCCTGGAAATGAAAATTGGTTAACGGCAAGTTATAATGGCAATCGGTGCAAATTATCTTTTCGTTAGCCACCAGCTCGGTGCCGCAGGCCGGGCAAAGCTGCGGGAATAATAACGACAAGAAATCGGCCAGGTAACCGCTTTGCAGTTTCATGGTATTAATGTAGGTCGATTTCTTTAAAAAACGAAATTAATTTACGGGAACTCTCCTGGCGATTACCAATCATAAAAAAAGCCCGTCATCGTAAAATGACCAGGCTCTTTTTTATGGCGTGGGGAAACTATTATTCGGTTTTTAAACTTTTAACCGGGTTAGTTAGTGCAGCGCTTATGCTTTGATAGCTAACCGTTAGCAGGGTAACTAATACTGCGCCAAACGCGGTAATAACAAATATCCAGATCGATATATGCGTATGATAAGTAAAATGTTGTAACCAGTTATTCATAAAATACCAGGCAACCGGGGTGGCAATAAATAGCGATAAAATGATTAGTTTAATAAAATCCACAGATAGTAATCCCCATAAGTTAAAAATACTTGCGCCTAATACCTTTCGTACACCAATTTCTTTGATACGCTGCTCGGAAACAAACGACGCCATCCCGAACAAACCAAGGCAACTGATTAAAATAGCAAGAACGGCAAAAGAACCTGCCAGCTTGCCTACACGTTCCTCGTCTGCAAATTTTTTGGCATACTCATCATCGGCAAACTTATAGCTAAATGGCACTGATGGCGAATAAGTTTTGTAAATATTTTCTATATGGTCGATCGCGCTTCGCATATTTGTTTTAGGATTAATGCGGAGAAGCGCATAACTGCCAGCGCCTTTGCCCAGCATAAAAATAGATTGCTTTACAGGTTCGTAAGGCGAGTTCATTAGCATATCACGTATTACACCTACCACATGGTAAACCCTGTCGTCCAGGCGTATTTCTTCTCCAACCGGTTTTTTTAAATTCATGTAGCGTACAGCAGTTTCGTTTAGTAAAACTGCGGATGAATCTGCAATAAAATCTTTTGAAAAGTCCCTGCCTTGTGTAAAATTCATATCGACGGTTTTGCCATAATCGGCCGATACAGTCAGTATCGCAAAACTATTAGACATAGCTGGGTCCTTTCCCTTCCACACAAAGCCACCCATGTTATTGTCTATGCTTGTAACTGCGTCGCTCGATTCGGCAACCTGCGTTACAGCACCGGAGGTTAACAGATCGTTGCGAAATGCGGCGAAATGTTGGTGAAGATCTGCCGTTATTGTAGGAATGCTTACCAAGCCATCGCGATTGTAGCCCACGGGCCTGTCTTTACCAAACTCAATTTGTTTAAAAACTGTAATGGTACCGATGATAAGGATTACCGAAACCGCAAATTGAACCACTACCAGCGCTTTGCGTGTGGTTGCCGAATAGCGCCCGGCTTTAAAAGTGCCTTTTAGTATTTTTACCGGATTAAAACCTGATAAATATATGGCCGGGTAACTACCGGCAATTAAACCTGTGAATAAAGTAAACACCAATCCGGCCAGCCAGAACTGCCCATTGCCCCATGGGAATGTTACAGTTTTGCTGGCAATATCATTAAAGAAAGGTAAAAGAAGTAAAGCAATAACTATAGCCAGGCAAAATGCAAGCAGCGCAACAACAAACGATTCGCAATAAAATTGTACGATAAGTTGGCCTCTTAATGAACCTACAGCTTTACGGATACCTACTTCTTTAGCCCTTTTTTCGCTGCGCGCTGTGCTTAAGTTCATGAAATTGATGCAGGCAAGTAACAGTACAAATATCCCGATAATGCCAAACAGCCAAACATTTTGTATACGGCCACCAGTAGCAATGCCATTTTTAAAATCAGCGTACAGGTGCCATTTAGATATTGGATAAAGGAATATAGCGGGATGATATTTCCTGCTGCCGGGGCTTACATTGTTAAGTTTAATATCTTTAATTTTAGCCGATAGCCGGCCCATATCGGCATTGTCTGCTATTTGTACATATAATTTATATCCATTTTCGCCCCAGTTGGTTAGGCTTTCTTTTGATAAATTGATGTTTACATAAGCTTCCCAGGTGCCTATAAAAGCCATATTGCTGGCACCCAGCGTAGTATTGCGTGGCAGATCCTGGTAAACGCCGGTTACTTTGTAACTTTTTTTTGCGTCCAATTGTACTGTGCGGCCAACGGGATCGGCAGTGCCAAATAGCGTACCTGCCATAGCTGCCGAAAGCATGATAGACGATGGCGCCGAAAGCGCAGAAGTTGTGCCGCTTATCATTTTTAACGAAAAAAGTTTAGGACCGTCGGGTTCCATAAAATTACCCGCTGCCGGAAAATTTCGCGTACCCGCACTTATGACATGGGTTTCGATAAACGACGACATTACGATATACTTAAAATTACTCCCATATTTTTGGCGCAACTCGGTACCAAGTGGTGGTGGGATGGCCCTGCTGGTTGATACCTCGCCATTGTAAGTAATGTTTTGCATGGCTAGCGCAATACGGTTATAATTATTGTGATACTTATCAAATGATAATTCATCATTGATCCACAGTCCGATAAGAACCGTCACCGCCATGCCAGCTGCCAGTCCGCCAATATTTACTGCAGCCGAAAACTTGTGTTTAATTAGATTTCGCCAGGCTATTTTAATGTAATTGCTTATCATAAACCATCTTGTTTATACACTTGATGGTAAGTTAATATAAATAAAATGCCAGTTGTTCAATTGGCTGATAATTAACGCCTTAATATTAAAATATGATCTGTATGCTGTATCAGAAGCGTACACCAGTTGTACGGTTATGCTATATAATGGTGATCGAGTTTTTGAGCCGGTACGTAAAAACAGCGTGATCTATAAAACAGATACCTCTTACAATATGGAGCGGATAGAGGTGATCTGCGCCCGCTGCGATTCGCATTTGGGCCATCTGTTTGACGATGGCCCGCCACCAACCCATAAAAGGTTTTGCGTGAATTCTATCGTGATGGATTTTCAGCCGGACGGCCTGAGTAAATAATAATTATATCTCCCTCTCCTTTGGCGAGGGTCTGGTGAGGCTTATTGCCCTTCTTTAATCGCCAGCTGTCCACAGGCGGCATCAATGTCTTTACCGCGGCTGCGGCGCAGGTGGGTGTTTACGCCGTTTTTGCGCAGATGTTCGGCAAAGGCTTCCACTTTATCCTCGCCGGCGTTTATGAAGGCCGCCATTGATATCGGGTTATATTCAATGATATTTACCTTGCAGGGCAGGTGCTTGCAAAAACGTGCCAATTCTTCGGCATCTTCAATATTATCATTAAAACCGTCAAATATGATGTACTCGTAGGTTACCGGGTTCTTGGTTTTGGCGTAATAATATTTCAGGGCCTCGGCCAGTGCTTTTAACGAGTTTTGCTCATTAATAGGCATTATAGTGTTGCGCTTTTCGTCGTTTGCGGCATGTAGTGATAGGGCAAGGTTAAACTTAACGCCATCGTCGCCCAGCTTTTTTATCATTTTAGCTATGCCGGCTGTTGATACCGTTATCCGTTTGGCAGCCATGTTTAGCCCTTCGGGCGAGGTTATTTTCTCAATCGAGTCCATAACGTTCTTATAATTCAGCAATGGTTCGCCCATACCCATGTAAACAATATTGCTTAAAGGGATGTCGTAATTTTCGCGGGCTTGCCTATCAATTAATACAACCTGGTCGTAAATTTCGTCGGGATTTAGGTTGCGTTTGCGCTCCATATATCCTGTAGCACAAAATTTACATGTGAGGCTGCAACCCACTTGTGAAGACACACAAGCGGTCATTCTGCCCGGTGTTGGAATTAAAACGCCCTCAATTAGATGCTTATCATGTAAAATGAAAGAATTTTTTATAGTTTTATCAGCGCTAAACTGTGAATTACTAATTTGTACATTGTTGATGACGAAATTGTCAGCAAGTTTAGTGCGAAGTTCTTTTGAAATATTGCTCATCTCGTCAAACGAAAACGACGATTTTTTCCATAGCCATTCATACACCTGCTTAGCTCTGAAGCCTTTTTCGTCCATTTGGAAAAAATGCTTCTGCAAGGCTTCCAGGCTCAGGCTACGGATATCAATTTTCTCTTTTTCAGCAATCACGCTGCAAAAGTACGAAAAATAAAAAATCTATCTTTTTAAATCATTAAGTTAAAAACAATAACCAAAAGTTAATGTATAATTAAATGGGTTGTTAATGGGGTGAGTAACTTGCAAGTTATAGTAAATGAAAATTTTTAGAGCCGATTACGTTTTTCCTATTAGTGCCGATCCAATTAAAGATGGTGTAGTTACAGTTGATGATTTTGGTAAGATCATTTCAGTCTCAAACCAAATCCCTGCGGATGCAGACCACACAGCTGTACAACACCTAAAGGGTATTATATGCCCCGGATTTATTAACACACACTGCCATATAGAGCTATCGCACCTGCTGGGCAAACCCCCCGAACGCGGCGGACTGGTAAATTTTATAATGGACGTACAGCGGTTACGCGATGCGGACGTTAACGAGATAGAAGCCGCAGCCATTAAGGCCGACGTGGATATGTACGATAACGGCATTGTTGCCGTAGGCGATATATCAAACAGCAACGCTACAGTTGCCCTTAAGGCAAAAAGTAAAATATATTACCACACCTTTGTTGAAACTTTTAGCTTTATACCCGACAGCGCCGAAACAGTTTTTAATAAAGCACTTGCCCTGGTCAATGAGTTTAAACCCCAGCCATGTTCTGTTACACCGCATGCGCCTTACTCAGTATCAAAAGAATTATTTAAACTGATAAAAAAGTATTGCGACAGCAATGCCAATAAAAATCTTATCAGCATACATAACCAGGAGTGCGAGGACGAGAACAAGTTTTACCGCTACAAACTGGGCAGCTTTAATGACCTGTACGCGCAGTTTGGTATTGATATAAGTTATTTTAAACCGCAGGCGCGCAACTCGCTACAATCAGTAATTCCGCTATTAACTGCTAAGCAGGATATATTAATGGTACATAATACCTGCACCAATTTAAAAGATATTTACTTTATAAAACGGTTTGACCGCCGTATCCACTGGTGCTTTTGCCCAAACGCCAATTTATATATAGAGGGCACTTTGCCTAAAATTGAATTGTTTTTAGACCAGGGCTTTAACATTACCCTGGGTACGGATAGCCTTGCATCAAACAATAAGCTTTGTATATTAAGCGAGATGCGTACGCTGCAAGGTAAATTCCCGAACCTGGCTTTAGGCCGCCTTTTAAAGTGGGCCACCATTAACGGCGCAACCTATTTAGGCATCGACAAGGAAAAGGGCTCGCTTGAAGTTGGTAAAACACCGGGCCTGAACCTGGTAACCGGGCTGGATGATTTGAAGATCACTGCTGATACCAAGGTGAGAAGGTTGATATAAGCGCTAAATCCTGCTATATATTCTATAACCATTTAATAGCAATAGGTTTTAAATCTATCGCTATTATTTTGCCTTTTAATTTTTTACTTTTGACTTACTATGAAGCATCTGGATATTACAGTTAAAGGCAAAATACAAGGCGTTTTTTACCGCGCATCAACCAAAGCGGTGGCCGATCAGCTTGGCGTACGAGGCACCATAAAAAATGAGCCTGGCGGCGATGTTGTTATAGAAGCCGAAGGCGAACCCGCCATGCTTGAAATGTTTTTAGACTGGTGTAACGAAGGCCCCCAGGATGCCGAAGTAACGGCTGTTGAAACTAATGAGGGCGAATTAAAAAACTATCGTAATTTTGAAGTATTAAAACGAGGGTTGTCTAAATAACAATCAAAACAACGTTAATACACTAACTATTGTCAACAGCTAAAAAATTTGCCGGGCAAACTGCCATTTACGGGTTAAGTACCATCATCTCCCGGATGATTTTTTTCATTCTTACACCAATTTATACGCGGACGTTGTCAGTAAGTGGTAATGGAATACTCACGGCCTTGTACAGCAATGCTGCCATTATTAATGCGGTATTGGCATTTGGTATGGAAACAACCTATTTCAGGTACCTGCAAAAGCGCGGAGACGATAAACAACAGGTTTACAATAATGCTTTTGGTGCTATCATAGCGGTTTCTATTGTTTTCCTGCTGTTTAGCCTTTTATTTTTAAACGATATTATAACGTATTTGCAGGCTGGCTCTGTTAAAGATCATGCCGACTACGCCTATTACGTAAATAACTTTCTGATAATTTTAGTTGCCGATGCTTTCTGCGTGATACCTTTCGCCAAACTACGCGCCGAAGGACGGTCTGTTAAATACTCGGTAATTAAATGCACAAACATTTTGTTGGTAATGTTTATTAACCTGTTTTTCCTGTTTGGTATCCAATTTATTATCGCTCATAAACTACCGGGCGCCCAATGGATGGCAGGTTGGTACAGGCCAAATTGGGTAGGCTATGTTTTTTTGGCTAATACAATAGCCAGCTTATTAACCATAGTATTGCTATTGCCAGAGGTATTAAAACTAAAACTAAGGTTTGATGGTGCTATGCTAAAGGAGATGTTTACTTACAGCTGGCCGGTATTAATTGCAAACATTTCATTCATAATTAACGAAACGTTAGATAAGGCGATGCTAAAGCACATGTTGCCTCATGCCATCAGCGACCAGGAAGTGGGTATTTATGGAGCTTGCGCTAAGATAGCAGTCTTTTTAAGCGTTTTTGTACAGGCTTTTCGTTTAGGTGCCGAGCCATTCTTTTTCAGCCATTCAAAAAATAAAAATGCCGGCGATACCTACGCGCGGATAATGAATTATTTTGTGATAACAGTGGCGGTAATAACTGTAGCGGTTGTTGCCAACATAAATATACTGGCTGTTTTTATTGTAGGTAAACAAACTCATTTGGTTAATCACCATATTGTTACTAATCCGTATTGGTCTGGGTTGGGGGTGGTGCCCTTATTATTATTTGGCTATTTAAGCCTGGGTATTTACATGAACTTGTCAGTGTGGTATAAATTGTCTGATCAAACTAAGTATGGGCTATATATATCAGGAATAGGCGCTGTGCTAACCATATTATTAAATTGGATATTCATACCCCAATATAGTTACATGGCATCAGCTTGGATATCACTTATCGCCTATGCCAGCATGATGATACTATCCTACCTATGGGGGCAAAAAAATTACCCTATCCCTTACAATTTAAAAAAGAACCTGGCTTATATAATTTCGGCGGTAATATTCGTTTACTTATCTTTCTATGTATTTAACCGCAACATATTTATAGGCAATGCGTTGTTGTTAGTATTCGGGGTTGCGGCTTTGAGTTTCGAGTGGAAGGGTTTAAAAGCTATATTTATTAAAGCATAGCGTGTAGAGTCAACATACAAGAATCAAGAGACAAGAATTTGAAAGCGATAAAAAATATAGATCAATTAAAACACGGGAGCTTACGGTTTGTAACTCTCCTGTTTCTTGCGTCTTGTGTTCTGATTCTTCCCGCGTACGGCCAGGGCCCTAAGCCTGTTAAATCCTCAGGCGTGGATACTGATGCTGTAGAAAATCTTTTCTTCGCGGCACTTAAAGAAAAAACCGTCGAAAATAACACGCAGGCTGTTGATCTTTTCAACAAGATCCTGACGATCGATCCATCAAACGATGCCTCGCTTTATGAATTAGCCAATATCAAAAAAAAACAAAATAAATATACCGAGGCCCAGCCTCTGTTAGAAAGAGCCGTAACCGTTAAACCCGATAACGAATGGTATTGGGCGGCCCTGGCCGACGTTTATGAAAAGAGCAACGATTTGCCTAAGCTGGAGAACGTATTCAACCAGCTGATAAGGTTGAATCCCGATCGTGTTGATTACTATTACGATAAAGCAAATGCGTTTACTTTATTAAGCAAATATGATGAGGCATTAAAAGTTTACGACCAGATAGAACAAATTACGGGTATTAATGACGACCTGATATTGAGCCGTCAGAAAATTTTTTTAAAGCAGGGCAAGGTTGATAAAGCCGCAGCCGGGTTGGAACAAATGATAACCGCCAATCCAACCCAGATAAAGTATTACCGCCTGCTGGCCGAAATTTATAATTCAAACAACGCCGCTGATAAAGCATTTAAGGTATTAGACAAGGCAAAAAGCGTTGACCCTAACGACCCGTTGATCCATTTGGCACTGGCTGATATCTATCGCGAGAAAAAGAATAATGATGCCAGTTTTAAAGAGCTGCAAGCGGCATTTGCGTTGCCAGATCTGAGCATCGACCAAAAAGTAAGGATAGTAGTTGGCTACTTCCCCAAATTTGCCGAGCCTGCCGCACGTGCCGGCGCCCTTGCCAGCGCGCTCCAGTTATGCGAGATCATCATCAGTATCCATCCAACCGAATCCAAAGCCTATGCGCTATATGGCGATGTGCTGGTGCAAAGCGAAAAGTACAACGAAGCAAAGGCCGCCTATGAAAAATCAATAGCGCTGAACGGCCAGATTTACGAAACCCGCGAGCAACTGGTGCGCATCGAGCTAAGTAATAACGATATGGACGGTGTAATACGTGATGGCGAACTGGCCTTATCGTTCTTCCCCAACCAGGGCTGGATGAATTATTATGTAGGCGCTGCCTGGCTGCAAAAAAAGGATTATAAAAAAGCCCTAAGCTATTTAAAAAATACAACCGCGCTGGAGTTCCAGAATAAGGACCTGCTATCATTAAGCTACTCGCAGCTGGGCGATTGTTACCACGCTATGCAGGATATCAAAAATTCTGATAATGCGTATGACAGGGCGTTAAGCTACAACCCGGATAATAAATATACGCTAAACAACTATGCTTATTATTTATCATTAAGAGGCGAGCAGTTGGATAAATCGGCCCAGATGGCAAAACATGCCAACGAGCTGGAAGCCAACAATGCCGCTTTTGAAGATACCTACGCGTGGATACTGTTCAAACAAAAAAAATATAAAGAGGCTAAAGAGTGGATGGAGAAAGCATTGGCCCACAGCAAAAATAAAAGCGCCACGCAAACAGAACATTATGGCGACATCTTGTTTTACTTAGCTGAGCCGGACGCTGCCCTGCAAAACTGGAAAAAAGCCAAAGAGTACGGTGGTAATTCGCCGGCTTTAGATCGGAAGATAAATGAGAAAAAATATATTGAATAAGCTATTAATAGTTTGCTGCCTGTTGGCAATGGTAAGTTGCAAGGCACGTAAAAAGGCAATTGCTACGGCGCCCGCTACAACACCTAGCGCAACAATACAGTCACCGCCCGAAACAGCAAATACGGTTACAATACCAATTACACCGCCCGATTTGAGTACGTTAAAAAGCCAGCTGGCGCTTATTAAAAGCCGGCAGGTAAACTTTAACACATTTAGCGGCAGGGCCACCACCCGGCTGGATGTTAACGGCGACGATAACAATGTTACCTTAAACATCCGTATAAATAAAGGTAAGATGATATGGGTTTCTATTACGGCTTTATTGGGTTTAGAAGTTGCCCGTGCCGTAATCACGCCTGATAGTATCAAGGTTATCAATAAGCTACAGGGTCTTTATCTTAAAAAGCCGTTCGGCTTTATCTATCAATACGCCAGCAGGCAGGTTAATTATAAAACTATCGAAGCTTTATTGGTAGGCAACGCCATGCCCGAAGTTTTGACAGAACGAAGCAGTATAACATCCGACCTTGGTAATGTCACTTTATCCGGTAATTTGGATGAGTTGGTTTACAGCCTTATGCTGGGTACCAATATGCGGGTAACGCAGTTTAATTTATCTAATACAACTGCGGCGCAGGCTTTGCTGGTAAATAACAGTGTGTTTATACAGGCAAGCAACCGGCTGGTGCCATCGCAGATAGATATTCTGTCAACCATCCAGGATAAAAAAATACAGGCTAATTTGCGTTATACCAAGGTTGATTTCGATCAGCAATTAGAATATCCATTCAATATTCCGGAAAGATATACGCCGGCACAATAAAAATGATATTTTTGGACCGGATGAAATTTTTAAAGATAATTTTCTTTTTTATACTTGTTTTTGCAGCGGTAGGCACACGCGCTCAAAGCAGCAACGAGCTTAAAAAGCAGCGCGACAGGATAAACGACGAGTTAGAGCAGCTTAACCGCCAACTGCAGGAAACCCAAAGCAATAAAAAATCTACCTTAAAACAGGTTAGCATATTAAAAGCGCAAATTGCGCTGCGCGAAAAAAAAATAGACGTTATAACCAGCGAGGTTAAAAATCTGGATAATCAAATCTCTGAAAATACCAGCACGGTACACAGTCTTCAAAGCCAGCTTGACCTGCTAAAGAAAAAGTATGCCGATATGGTATTGTTTGCCTATCGAAACCAAAGCGCCTATAATAAGCTGATGTTTATTTTTGCCTCGAAAGATTTTAACCAGGCTTATAAACGCCTTAAATATTTGCAGCAGTTTGCCACTTACCGAGAGCGACAGGCGGCATCTATTGAAGGCAAGCAAAAAGACCTGCATGTTAAAATAGTTGAGTTGGATAAAACCAAGGAACAAAAACATACGTTACTCTTAGACCAGGAGAAGGAAAAAGCAACACTTGGTAAAGAGAAGAACAATCAATCGCAGGTAGCAAAAAACCTTTCAAAGCAGGAAAGGCAGCTAATGAACGCTTACCAGGCTAAAAACAGGGAAAAATCGAGAATAAGCAGGCAAATTGTTAATGCCTTAGTAGAAGAAGCAAGGCGTAAAGCCGAAGAAGAAGCAAGGATAGCGGCGGCAAAAGCCAAAGCAGCAGCGCTGGCAGCAGGTAAAGACAAAGCCGAAGTGGCGGCACCCAAAGCTCCACGTAAAACTAACAGCGAGATTTTAAACTCAACGCCAGAAGCGGCTAAGCTTTCGAGCGACTTTTTGGGTAACAGGGGCAGGTTGCCATGGCCGGTTACCAACGGCGATCTTGCACAGGGATTTGGTACCTACATGACCGAAGGCATCAGGAGCGAAAGTACTGGATGGGATATCCGTACAAATGATGGTGCCGGTGTAAGGGCTGTTTTTGATGGCACTGTATCAACAGTGCGAAACGTATTGGGTACCTGGCTGATAATTATAAAACACGGGGAGTACCTAACGGTTTATGGTAACCTGAAATCAACGTCGGTATCAGTGGGCCAAAAGGTAAGTACCAAACAAAATATAGGTGTCGTAGCTACAGATGTGTCTGTTGGCGAAACACAGGTACACTTTGAATTATATAAAGCCGGCACCCCCGTTGATCCTAAAAACTGGCTGGCCGACAGGTAATTTGGTTTTGTGATACTTTAATTGTTTATATTTGTAACTTTAATAAAAGAGGATATGTTTAGTTCAGTTTTTTTGTTTTTTGAGTTTAGTGCGCCAGAAATAATGCTCATATTATTTGTGACATTATTGCTGTTTGGTGGAGATAAGTTACCGGGCCTTGCAAAAGGTTTAGGTAAAGGTATTCGCGATTTCAAAGATGCGTCAGAGGGTGTTAAGCGTGAGATAAACAACCAGATAGATAACTACGATAAAAAGAAGGAGGAACCTGTTAAAGCAGAAGAACCTCCTTTAATTGCCGAGCACTCAACAGATAACGCTGATGGCAAAGCGGAAGAAACACCAGTTGCAGGTGGCGTTGCCGGTACCATCCCGGCAGGCGAAAGCCATGTTGCTACAGACCATATAGCGCATTATGACGGAACGCCTGAAAGTGATCCCGATCTTTATAACCATTATAATGGCATAACAGAAAGCCATGAGCCTGAGGTACAGGTAACACATAAATCTGAAACCCCGATACCTCATGCGCCCGAAGCTGACAAAACAACCAAAGAATAATATAAACTGATTATTAAAAATAGAATCATGGGATTAGAAGGGCCTACCGTACTCATCATCTTTGTAATAGTATTACTATTATTTGGTGGTAAAAAAATACCCGAATTAATGAAAGGTTTGGGCAAAGGCGTAAAAGAGTTTAAAGACTCGCAAAATCCAGATAAAGACGAGGAAAAACCTAAAGTTTAGTGTTCGATATTATTACTTATAATAACTTATCTGTTGAAATTAATTTCGGTTTCAACGGATAAGTTTTTTATTTTCGGCCCATGAGTAAATTTTATTCCTCTTTAAGTGAGATAAAGAGTGGGTTACAAAGCAGTGAAATTACTGTTGAGGGGTTGGTAAAGAACTATCTGAGCCAAATAGAACAGAATGCTCATTTAAATGCTTTTAACGAAGTATTTGCCCAGGAAGCATTACAACATGCACAGGATCTTGATAATCGCCTAAAACAAGGCAAAACCGGCAAACTGGCCGGTATGGTTATCGCTATAAAGGATAACATCTGTTATAAAGACCATAAGGTAAGCGCTTCATCCAAGATATTAGCAGGTTTCCAATCTATTTACTCAGCAACCATTGTCGAGCGTTTGCTGGCAGAAGATGCCATTATTATAGGCCGTTGCAATTGCGACGAGTTTGCCATGGGTGCATCCAACGAATCATCATATTACGGCCCGGTAAAAAACTATGCCGATGAAACCAAGGTGTCAGGCGGCTCATCGGGCGGCTCGGCTGTAGCGGTACAGGCCAACATGTGCCATGCGGCTATCGGTACAGATACCGGCGGTTCCGTTCGGCAGCCAGCAGCTTTTTGCGGTGTAATAGGCTTAAAGCCCACCTATGGGCGTGTATCAAGGCATGGTTTAATTGCCTATGCATCGTCATTCGACCAAGCGGGGCCAATAACCCGGTCGGTAGAAGATGCCGCTTTGCTTTTAGAAGTAATGGCTGGCGCGGATGATTATGATAGCACCACGGCCCAAAAACCAGTTCCGGCCTATGCCGCCGATCTGAAAAAATCGACAGAAAAAAAGAAAATAGCTTACCTGCAGGAATCCATATCAAGCCCGGGTGTTGATGCCGAAGTAAAAAGCAACCTGATACAAGCTATTGATAAACTACGTGCCGAAGGGCATACGGTTAAACCTATTGCGTTTGAATATTTAGATTATTTAGTGCCGGCCTATTACATTTTAGTAACTGCCGAAGCTTCGTCAAACCTGGCACGTTTTGATGGTGTACACTATGGCTATCGCAGCCCCGCGGCTACCGATTTGGTTACTACCTACAAAAAATCACGGTCTGAAGGTTTTGGAAAAGAAGTAAAGCGCCGTATTATGCTGGGTACGTTTGTACTAAGCGCGGGTTATTATGATGCTTACTACGCCAAAGCGCAAAAAGTACGCAGGCTGATCCAGGAAAAAACGGATATGATATTTGAAGAGTATGATTTTATACTGATGCCAACAGCGCCCGAGCCTGCCTACAGTATAGGTAAGCAGGAAACCGACCCGGTGGTGAGTTACCTGGCTGATATTTTTACGGTGCAGGCATCGTTAACCGGATCGCCGGCAATTTCAATACCCACAGGCAATAATAATAACGGATTACCGTTAGCATTACAATTATTAGCCAAACGGTTTAACGAACAAGAATTATTGAATTTCTCCAAATATTTCATGGAACTTTAAAAATTTAATATATTAGTAAAACTTTTTTGCTTTAAAAGCGTATACGTGCTTCCTAACACAAACTAATGAAGAGAATTTTAACTTTTGCCGCCTTACTCTTATCACTGCAAATTGTAAAAGCTCATTCCTTACCAATTGAGGATTCTGCCCGCTTAATGCGTGGCAATTTTTCACAAAAAAAATTACGCGATACAGTATTAATTGCACCTGTCGGTGCTTATTCGGGGTCGATATTTAAGCTTCGGTTGGATTCTATCCAAAGAGAAGTACCGTTGGTTTATAACGAATATGTTCAGGAATACATTGACCTTTATATGCGCCACCGGGATGAGATGAGCCATGTAATGGGCCTGTCAAAATACTACTTCCCAATTTATGAGAAGATCTTTCATGATGCTGGCATCCCAACAGAAATTAAATACTTGTCAATAGTTGAATCAAAGCTTGACCCTAACGCGGTATCAAGAGTTGGCGCAACCGGCCTATGGCAGTTTATGGCGCAAACCGCAAAAATGTACGGGTTAAACATGACCGAATACGTAGATGACCGCCGCGATCCTATTCAGGCCAGCTACGCAGCAGCAGCTTATTTAAAAGATGCTTACCAGGAGTTTGGCGATTGGTTGTTAGCCATAGCATCATACAATTGCGGTAAAAGTAATGTGGAGCATGCTATTGAAAAAGCAGGAGTAGTAGATTTTTGGGCAATCCGCCAGTATCTGCCTATGGAAACAAGGAGTTATGTGCCGGCTTATATCGCTATGTCATACGTAATGAATTATGGCGGTAAGCATAATATAACTCCCGACAACTGGAATTTTAACGCCCGGATAGATACAGTTATGGTTGATCGGTTTATCGGCCTTGATAACGTTGCCCGTGCACTAAGCATCAACCTTAGCGATCTTGCATTGTTAAACCCGGGTTATAAAAGACAGATAGTAAACGGAACAAAAGCGTTGCCGCGCCGTTTGATCATCCCGCGTACCGAGCAAAGGAATTATACTGCGTTATATAACGTTTTAAATAATATTACACCAACAGTGCAGCCTATGCAGGCAGCGGTGGTAGACCACCCGGTTAACCTGGAAACTACTGCAGCAATGGTTGCTGCAAAACCGGCCGTACAAAAAGCGCCCGATTTTTATACAACCAAAGAAGGTGATACCTTAGAAACCATAGCCGACAGTTACGGCCTCGATGTACGCGAGATAAAAGCCTGGAACCGTTTGCAAACCAGCAAGGTTATTGCCGGAAAAAAACTAAAGCTTAATCCGTTTGCTAAGGCAAACAGGGGATAAGGCGATTAAACGAATAAAGGCCCGGTTTTGACTCTCAAAAGCCGGGCTTTTTTTATACCCCTTAAAAAAAAGCATTAACTTTGGGGCTTTATACAGATCATGGACAAATCTAACCGTAAACAGGACGCGCTTAATTATCACTCAAAAGGTCGCCCGGGAAAAATACAAGTAGTACCTACCAAGCCAACCAATTCGCAGCGCGATTTAACAATGGCTTACTCGCCGGGTGTTGCCGAGCCATGTTTACGCATTGCCGAAAATGTTGACGATGTTTACAAGTATACCGCTAAGGGTAACCTGGTTGGTGTAATAAGTAATGGCACGGCCGTATTAGGTTTAGGCAATATCGGCCCCGAGGCCAGCAAGCCGGTTATGGAAGGCAAGGGCCTGCTGTTTAAGATCTATGCCGATATTGATGTGTTTGACCTTGAGCTCAATGTTAAAACGGTTGATGAGTTTGTGGCAATAGTAAAGGCGCTTGAGCCAACCTTCGGCGGGATAAACCTGGAAGATATCTCGGCACCAACTTGTTTCGAGATAGAGCGCAGGCTGAAGGCCGAAATGAAGATCCCCGTTATGCACGACGACCAGCATGGTACGGCTATCATATCGGGTGCAGCGCTGCTTAATGCCTGCGAGATCCAGGGCAAAAAGCTCGACAAAATTAAAATGGTAATTAATGGTGCAGGTGCTGCCGCGGTATCCTGCTCAAAAATATATCTGTCGCTGGGTGTTAAAAAAGAGAACCTGGTGATGTTTGACATCAACGGGCTCATAACGCCAACACGTACCGACCTTGACGAAATGCGCCTGCAGTTTGCTACAGAGCGTAAAGGAATAGATACACTTATAGATGCGATGAAGGGCGCCGATGTTTTCATCGGCCTATCGGCCGGGAATGTGGTTACACCGGATATGTTAAAGGGTATGGCTAAAAACCCAATCGTGTTTGCCATGGCTAACCCCGAACCAGAAATAGCCTATGACCTGGCTATAACATCCCGTAAGGATATCATTATCGCCACCGGCCGGTCTGACTTCCCGAACCAGGTAAATAACGTGCTGGGGTTCCCGTATATCTTCAGGGGCGCGCTGGATGTTAGGGCAAGCGCTATTAATGAAGAAATGAAGCTGGCCGCGGTACACGCCATAGCAGGCATTGCCAAAAAGCCAGTGCCTGAAGCTGTTAACCTGGCTTACAATGCCAAGAACCTGAAATTTGGCCGCGATTATATTATCCCCAAGCCAATGGATCAAAGGTTGATAACCGAGGTTTCATCGGCAGTTGCTAAGGCGGCTATCGAGTCGGGAGTTGCCCGTAAGGTAATTACCGATTGGGACGCGTATACGGAAGAACTGAGATCTAGAATTGGTGATGACGACCGCCTGTTGCGTAACATCACCAACACAGCTAAGAGCAACCCTAAACGCGTTGTTTTTGCTGACGCAGATAACTACAAGATATTACGCGCCGCCCAAATTGTTAAAGACGAATGTATTGCAACCCCAATTTTATTGGGCGATGTAGAAAAGATAAAGCAAATTATAAAGGAACACGACCTGGAGCTGGGCGAAGTAGAAATTATCGATCCGCACTTAGGGGCAGAGAACTGCGAGAAATACGCACAGTATTATTTTAAAAAGCGCCAGCGTCGGGGTATTACCCTGTTTGAGGCACGCAAGCTGATGACTGATTCAAACTACTACGGCTCGTGTATGGTGCAGTTTGGCGAAGCTGACGCACTAATCTCCGGTTTGAGTAAAAACTATGCCACTACTGTTAAGCCGGCATTACAGATCATTGGTACCGAGGAAGGCGTTAGCCGGGTAGCCGGTATGTATTTAATGCTTACCGCCAAGGGCCCTGTATTTTTTGGCGATACCACGGTAAACGTAAACCCAACAGTTGATGAACTGGTGGATATTACCGTATTGATAGAGCGGTCTGTAAAGCGATTTAACATACAACCAAGGGTTGCTATATTATCCTATTCTAACTTTGGATCCAATGAAGGTCCGGTACCCGAAGGTACCCGCGAAACGGTGCGTATACTGCATGAAAAATATCCAGAGATGATCGTCGATGGTGATATGCAAGCCAACTTTGCTTTGAATGCTGATCTGTTGGCTGATAACTTTCCGTTCTCCACCCTAAAAGGCAAGGCGGCTAATACACTGATATTCCCTAACCTGGAATCGGGTAACATCGCTTACAAGCTTTTACAGGAAATAGGCAGCGCCGAAGCTGTTGGTCCGATATTGCTGGGACTAAAAAAACCGGTGCACGTGTTGCAGTTAGATAGCTCGGTACGCGAGATCGTAAACATGGTAACCATAGCCGTTGTTGATGCACAAGCGAAGGCAACTAATAAATAATTAGGGAACAGAGATTAGTGAATAGTAAAACAGTAGAATGCTAACACCTTTAACCTTTCGCCTTTTACCTTTAACCTAAAATAAAATGTACGCTTATATTGATGGCAAATTAATTTTTAAAAGCCCTGCTTATGTAGTTATTGATGCCGGCGGTGTGGGCTATCATATCAATATATCATTAAATACTTATTCCTTGTTAGGCGACGCTGAACGATGTAAGCTATTTACCTGGCTACATGTTAAAGAAGACGCGCATACCCTATACGGTTTTGCCGATGAAGGCGAGCGCAGGTTGTTTCTGCATCTGATATCTATATCGGGCATTGGGCCAAACACCGGCAGGATGATGTTATCGTCAATAACCCCGCTTGAGATACAAACAGCAATTATTAATGGTAACGTATCGTTAATACAAAGGATAAAAGGAATAGGCCCAAAATCGGCACAAAGAGTTATCCTAGAGCTCCAGGATAAATTGCGTAAAGAAGGATCAGAAACATTAAATACTACCCCTATTATAAAATCCGTTAGAGACGAGGCGCTTGCAGCGTTGGTTATGTTAGGATTTGCCCGTAACGCTGCCGAAAAAGTACTGGAACAAGAAATAAATAAAAACGGCGGATCATTAACTGTAGAACAGCTAATAAAATTCGCCTTAAAAAGTTTATAAT
The DNA here is from genome assembly GCF_050433825.1 of Mucilaginibacter sp. UYCu711. Lineage (NCBI taxonomy): Bacteria > Pseudomonadati > Bacteroidota > Sphingobacteriia > Sphingobacteriales > Sphingobacteriaceae > Mucilaginibacter > Mucilaginibacter sp. UYCu711. The sequence continues at coordinate 100,679 of NZ_JBNPWM010000012.1, read as the reverse complement.
TACGTGGGATTATAGTTGTTGCATGTGATAGGAAATTTTACTTATAAATTTCTTCCGGGGTTACTTTTTATAGCTGCATTTTGCGGGTTGGGGTCTGCCGTTGCTCAACAAAGGCCTGCAAGTCCGCCTAAAAAAGATACCGTAAAAGTTACTGCCCCCTTTAAGCGAACACAATCAAATAACGCCTTAATGCGACAGGGGATTTTTGATCCCGTTCCGTTTGGCGTAACACGCACCGTTGAATATGATGCTCTAAGCAACCGTTATGTGCTTTATGAACGGGTGGGTAATTTACTATACCGTGCGCCGGTTTATCTTTCCTTTAATGAGTATTTATACCTGAAACAGCGCGAAGAAAACCGCGACTATTTTAAAAAACTTGCCGATAACTATTCGTACCAGCAAACGCAGCCCGGGTTTATACCGCAAATAAATGTACATAACCAAACCTTTGAGCGAATATTTGGCAGTTCGATAATTGATATCAAACCACGTGGGTCGGCCGAAGCAATATTATCGGGACAAATAAACAGCAACGAAAATCCGCTGTTTAATACCAGACAACGTAAGCAGTATAACTTCAATTTCGATCAGCATATCCAGCTTAACTTAACAGGTAATATCGGCGATAAATTAAAGATATCAACCGATTATAATACCGATGCGCAGTTCCAGTTTGATAACCAGGTAAAGCTTGACTACCTGGGCCACCCGGACGAGATCATCCAGGAAATACAGGCCGGTACAGTCAGTATGCCGTTAAACACGTCATTAATAACCGGCACGCAGGCGCTGTTCGGTTTAAAAACCAAGCTTAAATTTGGTAAGCTTGATGTCACGTCGATCTTTTCGCAACAGCGCTCGCAATCAAAAAATATCACCATTACCAGTCAGGGGCAACAAAACAGCTTCTCAGCGCTGGCATCAGATTACGAAGCCAACAAACACTATTTCTTATCGCAGTTTTTCCGTAATAACTATAATAAAGCGCTGGCTAATATTCCACTTATCAGCTCAAATATTAATATTACCAAAATTGAGGTATGGACTACCAACCGAACTAACGCCACTACTGATTCGCGCGACGTAGTAGGTTTATTGGATCTGGGTGAAAACGCGCCCTATAATACAGCGCAAATACAAGGTGGCGCGGGTTTTTCGGGCCTGCCTGCCGGCTTCCGGGGGCCGGGTTTTCCAGATCAATCCAATAATTTATTAAGTAATTTGCCGGCAAACGCGCGCTTAACCAATGATGCGTCTAACTCGCTTATTGGCTATTTTGCTAACAATGGCGGCACAGACAATTTTGCCAAATTAACCTATGCCCGCAAGCTGACGCTTAACAAGGAGTACACACTGCATTCGCAATTAGGTTATATCTCCCTTAATTATCCATTAAATAACGACGAGGTGTTGGCCGTAGCGTATCAATACACCTATAACGGCAAACAATACCAGGTGGGTGAATTCTCGAGCGATATACCGGTGAGCCCCGCTGCGCCTAAAGTGCTCTATTTAAAATTGCTAAAAAATACCTTGCTAAAAACCAGCCTGCCAACCTGGAAGCTGATGATGAAAAACATTTATTCGCTAAATGCTTTCCAGGTTAGTTCCACCAATTTTAGGTTGACGGTTGCACGCCTGGATGATAAATCAGGAATTGATAAACCCGTTATGGATGAGGGGCAGAACACTAAAACCAAGCTCTGGCTCAAACTAACTGGGTTGGATAATCTAAATCAGCAGGGCGAAAAGCAATCAGACGGGTACTTTGACTTTTTAGAGGGGGTGACGATCGATTCACAAAATGGCCGGATCGTTTTCCCCGTGCTTGAACCATTTGGGTCTGACCTGGCCAGGCAGTTCACGCCCGGCGAAACGGACCTCAGGGACAGGTATGTATATCAGCAATTATATGATTCGACCAAAACAGTAGCACAACAGTTTTTTCCAAAACTAAACCGATATACCATTAAAGGTACCTATACCGCGCAGGGTGGCGGTGGCTCATACCAGTTAAATGCTATCAATATTCCGCAGGGATCAGTAACCGTATCAGCAGGGGCCACAAAACTGGTTGAGGGTACTGATTATACCATAGACTATAACGCGGGGCGGCTTAACGTAATTAATACCGCTATACTTTCGTCGGGCCAGCCTATTGATGTGCATTTGGAAAACAACGAGCTTTTTGGTGTGCAGCAAAAATCATTGTACGGCTCAAGATTCGATTATAGGTACAGCCCTAAACTTGCCCTGGGCGCTACCGTATTGCACCTTACAGAACAGCCTATATCGCAAAATGAGGCCATAGGGCAGGAGTCGATATCAAATACCATCTGGGGCTTTGATGTCAATTATGCTTCCGATTCCCGATTTTTGACACGGTTGGTTGATAAAATACCTTTTATTCATACAAAAGCCCCGTCATCAGTAACGCTTAGCGGCGAGTTTGCACAATTGTTGCCGGGCAGCCCAAGTGTTTTAAACTATGCCGGATCAAAAAACGGAACATCCTACCTTGATGACTTCGAGAACAGCCAATCAGTAATCGATGTTAAAAGTGCCAATACCTGGCAGATCTCGGCCACGCCGCAATTATTCCCCGAATCGCAATTATATAATAACCTGAGCTATGGTTTTAACCGTGCGCGGCTGGCCTTTTACAATATCGACCCTATATTTTATACCAATACCGGCACAACAAGCGTTACGCGTAGCCAGTTGTCAAATCATTACGCAAGACAGATCCTGCAAACAGAGGTATTCCCGTATAAGCAATCTGTTACCGGGCAACCATTAAGCATATCAACGCTTGACCTTGCATTTTACCCAACTGTGCGGGGGCCTTATAATTATACCACAACCGGTATTAACCTGGATGGTACCCTACAAAACCCAAACTCGCGCTGGGGCGGTATTTACCGCGGGATCTCTACTAACGATTTCCAGGCATTGAATGTAGAGTACATAGAGTTTTGGGTGATGGATCCTTTTATCTACAAAAAGAATTCGGCTGGTGGCGATCTGTATTTTAACCTGGGCAGTACATCGGAAGATGTATTGAAGGACGGGCGTAAAGGTTTGGAAAACGGCCTGCCTGTTAATGGCGACCTGAGTACGGTAGATACAACTGCCTGGGGCAGGGTGCCAAAAGCACAGCCTGTTGTTAATGCTTTTGACAGCAACCCGTCATCGCGTGTATTGCAGGATGTGGGCCTTGACGGTTTAAGCGATGCTGATGAGCAGGCAAAATTTGCACCAGCCGTTGCAAAGATAAAAGGCGTATTAAACGCGCAGGCTGCAAATGCTTTTGCTAATGACCCATCGTCTGATGATTACCAATACTACCTTGGCCCTGACCAGGATGCTGCAAGGGCCGATATATTAAAACGATACAGCAAGTATAACGGTAACGAAAGTAACTCCAAAACTGCCGAGCAATCGCAGGCACAGCTGGGGCTGCAAACATCAGCCAATACTTCATTGCCCGATGGTGAGGATATTGACCGTGATAACAATATGAGCCAGGACGACCAGTATTTTCAATACAAGGTATCCATGCGCCCGCAGGACCTGGTTGTGGGGCAAAACTTTGTTAATGATAAAATAACATCTGATGTTAAGCTGGCCGATGGTACTACGCAACCAGTTACCTGGTACCAGTTTAGGGTGCCTATAACTGCTTATCAATCGGCCGTTGGCGGCATCCAGGATTTTAAGGCTATACGGTACATGCGGATGTTCATGACCAGCTTTGCCGACAGCGCGGTGCTGCGCTTTGCAACCCTGCAATTGGTACGCGGCGATTGGCGAGCCTACAACTCCGAAAAAAATCCGATGAATGTTATTGCCGACCCTGCTATTACCAACCCGCCGCTTGATAATTCCGTATTGAATGTTGAGGCTGTTAATATCGAGGAGAATGGCAAGCGTGTACCTATACCGTATGTGGTGCCACCCGGTATTAACCGCCAGCGCGATTACAATAACCTGCAAAGCAATACGCAGTTAAATGAGCAATCGCTGTCATTAAACGTTACCAATTTAACAGATGGCTACTCAAAAGCAGCATTTAAAACTTTTTATAACGATTTGCGCAAGTACAAACACCTGCAAATGTTTATACACGCCGAAGCAAATCAAAGCCCGCTAAAAGATAATGATGTAAGCGCGTTTGTGCGTTTAGGCGCTGATTACAAGGATAACTATTACGAGTACGAGATCCCATTGACGGTTACGCAGCCCAATACGTCGAACGAAAATTCGATCTGGCCGGACGCGAATGCACTGGATATTGAATTATCGGTATTAACCGATGCAAAAATTGCACGGAACAACGCCAAGTTTAATGGGTTACCATGGCCGATAAATAAGCCATTTACCTTTACCAGTGGCCGCAACAGGATAACGATTATGGGTGTACCAGATCTGAGCCGTTTACGAACGATAATGCTGGGGATACGAAATCCGTACAGAAATAATTCACCTCCAGGCGTTGATGATGGGCTAACTAAAGCAGCGATTGTTTGGTTTGATGAATTGCGATTAACTGATTTTGATAACCGTGGTGGTTGGGCCGCTGTGGCGCGTGCTGATTTTAAATTAGCCGATTTTGCAAATATTACCGTATCCGGAAATAAAAGTACTGCCGGGTTTGGCGCGCTCGACTCGAAGATGGAGGACAGGCAATTAACCAATAACCAAGGCTATGATGTATCGGCAAGTATGGACATGGGGCGCTTTTTACCAGCTAAAAGTGGTATCAAGATCCCAACTTATGTAAACGTATCCAACCAGACTAATACACCGCAGTATGACCCGGCGCAGTCAGATATCCTGTTAAAGCAAACATTGGCCGGGGCGACATCAACTAGACAGCGCGACTCTATAAAAACTGCTGCCGAGGATTATACCATGCGCAAAAGCATCAACTTTACCGATGTGCATAAAGAACGCGTAAATACAACGAAACCTGTGCGCGTGTATGATGTAGAGAATTTGCATGCCAGCTATGCTTATACAGAGTATGTGCACCATGATTTTACCACCGAAAGCGATCTTCAAAAAACTTATCGGTTAGAGTTTGCTTACAACTATGCTACTGAGCCTAAGTACATTAATCCGTTTGAGAAGATCATTAAAAATAATGTGCTGGCGCTGATACGGGATATCAATTTTAGCCTTGCACCAACCCGGTTAAACTTCAATATTAATTTTAACCGTTTTTATTCAGAAAATTCGCCGCGTAATAATGACGCGGCTAACCCTGTATTTATCCCAACCAGCTATAATAAAAACTTTAACATTATCCGCACTTATGGTGCCGGCTGGAAACTTACCAAATCATTAAAATTGGATATTGATGCTACCAACCTAGCGGTAGTTGATGAGCCTTATGGCCGTTTGGATGGATTAAAAATTGATACGCTGTGGCGAAACATACGCAAACTGGGCCGTACCACAAATTACAACCACACGCTTGACCTGACTTATGCCGTACCAATAAATAAAATACCGTATATGGATTGGGCGACGCTGAACAGCCGTTATACCACGCATTTTACCTGGCAGGCCGCCCCCGAGTTTGCTATTAATAACCCGCAGTTTAACGTGGGTAACAGTATACAAAACGCACGCACTATACAGCTTGACCCGGCTGTTGACTTTACCCGGCTGTACAGCAGGTTTGCTTTTTTAAGGGATGGAGCCGATCCAAAAAGCAGCGCGTTTACCAGATTGATTGTAGGATTTATAACCAGTATTAAAGGTGCCAGTGCCAACTATTCGCGTACGGACGGTACGTTTTTACCGGGGTACTTGCCGCAATCCAATTTATTTGGCGAGGACCTGAGTTACGACGCGCCGGGGATCGGATTTTTGTTGGGCAGTCAGGCTGATATCCGTAATAAAGCAATCAACAATAACTGGATCTCAAGAGATACCCTGCAAAATCAGCTTTACTTACAAACCATTAAGGAGGACCTGCAATTGAGGGCAAGCGTTGACCCAACACCTGATCTGCGGATCCAATTAACCGCCTTTAAATCGCAGGACCGTACTTACCAAACTAATTTTAAATTTTTAAGCAGCAGCGGCAATTTCGAAAACCTGGCACCATCAACTACGGGGAATTATAGTATATCTTATTTTTCGCTGGCTACGGCTTTTTCAAAAGAGAGCGGGGTTAACAATACATCAGTACCCTTCCAGAAGTTCCTGGATAACCGGGCCGAAATATCAAAACGGTTAGGCAGGAACAATCCAAACTCGGGCGGAGTGGGGGCAGGCGGGTTTGCCGATGGTTATGGGCCAAACTCGCAAAATGTGCTGGTGCCGGCTTTCCTGGCAGCTTATACCGGTAAGGACGTGTCGGGTGCAAACCTTACGCAATTTCCAAGCATCCCTATCCCTAACTGGCGCGTAAAGTATACCGGCCTTAGCCATCTGCCTTTTTTCCAGGACCTGTTTGAATCCTTTGATATCGATCATGAATACAGGTCTTCCTACTTAGTAAGTGGTTATAATACTTTATTGCAGTACAATGAAATCAACGGCGCATCAAGCGCAAGGGATGTAAATAATGATTTCCTGCCGCGATACCAGTTTTCGCAGATAAGTATATTGGAGCAATTTGTACCGCTGATAGGTATCACTGTAAGGTTTAAAAATAACGTCACCACAAACGTGGAATACCGCCAAACCCGCGATTTGAACCTTAGTTTACTGAACAGCCAGCTTACCCAGTTAAACACCCGCGTTATTGGTTTTGGCTTTGGGTACCGGACAAAAAACTTCAGGTTCCCGTTCGGGCTGTTTAATAACCTGATATTAAAAAATGATCTGAATTTTAAATTGGACTTTGCGCTGCGCGATAATAAGACGTTGATATACCAGGCAGACGTTACAGCCGCGCAAATACTATCGGGAGCGCAAAATATTACTTATCGCCCGGCAATTGATTATACCATTAGCGAACGCTTTATTCTGAATATATTTTACGATACCAACATGACCAAGCCGTATACCTCGCAGTCTTTCAATACCTCGTTTACCAATTTTGGGTTTAATTTGAAACTATTGTTGCAGTAAAGAATAGATCACTTCTTATCCTCCGATGCTTTTTCAGCCTCTTTCCGCCGCTTCTCTAATACTCGTTTTAGCTTACGCTGTGCACGCCGTTGCTTGCGCATTTCTTTTTTTATCTGGCGATTTTTTTTGTTGAGGTCGTCCTGGGCCATACGTTCGGTTGCCGCTTTGCGTGTTTTATCGTCATAACCTACCGCCGGTTTAATGCCTATAAGTAACGTTTGCCATAGGGTAGCAAAGAAAGGGGTAGTAATGGGCCTGGTGTAGTTTACGTTGAATGTGCGCGGTATTTCTCCCACATTATCCGGGTTGTTATGTTTTAATATAAATATGTTGGCAAACAACGATTCTATCAGCTTCTTCTTGAGTATGGCATTAGTTGTGTCGGCCCTTAAGATATTTACTTTAAGGTCGTTGTATAAAAAGGTTACTTTTCCTTTTGATCTTTTACTGTCGGCTTTAAAATCAAAATTTAAAGATTTGAGTGTGCCCGATGATATCTTTATCATAGCCAGCGGAATAGTTGCAGGGTTAACCGCCTGCATTCCCATTGTGCCTAAGCTGCCTTTATAACTGTATGAAGCATTCTTATCTGTTAAATTAAAAACGAAAGCCACATCTAATTTACCATGATCCATAAAACGGCTGCTTACCTGGATCTTGCCAATATTGTTTTTTTGCAGGGCGATTTTGTTATTCGTGAAGTTAAATACTTTCGCATTGGTATTGTTAAATGATATAGTGCCTACCTGTCGCGATTTCTTGTTGAATTCGCCATAGTTTATGTCTACATGTTTAATAATAATGGTGTCAATTTTAACCTCGGTTTTTAAGTTATGGACAGCGATATTGGGGAAACTGGTTATTTTATTCTTAAACGTTTTAATTTTATTGGGATTATTAAAAATATCAAAGTTGCCGCCAATCAATATCATGCTTGAACAACTCACGGAGCGATATTTATGATAGAACAAAAAATCGAAATTATTAAGCTGTGCGGAATCGAGTTTTAAAGCGAACTTATCCTTACGTGTGCTTTTGATAAATAATCCGGTTTTAACCGGTTCCCAACTTAAGCCTACGGCATTTACTTGTGATAAACGTGTTGACAGCTTAAGCCTTTTAACGCTGTAAGTATATAAGCCATTTGCTGATTTGCTTTTATAATTATTCAGGTCGGCCACCACATCTTTAAAATATAGGAAGCGCGATTTATCTGTTTGCGTAGCCGAATCTATTAACAGATCATTGCCATGCATATTCAATTCCTTCAGTTCGGTTAACCTAACTTTACCGTCAGCATGGTTGTAATATTTAAAGTTAGCGTCGTTTATAAATATATCACCGATATGGATCGACTTTAAATCTGCTTTAATTTTTTGCCATAACGTGCGGTTATCTGCAGTTACGGTATCCTTGTCTTTATTTAATAAATAGGTAATGCGTATCTCGGGCGCGGTTAACACCATCTGGTTTATATCGAGCAGGTGATCAAAATAGAGTTTAAAAGGGTGTATATGCGATAATACCAGCCGCTGCGCATGAAACTCAAACAAAGTATTTGGTGCAAGGTGTTGCTTGTTTTGCTTATTGTAAACGTCGGTATCCGGCTTAAAAGTAACGTTATAAAAAATCAGCTTACCTTCCAGTATTCTTAGCTTAACATCGGCAAAATCAACGTTATATAAGCCATTGCTACCTTTTAAAACCCCACTTTTTATTTTACCAGCTAAAATAGGCGACCAATATTGGTTAACTGCAAAAGCCACTAACAAAATAAATACCGTAATAGACACAAAAATGGCAAGTGTTATTTTATGCTTTTTTTGTTTTAAAAATGTTAATGCCATTAATAGTTGTTTACTGTTTTTTTAGATTAGCTATCGAGTCTTTTTTTGCCTGACGCTGCGCCTGGCGCTCTAACTTGCGCTGTTTACGGTCGGCTTTAAATTTATTAAACTTATCAATCAAGGTACCTACTTTGGTTACTACTTTATTAACGTTACCCTCGGTTTTTTTATCAAAGCCGACACTTGGTTTTAACCCATCAAGCAACCCCTTGTACAAAAAGCTGAAGAACGAGGTTGTCGGCTCCCGTTTCAAATCAATAGGCCCGGGCCTGAATACACCTTTCTTAGGATTATCATCTTCAATTATCAACGTGTTGGCAATTTTTGATATAAAGCCCTCCGTCTGTAATTTGGCCTGGCCGTCAACCTTTTTAAGCAACTGCACATTCAGGTTGCGGTAATAAAACTCCAAATGCCCTTTACCGTTATAGTTATTGGCATCAACATTAAAGGTTAGCCTGTCCACATCGGCGCTTTGTACGTGTACCAATGCTAAAGGTTTTACCAGCTTATCCAGTATTCGCCCATCAAATTTCCCTAATGTACCCGAATAGTTAAAGGCGCCATTTTTAGCATTTAAATTGAATTTAAAATTTACCTGCAGCGGCGCTACGTCCATAAAATGGGTGTTAATGCTGGCCTTCATAAAAGGGTTGGTTTTTTTAACATCGGCATCATTGGTAACGTTTAGTATATAGCCGTTGGTATTGGTAAACTTGATGATACCGGTTTGCTGGGTAGTGGCATCCAGTTCAGAATAGATAATGTCAGTATGCCTGATGTTTAATCGCGTTAGTTTCATATCCAGCGCTACCCGCTGTAAAGCCTGGTGGGGGTCCTTACCTATTTTAATTGATTTTTTGCCTTTGTAATTGCTGTTACTGTAGATTTGTACGGTGGCATTGGCTACATCCATTAAACCTGCATATAGTTTCTGGTCGCGCAGGAAACGCTGCAGGTCAATATCAGTTATGGCTATCTTGTTGAATTTTAATGTAAAGATATCGCCTGATGTACCCAATTTTTTATAAAAATCGATCCGATTATAACGCGGTAAAAAATCCACCTTATCCAGTATGATCTCGCGCTTGGCGGTCGAGAAATAGATCTGTTTTAAATCTGCAGTATACATACTGTCTGGCGTGGCAATTTTGTAGTCGTGCAGCACCAGTTCAACACCTTTGGTATAATAAAAGCGCGTGCTGTCTAAAGCCGATAGGGAGTCTATCAATATATGAGAAATATTAATATCTAAATGTTTTAGGGCGGTGCGTTTGGTTACGGGGTTGCTTTTATTGACGTAGTTTACACTGATATCTTTTAATGATATTGAATCGATCTGTAATTGCTTGAAGATGTTTTTAATGATTTGGTAAGGTGTTTTTGGTCTGCCTACCTTTACGGTATCATTAAAGCTATAGCGCTTATTTACAATAGTCAGGTCGGGTTTATCAATGGTGATGTTATTAATTATCAGTATCTTATCCTGGTAAGCTTTTTTTGCACCGACATTTTTTATGCTGAGTTTTTTAACGCTGAGGGTAAACAGGTTATCGGGGGCTTTTTTAGTAGCCACCAGTTTTTCATATACTGCCGAATCGGGTACCAGCTTAAAATCGCTAAGCGTCGCATTGCCCGATGCCAGGTCGAGGTCGAAGTTAGAATATTCAATATGATATAAGCTATCGGTGGATTTTAGCACCATCTCTTTTAGCTTGGCCTGTAAAAGCGGCTTCCATTTATCGCCGGCTATATATCTTTTATATAGGTACCAACCGGTACCGCCCAATAGGAATATAAATATCAATATTACTATAGGCCAGATGCGAATAGTATATTTTTTGGGAGTATGTGTGGTTGTCATTTACTAAAGCTTTCATTTACAACAACAAAAAGCGTGTTTTGTTAAATAAGAATTACTCCCGGGCACACTACCGCATATAACAGCGTAATTTAACTTTCATAATTCTGCCAATCTGTCACCTTGTATTCAAATTTTATGTATTTTTGCTACTCAAATTTTTAATAACGATGATAGATTTGGTTATTCCGGATAAAGCACATGATGAGAGCAGGCAGGGCGAAGCTTTAATATTAGATCCTGTTGTAGGGAAAAATAACGGACGTAAACTTTATATTGAAAGTTATGGCTGTGCCATGAATTTTTCTGACAGCGAGATAGTTGCTTCTATATTATCAGAAAGCGGATTTGAAACCACCGGCGATTTTAATAATGCTGATGTTATCTTCATTAACACCTGTTCTATCCGCGAAAACGCGGAGACACGCGTACGCAACCGCCTTAAAGAATTTAAAGTTGCCAAAGGCAAAAACCCCGGGATGGTGGTTGGTGTGCTGGGTTGTATGGCCGAGCGCTTAAAAGCCAAATTTTTAGAAGAAGAAAAACTGGTTGACGTTGTAGTAGGCCCCGATGCTTACCGCGACCTGCCAAACTTAATAGACCAGGTTGACAGCGGCCAGAAAGCAGTTAACGTGTTGCTATCGCGCGAGGAAACTTATGCAGATATAAGCCCGGTGCGTTTAAACAGCAACGGTATTAATGCATTTGTATCTATTATGCGTGGCTGCGATAATATGTGCACTTTTTGTGTAGTGCCGTTTACCCGTGGCCGCGAGCGTAGCCGTGATCCGTTCTCTATCGTTCAGGAAGCTACGGACCTGTTTAACAAAGGATACCGTGAGGTTACGCTGTTGGGACAGAATGTAGATAGCTATAAATGGGCTAATGAGGATGGAACTAATAACGTAAACTTTGCTAACTTATTAGAGCTGATAGCGTTGATCAATCCTGATCTGCGGGTACGTTTCTCTACCTCGCATCCAAAAGATATTACGGACGAGGTTTTATATACCATTGCCAAATACGATAACATCTGTAATTATATCCACCTGCCGGTACAATCGGGCAACAGCCGTGTGCTGGAACTGATGAACCGTACCTATACGCGCGAATGGTATATTAACAGGATAGATGCTATCCGCCGTATTATCCCGGAATGTGCAATATCAACTGATGTGATCACCGGCTTCTGCACTGAAACCGATGAGGAGCATAAAGAAACCGTAAGCATGATGGAGTACGTGCAATATGATTTTGCATACATGTTTATGTACAGCGAACGCCCCGGCACATTAGCAGCCAAGCGTTATGCAGATGATATCCCTGAAACTGTTAAAGCGGCAAGGTTAACAGAGATAGTGGCGCTGCAGCAAAAATATTCGTTAGTGCGTTTGCAGGCCCAGATTGGTAAAGTACAAAAGGTACTGATAGAAGGTTTTTCAAAAAAATCAAAAAATGATTACGCAGGCCGCACAGATCAAAACGCGATGATGGTTTTCCCGGTAGATGAAAGATATAAGCCGGGCATGTATGTAAATGTGATGGCAGAACGTTGCACGACAGCGACATTGATGGGTAGAATAATTGACTAATTTGATGATTTGAAAATTTGAGAATTTTATCTTCAAATCTTCAAATTACCAAATCTTCAAACTAAATAATGGAGATACAAGAAATTAAACAACGCTACGGCATAATAGGCAACTCGCCATTATTAAACCGGGCAATAAATATAGCTAACCAGGTTGCACCTACTGATATCTCTGTTTTAATAACGGGCGAGAGTGGTAGTGGTAAAGAGGTTTTCTCGCACATCATCCACCAAATGAGTCCGCGTAAGCATGGGCCATTTATTGCGGTTAACTGCGGTGCCATACCCGAAGGTACTATCGATTCAGAGTTATTCGGCCACGAAAAGGGCGCTTACACCGGTGCCGTAGGCGAGCGTAAGGGATATTTTGAAACCGTAAACGGCGGAACTATTTTTCTGGACGAGATAGCCGAAATGCCATTAGGAACGCAGGCACGTTTGCTGCGCGTTTTAGAGTCGGGCCAATACATTAAAGTAGGTTCATCAAAGGTTGAGAAAACCAATGTGCGTGTTATTGCAGCAACAAACGTTGATGTTTATGACGCCGTGAAGAATGGTAAGTTCCGCGAGGATCTTTACTATCGTTTAAATACCGTGCCTTTGCGTATACCGCCGTTGCGCGACAGGAAGGAAGATATTTACCTGCTGTTCAGGAAATTTACATCAGACTTTACCGATAAGTACCGCACGCCGCCAATCCAGTTGGATGAAGAGGCACAACAGGTGCTGATCAATTATTCATGGCCGGGTAATGTGCGCCAGCTAAAAAACATGGCCGAGCAATTGGCCGTTTTAGAGCGCGAGCATGTAATTACCGGTCCAACCCTTTTAACCTACATCCCGCAGGAAGCAAATGGCAAAAACCTGCCAATGCGGATTGGTAACCAGGCTAAGGAGGATTTTAGTGAGCGCGACATACTATACAAAGTATTGTTTGATATGAAACGTGACATGGTAGAGCTTAAAAAACTGGTGGCCGACATCATTGAACATGGTGGTGTTACCCCTGGCTTTGCCAATCAATCGCAGGCTATTAACCAATTATACAGGGATATTGAAATGCCCGGCAATACCGAACAACAATTTACCATACAACAACCCGTTATTAACAACAACGATGGCTACAACATAACGCATGATGCTGAAGAGGTTGAAGAGTCTTTATCTTTAATAGAGAAGGAGTCTGACCTGATCCGTAAAGCCTTAAAAAAACATAAAGGCAAACGCAAGCTGGCTGCAAACGAGTTAGGCATATCAGAAAGAACGTTGTACAGGAAAATAAAGGAATTAAATTTATAGGGTTGATGAAAAGGTTACTGGGTTTGTTGTTGGTATTAGGCGCGTTGATATTTGTTTCGCCGGGCTGCTATACTTTATCAGGGACGGCGGTACCGCCTGCGTTGACTACCGTGCATATCGATTTTTTTGAAAACGATGCACCCATAGTAGTATCAAACTTAAGCCAGGTATTTACAGAGGCCTTGAAAGAACGAATCCGTTCGACAACCGGTATAAGTATTGTTACGGGCGAGGGTAAGGCTAACATGAGCGGCTCTATCACAGGGTACAATTATGCACCGGTTTCTATCCAGGCAACTAACCCAAACCAGGCGCCAATAGCTAATGCCGAGGTTTTAACGATTACTGTTAGAGTTAAATTTGTTTATGATGCCGATAAAAAGCTTAATTTTGATCAGTCTTTTAGCAAGACAGCTAATTTTACCGGTGACATCAACTCGCAGGAGCAGGCCCTAATAAGGACGATAGTAAAACAACTTATTGACGATATTTTTAATAAGGCCTTTAATAATTGGTAAGTATTTTATAGCTTCATCCCCGTGAACGAACAAGTAGATAACGCAGAGTACGAATTTTTATGGAAGCTATTAGCCGATCCGGCTAATCCTAATCACTCTTATATCTTCAATTTACAATCGTTAGTAACCGATTTTCCGCAAAGCGGGGCGTTACGTGCACTTTTGATGCCTAATGGCGATAAGCGTCATTTAAAACATGCCGCTGCTTATTTTAACCCCCGTACACTACATAAATTAGCCACTGCGCCAGATAGTTTGCCGCGCGTAACAGCCGGGCAGATTGTTTTTAGCGACGAACCGCCAGTGGTGGCAGCTGATGCTTATTTTAATATCCCTGGTGCAGAACAATTTGTTCCGCCCGTGGTTGAGCCCGAGGCGGAAGCGCCGTATGTACCTGTGGTTGATGATGAAGTTGCAGAAGATACTGCTGCTGATTATACCCATACACCGTATAATACTTTTTCTGAACCCGAACCAGCAACTGACGCTACCCTGGTTGATAATACAGCACCTTATCATACTTTTGCTGAACCTTTAGTTGATCAGTCCCCTGAAAGTGAAGTAGCATATATTGAAGACGAGCCTCAAACCTATAACCATCCACTAACGCCCACTGATGACGGGCAAGCTCAACCAGACCCGGTGACCTATGCTTATACAACACAGGAAAATTATTTGCATGAGTCTGAAACTGCCGTTACATTGGAAGAAGAAATAGAAGTGACGCAGGCTGCACCACCTGAAGAACAATCGCTTGCTCAACAATACGATACTTATATAACAGAAAGCGAAGCAGCGCCGACAGAAACTGTATCATCATATGATGAACGGTATTTTCACCAGGCTATTGATGACGAGGTTTATGATGAGATAGTAAGTATAGAAGACATAGGCCTGGAGCAACTGGCCATCATAAATAAATCGGCTAAAGAAGAAGAAAATAACGAGGCCGCTGCAAGCACCCGGGCCCGGGAAAACTATTTTTACGAACCGAAATATGAAGAACCTGTTGCGGTACAACAACCCGTTGCTTCACCCGAACCGGTAAAAGCAACAGATATGCACCCAGCTGTTGCAACACAAAAGTGGCCTACTATACAGCCGCAAACAATACAGCGCCAGGCAAAAAGCAACCTGTCAAACTACAACGACGAGAAAATGCCTTACACCTTTATGTGGTGGTTAGATAAAACCCGAAAGGAACATGCCAATATATATCAGCCTTATGTAAGTAACCGAACGGCTCCGCCGCCTGCCCCAAAAGCAACCAGGGAAGTAGTAGACGAGCTGCAAAAGCAATATTACCAAAATATAGTAAGCCATAGTCCACTTGCCGATCTGGATAAAAATCCCGCAAAAGCATCAGCTGCAACGCATGATCGTAAAGAGGATAAAATAATTGAACGCTTTATACAACAGGAGCCACATATTCAGCATCCAAGCGGCACCAAGCTCGATAATGAGAATAAAGCCAAACGCAGTTCAGAAGATAAAGAAGAATTGGTTACAGAAACACTGGCCCGAATTTATACCGAGCAAATGCTTTTTCATAAAGCGATATTGACGTATAAAAAATTGATGTTGAAATATCCGGAAAAAAGCCTTTACTTTGCAGGCCAAATTGAACAGTTAGAAAATAAAATAAATTAAGATAAAGAAATGTATATCGTATTAGTGATCCTTGTTGTTATTGTGTGCGCGCTTTTGGGCCTTATTGTATTGATCCAGAATCCTAAGGGTGGTGGTTTATCATCAAACTTTTCAAGCTCATCTCAATTAATGGGTGTGCAAAAAACCGGCGATTTTTTAGAAAAAGGTACCTGGGGACTGGCTATAACCTTAATGATATTAGCATTAGCAATTAATGTTGTTACAAAAAGTGGTGTATCTAAATCTAATTCAGAATATAATGATCAAATTCAAAAATCATTAAAAGCAACACCATCAACTGCACCGGCAGCACCTGCTACACAACCGTTGACATTACCGGCAAGCCCGGCAAAAAAGTAAGCAGGTAAAGAAAATATTAAAAAGGCTTTGGAGAAAACTTCAAAGCCTTTTTTGCATTAAGCTACTGTCATCATGGCATTGATAGATTGATAAACTAAACCTTTAAATTTGTTGGTTTACGTAAATCTGACAATACAACAGTATATGTGTCAATTTTTACGCTTGGCATAATTGATGTATAAAAGCAAGCGAAGTATAAACTTATAAATAACCAATAAATAAATATTAGTATGTCATTAAACATTAAACCTATCGGAGACAGGGTAGTAGTAGAAGCTGCACCGGCCGAAACCAAAACCGCTTCGGGTATTTATATTCCTGAGACCGCGCAGGAAAAACCACAACACGGAAAAGTTGTTGCTGTTGGCCCGGGCAGATACGCTGATTCTACAGGTAATTTAATACCGGTATCAGTAAAAGCTGGCGATAAAGTTCTTTACGGAAAATTTGCCGGACAAGAAGTTACAATTGAAGGTAAAGACTACCTGATAATGAGAGAATCTGATATTTATATCGTATTATAATAATAATTGAATTATTGAGGGAGTGAATTATTGAATTTATATCCCTCGCTAAAAGTCAATAAATCAATAATTCAATAAATCAAAAATTAAAACTATGGCAAAGCAAGTAAAATATAATGTTGAGGCAAGAGACGCCCTGAAAAGAGGTGTTGACACTTTAGCTAATGCAGTTAAAGTAACGTTAGGTCCAAAAGGCCGTCACGTAATTATTGACAAGAAGTTTGGTTCACCGGTTGTTACTAAAGACGGTGTTACTGTGGCTAAAGAAATTGAGCTGAAAGACCCTATCGAAAACATGGGTGCCCAGATGTTGAAAGAAGTTGCATCAAAAACTGCTGATATTGCAGGTGATGGTACTACTACTGCAACGGTACTGGCACAAGCAATTGTTACTGCAGGTATTAAAAACGTAGCTGCAGGTGCAAACCCAATGGATTTGAAACGTGGTATTGACAAAGCGGTTAAAGTTGTTGTTGAGAACTTAAAAGCTCAAAAACAAGATGTTGGTGATGATTTCAGCAAGATAAAACAAGTAGCTTCAATCTCTGCTAACAATGATGACGTTATTGGCGAAATGATTGCTGATGCAATGCAAAAAGTTGGTACAGGTGGTGTTATCACCGTTGAAGAAGCAAAAGGTACCGAAACTGAAGTTAAAACTGTAGAAGGTATGCAGTTTGATCGTGGTTACCTATCTGCTTACTTTGTAACCAATACTGACAAAATGGAAGCTGAGTTGGAAAACCCTTACATTTTGATCTATGACAAAAAGATCTCTTCAATGAAAGAGTTATTGCCGATATTGGAAAAACAAGTACAAACCGGCAAACCATTATTAATTATTGCTGAAGATTTGGACGGCGAAGCGCTATCAACTTTAGTAGTAAATAAGATCCGTGGCTCACTGAAAGTTGCTGCTGTTAAAGCACCAGGCTTTGGCGATCGCCGTAAAGCTATCCTGGAAGACATTGCTATCTTAACCGGTGGTACTGTAATTTCTGAAGAAAGAGGTTATAAATTAGAAAGTGCAGAATTAGAGCATTTAGGTATTGCAGAAAAAGTTATCATTGATAAAGACAATACAACTGTTATCAATGGTGCAGGCTCGTCTGATGCTATCCAGGCCCGTGTAAACGAGATCAGGACACAAATGGACGCAACTACTTCTGATTACGATAAAGAAAAATTGCAAGAGCGTTTAGCTAAATTATCAGGTGGTGTTGCTGTATTATACATCGGCGCTGCATCTGAAGTTGAAATGAAAGAAAAGAAAGATCGTGTTGACGATGCTTTACATGCAACCCGTGCGGCTGTTGAAGAAGGTATTGTTGCAGGTGGTGGTGTTGCTTTCATCCGCGCAGTAGCTGCTTTAACTGATCTGAAAGGTGATAACGAAGACGAGAATACTGGTATCCAGATCATCCGTCGCGCTATTGAGGAGCCATTACGTCAGATCTGCGAGAACGCAGGTATTGAAGGTTCTATCATCGTACAAAAAGTAAAAGAAGGTAAAGGCGATTTTGGTTACAATGCACGTACTGATAAGTTTGAAAACTTAATTGGTGCAGGTGTTATTGACCCAACTAAAGTAAGCCGTGTAGCTTTAGAGAACGCAGCATCAATTGCAGCTATGTTGTTAACAACAGAGTGTGTATTGGCTGACGAGCCTGAAGAAGCACAAGCAGGCGGTCATCCACCAATGGGTGGCGGTGGCATGGGCGGCATGATGTAATCAGCCCCTCGCTTATAATTATTGGAAAGCCCTGCCTTATGGTGGGGCTTTTTTTAAGCTCATTTTCAACTAATCTTTAATCTTCAATAACCAATCTTTGAAGCTAATCCACACTAACCGTCAATCCTTCTTGTTGTAAAATTTTACGGTAAACTTCTACCTCGGTAAATGAACCTTCTAACACGGCACATTTGCCTTCGTTATGTACTTTCCAGGCAATGCGCTCGGCCTGGCTTTCGGTATAATCCAGGTATTTGATCATGCAATGGATAACATGATCAAAGGTATTATGGTCATCGTTCCATAGTATAAGCCAATGCAGCTCTTTAAATCCTGCCAGTAATTCTTCCAGCGTAAAGGTCTGTTCTTGTGTTTCTGTAGTCGACATCTGTGATCACAAAAATACTTAAAATAATGTTACTAAGTAAATCGATATAAGCCTAAAACTTATTCTTCCACATCATGCTCTCAACCGGGCGGGTGGTTTTATTATTGTATTTGGCGGTGCCTTTGGTATTGTAAAGAGTTTCTATATCGCCCTCAACAACAAAATAAATTAGCTGGCCAATTGGCATGCCCGGATAAATTTTTACAGGCTGTGCGCACGATATTTCCAGCGTCCAGGTATTGCAAAAACCAACATCGCCTTTACCTGCGGTAGCGTGGATATCAATGCCCAAACGGCCGGTGCTTGATTTGCCTTCTAAAAACGGAACATGTTTATGGGTTTCGGTATATTCAACAGTTACGCCTAAGTACAAAGTATTGGGTTGTAAAACAAAGCCTTCTTTAGGGATCTCGAAGCTGTCTATCTCATTATGAACCTTTGCATCAAGCACCCGGCTTTTATAGGTTGCCAGGTATTTTCCTAAATGCACGTCGTATGAATTTGTGCCTAAACATTCGCGTTTAAAAGGCTCAATTATAATGTGGCCTTTTTCAATTTCTTCAAGAATACGCTTATCAGACAATATCATAAAACAAGGAATGGGATTTTGGCTAAAATTAGAATTATTTGCTCTAAGTTTGTGCTGCTTTTTGCAATTTTACTTTTATGGCTATAGCTTACAGGCAACGGGTTGATGATGATACCGAATTTGCGCTCTGGAAAATAGAGGAACAGGCGGAAGACCTGTACAATCAGTTGCAGTTAAATGATGAGGAACAAGCCTTTGTTGAAAAAATAAGAAATGGCAAGCGCCACCTGCACTGGTTGGGCACACGTGTTTTATTACGCAAAATGCTGCGCACCGAAGAATATATTGACTGCCAGGTCGATGATCACGGTAAACCGTACCTGGTATCGCTGCCCTATCATATATCATTAAGCCACTCTTTTGACTATGCGGCGGTAATGATCAGTAAAAAAAGCCCGGTTGGTATTGATATAGAACAGGTAAAAGAAAAGGTTGAGCGTATAGCCGCGCGTTTTTTATCACCTGATGAATTGGACTTTATCGGTAGCGATAACCGCATAGAGAAATTATATGCCTGCTGGTGTGCCAAAGAGGCTGTTTACAAATGCTACGGGCAAAAAGAAGTATCTTTTATGGATGATATTTTATTAGATCCGTTTACTTATACACAGCAGGGTCAGTTAAATGCCATATTAACCAAGGGTGCTATCAAAAACAAATATACCGTAGGATATTTGAAGTACGAAGACTATATGATTGGCTACGTAAAGGGATAAAGATGAAGAACAAGCAGGTTACGGTACAGGATTGGGGATTAATTGATTACAAAGAGGCGTGGACAAAACAGGAAGAGCTGTTTAATACTACCATCGCACTTAAAATGGAGATCCGCAACCGCCAGCTGGCTGTTGCAGGCGATGCACCGGCTGATGACATTATAACACCCAACTATCTTGTTTTTTGCGAACATCCACATGTTTATACTTTAGGTAACAGCGGCAAGCCCGAGCATTTATTACTTGATGAACAAGGGCTGCAGGATAACGGCGCTACCTATTACCACATTAATCGTGGCGGCGATATAACTTACCACGGACCAGGGCAAATTGTAGGTTATCCTATACTTGACCTTGATAATTTCTTTACAGATATACACCTATACTTGCGTACGCTTGAAGAAGCCGTGATACTTACCCTGGCCGATTATGGCATTAAAGCATCGCGCTATCCGGGCTATACGGGTGTATGGCTGGATGCTGATAACGAGCGCGCCCGCAAAATAAGCGCAATGGGTGTACGCTGCAGTCGCTGGGTTACCATGCATGGCCTGGCATTTAATGTAAATAATGACCTTTCTTATTTTAAAAAC
The DNA here is from genome assembly GCF_050433825.1 of Mucilaginibacter sp. UYCu711. Classification (NCBI taxonomy): domain Bacteria; kingdom Pseudomonadati; phylum Bacteroidota; class Sphingobacteriia; order Sphingobacteriales; family Sphingobacteriaceae; genus Mucilaginibacter; species Mucilaginibacter sp. UYCu711. Next base: position 79,919 of record NZ_JBNPWM010000012.1, on the reverse strand, counting down.
ATCATCCCCTGCGGTATTGATGATAAAGCAGTAACCTCTATGCAGCAGGAATTAGGGCATGAGCTTGATATAAAACGCGTTCAAAGCGTCCTTCAACATTATATTTCTGTGTTATTTGAGATGGAGATTGCAGCAAACTAATTGAAAAAAGATTTGTTTATCTTAGACAAGTGTCGTAAATTTGAGGACAAGTGTCAAAGATATGAGTAAACAAAAACCGTACGTGTTTCCAGAAGAGGATAGCTTTGATCTAACAAACATGGTTAGGGAAGGCGTGCCGTATCCTTATTTTACCAAGTTATCCAACCACATTCATTTTGGTTTGGATGATTGGTCATCATACCTGCATCTTTCTGAGCGCACCATCCAGCGTTATAAAAAAGAGAACAAATCTTTTGATCCGCTTTATTCTGAGCGCATATTACAAATTGAGCTGCTTTATAAAAAAGGCATTGATGTTTTTGGTATAGCTGACAACTTCTATACCTGGATGGATACCGTAAGCATCTCGCTTGGCAGTGTTAAACCCAAAGATCTTTTAGATACTGCATTTGGCATTAACTCAATTTACGATGAGCTGGGCCGCATTGAACACGGTATACTGGCATGATTGTTTACCGGCTTAGCAAGCAGGCCTTTATCAATGATCTATCAGGCTATGGTGCCGAAAAGACCGGCGGCCGGTGGAACAGCAAAGGCATCCCGGTTTTATACACCGCCGCTTCGCGCGCTTTAGCTGTTGTTGAGATTGCGGTACACGTGCCTTTTGGCATTGTGCCTGTAAATTATTTTTTGGCCACCATTGATATTCCTGATAAAGATATTTTAAAACTCGACTTAAAAGACCTTTCGCCCGATTGGAACAAGTATCCATTTGTAAGGCACACCCAGGCCATCGGTAATAATTTTATCAGGAATAGTGAGCATTTAGTATTGCAGGTTCCGTCGGCAACTGTTGATGGCGACTTCAATTACCTGTTAAATCCCCGGCACCCTGATTTTAAGAAAGTAAAGGTAAAAAGTATAGACCCTTTTGTGTTTGATATCAGGTTATTCAAAAAATAAACCTAACACTCCGGCAAGCTTAGCGGGATATTGATAGCTAACCCTCCATCGGCGGTTTCTTTGTATTTCGAGTTCATATCCTGCGCGGTTTGCCACATGGTTCTAACCACGGCATCAAGGCTTACTTTGGCGTTATCCGGATTGGTTTGCAAAGCCAGCTGCGAAGCTGTTATCGCTTTAATAGCGCCCATAGTATTACGTTCAATACAAGGCACCTGCACCAAGCCCCCTATCGGGTCGCAGGTTAGGCCCAGGTGATGTTCCATTGCTATCTCTGCGGCCATCATTACCTGGCGTTGTGAGCCTCCTAAACACTCTGTAAGGGCCGCTGCTGCCATTGCTGATGATACACCTATCTCTGCCTGGCAACCACCCATGGCGGCTGATATTGTGGCTCCTTTTTTAAATATACACCCTATCTCTGAGGCAGTTAATAAAAACTGGATGATTCGCTTCTCATCATATCCATCGCAAAAAACTAAATAGTATTGCAACACAGCCGGAATAACCCCCGCTGCACCGTTAGTTGGCGCCGTAACTACCCGCCCAAATGACGCGTTCTCTTCGTTAACCGCCAGAGCGAAGCAGCTCACCCAGTCTAATATATTTTGAAAGCCATTACCAGTTTTGCGGATAGCTGTAACCCATTCTTCGAAATTACTGTAGGTATTTGTGCCGATAAGCCTTTTATTTAAACTTGCTGCACGGCGTTCTACATTTAATCCACCGGGTAATTTACCTTTGGTGTGGCTGCCGCGATACATGCACTGAGCCATAGCGTTAAAGATATTTAGCACACCGGTTTTGGTTTCCTGCTCGCTTCGCCAGGCCAGTTCGTTCTCCTGTACTACTTCAGAGATTTTCAGACCGGTTTTCCGGCACCAATGCAAAAGGTCACCGGCAGTATCAATCGGGAATGGCAGGTCAACTTCTGCTTTTTGCTGGTTTTGCCCGCCTTCTTTCACTACAAATCCACCGCCAATAGAATAATAGGTTGCTGAAATTGCCTTACCGGTATTTAAAAATGCCTGGAACGTTACCGCATTGGGGTGATAGGGTAAACTTTCGTTGAATAAAAATAGCAGGTCCTGCTTTGCCGTAAAATCTATTTCGTATTTACCGCCCAGCGTAATTTTGTGGGTATTGGTTATCCGGCTTATTTTAGGTGTTACCTCATCAACCGCAAAGGTTACCGGGTCATCGCCGCTTAAACCTAATAAAATAGCTATATCTGTGCCGTGCCCGCGGCCCGTTTTAGCCAGCGAGCCATATAATAAGATCTTTATTTCTGATACCAACGGCAACACCTCGCCCTGTTCAAGTGTTTGCACAAACTGCTGTGCGGCACGCCACGGGCCAAGCGTATGTGAGCTTGACGGGCCTATGCCTATCTTAAACATATCAAATACAGAAAGTTGTTCGCGTTGCATTATTATGATTTATCAGGTACCCAGCAGCCTAATGCCGCCGGCTTTAAGATCTTTGATGATCTTTTCCTGCAGGGCAATTTTAACATTTAAAAAATCGTTTGGCTGTACCCATACGTTTACGGTATAACGGATGTGCTCAATCTCAAACGATATAATGCCCACCCTTATTGCAGGAGTTTTTAAAACTCCCGGAACAGAATTCACGGCGTCAGTAATTATCTTTTTTGCCTGGTCAACATCTACATAATAACCCAGCTTAACTTCAAAGTCCAGGCGGCGCTTGCCCTCGCGGGTAACGTTAACTATCACCTCGTTAAACAATTTTCCGTTAGGGATGATAATGGTTTTATTATCGGGCGATAACAGCACCGTATAAAAAATTTGTATGGATATTACCTTACCCTCTTGCCCCTGCGCAAAAATGCTGTCGTTAAGCTCAAAGGGTTTTAATAACAAGATCAAAACCCCGCCTGCAAAGTTTTGGAATGTGCCGGATAAGGCTAAACCTACCGCTACTGTAAAACCACCTAAGATGGTAGCAAAAGCACTAAATGGTATGCCAACGATGGTCATTACCCAAATAATCAGTAATGAATATAAAGCGGTTATGGCAAGGCTAAGAAAGAAGGGTTGTAATGATGAGTGGACCTCTCTTTTGCTCATCCGGTTGCGGATGGTGGCACTCAAGAATGTTATGACTTTAAGACCTATTAAAAGTATGGCAACGCCAATTACTAATTTAAGTCCGTTTATGATCAGCCATTCGTAGGCTCTTAAATATAAATCGTGCAGGTAATTATCGTGTAACTTCATAATGAAGCACGAAGTTACAAATTTTTAGCGTCCGTAAATAGTTACAAACAACGCGGGTACTTTAAACAGTACCCAATCAACTAAAGTTGAGTGTATTTGTTTGGTGGTGGGTGTTAACTGTTTCATGTGTAGGTGTATTCAATTGTTGTGCCTTTATTTATTATTTCAAAATTATATTCAAAATTAGTCTTAATTGTTATCCTATTGTTACTAAATTAATCATTTGATTAACAAATGACCATCCGTTTACCGGGTTATGACAATGCAGGCTGTTTAGTAAAATAGTACGGCTGTACATAATAAAATACAAATGGTTTTAAAAAGATTTATAACTTCAAGTAATGTTTAAACTTTATCAGAAACTATTGCTTGCCTTACTAATGGCGATACCCTGTTATACTTCGGCACAGGTTATAAATACACCATCCGGCGATGGCTTATCTAAAGCCGAATATGCAGCAGTACTGGCATCAGAAGTTACTGCATTTTATTACAACAAAAGGTGGCAGAATGGTTTTGACGCTGCTCAAAAAGCTATTACTGTTGATTCCCTGAGCTATTCAAGAAATGTAAATTGGGATATGGCGGGTACCTGCCGCTTTATGGTGAAAGATTACCCGGGTGCTGTTAATGATCTGTCGCACTTTACTGTTTTGAAAAGCCAGGACCTGACCCGTATGCTTAACGCGGTTGAATATAAAGCCAAATCCCATATAGCATTAGGTCAGCTTGTTGAGGCAGCTCAAACTTACGAGCTTTGGGATGCTACTTATGGGCACAATACTACCGGCCCGCAAAATGCAGCGGTATTGTATAAGGGAGCAGGAAATAAAAGACGATTTGATCAATTAATTGCCATTGCACTAAGACGTTGTAAACATGAGCTTGACAGTATTAATGCGAAGTCTAAAAACCCCCAAGATGCTTTAAACTATGCAGAACTATTAATTATTGCCGGCAAGCCCGTACAATCTATCGAAGTACTTGAAAAAGATCCTGCGCATTATTCACGCACCCAATTAAGCATAAAAAAATATTTAATAGCAGTTGCCAACGATATAACCGGCCGAAAACCCTTCGCATTATTAAACAAAGAATTGAAAGACTGGATCTATAATAACACGCTGGTTAATATCTGGGACTTTACCATGTTTGACCGATGGATAACTTATTCAGGTTTAGCCAAATCAAAACAGCAGGAGTTAAGAGAATTTCAAGATATCATTGAGGATAAATATCAATAAAAAGCCTTGCAGATACTGCAAGACTTTTTATTGATATAGACGAGCGACAGGCCCAATCTTCAATAACTAATATTTGCTACACAAAATAATTCCACCCATGCACATCCGGGCCGTTGCCGTAACGAATAGCATCAAGCGTTTTTAATACTTTTTGTGAGAACTCTCTTTCCTTCGGATCGATAAGCGTATACTCTTCGCTATTAAGGCTGATAGAACCAACAGGTGCTATGGTAGCGGCAGTGCCGGCACCGAATGCGTCAGTTAGCTTGCCATTTTTGGCGCCTTCAATTATTTCAGCAACGGCTACATTGCGCTCCTCAACCAGGAACCCCGCGTCGTGAGCCAGGGTAATAACCGTATCGCGGGTTACGCCATCTAAAATGGTATCTTGAGTTAACGGGGTTATCAGCTTGCCATCTAACACAAACATAGCGTTAGCCGCACCCATTTCTTCAACGTATTTATGCTCTTTGGCGTCGGTCCATATTAGTTGGTCAAAACCTTCCTCGGTAGCTTTTTTAGCCGGATACATAGAACCGCCATAGTTACCTGATGATTTTGCAAAACCCATGCCACCCGCAGCCGAGCGTGTATAATAAGTTTCAATTTTAACTCTTAACGGTTTGGTAAAATAAGGGCCAACCGGGCAAAGTAAAACCATGTATTTATAAGTTTGCGATGGAGCCACGCCCAAATATTGGTCTGTAGCAAACATAAACGGCCTTATATATAATGAATGGCCGGGAGCAGCTGGCACCCAGTCGCGGTCAATATCTACTATAGCGGCAAGGCTTTGTAAAAATATATCCTCAGGGATTGTCGGCATACACAAACGCTCGGCCGATTTATTGAAACGCTGCGCGTTCTTATCCGGGCGAAAGATAGATACTTTACCATCAGCATGTTTGTAAGCCTTTATACCTTCAAAAAAAGACTGTCCGTAGTGTAAGGCAGAAATACCTGGGCTGACCGTAATTTCTCCGTAAGGAAGAATTTCGAAATTTTTCCATTCACCGTCGCTGTAATCAGCTACCAGCATGTGGTCAGAAAAAGTGCGTCCAAAAGCAAGTTTGCTAAAATCGGTTTCTGCTAAACGCGATTTTGTGGTTTTGGTGATCTTGATGTCCAGCGTATCTGTCATGGTATTATATATTAGTAATTCACGAAGTGCAATTTACCTAATTAACAGCGTGTTTAGCAAAGGAAATGTGAATTTTATTATGCATGCAGAATATTATTTGGTTGATAATTGATAGTCGATATGAAACCATAAATCTTGTTAATTTATCAGATTTATATTTTGAATTATCTTATTTCAGCTTATTTGTTTTTTTATCGATATCAGCTTTGCGTGCACTATCAGGGAACTTTTTAAGGTAAGATTTAGTAAGCGCATCTGCCTGTAGTTTATCATTTGCATAAACCGAACGCAGTATATACTGATATACAAGCTGCTCGGTAACAGCATCCGGAAGGTACTTGTTAGCACTTACCCATTTATCTGGTTTGGCACCGGTAGTTTTTTCTTTCCAGATCAAATAGCTGTTTATAAAAGTATAATATTGGGGCCCGGCAGGGAACGTATCCGTTTTAATATCGGCTTTATTAAATACCCCGGCTATCAGTTTATCAACGTTTGCCTGGTTTTCGCCACCTAATTCGGCAAGCTCATAAATGTTGTTATAGGCAGCATATTTCAGTTCGGCAGCTATCAGTTTTTTGTCTTTAGGGTTGATGCTGGCCTGGTTTACCAGCGCTATCTTTTTATCGCGCATAGCAAAATAGGGTTTGACGATCCGGGTATTCATTGTTGCCAGATCTGATTTGATATAGAACTGCTCGGTTTGCAGGAAGAACGGATATTCTTCCACATTAACAGTTTGAAGCAAGCTGTTTGCTGGCGATGCGGTACCAGATAAAACCTTTATGCTTTTATCTCCCTCATTCAACTCAACCTTTAGGCTCTTGCCCGGATCAAGTAACAACAGGTGAAAGTTTGTTTGAAAGATTAGATCGCCAAATTTAGCAGTGTTAACAGGCAGCGTAATGATAAACGTGCCGTTCTTAGCAATGGGGATATTTATAGCGTTCTGCTCATAGTAACCATAAACTTTAGGGATATTGATTTTTAGCGTTTCTTTACCTGAGTAATGGTTGATTTTGCCGCTCAGTTTAAACTGTGCGAAAGCACTTGCACTACACAGCAAATACAATAAAACAAAATACTTTTTCATGTTTGGTAAGGAGGATACTATCCTAAAATAGCCAACAGTTCGTTTAACTCATCAACCTTCTCGGCCGAGCCAAGATGCTCATACGAGCTGATCAGATTACGCAGCACTCGTTTGATGATATCTGTGTTTGAGCAGGGTTCATAAAACTGTTTATCGAAATTCAGGTTAAGCTGCTTCAGGAACATATCAACATCCCTGCGGCCAAAAATAAAACCCTTATTAAATGCATTGATGTAAAATAGGATGCCGCTTTCAAATTCGCTTTCCTTGCTTTCGTCAAGGTATGCCAGTATAAAATGCTGCGGCAGGTTTACGCCATGCACCGGGATATCCAGCTTTTGCGCTATGATAGAATAAATAATGGCCAATAATATCTGGTTGCCTTTTTTGGTTTCTATAACCTGGCTCAGGTAGCTGTTTTGCGGGTCCTGGTGATTGCTGGTGTTGCCACTGAAGCCGTACATGTGGTAAAATACATGGTTAATGAGTTTTACCTGTTCAACCGGGCTGGCTTCATTCATCATCTGGATCCATACATCGCGCTTAATGGCTTCAATATGGTTGATGATCTTTTGCTCATCAAGGTCAGGATATTGGTAACGGTTTATTATTAATATTCCCTGTAGCAGATCAAACGCGCCACCCTGAAACCAAAGTTTCAGATCGTTTTTTACAATGCCGAATTGGATCTCGTGAACCAAATTAGCTATGCGTTCTTGTTGGATAGCATCAAAAGCCTGTTCAAAAGCCGATTCAAGGTGCTCAACAGCCTGGGTACCGTACGACAACAATTTGTCGTGAACGTGGTTGTATATCTCCGGATCGGGATCGTCCAGCAGGCGTATTAATGAGTTTACTTCTGTTAGATTTATCATTATGTAACGCTAAAGTACAAACGTTTATATAATTTTACAACCATGTTCAATATAAGGTTCGCGCTCGACTACCTGCTTTATCGCCTAAAAGCCAAAACCAGGCACGGCTTACACTCGCCTTTTGTATATCGTTTGGTTGATAATGTAATTTACGATTTTCATGTCAAAAAAGTATATCCCGAGATTGAAAACATCCGCGAAGGCTTAATAAATGACGATAGGCTGATCACCATAACCGACCTTGGCGCCGGCTCGCACGTAAATAATGATCGCCGTAAACGGATAGAGGATATCGCCAAAAACGCCTTGAAACCACCCAAACTGGCCCAGCTGCTTTACCGCCTGGCGGCCGATCAACAACCTGAAAACATTATTGAGTTAGGGACGTGCCTGGGCACAACCAGCATCTACCTGCAAAAGGCCGCCCCCGCTGCCAAATTGTATACGCTGGAGGGTTGCCCCGAAACGGCCAATATCGCCAAAGAAAGCTTTGAAAAAGCCGGACTGAATAATATTGCACTGATAACAGGAAACTTCGATAACACCCTACCCGTTGTTATTGACGGGTTGGATAAGCTGGACTTTGTATTTGTAGACGGTAACCATCAAAAGGACGCCACGCTTAAATACTTTGAATGGTGCCTGCACAAAGTACATGACGATACCCTATTAATCTTCGACGATATATACTGGAGTGAAGGCATGAAAGAAGCCTGGTCCGAAATAAAAGCACATCCACAGGTAACTGTAACTGTCGACCTGTTTTGGATTGGGCTGGTGTATTTTAGAAAAGGACAGGTTAAGGAGGATTTTGTTATAAAGATTTGATATTAGGTTGTACGTATTACGTGGTACGTTTTACGTAAGCGATCAAAACGTATAACGTACCGCGTAATACGTACAACGTTTAAAAAGCTTGCCCCAACCCAATATACAATCCACTTGCGCGTTGCTCACCGGCTGGTTTTTGGCCTATGCCATAGTCGACCCTAACGCTCAATCCTTTTTCTATATCAAAGAAATAACGCAGGCCGCCGCCCAGATTAGGTTTTAAGTCGGGTAGGGTAAAGGATGAATGAAATACTTCGCCTGCACCAACAAAACCTACTACGCCAAAGCGTTCGCTAAGGCGGTAACGTAATTCGGCCTGTGCGGCAATCAGGTTGCGGTCGCGGTACCGGCCCTCGTAGTAGCCGCGCATAATTTCGTCGTTGCCCATTTGCGGTAACAGGTAAAACGGCGACCGTGCGCCGGTAAGCGATTGTTCCTGCGCGTTAAGCCCCAATACCAGCTTTTTGCTTACCGGTATAAATTGAGAATATTCTATATTAAAAGAGCCACCGTTATAGCCGTTATTTCCAAAAACGCCGTGCATGATATTATAATAGGCGTTTATCATTATGCCTTTGGTGGTGTAGGTGTTGTTGTTCCGGCTATCGTAGATTAGGCTTGGGCCAATGTAAACAAATGTGCCGCCGGCGCGGTCCTCAACCTGGGGGCTGGTATTAAAAATGCCGGCAGGGTTGGCGCTGGTGAAATCATATTTATAACCACCGGCCACAACGCCTACATACAGGTTTTTAGCAACCAGTTTCTCTCCTTCAAGTAAAAGCCGGTATCTTTTTTGCCCGAGTGGGTCGGCGCTGGCTTTGCGGGTATCATTACCTATGCCATAAAAATCAATTGGGAAATCTATCCGCCCAATACCTGCAAATAAGTGATACTTGTTTTGCGGCGACCAATAGGTTGTACTAATATTTATCCGGTTTTGGCCTTTGGTGGTTATAGTAGCATATGCAAATATGTTTGACACACGCGTGCCCTGTTGTAGTGTGTCTGAATAATAGGAATATAAACTTGCGCCGCCAACTTCCACACCGGTTTCGGGTGCCGATGACAGCACCGGCAGAATTATAAAGCTGCTGCGTTTGGTGGTATCTTTTTCAAAATACATCTTCCGGATAAACTTGGGGATGATACTTTGACCAAAAGTCGGTTTGAAACTTTCAGATAAGCCTATTGCAACAAGTAGTGCTAAAAGTTTCTTCATTGTGATAATGTCCCCAAGGTAAAGATTTATGACCGAAGTTGCAGATTAAATTTAGGTTAATTGACTTCCATGCTTAATGAAACCGGCACCCGGATATTTGTAGATAGAAATCAGCTTTAGGTGTATCAGGTGTGTCAGGTGTATCAGATGTAGCAGCTGTGTCTGACACACTATATGGTACGCGATCGGCTTAAATCCATCCCGACAGGGAAGTTCCAGAAAAACATTTGTGTTCCATTTTAAAATTTAAAACCCCTTTTTCAGCAAAATCCCTACTTTTGCGCCATATTTATTAAAGCATAAATTATGAGCACTACTAAAGGACCCGTATCGCAGTTTATTGAAAAAAATTACCTGCATTTTAATGCTGCCGCGCTAATGGATGCAGCTAAAGGCTATGAAACCCATTTGCTTGAAGGCGGTAAAATGATGGTAACACTGGCAGGCGCCATGAGCACCGCCGAACTGGGTATCTCGCTGGCCGAAATGATCCGCCAGGGTAAAATTGATATCATATCGTGCACAGGAGCTAACCTGGAAGAAGATATTATGAACCTTGTAGCGCACTCGCACTACAAACGTGTACCCAACTACCGCGATCTGAGTCCGCAGGATGAGTGGGACCTTTTAGAAAATCATTATAACCGTGTAACCGATACCTGTATCCCCGAGGAAGAAGCCTTCCGCCGTTTACAAAAACACATTCATAAAATCTGGAAAGATGCGGATGATAGCGGTGAACGTTATTTCCCGCATGAATACATGTACAAAATGCTGTTAAGCGGCGATTTGGAGCAATACTACGAGATTGATCCAAAAAACTCATGGATGCTTGCGGCTGCTGAAAGGAACCTGCCAATTGTAGTACCAGGTTGGGAAGACTCGACCATGGGTAACATCTTTGCATCGTATGTAATAAAGGGCCAGATAAAAGCTACCACCATGAAAAGTGGTATTGAATACATGGCCTGGCTGGCAGATTGGTACCCAAAAAACTCGGGTGGTAAAGGCGTGGGCTTTTTCCAGATAGGCGGTGGTATTGCCGGCGATTTCCCGATATGTGTTGTGCCGATGCTTTACCAGGATATGGAAATGCAGGATATCCCGTTCTGGAGCTATTTCTGCCAGATCTCTGATTCGACAACATCATACGGTTCGTACTCGGGGGCAGTGCCAAACGAAAAGATAACCTGGGGGAAACTGGATGTAAATACGCCAAAGTTTATTGTTGAAAGCGATGCGACCATTGTTGTACCGCTGATATTTGCCTGGCTTTTAGGGCAATAACTTTAGTGTTTAAAATCACTAAAAAAAGTGCTCTTAAGCATTATTTAGAATAATTATAAATTAGTTATAACTGTCATTTATTTGTCAGCGATTATTTAATAAATTATACTTTTGTGGCTGAAAATTCCGAGAAAAGCCCAGGCCAAACTCAGTTTCACAATTACTATACAAATAACTATTTAGCATCAATACAACTTTATGAGAAGCATCTCATTAATTTTTAAACAATTCTCAAGGTCAGTTTTACTGCTTGCCTGTTTTACTGTTTGGGGAATTTCTGCTAAGGCGCAAGGCGACGCTGCAAAAGGCGAGGCCCTATTTAAATCCAATTGTGCCGCGTGTCACAAAATCGAAGGTAGGTTAACCGGTCCGGGTTTAGGCCCGATCGTATCATCGGAACCTAACGATAAGTGGTTAATCACTTGGGTGCACAATAGCCAGGCTCTTGTAGCAGCTAAGGACCCGAAAGCGGTTGCCATCTTTAACGAGTATGGTGGTACCATAATGCCGGCATTTGCAAGTCTTTCAGACGGTGACGTATCTGACATCTTAGCCTATGTGCGTGCAGATTACAAAAAACTTGAAGAAGCAAAGAAAACAGCAGGCCCTGCAGCAGGTGCAGCCGCTGCCGAAAGCGGCCCAAGCAGCTTTGTAGTTTACTCTTTAATAGCTGTAATTATAGTTGCTCTGATAGCTATTTTGGTATTAAGCCGCGTTATAGGCACGCTTGAAAAATTGTTAACCAGTAAAAGATTATTACCTGTTGAGCCGGTAACCGCTGAAGAAGCTGTTGCTATTGACAAGTATGCTTTATTAAAGAAAATATTAAAAAATAAAAAACTAGTATTCTTTATAATTTTCTGCGGATTTATAGCAACATTCTGCTGGACATGGGTATTGTTGTGGAACACCAACGTACATACAGGTTATCAACCGGTACAGCCAATCAAATATTCGCATGAGCTGCATGCCGGTATCATGAAAATTGAGTGCCAGTACTGTCACTCGGGCGCGTTCAAATCAAAAAACGCATCCATACCGTCGTTAAACGTTTGTATGAACTGCCACAAAACGGTTAAAACCGAGTCGCCTGAGATCCACAAAATTTATGATGCTTTGGGTTACGATCCGGAGACCCAGAAATACGACAGCTTAAAGGCAACACCTATCCAATGGATCCGTATCCACAACCTGCCAGACTTTGCTTACTTTAATCACTCGCAACACGTTAAGGTTGGTGGTATTAAATGCCAAACCTGTCACGGCCCGGTTCAAACCATGAAAGAGGTTTATCAATACTCGCCATTAACAATGAAATGGTGTATACAGTGTCACAAACGCACAGATATTAACACTAAAGGCAACGCTTACTACGAAAATATGATAGCAGTTCACGACCTGATTAAAAAAGGCGTGAAAGTTACACCATCGCAATTGGGTGGTATTGAGTGCGGCAAATGCCATTACTAATTAACAACAGAACTTAGCATAACAGTTTATACTATAGCTTAAATGGATAGCAATAAAAAATACTGGAAAGGTTTAGAAGAGCTAAACAAGACGCCAGAATTTGTTGAGAAAAATAAACACGAATTCGCGGAACCGATTCCTATCGAAGATGTTTTGAGCGGAAACGGTTTATTAGGCAAAACACCTCGTCGCGACTTTTTAAAGGCGGTAGGTTTTGGTGTGGGCGCGGTTACTTTGGCAGCTTGCCAAAAAGTACCGGTACATAAATCTATACCTTACTTAATTAAACCTGAGGAAATTACCCCGGGTGTAGCCAACTACTATTCGTCAACCTACGAGGGCCATGCTATTTTAGTTAAAACCCGTGAGGGCCGCCCTATTAAAGTTGAAGGTAACCCTAATGATGTTTTAGCAAAAGGCGGTTTAAGTGCAACAGCACAATCATCGGTATTAGACCTTTATGATGTTAGCCGTGTTAAAGCACCATTGGTAAACGGTAGTGAAAAAGAGTGGAGCGACCTTGATGATTACGTTAAATTAGAGCTTGCAAAATTATCAGACGCCGGTACTAAAATTACTATCCTGTCATCAACTATCAGCAGCCCATCAACCTTAGCTGTAATTGCTGATTTTATAACTGCATACCCTGCCGCCAAGCACGTAATGTACGACGCGGTATCTTATACAGGTATTATACAAGCTAACCAAAACAGTTTTGGTAAAGCAGTATTACCTCACTACAATTTTGATAAAGCTGATGTTATTGTAAGTTTCGGTGCCGATTTCTTAAGCACCTGGATCTCTGGCGAAGAGTTTACCCGCCAGTACGTATCAAACCGTAACAACAAATCGCTGCAAAGCAAAAAAATGTCACGTCATATCCAGTTTGAAACCGGTATGAGCCTGACGGGTACCAACGCTGATGTGCGCGTACCGCTAAAACCATCAGAAGAAGGCGCTGCTTTAATTAACTTATACAATGCCATTACCGGTACAACTTTACCGGGCAGCAAAGCATTAGAAGATAAAGCTGCTAACAACGCTATTACCATTGCTGCTAAAGAATTAGCTGCCGCGAAAGGTAAAGCATTAGTTGTAGCCGGATCAAACGACGTTGCTATACAAACATTGGTTAACGCCATTAACGCTGCATTAGGAAGCTACGGTACTACTATTGATCTGAATAACAATTCAAACCAATACAAAGGTAACGACGCTGAGCTGGCTGACTTTATAACACAAGCTAAGGCAGGTGCCATTGGTGCAGTATTGTTTCTTGACGCTAACCCTGTTTATGATTACTATAACAATAAAGATATAACAGCCGCGCTTGCTAAAGTACCGCTGAAAATATCTTTTGCTGCAAGCCTTGACGAAACTGCTGCGCTTTGCACAGTTGTTGCGCCTAACCATCACTACTTAGAATCATGGGGTGATGATAGTGCAATTGCAGGTTACTATACCATATTACAGCCAACCATTAACCCGGTTTACAATACCCGCCAGGCCGAAGAGAGCTTATTAAGATGGAGCAACAACGCGGTTACCAGCTACTATACCTATGTTAAAAATAACTGGGATAAAGGTATGTTGGCAGCAGGTGGTTTATCAGGCCAAAAAGGTTGGGAAACTTTATTGCAAACAGGTTTTGTTAAAGCTGCTGATAAACCGGCCGGTGCTTATGCATTTGCCCACGACTTAAACGGCGTTGCACAAACCATCTTATCGCAAGGTGCTAAATTGGTAGTAAGCGGTGATAAAGCTTACGAGTTACATTTATACCAAAGCGCTGCCATCCGTGATGGTAAGCATGCAAATAACCCGTGGTTACAAGAGTTGCCAGATCCGGTATCAAAGGTTACCTGGGATAACTTCGCAGCCATGTCTATCAACGACCTTAAAGCATTAGGCTTACAGGAAGGCGATGTGATAACTATTGATGTTAACGGTACTTCAATTGCTTTACCTGTGTTATTACAACCGGGCCAGGCAATAGGTACCATATCAGTAGCTGTGGGTTATGGCCGTGCAAAAGGCGGTGCTGTAATTGAGTCGGGCATTGGCAAAAACGCTTTCCCGCTGTTAAGCTTACGTAACGGTACTTTACAAAACACCACTACTACAAAAATATCCGCCACCGGCGATCAAATTATATTAGCGCAAACGCAAACGCACCACTCTTACGAAGGCCGTAGTGTTATCCGCGAAGCTAAATTCTCTGAATATAAGAAAAATCCATTTAAAGGAAGTGGTAAGGAGGGCGAACACAAAGTTTACGAAAGCTTGTGGGAAAACTATGATACCCCTACCTACAATTGGGTAATGGCTATCGACTTAAATGCTTGTACCGGTTGCGGTGCTTGTGTGGTTGCTTGTAACGCTGAAAATAACATCCCGGTTGTTGGCCGTGACGAGGTTAGAAAACGTCGCGAAATGCACTGGATCCGTATTGACCGTTACTACAGCTTTAACGAAAAAGGTGAAAGCGTTACCGAAGAGCACGAGATTGATAAATTAAGTGACCTGAACAATGTATCGGTTGTACACCAGCCAATGCTTTGCCAGCACTGCGATCACGCTCCGTGCGAAACCGTATGCCCGGTATTAGCTACCGTTCACTCGTCAGAAGGGTTGAACCATATGGCTTATAACCGTTGCGTAGGTACACGTTATTGCGCTAACAACTGTCCGTTTAAAGTGCGTCGTTTCAACTGGTTCAATTACTGGAACGACTCTCGTTTTGAAAACTATCTGGCAGAACAACATACACAATTGGTATTGAACCCTGATGTAACTACACGTTTCCGTGGTGTTATGGAAAAATGCTCAATGTGTGTGCAACGTATCCAGGCCGGTAAGCTTAAAGCTAAAATGGAAAAACGCCCTGTTAAAGATGGCGACATCCAGGTAGCCTGCGCGCAAACCTGCTCTGCAAACGCAATTGTTTTTGGTAACGGAAATGATCCTAACTCTGAAGTATCAAAAGCTTTAAGAAGCGAACGTACTTACTACGTGTTAGAAGAGTTAAACGTACAGCCGGGTATTGGTTACCAGGTTAAAGTTAGAAACACAACTGAATTAGAAGCTTAATTTTTACAATAGCTATAATATGGCATCTCATAAAGAATCAATAATAAGGGAACCACTGGTTACGGGTGAAAATATCACCTATGCTAAAGTAACAGATGATGTTTTGTTCGCTGTTGAAAATAAACCAAACAGAGCATGGTGGATAGGCTTTACTGTTGCATCATTAGGCGCTTTGCTTTGGGTGTTTGCAGTAAGCTGGACATTTTGGTACGGTATAGGCTCGTGGGGTTTAAATAAAACAGTAGGCTGGGCTTGGGATATTACCGGTTTCGTATGGTGGGTAGGTATTGGTCACGCCGGTACGCTGATCTCGGCAGTATTATTACTGTTCCGCCAAAAATGGCGTAACTCCATTAACCGCTCTGCCGAGGCGATGACCATCTTCGCGGTAATTTGCGCGGCCACTTACGTCGTATCACACATGGGCCGCCCATGGATGGCTTTATATTGTTTACCGTTACCTAACCAATACGGATCGCTTTGGGTTAACTTTAACTCACCGCTGATATGGGACGTATTTGCGATCTCGACTTATTTCTCGGTATCATTAGTATTCTGGTACACAGGATTATTGCCTGATATCGCAACAATCCGCGACCGTGGTACAGGCTGGTACCGCCGCATCTATTCTATACTTTCTTTCGGATGGACAGGATCAGTTAAAACCTGGCAGCGTTTTGAAACCGTGTCATTAATTTTGGCAGGGATCTCTACTCCCCTGGTACTATCAGTACACACCATTGTATCAATGGACTTTGCAACATCGTTAGAGCCGGGATGGCACACTACCATCTTCCCTCCATATTTCGTTGCGGGTGCTATCTTCTCTGGTTTCGCTATGGTGCAGACGCTGTTATTGGTAACACGTAAAGTATTAGGCCTGGAGAATTATATCACCATGTTCCACATCGAATCAATGAACAAGATCATCCTTGTAACAGGTTCGGTAGTAGGTGTGGCTTACATCACCGAGTTTTTTATCGCTTACTACTCTGGTGGTGAATATGAGCAATACACTTTCTTAAACAGGTTCATCGGCCCGTACTGGTGGGCAGCATGTATGATGTACGGCTGTAACGTGTTAATGACCCAGGTAATGTGGTTTAAACGCGTACGTACCAATATCGCCATGTCATGGGTGTTATCTATCATTGTAAACATCGGTATGTGGTTTGAGCGTTTTGTAATTATCGTAACCTCATTACACCGCGACTTTATACCATCAAGCTGGGCTATGTTTTACCCAACCTGGATTGACGTATCGGTATTCATCGGATCAATAGGCGTATTCTTTACTTTGTTCCTGTTGTTTATCCGCGTATTGCCTTCAATAGCAATGGCCGAGGTTAAATTATTACTGAAAGAGCAAAGCGAGCAAGCTAAACTGAAACAAATTAAGGAAGGACATCTTGATCCGGCCCAGGTTGAATTCTACAAAAACTCATTGAAGAAATTTGATAGTGTTGATGTATCAGTATATGAAAACGTATAGACTATGAGCAGCACCAAATATATATTAGGCCTTTTTGACGATCCGGATGAAATGATGCACGGGATCGACAAACTACAGAAAAATAGCGTTCCTATTTATGATGTATATACGCCAATGCCAATACACGGTATTGAGGCAAAATTAGGTATTAAAGATTCACGCTTAGGTTACGCGGCATTTATGTTTGGCTGTTTAGGCGGCACAACCATATTAAGTATGGTGTACTATTTCCTGGCGCATGACTGGCCAATGAACATAGGTGGCAAACCACACTTTGCACTTCCGGATTTTATCCCGGTTACGTTTGAGTGGTCTGTACTGTTTGCATCCTTTGGTATGACCTTTACGTTTTTTTACGCTACGCACCTTTTCCCGGGCCGTGCCCCAAGGGTAATGGACCTGCGTGCCACTAACGACCGTTTTGTTATAGCTATTGACGCTAAAGGAAACATCCCGCACGAAGACATTACAAACTTGCTGAAAGAAGCAGGAGCAGTTGAAGTTAAGCATAACGACAGAAAATATGTTAGCTATGAATAAGTATAAAGTATTGGGTATTGCGGTTATTACCGTTGCTGCATCGATAGTTACAACATCGTGCAATGATAAGAGAAGTACCGGATGGGAATATGCCCCCAATATGTATGAAAAGATCGCCTTTGATCCGGATCAAAAGAATCCGAATTTCAAGGACGGCAAAACAGCACAATTACCGCCGGCTGGTACAACCCCGGTTGGTTTTACAAGGTTTGATTATCCAAAAACTACCGAAGGGTATGAACTGGCAAGTGTTGAGGTTAAAAACGCTTTAGCCTTGACATCAAAGAATATTGAAGACGGTAAAGCGTTATACAGCGCGTTTTGCTCACCATGCCATGGTGCAACCGGGCAGGGTGATGGTACGGTAACCACACACGGTTTCCCGCCGCCGCCTTCGTACTCAAAAGGACAATCATCACGCGGTGGTGCAATGAAAGATTTAACCGATGGTAAAATATACCACACTATTACTTACGGCTTAAACGCTATGGGATCTTACGCATCGCAGCTAAGCCCCGAAGAGCGTTGGAAAGTAGTAATGTATGTTCACCATTTACAAACTTTATAAGAATTGAATTTAATGGAAACTCATAATAGTTTTAACGAACAATTTGAATTTAGCGGTAAGGCAAAAACCTGGAGCCTGGTAGCTATTGTTGTAGGTATCGTGGCCATCGCATTCGGATTTTTAACAAACCATGCCGAACGCACATTTGCAAACTTATTGCTGATGGGTTATTACTTTACCTGCGTATGTATTGCGGGCGTATTCTTTTGCGCGTTGCAGTATGCTGCACAAGCTGGGTGGTCGGCCTCTATATTGCGTATACCACAGGCACTTGCAAAGATCTTGCCTTATGCATCAGTTATATTATTACTGGTAATATTTTGCGGCCTGCACTTCACTCAAAAAGTGGTAACAGAAGAAGGCGGCCATACCATAACAGGTACTATGCTATATAAGGAGTGGGCTCCAAAAGAGATCACTACAAAAGGTAATGAGGCATACAACGCCATTATCGATGGTAAATCAGGTTATTTAAATCAACCTTTCTTTCTTATAAGATTAGTTGGCTACCTGTTTTTTTACAGCTTGCTTGGCTTGATGTTAGTAAAATACTCACAAAATGAGGACGAGTTAGGCGGTATGTTTAATTACAAAAAAAGCTTTAATGTATCCGCAGCGTTTCTGGTGATATTTGGTTTTACAGTTCCTTTGTTCGCGTTTGATGCCATCATGTCATTAGATGCACACTGGTTCTCCACCATGTTTGGCTGGTACAACTTTGCTGCCCTTTGGGTAAGCGGTTTATCGGTAATCACCTTAGTAATTATCACATTGCGTAAACAAGGTTACTTAAGCTGGATAACTGTCGATCATTTACACAACCTTGGACAGTTAATGTTTGGCTTCTCTATCTTCTGGACTTACTTATGGTTCGCACAGTTCCTATTGATCTATTATGCCAACATTCCTGAGGAAGCAGCTTACTTCTACAAAAGATGGGAGCCTGAGTTCCAGCCGTGGTTCTGGTTAAATATCGTAATCAACTTCTTAGCGCCGTTCCTGGTATTAATGGCACGCGATTCAAAACGTCACGTATCTGTACTAAAAGCTGCCTGTATCATTTTGATACTGGGTCACTGGTTAGATTACTACATCATGATAATGCCTGCTACGGTAGGCCCTCACGGGCGTGGTTTTGGTGTGGAAGAGATAGGAATATTTATCGGCTTCGCCGGATTATTTGTATTCCTGTTATTCAACGCGTTAAGCAAGTTCAAATCGCTGGTGCCTAAAAATCACCCGTTCCTGCAGGAGAGTTTACATCATCACATATAATAATTGTTAAATTTGCAACACAATACAGAATACCAAACCACCAATACAATGGCATTCAAACAAATAATAAATTCTAAAAAGTTACTTGCGCTTTTAGCGGTGTTTATGCTTAGCGGCACAAACATACTGATGGCACAAGCTACAACAGCTACTGCCGATGCAGCTAAACCGGGCGTTGACTGGTTGGGCGTAAGTTATTATATACTGCTTTTTGTTTTACTGGCTATATCAGTGGCTGTTATAGGTAAAATATTAAAGGTATATGATCTTAGCCAGCAGATACAGGGTAAAAAAGGTATCCAATGGAATAACATTATGGCTATAATATGCCTGGTATTCCTGGTATTTGGTATGGCCGGTGCTTATTGGGACATCACCGTACAAGGCAGCATGAGCTTGCCAGAAGCTGCTTCAAAGCACGGTGTTAAAATTGATGCTATGTTTTTAACAACTACAATAATTACCTTATTTGTATTTGTTATTACGCAGATATTACTGTTTACCTTCTTGTTTCAATACAGGCACTCAGACAAACGCAGAGCTTACTTTTTACCTCACAACAATACCATTGAAAAGGTTTGGACCATCATCCCGGCCATTGTTTTAACTGTACTGGTAATCTTCGGTTTCTTTACCTGGCAGGAAGTTGAAAACAGCACTGATGCTAAAGGCGGCCCTGCTTCAATCAATATTGATATTACCGGCCACCAGTTTGCCTGGGAGATCCGTTACGCCGGACCAGATGGTGTATTGGGCAAAAAAGATTTCAGGTTAACAGTTGGCGCCAATAAACTGGGTGTAGACTTTAAAGACAAAAATAGTATGGATGATTTAACCGCTGATACCCTGGTAATGCCGGTTAACAAAACCATCCGCTTAAATATATTTGCACAGGACGTAATACATAGCGTTTATATGCCACACTTCAGGGTGCAGCAAAACGCGGTACCAGGATTGCCAACCTTTTTTAAATTTACCCCCACTATTACTACTGCCGAAATGCGTAGAAAAGTGGAGAACCCAAAATTTGAGTACCTGCTGTATTGCAACAAAATTTGCGGAAGCAGCCACTACAACATGCAAAAAGTTGTACGTGTTGTTACCGAAGGCGAGTACAACCAATGGTTAGCCAGACAAAAACCTTACTTAACCCCGGCGTTACGTACAGAGTTAAAACTGGCAGCGGCAGATCAGAATAAAAGTATTACAAACAATAGGTTAGCGTTAAACAATTAATTAGCGATTATGTCAACATTATCAGTTCACGATCACGGAGTAGCACATCACGAAGACGGTCACGAGCATCATCACGATACATTCCTTACTAAATACGTATTTAGCCAGGATCACAAAATGATTGCCAAGCAATTCCTTATAACAGGTATTACTATGGCGGTTATTGCTATGCTTTTATCTATCTTATTCAGGATCCAGTTAGCTTATCCTGATAAAGCATTCCCTTTATTAGAAACATTATTAGGCCGTTTTGCTCCCGAAGGTCGTTTGGACCCTGAGTTCTACCTGTCGTTGGTTACTATACACGGTACCATCATGGTATTCTTTGTATTAACTGCAGGCCTAAGCGGTACTTTCAGTAACTTATTAATACCATTGCAGGTAGGTGCGCGCGATATGGCGTCGCCGTTCATCAACATGTTATCTTACTGGTTCTTCTTAACCGCGTGCGTTATCATGTTGTCATCATTCTTCATACAAAAAGGCCCTGCAGGACCGGGATGGACAATCTATCCGCCGCTATCTGCCTTGCCTACCGCTATGAAAGGATCAGGCACGGGTATGACCTTATGGTTAATTAGTATGGTTTGCTTCGTAGCATCATCATTAATGGGGGGTATTAACTACGTAAGTACGGTATTAAACATGCGTACCAGTGGTATGGATCTTTGGAAAATGCCTTTAACTATCTGGGCTTTTTTCTTAACAGCTATCCTGGGTGTGTTATCATTCCCTGTACTGGTTGCAGGTGTTGTATTGTTGATATTCGACCGTAGTTTTGGTACAAGCTTTTACCTATCAGACATTGTTGTAAACGGACAGGTTATGCCTTTTGAAGGTGGTAGCCCAATCCTGTTCCAACACTTGTTCTGGTTTCTGGGTCACCCGGAAGTATATATCGTAATCATGCCGGCGATGGGTATCTCGTCTGAGGTTATGTCTGTAAACTCACGTAAACCAA
The DNA here is from genome assembly GCF_050433825.1 of Mucilaginibacter sp. UYCu711. Taxonomy (NCBI): domain Bacteria; kingdom Pseudomonadati; phylum Bacteroidota; class Sphingobacteriia; order Sphingobacteriales; family Sphingobacteriaceae; genus Mucilaginibacter; species Mucilaginibacter sp. UYCu711. The sequence goes on along the minus strand of NZ_JBNPWM010000012.1, from coordinate 58,289 downwards.
TCTTTGGTTACCACGCGATGGTTTACTCGCTAATCGGCATTACTGTATTATCGTTTATTGTATGGGGTCACCACATGTTTATTACGGGTATGAACCCGTTCCTGGGCGGTGTGTTCATGATCACTACGTTAATTATCGCGGTACCATCTGCCGTAAAAACATTTAACTGGCTGGCTACATTATGGCGCGGTAACATCAGGTTCACGCCTGCTATGTTGTTCGCTATAGGTATGGTGTCATTCTTTATCTCTGGTGGTATCACAGGTATCTTCTTAGGTAACGCCGCGTTAGACATCAACCTGCACGATACTTATTTTGTTGTTGCCCACTTCCACCTGGTAATGGGTTCGGCAGCTATATTTGGTATGCTTGCGGGTGTTTATCACTGGTTCCCTAAAATGTTTGGCCGTATGATGGACGAAAAATTAGGTTACCTGCACTTCTGGCTAACATTTATCGGCGCGTACCTGGTATTCTTCCCGATGCACTTTATGGGCCTTGATGGTGTACCACGCCGTTACTATGCCTTTACAGAGTTTGCTTCGATGGAGCGCTGGTTATCAGTAAATATGTTTATTACCTGGGCGGCTATTATGTCGGCTTGTGCGCAGGTTGCATTCTTATATAACTTTATCCACTCAATTTTCTGGGGTAAAGAGGCAACACAAAACCCTTGGCAAGCAAATACTTTGGAATGGACAACCCCGGTTGAACGTATCCACGGAAACTGGCCCGGCGAAATACCAAGTGTATACCGTTGGCCATATGATTATAGCAAGCCGGGAGCAGAAGAGGATTTTATATCACAAATTACCCCGCTTTCACAAACCATGAGCTCAAACTTACCGCACGATTTTGAAGATAATCCTGCAGGTTTAGAGGCCCATGCAAAATGGACAAGCGAACAAAAAGCAAGCGAAGAAGTAAAATAATATCAATTTACCGATCTGATCTTTTAGGGTATCTGTACCTGGTGTAAGTTGTGAGTGATGAGTTTTGAGTGGTGAGTTTAAAAGAACTTTTACTCAAAAATCAACACTCAGAACTCAAAACTGAAGGAAACAGGTACCCTAATTTGTTAGAAATATTTAGATGAGCAACCCACAGTCAAAAAACAGATTCAGAAAGACCAATCTTATAAGTATTGCGCTGCTTTTTGTTTTGATATTGGCAGGCGGTGTGGTACGCAGTACAGGTTCGGGAATGGGGTGCCCTGACTGGCCTAAATGCTTTGGGCGATATATACCGCCTACCTCGGCGGCTGATCTGCCCACTAATTACAAAGAAAAGTACGTTGCCGGTCGTCTGGCTAAAAACCAGCGCTTTGCCAAAATATTGGACGTATTTGGGTACAGCGATCTGGCCCGCCGCCTGCGCGAAGATAAATCGATATTAATTCCCGAAGAATTTAACGTGGCCCGCACCTGGACAGAATATGTTAACCGTTTAATAGGCGCCATATCGGGCATATTTTTATTGCTCACTGCTATCTACTCTTTCAGTTATGCTGGTGCCAATAAACTGATCCCTTTTTTAAGTGTGTTTAATTTGGTGCTGATAGGTTTTCAGGCCTGGTTAGGATCAATAGTGGTATCAACCAATTTGGTGGCATGGATCATTACTGTGCACTTGCTATTAGCGCTGGCTATATTGGCTATTTGCATAACCACATATCATTTGGCAAAAGTTTACGGCAGGCCACGGTTAAATGTCAACCCTATAACACATATTGTTACGGTTTTGGCATTGATAATAACTATCCTGCAAATTACTTTTGGTACCGAAGTACGCGAGAAGATAGACGCCGTATCAACCCGTTTACAAGGCGGCTACCGTGGCGATTGGATAAGGTACGCAGGCGATATATTTACGCAGCATCGCGATGTGGCTGCTTTTGTACTGGTGATCAACTTACTATTATTCGGGTTAATGCGCAGGGCATTTAACAGGCACTCGTTACAGCAGCAAATAATGAGCTTTAGCTTTTTAATGATAATGCTGCAAATAGTTACCGGCATGCTATTATCATACTTAGCTGTGCCGCCGTATGCGCAAGCATTGCATATACTATTGGCCAGCCTTGTATTTGGCGCACAGTTTTATTTGATGCTGAATTTATACCGGTCGGTTAATATACATGGGGGGACGCAACGATGAAGTGGGCTGATTTTTCAAAACTGATCAAATTCAGGCTGACGTTTTTGGTAGTATTTTCAGCGTCGATATCTTTTATCATAGCGGTAAAAGCAAACGGGGGCAACACCTGGGGCTCATTATATAGCACCACCATGTGGATGAATTGGCTTAAGCTGGTTGCCGGTGGCTTTTTAGTGACCGCTGCGGCCAACTGTTTTAACGAAGTTATTGAGGTTGACCTGGACAAGCTGATGAAGCGCACTATGGACCGCCCAATGCCTGCCGGGCGCATGACAACCGGCCAGGGCCTCGTGTTAGGTTTAGGTATGGGCATGGCGGGCACTTATATTTTAGGTACATTAAATATCCTTACCGGGTTGCTATCGGTATTGTCTATTTTATTATACGCGTTTGCTTATACACCGTTAAAGCGTAAAACGCCGGTATCGGTATTTGTAGGTGCTATACCCGGCGCGTTACCTGCGCTTATTGGTTATGTCGCCGGGCAGCCGCACGGCCGTATTGATGAGATAGCGTTGATATTATTCTCCATACAGTTTGTGTGGCAGTTTGTGCATTTCTGGGCAATAGCCTGGGTTTTGGATGATGATTATAAACTGGCCGGTTTTAGGTTGTTACCAACCCAAAACCGCGACAGGGCAAGCGCGGTTATTACCGTTATATTTGCTGTGATATTAGTGCCGGTTAGTTTGCTGCCAACTATTTATGGTTATGGCGGTTATTACGTTGGCGGTGTATCGCTAATATGCAGCCTTATATTTTTATACCAGTCAATAGGTTTATTGCGCACGCTGCAAATTGCAGCAGCACGTAAGCTGATGTTTGGATCGTTTTTTTACCTGCCGGTAGTGCAGTTAATGTTTTTATTTGATTTTATAGCGAAGTGATGATGGCGCGGACACAACAAGAAGATAAAGTAAACCTGGGAGCAAAGAAGTTTGTGATGTGGATCTTCATATTTACGTCGTTTATGCTTTTTGCGGCTTTAACCAGCGGCTTTATTGTTTATAGCGGTGGTAGCGGGCATGGTTTAAATATAACGTTGCCGCTATCGTTCAGGTACAGCACAATAGTATTAATAGCCAGCAGTGTTACTTTGTTCCTGGCAGCAAGGGCCGCTAAGCGGTTAAACCTGGCTAAGCAACAGTTAATGTTATGGGTTACTATGGGCCTTGGTGTTGTGTTTTTAATATTGCAGGTTTATGGCTGGTATTACATGGCCTATAAAATGCATATATATTTGGTTGATCCAAATGCAACCCGGTCGTTTGTTTATGTAATGACCTTTCTTCATTTGCTACACATTATTGGCGGTATTGCATGGCTGATAAGCGCTTTAAGCGGTAGCATAAAACGAATACCACAGGTAAAGAATTTATATAGAATGGAAATGACATCTATTTTTTGGCATTTCTTAGATATTATATGGATTTATCTGTATGTTTTTTTACTTTTGAACCAATAAATTAATAACGCTATAGCTAACTACAAATGAGCGCAACAGTATCTAAAATTGATGAACTAAAAACAACACCATGGTCGGGCGGAAGATCTCCGTTTAATGTAGAGTATGGTAAAATGATGATGTGGTTTTTCCTCCTGTCGGATGCATTTACCTTTTCTTCGTTATTGATCTCTTACGGCGCCTTACGTTTTAGCGCACCAACCTGGCCTTCACCGTCATTGGTGTTCCAATCGGTACCTGGTACATCAATAGAGCATGGCGCGCCGCTTGTATTTGTGGGCTTAATGACTTTTATCCTCATCATGAGTTCTGTTACCATGGTATTGGCTGTAGAGGCCGGCCATCGCAACGCAAAAAAAGAAGTTGTATGGTGGATGATAGGCACCATTATTGGTGGCTTTATGTTCCTGGGTTGCCAGGCGTTAGAGTGGAACCACTTACACCACGAAGGCTTTTGGTGGTCGGCAATACCTAATGCAGAGACATTACAGGAGTTTTTTGAGAAGGGTATACCATTGGCGCAGCAACAAATGACATCGCACCAGTTTGCTAATTTGTTCTTTACAATCACAGGTTTCCACGGTTTCCACGTATTTAGCGGGGTAATCATTAATATCATTATAACCATTAACGTGCTTGCAGGTACTTACGAGAAACGCGGCAGTTATTTGATGATAGAAAAAGTAGGCCTTTACTGGCACTTTGTAGATTTGGTATGGGTATTTGTATTTACCTTCTTTTATTTAGTTTGATCATTTTAACCTGATATATATTATGTCATCAGAACCAACAGAAGTTCATCACGCCGAAGGCGAACACGGCGAGACAATGACCCGCAAAAGAATATGGAAAGTGTTTTTCATATTATTAGCTATTACCTGTGTAGAGTTTTTTATAGCGCTTTACATGGTACCTAATGGCCACATGGGTATAAACATTGCTAACCCGGTTTATATTATTTTAACGTTGTTTAAAGCGTTTTATATTGTTGCTTTTTTCATGCACTTAAAGTTTGAAAAAGTAGGCCTGGTATATGCTATTTTAGTGCCTATTCTTTTCATCATCGGATTGATCCTGGTATTGACTAACGAGAGTCACCACTGGATTAACCTGAGGATGTAATGAAGAATTTAAGCCTCGTAAAAAAAATATTAATCCTGGTAATGATATTAGCATTACCGGGATTTTTATATTATCTGCTTACCGCCAAGGGCAAAAACAGGTATAAACCCCTGTCGTATTTTGGCCCTAAAAAACTATCCGGCACCAGTCATAAGTTTCATGGCGAGGTTATCCCGGATACTACTTACCACCAACTGCCCGATTTTAAATTAGTTGACCAAAACGGTGCTATTGTTACCGGTAAAAGCTTTGATGATAAAATATTTGTAGCCAGTTTTTTCTATACGCATTGTCCGTCGGTTTGTAATACGATAAATAAAAACGTTAACGCGCTGCTGTCAGATTACGCTACGAATAAGATGATCTGTTTTGCGTCGATAACTGTCGATCCGGAGCGTGATTCGGTACCGGTATTAAAGAACTACTCTAAGCAGTATAACCCCCCCGCCATAAAATGGTTGTTCTTAACCGGCGATACCTCGGTGATCTACCCGCTGGCCCGCAAAGGTTTTTTGGTAGATGCTGTTAAAGTAAGTAACGATGATTTTATCTACAGCGATAAGCTGATACTGATAGACCAGGAAAAACACATCAGGGGATATTACTCGGGCACATCAGCCAAAGATATCACCAAACTGAATGATGAAATAAAAGTGCTGATAGCCGAAGAGTTAAGAAAAAAAGATAAACCACTGTATTAGTGGTTGAAGATTAGAGATTAAAAATTAGTTAAGAAAAACTAAAATGACCGATAAATTTATTTTTCGTTTTGTAGCCGTTGTAACCGTAGTTGTAATATTGCTGGTTGTATTGCTTAACCGCCACATGATACCCGGGCCTGCCGTAGCGCCTGCATTTACGCCATACCTGCCCATGCTTAACGCCATACTTAATGGCACCTGCACGGTGCTTTTACTAACGTCGCTATACTTTATTAAGCAGGGTAATATTGCAGTTCATAAAAGATTGAATATTCTTACCTTCTGCCTTTCGGCATTATTCCTTGTATCCTACGTATTATTTCATTACTTAATGCGCAATGAAACCGTTTACGGCGATGTAAATGGCGATGGCAAAGTATTAGGTGATGAGATAACCCAATACGGTACAATGCGCAAAGTTTACCTTGCTATTTTAACACCACATATCATACTTGCAGCAGGGGTTTTACCGTTAATACTATTGAGCTTTTACCGCGGCTTGCAAATGCAGGTAGAGAAACATCGCAAACTGGTGCGCTGGGCTTTCCCGATATGGCTGTTTGTTACCGCCAGCGGGGTAGTAGTGTATTTGATGATAAAACCGTTTTATCATTTTTAATCAGCCCCACCCAACCCTCCCCGGTAGGGAGGGCTTTAAAAAAGCGATTAAAGTCTCCCCTACCGGGGGAGATTTAGAGGGGGCTAATATTTTTTGTTAATTTTGGACCGATGAAGATCTACAGGTTATTATTAATTGTTTTTACCGTTGGCATACTGGCTTGCAGTGTTGTGCCGGTTAACGCGCAATGCGCCATGTGTACTACGTCGGTCGAGTCGAACGCTAAGAATGGTAATAAAACAACTAAAGGATTAAATAACGGTATTATGTATTTATTGGCTGCCCCATATCTGGCGGTAGCTGTAGTAGGATATATCTGGTACAAAAAATATCGCCGCAAAAACGTCGACCTTAACATGCGCGACGAGAAACTTCACTTAAATTAAAAAACACTAAGGGCCGCTAAGGCCCTGTTTTATATCATGGCTAAAACATCCAAAACATGGGCAATGTTACATGCCAAATGCCCGCGCTGCCGCAGGGGCAATATGTTTACCGGTAAAGTTTATAGCCTTACCAGCAACCGTATCAATTTAAATTGCCCAAGTTGTAACTTGTATTTCGAGATTGAACCGGGGTATTTTTATGCAGCCATGTATGTTAGTTACGCGCTTAATGTAGGCACATCATTCGCACTGGCTGCGTTAACCTATATTATTACAAACAACACCACATCGCCATGGTTATATTGCGGTGTTATTATAGGCGGATGTTTTATATTTGCCCCTATAATTTTCAGGGCGTCGCGCGTATTGTTGCTATACTGGCTATCGCCCAAAATACATTATAAGCCCAATTTAGATGTAGATGATACAACGGCAAACACTTAACTTTTTAAAAGAGCTTATTGATAACAATAACCGCGAATGGTTCATGGCCAATAAAGCCACCTATGATGCCGCCCGCGAAAACGTTATCGCCTTTACTAACGATTTGCTTAAATTGATGCACAAGGTTGATCCGGCATTGTCGCCCGAGCTGGATGGCAAGAAATGCGTGATGCGTATCTACCGCGATATCAGGTTCAGTAAAAACAAAACACCCTATAAAATTAACTTTGGCATAAGCCTGCCAACAACGGGCACCAAGCTGGGCGGCGCCGAGTATTATATGCAGATCCAACCCGGCGGCAAATCATTTATTGCCGGTGGTTACTGGATGCCCGAGGCTGCGCACTTAAAAGCCATCCGCCAGGAAATAGATTATAACGCACATGAGCTGAAGTCGGTTATTGATAAGCCGGAGTTTGTTAAACTATTTGGCGATTTCCGCGAGCAGGACAAGCTAAAAACCCTGCCCCGTGATTATGCTGCCGATAACGAAAATATTGAACTGTTAAAGCTTAAAAGCTTTATAGCCTGGCATCCGTTAACTGATAAAGAAATAACCAGCAGTAAGCTTGCCGAAAATATAGCGCAACTATGCAGCAGGATCTATCCGCTAAATGTATTTTTGCGCAACGCGATTGTATAACCTATAATCCCTATATAATGAAGATTAAATATTTATTAGTAGCCGCTGTTTTAATAATGAGCATGCAATCGTGCGTGGTGCTATCCACAAAAAAATATAAAGCCATGCTAACCCAGCGCGACTCGTTATTTACCCGCAACAGCAGCCTTGAGGCACAGATAGCGCAATTGCAGGCAGACACCGCGCGCTTGCACCGCGAAATTGCCGGCTTAAAAGGTAATATAGAAGATCAAAAAGGAAGCCTTGCGGCTTTGAAGGCGAGCTACGACGCTTTAAACGGAAGGTATGATGCTTTAAATAATAACCTTACATCAACCAACTCAAAAGTTAACCAGCTGTCAAGCGATCTGCAAAAGCGCGAGAAACGTTTAAAAGAGGTAGAAGATATTTTGCGTAAACGCGATGAGGCTACAAATGCCCTGAAAGATAAATTACAGAAGGCGCTACTTGGTTTCCAGCAAAACGGCTTATCGGTTGATATCAGGAACGGGAAGGTATATGTTTCGTTAACCGATAAATTGCTTTTCCCATCGGGCAGTATTGTTATTGACGAACGCGGTAAAGCGGCTTTAAAGCAGCTGGCTGTTGTAATGAATAAAGAGGCTGATATTAATATGGCTGTTGAGGGCCATACGGATGATAAAAGGATAAGGAACCTTGGCCAGATAAAAGATAACTGGGACCTGAGCGTACTGCGTGCAACATCAGTTACCCGTTACTTAACCGAGGTTGAAAAAATTGATCCTAAACGCCTTACGGCCACCGGTAAAAGCGAGTACCAGCCAATTGACCCAGCCAATACCGACGATGCCCGCACAAAGAACCGCCGCATTGAAATTGTGCTTAGCCCTAAATTGGATGAACTGTATAATTTGATAACGAAGTAAGCCCCACCCAACCCTCCCCGGAAGGGAGGGCTTTAATAATTATATTTTTTTAAGTCTCCCCTACCGGGGGAGATTTAGAGGGGGCTAAAAAGGGCTCACAAAATCTGCAAACGCCGGTAGTAATTCATCCTTTGGCGATATGATAGCATCCTGCTCTGCAATGCCCCAGTTTATAGCCAGGGTAGGGTCGTTCCATTTTACGCCAACCTCGCATTCTTTACTGTAGTAGTCATTTACTTTATATACAAAAATAGTATTGTCTTCTAACGTAGCAAAGCCGTGCAGAAAGCCAGCGGGTATAAAAAACTGCAACTGGTTCTCGCCGCTTAATTCGATAGTTTCATACTGGCCATAGGTGGGCGAACCTTTGCGCGCATCAACCGCGACATCTAAAACGCGGCCCTGTATAACACGTACCAGTTTGGCTTGTGCATGTGGTGCAGACTGGGCATGCAGCCCCCGGGTTGCCCCTTTATGTGAGAAAGATTGGTTATCCTGTACAAAGTCAGTATCTATACCTGCTGCTGCAAATTTTGCTTTGCTGTAACTTTCAAAAAAATATCCACGGCCATCGTTAAATACTTGCGGTTCAATTATTAACAATCCTTTAATGCTTGTTTCTGTGATCTTCATTTTTAGTTTACTGTTTGCATCAAAGTATTAAATAACACAAATTGATTCTCGAATTTTTGCTGATGTATAACCTGTAATTCCTGCAAATGTTTATCGTTAAACAAATTGTATTTTTCGCGGTCGTCTGTTAAGTATTGAATACAATAAGTAACACCCTCGTTAGGCGAGTCGAGCACATTCAATATTTTGTAAGAGTTGAAATGCCCGGTTTTCATTACCCTGGGTATGTATTCAGTCTGCATCCAGTTTAACCATTGTTTATGGATGCCTTCGTCCACAATAATGGTTTCATTATAAATTATCATGCGGCAAAAGTACAAATTAAGCTGATAGGATTTCGCAACTTTAATCAGGAGGCAGTGTCGCCACGTAGTTTTCTGAACCTTTTACGCGCCTCGTTAATATAAAGGCTGCCAGCATAATCGGTGATGATTTTTTGGTAGTAAGTTTTGGCTTGCTCCTTATCATTAAGCTGGTTTTCATAAATATCGCCTAACATAAAAACAGCGTCATCTGCCCAAAGGTCTGAAGGGTGATCGGTAATTATTTTTTTAAGATAAGTAACAGCGTCAGGATATGCCTTTTGTTGAATGGCTATACGCGCTTTTGCCATTGATATATCATCGCTTAGCTGATTGTCTGGAAATTTAGTATTGATACTGTCCAGTATGGCTATTGCTTTTTCTTGTTGTTGGGCAAATATTTGCAGATCGGCACGGGCATACATTTTTAGCGCCTTACCGGTGGTGTCGGCAACTATATTATCGCCAATTAAAAGCGAGAGGTTAAGCGCGTCATTAGCTATCAGCTGGGTTGTTGCCGCCTTTAAAACATCAAGCTGGCCCTTTGCCCACATAAAATCGCCGGTGTAGTAAGCAAACCTGGCGTTCCTGAATTTAGCGTCCTGTCCTACAGGCGTGTTAACAAAATCTTTCTCAACCTGGCTGTACAGCAATGTAGCTTCCCATGGCTGGTTATTTAATAAATATATATCACCCAAATCAAGTTTACAGGCGGCCAACAATGCCGGGCGGATCTGCGGAACCTTTAAAGCATCCTCCAATACTTTTTGTGCATCGTTGAGCTTATGCAGCTTAAAAGTTTGCAGGTTGGCCAGTTTTTGCATAGCAAAGGCAGTGGTAGTATTTTGGCCAAATTCTGTTAACAGGTCTTGGTAGTTTTTCTCCAGCTCAATTAAATCGGCCTGTACATATTTGCCGGCGGTAACCTTTGAGTTTTTTGTGTTTATCAGTTCAATTTTTGATGATATATAGTAGGGGCCTTCCTTGCCTTTGCTTATTAAATATTCATAGCCATGTATAGCAGCATCATAAGCCTCGTTAAAAACAAGCGTGCGGCATAGTTCGTAAATATCGCTGCCATCATTATCGGTTCTGCGGCTTAGCGCCAGTGCCTGGTTAAGAGCCTGGTCAAAATCTTTTTGTTGTAAAAACTGCCAGGTTAATAAATTAACAAAAATGGTTTGCTGCGGATCTTTTTGGATCCGTTTTAACAGGGCTATCCGCAGCATATCGTAATCTGCATCGCCATCATATAAAGTTGACAGCACGTTTTCTGCCTGGCTTAAGTACAGCGGATTTTTTGGCAGGATATTTAAATATTCTTCTGTTAAAGCGGGCTTATCTCTTTTAAAGCGGTAAAGCGTTATCAGTTCGTACGAGAACAGGTCGTCATTATTTAATAGTTTGCGCCCCTGCACAAATGTTTTAATAGCATAATTAGCATTGCTACCCTGGTAAAATTGTGCGGCAAGCATAGCAACGGCGTTCTGATCCGCCGGCATTTTTTTGATCAGGTCATCGTATAATGCGTTGGCTTTCTCCGTTTCACCATGTTGTGTATAGACAGCGCCCAGGGTAATAACATAGTCGGCCGCGGCAGGGTGCCTGCGAATCATTTTTTTTGCCGTGCTTTCGGCCTCGTCAAATTTTTTAAGCGCTAAAAGGGTGCCGATATAATTATTAAAGTAAGCGTCATTATCCTGCTTAAAAAGCTTTTGATATATTTCCAACGCCTTTTGATGTTCGCCGTTGCTGCTATATTGTCTAGCCAGAAGCAGTTCATCTGTCTGTGCAAACGCTGTGGTGATGCCGGTAATAACAAAAAGACAAACTATTAATATCCGCTTCATACGATAAAAATAAATAATTAAAAGTTAAGGATGGCCTATGTTGCCTATTATTTACATAACGTATATGCAGGGTAAAATTGTAGTGACATTTTTAAAAAGCTAACTTATTTACCTAATTTAACCTGATTATAAATACCCCAGTTGTATATTTAGAATGGTGCGGATACTCAAGAATTTAATTTTAATTTTTTTAATTGTTGCGTTTTATTCTTGTAATGAAAACAAAACAACGCAGATACCTATTAACGAATTTTTTAAAACACCCCAAAAGGTTGCCTTCAAAATATCGCCTGACGGCAAGTACATTTCATATTTAAAAAAGTATAACAATAAGCAAAATATCTTCATTAAATCGTTGGCCGACGGCAAGGAAGTAATGGCAACATCGTTTACTGATTTTTCTGTACGTGGCGATTATAACTGGACCTACGAAAACCAAATAGTTTTTGGCCCGGATAGCAAGGACGACCAGCGTTTGCTGGTGTTAGATATACATACGTTAAAAACTAAAACTATCCTGGCAGCAGGAAAGGCCAGCATACATGTTTTAAACAAAAACAAGCATACACCCGATATTATAACCATTAGCATGAATAAGCGCGATTCGGCAAATTTTGACGTTTATCGTTTAAACATTAAAAACGGCGACTTAAAAACATACCTGGTAAATCCGGGTAATATCACCGAGTTTTTTGTAGATGCTGATGGTAAAATACGATTAATAAAAGCTGCCGATGGTGTGGATGAAACCATACTATATCGTGCAAACGACAGGTCGGCTTTTAAGGCTATTATTAAAAACAACTTCAGAAATTATGTAAGGCCGGTAGCTTTTACCGGTGTAAAGAAAAATTTCTATGCCCTGTCAAACGTGGGGCGAGACAAAACTGCTTTTGTAGAGATAAATGCAGAAGATGGTAAAGAAGGGCGAGTTATTTATGCTAATAATACCACCGATGTTAGGAGTGTTGATTATTCGAGAAGTAAAAACCGCCTTGAGTCTGTAGCGTGGGAAGAAGCCAAAATACAACGCCAGTTTTTTGATGCCGATACTAAAGCGCTTTACCAAAACCTGTATAATTTGCTTAAAGGGTATGAAATAAATATTAGCGACAGAGATACAGCCGAGGATAAATTTATTGTGCAGCCGTTTACAGATCGTAGCCCAACCGGTACCTATCTTTATGAACGATCTGCCAATAAATTAACTAAACTAACAGAAAATTCAAGTATCGATCCCGCAAAGTTATGTGCCAAAAAGCCTATTAGCTATACTACCAATGATGGCTTTGTTATAAATGGATATTTAACTTTACCGTTGGGCGATAATCAAACCAATTTACCGGTGATAGTAATGCCGCATGCCGGCCTGTTTGGCATGCGCGACTCATGGAACTATAGTCCTGACGTGCAGTTTTTCGCAAACCGTGGATACGCCGTTTTGCAGGTTAATTACCGTGGATCGTCTGGTTATGGGAAAGTGTTTTATAGTGCCGGCTTTAAAGAGGTTGGCGGTAAAATACAAGAGGATATAACAGACGGTGTAAACTGGCTTATTGCCAACAAAATTGCTAACCCTAAAAAGATAGCCATGTACGGCCGTGGTTTTGGCGGGTTTTCGGCACTGTATGCAGCGTCTTTCAACCCCAAGCTGTACAGCTGTGTCATTGTGCAAAACGGCGTTATTAACTTGTTAACCTATATACAAACTGCTCCGGCATATTACCGGCCACAGCGGCAAAAAATGTACGCTACCATTGGCGATCCGGAAAAAGATCTTAGCTTGTTAAGGGCAATATCGCCGGTTAACCATCCTGATAAACCTAAAGCACCCATATTTTTCTTGCAGGATGCGAATGACTCGCGTGCAAATATTGTCGAGTTAAACCATTACATTCGTGAGTTACAGAAACGAAATATTTCGGTTAAATACTCTTTATATAAAAACGAACGCGGCTCTGTTAGTAGCGAAAACAGGCGAAAGCAAAATTATGCTGATATTGAAAAATTCCTTGAAATCAATATGCATTTTAAACCTTAATCCCTTAAGGTGATGAAAGGTCATACTACAATATATCGTAAAAATTCTTCGCTAATAATTGCTTTACTTACGCTGGTATCGGCTACGCTTATTGTGGGCATTGTGGTGGCTTATAAGTTGACGGTGCAAAATGTAGATAATGATTTTGCTGCCAAAAAGAACAACGTGGTCGATCAAACAGTTATTGGCCCTTACAATGATTTTTACCACAATAAAATATTCGAAATAAACTCATATTCGGGCTTGCTTGATTCTGCCTCAGCTGCAAACTACGCCGATTCCGTGTTTCGTAACTTTGACTTTGTTACTAAAATAGTTTTTTACCAGGTAGTTGTTGGCAATCAGGGCAGGCTCCCCGTTGCCGATAAGGGTTTGGCTATCTCATCAAAAGCGACCGTTGAATTCTTCCCCAAAAAAAGCACGTTAAAAAAACAGGCCAACGACAGCGAGGTAAACGCCAGTGATTTTAAACAAATGGCCGACAAGCTAAGAAACTATGTAGCAAAGTATGATACCGTAAAAGGGCCGGGGCCCGATCAGCCGGGCGTATTTTATAATACCAGGCCGGGTAAGATCAGTTTCTTAAATACCCCATCAAACGGCGATTTTAAAATATACCATGATCTTCAAAAAAACAGCTCACTACAGTCGTTTTATAAACAGAACATGATGACATTTTATTTGGATGCTTATAAGATCAGGATAAAAAATGTACACCCCGAATTATATAGTTCAGTATCCATAAAACAGGTAGCCTACGATCCGGCGGATATAGATCATAGTAAGATCATTACCGATGAGGTTGCACTACCCGGTGCGTTCTCTGATTACAAATTGTATTTTAGTTCGCCCCGCGAGCATTTAAAGGGCGAGATCGTCCGCCGGTTTTTGCCTATAGGTGGTATTATATTGTTAATCTACTCTGTTTTTATGCTGATAGGCTGGCTCATTTACCGCAACCTTAGCGTTAACTTAAAGATGTTTAAGCTGCAGTATGATTTCATTAACAACTTTACGCACGAGTTTAAAACACCGGTAAGTGTTATTAAAATTGCAGGCTCAAACCTTAAAGGCGATAACGAACTAACCGACCGCCAGCGTAAACATTACGGTAAGATCCTGGACGAAGAGGCTGATAAGCTAAACGAGTTGATGAACAAGCTGCTTTCGTTTACGCAGCTGGAAAATAAATCTATCACCATAAAAAAAGACAAGATAAAAATTGAGCCTTTTGTAAAGGGATATATTGATACCTTTAAAATAAAATATCCGCAGTTTAAGCTTGATTATGCTGTGGATAATGAGGCGAAGATTCTTTATACAGATACGGTATTATTGGGCAGTGTTTTCCAAAACCTGATAGAGAATGCTTACAAATATTCGCACCACGACCGAAAAGAGCTTTTTATAAATATTACGCTCGAAAAACGTAATATTATATTTTCGTTTATTGATAAGGGTATAGGGATCCCCAAAAACGAATTGAGTAATATATTCAAGAAATTTTATAGATTAGAGAACCAATATAATCAAAACGGAAGCGTGGGCCTGGGCCTGGCATTTTGCAAAGAACTGGTTAATTTTATGGACGGCGACATAGTTGTTAAAAGTAGGGTTGACGTAGGTTCTGAGTTTATTGTTACGCTGCCATATGCAAATTAAATTATGAATAAAGAGATAAAAATAGCGCTTGTTGAAGATGACGAAAACCTGCGTTTTTTGGTTGCTGAGCGTTTAGGATCAGAAGGATATAAAGTGCTTGAAGCCACTAACGGTGATGATGCCGAGACCTTGATATTGGCCGAACAACCCGACATTGTGTTGTTAGACTGGATGCTGCCCGGCAAACAAGGTGCCGAGGTTTGTACCAGCATCCGCGCTAAAGGGTTTGACGGTATTGTTATAATGACCACTGCCAAACAACAGGATATTGATAAAATAGAGGCTTATGGCTTTGGTGTTTCTGACTATGTAACCAAGCCGTTTAATATGGATGTGGTGGTTGCGTTAATAGAGAATAAGATAAAATTCGCGCTAAACAACGAAAAATCAGAGACGTATGCGTTTGCCAATATGGAGCATCACCCCAACACGCATTTACTGATACGTGATGGCCGAAAAATTGAGCTGACGATATTAGAGAACCGCATACTATTATACTTTCTTAAAAACAAAAACAAGGTTATTAACCGCGAGGAGTTGATGATGGAAGTATGGGGCTACAATGCCGACGTTAATACCCGCACACTGGATATGCACATTGTGCGCCTCCGCAAAAAAATAGAAACAAACCCGGATTATCCGCAGTACTTACAAACTGTAAGGGGCATTGGGTATAAATTTGCATACGTGGTGTAAGAAAAAAAATCGAGGGGTGTCACCCTGAACCCGTCGAACGGTGAGCGTAAAGGCCTTTGCCCGCGTGCTTCGACAGGCTCAGCATGACCCCCTTTTTATTTGCTGAAAACAGCCGACACCACAAACTCCCAAAAAAAAGTTTTCTCAGTAATAACGGAATAATCGTGTTGTTTAAACTGCTGCTCAATGTGCGGGAGGACTGAAGTTTCTATCCCGCATATCGCGCGAAAAAATAAAAACATACTTTTCAATAGTACATTTTGCCACCATCTGCCGGTTAGCTGGAAATCAGTATTCAGCCATAGTCCGCCTGTTTTAAGCTGATGATGTAAGTGGCCAAATACTTTTTGTAATGTTTCTTCTTTAAAATTATCGAACAGGAAGGGGGTGATAACAACGTCGAATTTTTCGGTAAAAATAACGTCCTCAACAGCTTGATTAATATAAGTCACCCTATTATCTCCATAGTTTCTGCTTTTTGATAATGCCATCATTTTTGAAGAGATCTCCACATACGTGATAGTTAGCCCGGTAGGATGGACGCGGGCCAGCTCTTCCAGTATCCAACCCGTACCGCCGCCAACAATCAATACGCTTGAATTGGGCGGCACATAAGGCAACAGGTAAACCTGCGCGTTAACTAACGCCTTGCCATATATTAGTCTTGATAAGCGATCATAGAACCAGGCCGAATTATCGTAGTTAGATGGCATGTTTAATACTGTTAAACACTACCAGCATCACATACTGCAATATCAATACCCCATCAAGGTAAAAAAAGTAGTAATATTCGTTACGTTTCCATTTGGACTTGAAGATGAGCCAGCCGGCCAGTATCGCGGTTAATGTCAGCGCGAAGAAATTAGCATTAAAGCCGTTGTTTCGGTACAAAAATAGCAACACAATATAACCCGCTAATAATATCTGACAAAACAGGTAGGCTCGTTTTTCGCCTATTGCAACAGGTACGGTTTTAAGGCCCGATTCGCGGTCCTCAAACAGATCGCGGATATCAAACGGAACAGTTAATGCTGCAATGAATAAAAAACGCTTAGCAAGCAGGATAGTGGTGTCACGCAGCGTAATGTTGGTTAGGTGCATGTCTTGCGCCTCCAATACGGGTAACAAAACACTGCTCATGGTCCACACCAGGGTTATTAAAAATTGTTTAAGCCCGGGTATATTACGCAGGCCAAATTTTTGATCGCCGAGAGAGAACAATGGTAAGCTATAGGCAAAGGATATTGCTGCCAGGAATATAAGCAGTATCCTTGACTCCATGGATATTAAAAAGAATAATGGAATTAAGGATAGTATAGCTACAATAGTAACCGTAACCATCAGTCTGTGGTGAGCAAAGAACCAGCGTATGCGCCGGTTTTCAGACTTTTCGGGATTTTTGGGTTTGGTTAATAAAATAGAAAAATTATAAATGGCGACAGTCGACACAAATAATAAAGCACATATCGTGTACAAGGGCCGGGAGCCTATCAGGTAAAAAACAACCAATCCCTGCGCCACCGCGCATAAGGCCATAAAAATATTGCTAAACAGCAAAAAATCAAAAACAGGCTGTAATAGTTTTTTCATTTATGATAAACTGCCCACCTATAACTGTCAAGCTTTTTGTAGTAAAGGATCATGAGCAGATCGAAGTGTAAATATCGTAATCTCCGGCAATATTCCAACCCTGCCGGGGATGCCTAAAAATCCATAACCTACATTTACGTACAATTGCTGGGCTCCCTGGCGGTACAATCCGGCCCATTCCTTGTAAATATATTCAACCGGGCTCCACTGAAAATGCTCGGCACGCACACCAAACTGCATCCCGTGTGTATGGCCGGAAAACATGCAGTCTATCTGCGGATATTTCTTCAGTACTTCGGCCTGCCAATGGGATGGATCATGCGATAAGAGTAATTTTACAGGTAGCTCATCAGTGCCTTTAACTGTAGCTTCCATACGGCCATATTTAGGGAAACGGGATAGCTCTCCCCAGTTTTCGCACCCCAGTATGCCTATCTCTTCGCCATTTACTCTTATACGCCGATGCTCGTTCAACAATAAATCCCATCCCATGTTTTTATGAGTGGCTATCAGGTCATCGTGGTTTTTTTTCTTCGCTGCCGGGTTGGGCCACCACGAATAATCCCCATAGTCATGATTGCCGAAAACCGAAAATACACCCAGTGGCGCCTGTATTTTGCTAAATACATCCTGATAGTCGCGCATTTCCGACGCGATGTCATTCACCAGATCACCGGTAAAAAAAATGATATCCGGCTTTTCGCGCAGCAGCATATCAACGCCCCCTTTTACGGCTGTTTTATTATAAAAACTCCCAGAGTGGATATCAGATACCTGCCCAAGTTTAATACCGTCAAAAGCTTTAGGCAGATTGGGCAGGTACAGGGTTTGATAACGCACCCGGTAATCATAAGTACCTGCTACCATACCTATACCTATGGATGCCAGCGGAACAGCCCCCGCTATTAAACCCGCCTGCATTAAAAACTTAGAACGCGGGATGATATCCGAACCGGCTGCCGTTACTTTATTGGCGGATGTTACCGGTTTTTTCCTCAGGCGGATAACGAACCTGCGTACGTCATCGGCCACCACAAAAAATAAGAAAGTAAACTTAATAACCGACAGTACAAAAAATGATAAGAGCACACCTGCACGTACGCCAACCGGTAGTTTAAAGTATATACAAGCTATAGTAGCAAGTATAAGCCCCAGCGAAAATACAATATATAACCGCCTGACGATCTTTTGGATGTGCGCTGCACGCTTTTTAAAGGCAGCGGCAAACCCACCGGCCAAATACAGATCTACCGTAAAAATAACGGCGCCTACTAAAATAATTGTAAATAATTGCCCGTGCATCTATCAGCTATCGTTAGTAACGATCGTCATCTATATCCAGATCGTCATCATCAGGCTGCAAATTAAACAAACTATTAAACATATCAGAAAATGCGAAACCATTATCCAAAAATCCTTTGCTTAGTTGTGAGAACTCGGCAAGTCCATGCAGCACAAACTCCATTAAAATTAGTTGCTGGCTCTCTACCAAACGCGGGTGGATTTTTTTTACCAACTCTTTTAACCCGGTAACCGAGTTCAATACTTTTTTATACTCGGCAAGCGGCAGGTCATCTAAAACAGATAGCGTATTGCCCTCACTAAACCAGTTTATGATCTCGGCATATGGGTTTGGCGCTTTGGCTTTCTTAGCTTTCTCCGGGTCGGGGAAAAATTTAAGCAATAATGTTTTTATGGCTTTGCCGATAAGGATATTGGCAACTTTTGCAGGGCCTTCCAGTTCGCCCTCATAAACCAACTCTATCTTGCCGGTGATAGCAGGGATAACACCCAAAAAGTCGGCGATACGTACAAAAGTTCTGTCCTCGTGGTTAATGATCATCCGGCGTTCGGCATTGCTGATCAGGTTCTCATAGGCCGATATGGTTAAACGTGCAGATACACCTGATTTTTTATCGATATATTCAGAATTACGTGCCTCAAAAGCAATTTGCTCTACCAGGTCCTTTACCAAACCATCGGCTTCTATAGTAACGCGTTGATCTTGTGTAAGCGATGCTTCCTGTTGGGTGATCTTACGCGAGATCTCTACCGAGCGTGGGTAATGTGTTAATATCTGGCTTTCTATCCGGTCTTTTAACGGTGTAACTATCGATCCGCGATTGGTATAATCTTCGGGGTTGGCCGTAAATACAAACTGTATATCCAACGGTAAGCGCAGTTTAAAACCACGGATCTGGATATCACGTTCCTGTAGGATATTGAATAGCGATACCTGGATCCGCGCCTGCAGATCGGGCAGCTCATTGATAACAAATATGCCCCTGTGCGCACGCGGGATCAACCCAAAGTGGATAACTCGCTCGTCCGAATATGTTAGCTTCATGGTAGCAGCTTTAATTGGGTCAACATCGCCAATTAAGTCGGCAACGGTAACATCGGGCGTAGCCAGTTTTTCGGTATAACGCTCGCTGCGGTGGATCCAGGCAATAGGGGTATCATCGCCTTTTTCCTGCACTATATTATGCCCGAACCATGAAATAGGGTTCAACGGATCATCAAACAATTCAGATCCTTCAATATATGGCACATACTCGTCCAGTAAATTAACCAGCAAACGTGCAATACGTGTTTTAGCCTGACCGCGTAGGCCCAGCAATAAAATATTGTGGCGTGATAAGATGGCAGTTTGCAGGTCAGGGATTACCGTATCCTCGAACCCGATAATGCCTTCAAAGCCACCCTCTTCTTTTTTCTTAAGCTGGGTAATTAAATTTCTTCTTAACTCATCCTTAACCGATTCGCTTTTATAGCCCGATTGCTTAAGCTGGCCAAGGGTTTTTATATCTGTTTTATTCATGGTTGTGATTTCACTGATTGGGTGATATTGATTTCACCGATTTTTATATGTTATTATCCTCCCCCTTTAGGGGGCCGGGGGGCTACCTTACATTCTTCCTTCTGTTGCGTGCGTAATCCTCAAAAATATATTCGCCTAAATTGTTTAGGGAGCTATAAAATGCTTTGCCGCCGTTGGTCTCCGTAAACTGCCTTACAAACTGCTGCAGGTAAGGGTCCTTGGCTATCATAAATGTGGTGATAGGTATTTTAAGGCGCTTGCATTGCGCGGCCATGTTAAGCGTTTTGTTAACCACTTTACGGTCCAGCCCAATGCTGTTTTTATAGTACTTGGTGCCTTCCTTTAAACAGGTGGGCTTACCATCGGTAATCATAAAGATCTGCTTGTTGGTTGTTTTACGGCGACGTAGCAAGTCGGTAGCTAACTCTAAACCCGCATAGGTATTGGTATGGAAAGGGCCAACCTGTAAATAGGGCAGGTCCTGCAAGGTAATGGGCCAGGCATCGTTACCAAAAACCACAATATCCAGCGTATCCTTAGGATACTTGGTGCGGATCAGTTCGGCCAGCGCCATAGCTACCTTTTTGGCCGGCGTTATCCTGTCCTCGCCATATAATATCATGGAGTGCGATATGTCGATCATCAGCACGGTAGAAGTCAGGGTTTTATAATCCATTTCCTCTACTTCCAGGTCGCGCTCGGTCATCATAAAATCGCCTATGCCGTGGTTAACCTGAGCGTTGTGGATAGATTGGGTCATGTCTATCTGGTCAAGGCTATCGCCAAATTCAAACTCACGGCGTTCCGAGTTGCGCTCGTCGCCCTGCCCGCTTTGCGGCGAGCGGTGGTTGCCTTTGCCCGATTTTTTAAGCTTACCAAAGATCTCTTCTAAAGCCGACTGGCGGATGCTCTGCTCCGTCTTAGCCGTGATATTAAAATTACCGCTTTGGTTATCTTCGTTCAGGTAGCCTTTTTGTTTAAGCTCGTCAATAAAATCGCCCATGCCGTAATCGTCATTGGTAAGTTTATATTGCTTGTCCAGCTCATTTAGCCAGGCCAGGGCTTCGCCGGCATCGCCCGCGGTATAGTTGAGCAATTCCAGGAATAACTTTAATAATTCTTCAAATCCGCCTTTTGGAATTTGGTTGGGGGTAAACTTCGAAAATCCGAAACCACGCATATTTTGCCTTTCAGTTATAAAATAACGTATTATTTTGCGCAAAAGTTTGATGCAGGCCAGTATTAGTTTGAATTGTTAGGCTGATATGACAAAGGGAAGAGAGATTAGTGATTGGAGGTTTGAGATTAGTTAATGATGATCGCCTGCTATGCTTGTTTCACGAAAATGCGAAACAAATGAAACAAGTGAAACAGGATTTTGAATTAACTTATTAAAAATCAATATATTAAGAAAAATGGGTGAAACAAAATGAAACAACTTTTACGTTAGTACATTTGAGTATGATTTCGCGGGTTTAATTTGATAATCAAGCGATTATAGAAAGACTGCTTTTGCAATTTGAAACCGGGTTTTTGTTTCAATTTTTCATCAGGATGAAACAAGATTTTAATAAGAATAAACTTAAAGGGCTTATACAAAACCGAACGATACGCTGTTCGGTTTTGATACAAGACCTGATTGTAAATTAAATTTAAGTAATTGATTATTAGTTATTTAAATTGATGGCATGGAATTTTGTTAACGATAACATCAATCATCAAAAATATGTTTAAAAACTATTTTAAAATTGGGTGGCGTAACCTTAAAAAACATAAGGTACATTCGTTTATAAATATTGCCGGGTTGGCAGTAGGTATGGCCGTTTCTATGCTAATAGGCTTATGGATATGGGACGAGGTATCGTTTGACCATGTTTTTAAAAACCACGACCGTATCGCGCAGGTAAAGCAACATTTAACCAACAATGGCGAAATGCAAACCTGGGAACAGGTGCCTTATCCGCTGGCGCAGGAACTGCGCAAAAGCTATGGCAGCGATTTTAAATATGTAGTGATGACAGCCGGTTTCGGCGACCATATTTTGGCCATCGACAATAAAAAAATAACCATTAAAGGGGGCTTTATGGAAACACAAGGCCCGGATATGCTTACGCTGGAAATACTGAAAGGGTCAAAAAATGGACTGAAAGATCCGTCATCCATTTTAGTTTCGGCAGCTACCGCTAAGGCTTGTTTTGGTGATGCCGACCCGATAAATAAAACACTTAAAATAGATAACAGTATTAATGCCAAAATAGCCGGTGTTTATAAAGACCTGCCGCAAAACTCCACGTTTTCCGATATGGGATTTACCGGATCATGGGAAATGTATTATAATAATACCGAATGGGTACGCACTATGGGCGAACCATGGCGGCCCAACGCTTTTGGCTTGTATGTGCAACTTGCAGATAAGGCCGACCTGGCAGCCGTATCGTTTAAAATCCGCGATGTAAAGCTGCGTAAACTTAATGCCCAGTTGGCTAAAAAGAAACCTGCGCTTTTTTTACAAGCAATGAACGACTGGCATTTATATAACGAATTTAAGGATGGTAAAAACACAGGCGGGCGGATCCAATATGTTTGGATGTTTGGCATTATAGGTGTTTTTGTGTTACTGCTGGCCTGTATTAATTTTATGAACCTGAGTACTGCCCGGTCAGAAAAACGTGCCCGCGAGGTAGGTATCCGCAAAGCGGTAGGCTCATTACGCAGCCAGCTTGTTTACCAGTTCTTCAGCGAGTCGTTAATATATGTGGCCGTTTCATTTGCATTGGCTTTGCTGTTGGTGGTTTTAAGCATGCCCTATTTTAACGAGGTGGCCAATAAAAAAATGGAGATACTTTGGCAATCGCCGGTTTTTTGGTTATTAAGTATCGGCTTTAGCTTAATAACCGGGCTAATTGCCGGCAGTTACCCGGCGTTTTACCTATCGTCGTTCGAGCCGGTTAAGGTACTTAAGGGGTCATTCAGGGTTGGCAGGTTTGCAGCAATACCCCGCAAGGTGCTGGTTGTAGTACAGTTTACGGTTTCAACCGTGCTTATCATTGGCACTATAGTAGTATTTGGGCAAATCCAATATGCAAAAAACCGGCCCCTCGGTTATGATCGGGACGGATTGGTTGCCATAACCTTACGCACCCCTCAAATTAATAGCCATTATGATGCTGTAAAAGATGAACTGATGAAAACCGGCGCAGTTACCGGGACAGGCATAGGAGATGTAGCCCCTATAGAATATAGCGGCAGTACCAGCGGAATTGAATGGAAAGGTAAGGACCCTAATCTTAGCGTGGATTTTACCAAAGCGGGCGTATCTGTTGGGTATGCTAAAACAGCCGGCTGGAAATTTAAACAAGGGCGTGATTTTTTGCCCGAATTTAAAACAGACTCGAGCGCGCTCATAATGAACGAAGCCGCTATTAAGTTTATGGGACTGAAAAAGCCTGTTGGTGAAACCATCCATTGGTTTGGCCAACCTATGACTATTATTGGTGTTATAAAAGATGTAGTTGCCGATTCGCCTTACGGCCAGGTAAAGCCGGCTTTTTACTATTTTAACCGCGGCGCGGCAGGCAACCTGCTGGTAAAAGTAAACCCAAGAGTAAGCATGGCCCATGCACTTGAAGCTATAGCCCCGGTCTTTAAAAAGTTTGACCCCGAGCAGCCATTTGAGTACAGGATAGTCGATGATCTGTATGCCCAAAAATTTGGTAACGAACAAAGGATAGGTAAACTGGCAGCTTTTTTTGCCAGCCTGGCGATATTGATCAGTTGCCTGGGCCTGTTTGGCATGGCATCGTTTATGACCGAGCAGCGTGTAAAAGAAATAGGCGTGCGCAAAGTATTAGGCGCATCAGTATTTAATTTATGGAGATTATTGTCGAGCGATTTTTTGGGACTGGTGGCTATATCGTTATTAATTGCCAGCCCTGTGGCCTGGTACCTGATGCATAACTGGTTACAGCATTTTGATTACCGCTCAAGCATATCAATATGGGTGTTTGTTGTAACAGGAGCAGGTGCCTTAATAATAACCCTGGTAACGGTTAGTTTTCAAACAATAAACGCATCGTTGGCAAACCCTGTAAAAAGTTTGAAGTCTGAATAGCGTGTTAGCTCCCCTGTCGGCGTCGACTCACCCGGTCGGCGCTTCGCTGGACCTGCCCTCTCTTCCGCAAGCGGGAAAGAGGGCTATTTATCTGGTAATTTACCCTCTTTCCGCCGAAGGCGAAGAGAGGGTCGACAAGCGTAGCGATGTCGGGGTGAGTCGACGCGGACAGGTATTTACTATTTTCTTGCTACCTTTAACCTATGTACGAAGACATCCTGCTAAACAACAATACCGCCCTCCACAACTTTGAATTATTTGTTGACGGGCACCGCGCGTTTATAGACTATAAACAACACGGCGATAAATATTTCCTGATCCACACAGAGGTACCGCCCGAACTGGAAGGCAAGGGCGTTGCCGGCGCGCTGGTTGAAAAAACATTTAAATACCTGGAAGCAAATAACTTTAAAATGGTGCCTTATTGCGCCTATATTAAAACCTATTTAAAACGCCACCCCGAATGGGAGCGGTTGATGGAATGATTATTTCTTCATCAATTCCATCAACCCTTCAACATACAGCGGATTAGCGCCGCGCTTGCTGGCAACAAATGCACCTACCGCGCAGGCTCTTTCTAAAATCTGTGGCATTGGTAATTTATTTAACAACCCAACAATAAAAGTAGCCAGGAACGCGTCGCCGGCACCAACGGTGTCAACTACGTCAACTGTAAAACCCGGGTGCTCATAAAATTCATGATCGTGCCATACAATGGCGCCGTTATCACCGCGGGTTACGCAGATGGTTTGCGCATGATATTTACGGCGGAACTCGTTGATCTTATCTTTCAGGTCGCCTTTTTTAGTGCTGATCAACAAGTTTGCTTCTTCTTCGTTCATCTTTACCACGGTGGCCCTTGCTGCCAGGTTTTGTATGGTCGACAGGGTATAATGCGGCGCCCGCAGGTTAACATCAAACACCCTTAAGGCAGATGTCTCATCCAGCAGGTTAAGTAAAGTATCGCGGCTGGTTGCTTCACGGCAAACCAAACTACCGAAAACAATGGCGGTCGCCGTTTTAGCACATTTAATAAGTTCGGGTTTGGGTTTAATATTATCCCATGATACGGGTTGCGGTATAATATAAGTAGCCTGTTGGTTTTCGTCCAGTTGCACAGTAACCTCACAGGTAGGTAATTTGTCGCCTGTTTGGATCAATTCGCTGTACAGGCGGTTATCCTTTAAAAAATTTATTAATGCTTTGCCCGATGCATCGGTACCTACGCGGCTTGCAAATACAGCCTGCGCGCCTTGCTGGGCCAGGTGGAAAGCCACATTCATGGTTGCGCCGCCGGCTACTTTCTCATCGCCAAACGCATCCCATAAAACTTCGCCGAAACATAGTATAGTTTTCTTCATATAAAGGTCGAACTAAAAAGCCCAAAGCTATAATGTTTTTTTGGCATTAACATTAACTTAATGTTATGATTATTCAGGCAGCACAATAGCCTTTTAATTTATATATTAGGGTTATGAAAAAGCATCTGCTCATTTGCCTGTTTATTTTCTCCCCAAACCGCGGTGACCTTGAGGGAGCTGGTGGTAAGTGGGTGATAGTTTGTGACCATACGAGTTAAGAACAATAATGGGATTATCTAAAAGACCATCACCACTTAAAGTAGTATTAATCGGTTTCGGATTGTATATACTGGTGGAGTTTATCATGGTTATTATCCCTGCTATCAGGAATGGGTTTGATTCGTCGCACACACCCTTGCCGGAGCACACCACTTTACTTACATATTCTGTACAAAGCAAATTACCGCAGGCTTTTGTTTATAAAAGCAAAATTCAAGGGGCGCAGTCAAACTATGTTTTTGCTGACGGTTTCCATTTTACGATTTATCAAGTTGCTTTGAAAATCAATCAACCACTGAGCCGGATATTAAAGCTAAACGACAAAGAACCAAATAGAACTTACGAGGTTTTTAGCCCCTATCAGGAAAGTGAGTTTTTAAAAATGACCAAATCTACAAGTGCGGTAGATAGCGTCTCGGCAGTGTACTTCAGATATAATGGGCAATTAATAAAAAGTTTTGTCCAGAACGATAGCCTGGCTTATTATCATTTAAAATATAACAAGTTCTCTATATCGTATGATGATGCCGGCAATGATGTTTGGAGTATTGCAAAGCAGTCTTATCAACCGTCAATCAGCGTAGCTTTTATAAAAAAGGAAAAGACGTTGTATGTAGTTATGTTATACAGGACCGAAAATGAAAATCTCGACTTCCCGGCAGATAAGCTGTATAATATGCTAAAAAAGTAGTTGTAATCACCTGGGCTCACTATTAGCCAGCGCCCTATCGGCACGTTTAACTGCCAGGCGCTCACGATACCGGGCATATTTGCCTTTAAACGCCATCTTAAATAAACTATCCAAACCACCCTTTATGGCAAGGTTGTATACACTGGCCGCTTTACGCGTTAGCGAACTATCCCATGCCCGCAGGCTTAATGAATAGCCTCCGTCTAAATATTTCATCCAATGCCAATAGCCGGTTGGCATAAACAGGGTATCGCCATGTTCTAAAAATACTTCAATGCCTTCAACACCGTCAAGCGCGGGAAATTTTTTAACATCCGGGTTGGCTACATCATAATCCTCGAGCGCATAGGTTGCATTGGGCAGGCAGTAAAGGCGGCGCTTCCATTTATTTTCAAAAAGGATAACGTGCTTGCGGCCATGGAAATGGGTATGGAAAATATGCGGCAAATCAATATCATAATGCAAAAACGTAACCGAATCTGAACCGCCAAAAAACATGGCCGGCATGCTTTCTAAAAAGCCGCCCATCAGGTCTTTGGGTAAATCAATATCATTAAGTAGTTGGGGCGCCTGTTTAAATATATTGAAAAAGAAAATACGAAGCTCGGTAGGCTGGCTCATTATCAAATCTATATACTCGTCAAAAGGCATCTCGGCCGCGGCCGAATTGATGGGTTTTGATGGGTCGGCTTTGGCATTATCATATAAGGGGACAACCTGCTTGCCCACAACTTGCTTTAAATATTCGGGTGTCCATTTTTGGCGGGCGGGCCAATTGGTGGTAAGGCCTTTAATAACCAACGGCCGGCGGGCGTCTAAGTAATTCTTTTTAAAATCAGCAGGGGTTATAGAATCAACAGTATTAATAGGGCGCAGTTTAAAGCTCATAGCTGAATTTTAATGGGATCGCGAACTAATGGTGTCGCGTTACCCTAAACCAACAAATAAGCAAAACAAATGCAAACTCTGCGTTAAGCTATTATTAAATATAAAACGTTGTTGCGGCTGATAATTCTTTGACGCAAAAAAACCCGGCGCTGCGCAACCGGGTTTTCCCATTTTGTGAGATAGATTTAAATAATTATGACTACGGTTTCAATTCTGCCAACGAACTACGGCAAATTGCTTACCGCCAAATCATAAGGTCTTTATTTAGGCATTAATACCGTATTTATTACATGTATTACGCCATTGCTTTGGTTAACGTCGGCAATGGTTATCCATGATTTGCCTCCTTTTTCATCAACCAGGTATAATTTTTTACCTTGGGCTTTTACCCAAAATTTACCACCTTGTACGGTTGTTAATTCGGTTTTGCCCATGCCGGTTTTTACTTTCGCCCACAAATCGGCAGCGCTCAATTTACCAGCCACAACGTGGTACGTTAAGATTTTTGTAAGCGTTGCTTTGTTCTCTGGTTTCACCAGGGTTTCTACCGTGCCTTTTGGTAACTTGTTAAATGCTTCGTTAGTTGGAGCAAATACAGTAAACGGACCGGCAGATGATAACGTCTCTACCAAACCTGCAGCTTTAACAGCGGCAACAAGCGTGGTGTGGTCTTTAGAGTTTACAGCGTTCTCAACAATGTTTTTTGTTGGATACATGGCAGCACCGCCAACCATTTTGGTTTGGGCATAAGTGTTAGGAGCAATTGCAATAGCCACTAAAGCAAGTGCCGAGATAATTAATTTTTTCATGTTTTTGATTGTTGTTATTTGGGAGGAGATACGGTAGCCCACCGCACCCGGTTTTAAGTTTATTAGAGCCGCAGGTGCTAACAGTTTAAAAACCGAAATGCCTGAGTGTGCGTAGGTACGCCACTTTTAAAAAGCTTATTTTTCGTCCCCTCAGGGTCTCTCGGCGAGGACCCTGAGGTTGCACTTAGGTCCTCAGGGTCCTTTTCAAGAGACCCTGAGGGGACATCGGAATTATTTTAAAAGTCTCCCCTACCGGGGGAGATTTAGAGGGGGCTAAAAAAGAGTTCGGCAGCAATATGGTCGGCATATAATTTGCCGGTTTGGGTGAGATTGATTTTGCTGTCTTTTTTTTCGATCCAGCCCTTGTCCAGGAATGGTTGGGCTTCTTTTAATAGCAGGGCCGCCGTACCGCCGGCGATGTTATTTAAATGATCAATATCTAAACCCCAGCTGGTGCGCAGCGAGGTCATGATATATTCATTCAGCCGGTTAGTTTCTGTTAAAACTTCTGTCTCGGCCGGCAATTCATTGTTATAAATGGCTTGGATGTATTTTGCGTTGTTGGCAATGTTCCACTGCCGGGCCCCGCCATTGTAGGAGTGTGCCGATGGGCCTATCCCCAAATAACTTACACCACGCCAGTAATTAGAATTATGCCTGCTGTAATGGCCGGGCTTACAAAAGTTCGAGATCTCATAATGCTCAAAACCTTTCTCCTGCATAGCGTCCATCAACAGGTTAAACTGTTCGGCGCTTTGCTGCTCGTTCATGGCGGGCTGTTTTTTGTTGCGGATAAACGATGCAAGGGCAGTTTGCGGCTCAACCGTCATGGAGTAGGCTGATACATGGGGCACATCCAACTCAAAAACTTTATTGACGTTATGCTTCCACTTTTGTTCGGTAAGCAGCGGGTAGCCATAGATCAGGTCGACGGTAATGTTCTCAAACCCGCTATCCTGCGCGCGTTTTACTGATGCCTCGGCTTCGTTGGCGCGATGCACGCGGTTCATCCATTGCAGATCATCATCAAAAAAAGATTGGATGCCTATGCTAAAACGATTGATGGACGTTTGGCGCAAGGCTTGCAGTTTGGCTTGGTCCAGGTCGTCAGGGTTAGCTTCGAGGGTAATTTCGGCATCGGTTGCTACAGTATGTAAACCCGTGATGGTATCTAAAAGCAGGTTGATCTCGCTTGCTTCCAGTATTGAAGGTGTGCCACCGCCAAAGTAAATAGTTTCGATAGTTTGATTTTGCAGGTAGTTTTTTTGCAGCTGTATTTCTTTTACCAAAGCCTGCAGCATATCGTCTTTATACTTTAACGAAGTGCTGAAATGGAAATCGCAGTAATGGCAGGCTTGTTTGCAAAAGGGAATATGTAGGTAGATGCCGGCCAAAATGTAAAGTTTATATGAAGTTTAAGATCGGTAAATATTATACCATTTCGTGCCTGGCAATATACAGATCGTATTCCATTTGCATACTCAACCAATGGCTGGCGCTTATTTCTAAAAGCTTTTCAATCTTTAGGGCAAGCTTGGCTGATATATGCCTTTTACCAGCAAATATTTCGCTTAAATGGTGTGGTAAAATATCCAACTCTTTAGCTGCATCTTTCTTTAACAGGCCTCTCTCTTCAATTTCTTCCAGCAAAAATCCACCGGGATGAAAGGCCTCTATTTCAATTTCATTGCCATTATGATCTAATACTTGATTAACCATAGTAATGTACACGCCCCCTGGCGCATGTTATGAGTAATGATTGGAAATTTCTTCAATAGAAATAACTTCAAAATTACCCTGTTTATCTATTCCGAATATGACACGATAAGCAATATTCAATCTAATGGAATATTTATCTTCATATCGTTTTTCTTTCAATTTTTCAAAATGAAGGCTTTTGTTATTTCTTAAGTCTTGCGTATTCCTTGCATTCTTTATTTGAAATATACGTTTCTTGTAAGCCTTAATAACTTCATCAGAAAACTTTTGCTTTCCCAATAGTGCCTGATCTTTTGCCAGTTCTTCTAAGTAACTGTCTTTAAAGTTTATTGTCATTTCAAAAAATTTAAGCCCCTTCCTTGAAAGAGCAGGTTTGCAAACCGTTATGCTACGTTAGATAGCCAGCTTTAATTAGTAATTTCATTTTTGTCATCGCATCCAATTTTGATTAAAGGTTCAATTGTAATAGGTTATTAGTGTAAAGGTAAAATAAGTTTTTGAAATAACCAAATTTTGGTAATATTAATCATGAACTCTTTGCGGCGCGCCGCCTTTTATTCTTTATATTTCTATTGGTACCGTATTAATTGTAGCCAAAAAGTATCTCTCAATTTCGTTTACCGCATTTTCAAGCCCCTTCTCATTCCTTATCTTTTGACCCATGATAGCCACCTGATCCTTAACCTCCCTTGTTTGAACTTTCGTTATCGCCGAAAGTAACCTATTCGCATCGAGTTTTTTGACCGGGATATGAACTCCCAAATTTCTCCGTTCTACAATCTTCCCCCAGGTTGGCTGATCAGTATAAAATGAAATAATAATTACCGGCAAATTGTGGCGTAACATAGCTGCCAGCGTGCCTGCACCACCATGAAATACGCCCGCCTTACATTTTGGTAAAACCGCCCCATGGTTTACATATTTTGTTACGAATAGGTTTTTATGTTCGGGCAGGTTTTTAAACAATGACCAGCCTGTACAAAATAGGATCCGTTCATCGGTCTCATTTAAAATAGAATTTAAAATGTTTGTAAACTTTTCAATATTGCCTACCCCATTACTCCCAAATCCCATGTATATAGGTTTATCTCCCTGCTGTAACCACTCGTCTAATCCGTGTGGGTTTTCCTCCGGGAAATCATTCGGTTTTTGTCTTTCGGGAACTGTTAAAAAGCCGGTTATTTTATGACTGTCGTCCCAGTCTTTGGGTTGCGGTATCAGGCTTGGGCTTAGGCAATGCAAATCAAGTGGTTTTTGTCTGCCAACATAAGCTAAAAGATTTTCTTTTAAAATTGGCAGGCCTAATTCCTGCCTGAACCCATTTACTTCACTCTTTAAAAATCTCCAGAAAAACAGGTGTGCCAGCTTATAAGTCAGTTTGTTATACAAAGGGAAATTCAGGAAATCAAAGTCGCCCAATGGAAATTCAGTAGTCGGGATCACCGGGGGCATAAAATAAGTAAACGCAAGTTTCTTGTTTTGTTTTTCGGCAATTGCACTTGTAATTGGAACTGTAGCGGCATTTGCTATAATGAAATCCACCTTGCTAATCCCCTCGATAAAACTTTTGCGTAGCGGTACCCTTATTTCATGCATTAAGCTAAAAAAACACTTCATCAGCTTAATGGTGTTCGCCGTTTGTAGCAGGCCCTGCCCCTCGGCCGCATTCATTCCTTCCTCGGCATTACCATACAACGGATGGAAGGTAATGCCAAAACTCTCTACTAATTCTTTAAAATTTTCAGGGGCCGCTATCAGTACCTGGTGCCCATTTTCCATAAGCCCCAATGCCAAAGCTATATATGGCTGTACGTCGCCCCGCGTTCCGTAGGTGAAAATTCCTATATTCAATTGTGATTCAAATTTAGTAAGAATGTGAGATAGTTTCAAAAGCAAGCGTGTCCTTTTCAAAAAGCACTCTGATGTTGCTTTCCATAGGATATCCATTTGTAAAATATCCTCTGTAAATAACGGTGTCCTTCTTTGTGTTTTTTACATGCAATATATAATGTCCGTCAATCTTCGGATTTTTTTTAAAGCATAACGGTTTTGTTTGGGACGCATTACAATCAGCACTAATCACTACCGAGTCTGTACCGTTTGATACCGTTAAATTCGATTGGGTAGCTGATTTGTTAATGAAAATGAAATTAACCGCAGCGTCACAGTTAAGGTTTTTCTTATTGGCACAGCCAATTAACAATAACAACGCGCACAGGGTAATTAATTTCATAATGGTTTAGTTTAAATTTAGATAGCCACTATGGTAATTAGTTACAAATGCTAAAACCGCCCCACAAAACCGCCACCTGGCGCTAACTTTATAGTCAGCGTGCTATTAGGCCCCAGTGTTTGCTCTTTGCGATTAATAGCGGTGTTAATATCCTTATCATCATATATTAAAGTCGCTTTTACAGATTTTTTCAAAAAACTTAGCGGAATCTTTATTTCCTGTTCGGTATCACCATTCATAACCCCCACCCACCAGGTAGTACCTTTACGACGGGCATAAGCAACTACTTCGCCCATTTTGGTAACGGGCAAAACGCGTGTTTCATCCCAAACGGTAGGCACTTGCTGGAACAGGTCGAACATCGGGCTTTCCAGGTAAAACTTATACTGATCAGAAAAGTGAGTAATTGGCGACAGGTATACAATAGCCTGCGCAAACTCATGCGCCCAGGTAAATTTGGTGGATGTAAGTTGCTCGGGATCCAGCATCACCGGGGTAATATCCGCCGCGCCGGCCATCAGCCGGGTAAACGGCAGCGATACATCCTGCTCAAAAGGTTCTACCCGTTTATACCTGGTCATGTGCCATTCATTACCGCGCACGGCTTCGCGGGTAATATCGTTAGGATAAGTGCGGCGTAACCCGGTGGGCTTAACGCTTCCATGGAAGTTTACCATTAATTTCAGTTCGGCACAATCCTGCAAGGCACCCATGTACCATTGCATAATATCGGTAGTAGCCTGCGGGATAAAGTCTATTTTAATGCCTGTTGCGCCCAGCGCTTTTATCTTTTCCAAATAAACCCGTCGTTTTTCGCCTTCGCGCATTTCCTTCGAGTCTACCCAAACAATTGATTTTACGCCAACGCTTTTGCCGTAAGCAATTACTTCGCCAAGCAATGCCCATTGGTCTTTACCCGGGGTGCTCCAGGTACGCCAGCCATCATCAACCAGGTAATATTCCCATTTTAATTTTGCTGCCGCGTCATACCAGTTTTTCTGGTCCTCGTAAACCGGGCTGCCAACGCTCCACCATTGCCACATGCAACGGCCGGGTGCTACCCAGCTAAAGTCCTGGCCTTTGGCAGGCGGGGGGCAAAGGTTCATTAACAAGTCAGAGTTTATTAAGCCGGTTAAATTGTTAGCGATGATGGTTGTCCGCCAAGGCGATACCTTTTCGCCGTTGTAAGTGCCGTTTAAAAATTCCGGCCTGTTATCTGCCCGCTCCTTAATATCCCATCCCTTTTTTGCAAAAGGGAAGTAAGCCTTAAAAGCATTACCGTTTCGCATAAAACACATGTCCGAAAAATTCTCACAATCGGCTTCAGAGATAGAAAGATAATGCCCGGCAACCTGCATCGTGATCGGCCCCATAAGCGTACTATCCTGCGGAACATCGTCAAGTCCGGTCACCTTGCTCAAAGCCTCATAGGAAGCATCGTACCCCGACCATGCTACCTTGCTTGTTTTTGCAGGCAGGTTCCAGGTGGTAGTTTCGCCATTTATCTTTTTTGAGCCTGCAGGCAGGACATACCTAATGCCAATGCCATCGTTATAAACCCTAACTATCAGCTTAAATATTTTACCCGAGGTTTCAACCGGGATGGACGCTTCGTTAGCTTTACTTGTAGCTACGCTATGGTTGCCTGGTAAAGTATAGCTGTCATTAATTTTAGTAATTATAGGTGCCCACCTTAGTTTAGCGCCGCTGCCCAGGTCAATATCATCTATGGTTATCCCCAATGGCGATGGTGCCAATAGCTGTACGTTTTTACTGGTAACAGTATAGGTAAGGCGGCCATCGGGTGCAATGTATACTTTTACGATAAGCTGTTTATCGGGGCTGGTTATACTGATGTAAGTAGCAGCAAAAGCTGTATTTGCGCCTGTAATTAAACATAGGGCGGTAATAATAACTTTAAACAGTTTCATCATTTGTGGGCTCGTTAAGATGTATATAATGTAGGTTATGCTAATTGCAAGGTGCTCAAATATAATGTATTTGCGAAAGGTAATTGATAAGTAGCCAGTGCCTAACGCATTAAAATTCGAATTGGCTTAAGGAGGCTCCGCCGGAGCCTTTGATTATAATGTCTAAACCACCGCCTTTGGCGGTAGGTTAGGGGTGGAGGCTATGCTAGAACCATAAGCTCAGTTTCTGAAGCGACTATGATTGTTTAGGTGAGATTGCTCACAGGACATTTAAAGCCACCACCTTAGGTGGTGGTTTTTTACTTCTGTTGGTTGTGCTATAAACAGGCGACTCCTCCGGGGTCAACGCTACAATAGAAAAGCTCCGGAGGAGCTACCTGTTTGTAGAAACAGAGTTCAAAAATTCTCTTAGGCTCCAGCGGAGCCCCCTGTTATGTGCTTGATTTTGAAAGCGATTTTCCCGCTTCCTCCCGGTTTTAATTTTTCACCCCTTAATTATTAAAACCGATATCTTATCTTTCCAAAACCAAAATAAACGTACGTTAATGAAAAAATATAGCCTGTTCCTATCTATACTCTTGGCGGGTATCAGCCTAAAAGCCCAAAAGCTTGGCGTACAATACGATCCCACTATCCAAAGCACTAAAAACCTGCAATACTGGCGGCCCAAAGGCAATTTATTTGTGGGCGATTGTATGCCTTTTTATCGCAATGGCGTATTCTCTATGTACTGGTTGTTAGACTCGGCACACCATGCCAGCCTAGGCGGCTTGGGCGGCCACCAATGGGCGCTAAGCACAACTACCGACCTTAAAACATGGAAACAGCAACCTGTTGTTTTAGGTATCGATGAACCCTGGGAAAAGTCTATCTGCACCGGTTCTGTCGTTTATTATAAAAATAAATATTATGCTTTTTACGCCACCCGTTTAATTAACGACGGCAAAGTAAACGAACAGCTAAGCTATGCCATAAGTAATGACGGTATCCACTTTGATAAGCAAAAACCCAACCCGTTCTATACCTCGGCACCGGGCTACAGCAAGCGCGATTTTAGGGACCCTAAAGTTTTTGTGGATGAAAAAACCGGCGAGTTCCACCTGTTTGTATCCAGCTGGAAAGAAAACCCAACCCTGCGCCATGCCGGCGGGGCGCTGGTACACATGGTATCAACAGACTTAAAGAACTGGACCGTACTTGAACCGGTGCTAACCGGACAGGGATCAGTACCCGAGTGCGCTGATTACTTTTTGTGGAACGGTTGGTACTATTTGGTTTATGGCGATAACGGTGATACCTATTATGTGCAATCGCGCCATCCATACGGCCCATGGCAGGAGCCTGAATACCAGGCGCTGAATGAGTCGTGGACAAATGTGGCAAAAACGGCAGCGTTTAAAAATGGCCGCCGAATTGAAGGCGCATGGATACCCTGGCGTAATCAGGCCAGGGACAACGAAGGCGAGCGCTTTGGCGGCAATATGATATTTAGAGAGCTAACCCAGGGAGTTGATGGTACATTGTCGACCAGGTTCCCTGCTGAGATGATCCCCGAAACCGGCGCGCCGTTAAAGCTGAGCATTAAAACCGATGTTGACAGTAAGCTTGACGCGATGAAGGATTTAGTGGTCAATACCGTAAGTGGTGTAGGTTCTGCCCATTTAGAAAACGTACCGGTAAACTGCCGCATAACGCTGGAAATTGATCCAGCCACATCAATAGCCGAGTACGGTTTGTATTTACGTGCCGACCAGGACGCCGATCGGGCTTATCGCCTTAACTTTTCGCCAAATGATAAAACAGTTTGGCTGGGTAACACAGGTATAAGGGCAGTTGATGGATTGGATAAACCGGTTAAGGTAGATATCATCATGAAAGACGACCTGATAGATGTATCCATTGGCGGCAAGCGCTGTATAGTTAACCGCGTGCCCGAACAAAAGGGCGGTTACTTGTGGTTTTACGCCAAACATGGCAATGTTAAATTTAAATCGATAAAGATCAGTCCGCTTAAAGAAGATTAACCAATTATGTTATTAGGTTTTGACATAGGAGGCACTAAATGTGCCGTAGTTATAGGCAGCGCCCCAGGCGACGGGCCAATGGAAATTATTGATAAAGTGATAGTGCCTACTACGCAGCCACCTTATGAAATGATAGAGGCGCTATTTACAGCTGCCGAAGAATTACTGGCAAAACACAAGGTCTTAAATGCCGGTCTGCGTGGTATCGGCATTAGCTGTGGCGGCCCGTTAAATAGTAAAAAAGGGTTGATATTATCGCCGCCTAATTTACCGGGCTGGGATAACATCCCGATGGTTGAAATGACCGAAGCCCGTTTCGGTAAAAAGGCATTACTGCAAAATGATGCAAATGCCTGCGCCGTTGCCGAGTGGAAATATGGTGCCGGCAAAGGGTATGAAAACGTAATATTTTTAACCTTCGGCACCGGAATGGGGGCAGGGCTGATCTTAAACGGACGTCTTTATTCGGGTACAACAGATTTTGCCGGCGAGGTTGGCCATTTACGTTTATCGGATATGGGGCCGGTGGGTTTTGGCAAGGCGGGCTCGTTTGAGGGTTGGTGTAGTGGTGGGGGCATTGCCCAATTGGCGCAGATAAAAGTACGCGAGCGTTTACAGATGGGCGAAAAGGTGTCGTTTTGCAACAGCCCGGATGATCTGCCCAAGCTTACCGCCAAAGTTGTTGCCGAAGCAGCGCACACCGGCGACGAGCTGGCCATAGCAATTTATAATACCTGTGCCGAATACCTGGGCAGGGGATTGTCCTTACTGATAGATATCCTTAATCCCGAGGTAATTATAATGGGCAGTATTTATGGACGCGCCAGGTCTTTGCTTGATGCCAGGATGATGCAGGTGATTGAGCGTGAAACTTATATTGGTTCGCGCAGTGTCTGCAAAATCGTCCCCGCCGGATTAGGCGAAAATATCGGCGACATGGCAGCGCTAAGTTTAGCAATAATGAGTGCGCAATAATGTGTGTTAAAAACGGTAAATAACCGGTAAAAAACGGTGTTTATATGGGTGTTATTTGTGTGAAAACAGGTGGTTTTTTGGGTGTTTTACGTTGTATATACAGGTGTTAAAATTAACTATTTGTTAATCCCGTTTTTTTATCAAAATGTAGTAGTTTTATCGCCATGAAAATCAAACTTAAATTATTGCTTTTAGCTGCTTTTTTATTATCTGCCTGTAATGTGTTCGCCCAGGAAAGGTATACCCATTCGCATAATGATTATGCCAATAATACTCCTTTTTACAAGGCTTTTAATAATGGGTACAACTCGATAGAGGCTGATATATTTTTGGTTGACGGCGAGCTATTGGTATCGCATAGCGATAAATATCTTTTCCCCGAGCGTACGTTAAAAGGCATGTATCTTGACCCTATTTTATATGCATTACGCAGGGACACAACCCGCCGGCTATGCTTGTTAGTTGATATTAAAGCTGATTATGCTAAAGTATTACCCAAGCTTGAAAAAGAGTTAACCCCGCTACAGCCTTACTTAATGAGCAGAGATAACCCAAAGGGACGATTGAAGATTTTAATAAGCGGCAACAGGCCGCAAGGTGCTGATTTTCACAAATACGCATCAATATTTTGGTTTGATGATGACCTGGTGTACCCGCATGCACCTGCCCAATGGGCAAGGATAGGGCAGGTGAGCCTTAATTTTGAAAAATGGTCTAAATGGAAAGGTGTTGGCACCATACCCGAAGCCGACAGAAGAAGATTACAAAAAACGGTAGACAGCGTACACACCAACACCGGCAAGCTGGTAAGGTTTTGGGGCGCACCAGATACCCCTGAGGCTTGGGAAACCCAGCTTAATTTTGGCGCAGATATTATTGGTACCGATAAAATTGAACAGTTAGCCGCTTATCTTGAAAAGAAAGCATTACGCAAACCCGTTACTGCAGCTATTCCCAATAAGCAATAGAAATAGATTTTTAGCTATCAGCATAAAACAACCAATAATTCGGGTATTTTTGCAATAGTATTAACCTGGTCGTTTATAATGCGTTTTATTGTAATTTGTTTCTTGTTTGTAGTTACCGGCTGTTTGGCGGGGTATGCGCAAGAAGATACTCCACTACGCCCGGCACCGCGCATTATAACCCCGGCGCAGCCCGGTAGCATGCAGGTGCTTGATTCGGTGATACTGG
The DNA here is from genome assembly GCF_050433825.1 of Mucilaginibacter sp. UYCu711. Taxonomy (NCBI): domain Bacteria; kingdom Pseudomonadati; phylum Bacteroidota; class Sphingobacteriia; order Sphingobacteriales; family Sphingobacteriaceae; genus Mucilaginibacter; species Mucilaginibacter sp. UYCu711. The sequence continues at coordinate 20,115 of NZ_JBNPWM010000012.1, read as the reverse complement.
CAACAGCGGCACGCAAAAAGTTTGTTGAAGACTCATTGGCTTTTCAATACATCAAATATCCCGATTCGACCGTCAGCAAAGAGGTCGCGCAGCAATACCTTAATGATCATCTGTATCGTGGTAATGGCTTTTTGGATATTCCGTTCAAATCAAAAAGTACGTTGCGTAACGGGCATACCCGCCAAACCCGCGATCAGTGGATAATAATTATCATAATTGGCCTGGTATTATATGCCGCTTTGCTCAATATTATATTCAACAAAAACATCAAAAACGTATTCCTGTCGTTTTATAGTAAGCGTGCATTGGTGCAGGCCGGTAAGGACGACGCGCAGATAAATTTCTGGGCCTTTATAGGTTTATTTTTATTGTTTGGTTTAACCTTTGGGTTATTTTTATACCAGTTGGCTTCTTATAAAAGTATTTACTATAGCGTTAGCGGTTTTAGGTTATTTACATCGTTTGTGCTGGTAATATTGCTGCTATTTGCGATGAAATTTTTAGTGTTAAAGTTTGTAGGATTTATTTTTGATATCCAAAAACTGGTAACAGAGTATGTTTCAATCCTTTACCTAACCTACTTTAACATAGCATTTGTGTTTTTACCGGTTACTGTGTGTTTTAGCTTACTGGCCGCGCAATTTATACCTATATTGCTGGCAATTGCCATTGTATTAATAGTAATAATTTTTACCTGGCTTTACCTGCGCAGCAGTGTTAATATTATTTCAAATTTACGATTTCATAAATTTTATTTATTTATCTATCTTTGTGCCCTCGAAATTTGCCCTATTTTAATATTAATTAAGGCACTGAATATATAATTTTTAGATTTTATAACAACAGATTTGGAAGATAGAAAGAAAAAGGTAAAAAGTATATTAGTTACTTTAGCTAAGCCCGAAAACGATAAAAATCCATATACTGAACTGGCTAAGAAGCATAATCTTAAAATTGACTTCAGGTCATTTATTCATGTTGAGGGTGTACCGGCCAAAGATTTTCGTAAGGATAAGATCAACCTGGCAGATTTTACCGCGGTTATATTTACCAGCCGCAACTCGGCCGATCATTTCTTTCGTATTTGCGAAGAAATGCGTTTTGAGGTGCCTGTAGAAATGAAATATTTCTGCTTATCTGAAACGATTGCGTTATATCTTCAAAAATATATCCAGTACCGTAAGCGCAAAATATTTTTTGGCAAACAAACCGCCACCGACCTGGCCGAAGTGCTTAAAAAGCATTCGAACGAAAAATTCCTTTACCCTTGTTCTGACGTAGCCGCCGAGGAAACCCAACGCTTTTTGTTAGAGAATGGATATAATTTCACCCCTGCGGTATTGTTCCGTACAGTATGCAGCGATCTGAGCGACCTGGCCGAGGTGTTTTATGATATAATAGCGTTCTTTAGCCCGTCAAGCATCCAGTCGTTATACAAAAACTTCCCTGATTTTAAACAAAATAACACCCGCATAGCTGCATTTGGTGCTACAACCCATAAGGCGGTGCTTGAAGCGGGGTTAATTTTGGATATTCCCGCCCCAACCCCGGCTGCCCCATCCATGACAATGGCTATAGAGCAGTACTGTAAACAGGTAAACAAATAATTTTTAGCGATTTTTTGATCTCATTGCAACATTTTTCGTACTTTACCGTATAATAGCCCAGTAAAACAGTTACAGTTATAACTAATTAATTTAAAGGGTTTTGGCATAAAACACCAATTTGTTCTTTCGTTAATGAATTTGCTTTATAGTTAAAAATGTTATTTTTATTTAAAAAACATTTTTTACGTTTGATTGTAGCAAATTTTATATATTCGGGGGTCTTTTTGGGTTGTATTATTATAGCCAGATTTTGATTTGTAAAAAATGAAGCAGATATACTTTTTAATAATAGCTTTTGTTGGTGTAGCGGTTTTAGAGGGGTGTCCCCTAATAGGAGGCAAAGGGAATAACCGTGGTGAAGCCATTGGTGTTAAATACAGCTCATCAGCAAGTTCAGAAGTACCTTATGGCATGGCTTACATCCCCAGTGGTACCTTCTTAATGGGACAAACCGATCAGGACATAACCTTTGCCCAGATAGCCCAAACCAAACAGGTTACCATACCGGCATTTTTCATGGATCAGACAGAAATATCAAACAGCCAGTACAGGCAGTTTGTAAACTGGGTTAGAGATTCAATAGCCATTACATCTTATTTAAATGATCCTAAATATTATGTAGGTGCAAACGCCAAAGGCGCTGCAGCAGCTAATCCGACAGGTAAAAAATATATTAACTGGCAATATGTGACCCAACACCCGGTATGGGGCAGGGGCGCTAAAAAAGGCGTTGATGCCACTGCAGCTAAGTTGCAAAGTATGTATTACCAGGGCGATGACCGTGTGTTTGACCGTAACGAGTTAGACGTACGCTTATTAAAATACAATTACGCTATGCCTTTATTGCGCGAAGCGGCCAATTACAGAAACGACAAAACAAAAAAACGTTCAGATTTTATATTGCGTGATACTGTAGCGGTTTATCCTGATACACTGGTTTGGTTAGCCGATTTTTCGTATGCTGCCAATGAGCCAATGGTTGAGGGTTATTTCTCGCATCCATCATTTAAAGATTACCCGGTAGTGGGTGTTACCTGGAAACAAGCACGTGCATTTACTATTTGGCGTACGCGCTATAACGAAGCTTACAAACAATCAAGGCACCTGGCTAAACGCGATGCTTACCAGCTACCAACCGAGCAGGAGTTTGAATATGCTGCGCGCGGTGGCAGGATAGGGACGGATTACCCTTGGGGTGGCCCTTATATCAAAAATGCAAAAGGCTGTTTATTGGCAAACTTTAAACCGGGTCGTGGAAATTACTCAGACGATGGCGGAACCTATACTGTTAAAGTAAGATCTTATTTCCCTAACGATTTCGGCCTGTATAACATGGCCGGTAATGTTGCAGAGTGGACCCAATCTGCATTCGATCCGTCAGCATCGACATTTGTGAATGACCTGGCACCTACGTTTAACTATGAAGCAAAGAAAAATGATGCCGAAGTAATGAAACGTAAAGTAGTGCGCGGTGGTTCATGGAAAGATGTTGGTTACTTTCTGCAAAACTCTTCACGTAGTTATGAATACCAGGATAGTGCAAAATCATACATCGGTTTCCGTTGTGTAACACATTTCCAGGGCCGCGACTTAAGAGATAAGCGCTAAATAATAATCCAAAAACTTAAAAAATATACTATAATTTTATGGCAGGTACAGGTAAGAAACAACCATGGGGAATTAATAATGTTGTATCCTGGGGTGCAACAATAGTTATTGTTGGTTTATTATTTAAAATCCAGCATTGGCCAAACGGCGGCTTATTTATAACGATTGGATTAGGGGCAGAAGCGATTTTGTTTTTTATACTCGGATTTCAGCGTGAAGAAGTGGAGATAGACTGGACAAGAGCTTATCCGGAATTAGCACATGATTTTAATGGTGAATTGCCAAAGGCGATAAGCAGAGGCGGCGATGTCAGTGGTGTGTCAACCACAGCAGCACTGGATAAAATGTTAGAAGAAGCCAAGATCGGCCCTGAGCTGATTGGCAGCCTCGCCGAGGGTTTAAGAACTTTTGGCGATAAGGTTAACTCTATATCAAAAGTTACTGATGCCGGTGAAGCTACTATCGCGTTTACGCAAAAAGTTAAAGCCGCAACGCAAAGCTATGATAATTTAACCTCATCATTTGAGAAAGCATCGGGCAACTTAATGGAGCTGGCCAATACTAATGTCGATTCAAAAGCATACCATGACCAGGTAAACAGTTTAGCTAAAAACCTATCGGCATTAAACGCGGTTTACGAGTTAGAACTGCAAGACTCAAGCGCGCATTTAAAATCAATGAATAAGTTTTACCAAAACTTATCATTAACCATGAATAACTTTAATGAGTCGTTAGAGGACTCTAAACAGTTTAAAGAGGAGGTGGGTCGTTTAGCTAAGAACCTATCATCATTGAACGCGATTTATGGCAATATGTTAACGGCAATGAACCAGCCACGCCAGGCGTAATTGAATAAACTAACAAGATTTTGAATAATACAAAAAAAGATATATAACAAATGGCTGGAGGTAAACAAACCCCAAGGCAGCGGATGATGGGTATATTATACCTGGTATTGCTTGGTCTTATTGCTCTTGAGGTTCCTGAAAACTTGCTTGACGCTTTTAAAAATATCAGCGACAGTTTAACGGCTTCAAAAGCAAATGTGCAGGTAGGTATTGATAATACTTTTGGCGCTTTTGAAAAAACAAAATTAAAGGAGCAACCTGATAGGGCAAAGCCTATTTATGACAGGGCCAAACAAGCAAGTAAATTGACAAATGATTTGAATACTTATGTTGAATCATTAAAAAGTAAATTGGTTGAGGAGACTGGTGGCTTTGATGAGGCAACAAACGATTACAAAGGCAGAGATAATTTAGATGCAACTGTTGACCTGATGGTTGACAGAAGAAAAAATGCTTTCGATTTATCAAAAAAAATAAATGAAACCCGTGAAGCTTTATTAGCATTGTTGCCGGCAAAAGATAGGATAGGTGTTAAATTATCTTTAAATACAACGCCTCCTGTTAAAAGAAAGGGGTTCCCTAATAAATCGTGGGAGCAGGCCAATTTTGGTGAGGGGGTACCGATGGGGGCAGCGATGACCGCATTTGTAAAAATACAATCGGATGCAAAAAATGCCGAGAATGAGGTTGTCAAAAAAATATTGGGTGAAGTAGACCAGGCCGTGGTTAATCTGGATCAGTTTTCAGCAGTGGCGGTTGCCCCAACAAGTTATGTTTTAGTTGGACAGCCGTACACCGCCGAAGTATTTTTAACTGCGTCTGATTCTAAATCTTCACCATCAATTTCGGTTGATGGTAGCAGGGTGCCTACGGAAGCAGGCCGTGGCAAATATAGCGGGAGCACAGCAAGTGAAGGTGTGCATACCTGGATAGGAACTATTAGCGTTAAAGACAATACAGGTAAAGTAACAGAATACAAAACGCAACCGCAAACTTATACGGTAGCAAGGCCATCGGCAGTAGTATCGCCTGATAAAATGAACGTATTGTATATTGGTGTGCCAAACCCGGTTTCGGTATCGGCACCCGGTATCGCTAAAAAAGATTTGAAAGTAAGCATGACAGGTGGTAGTATTACGCCATCAGGTAATGGTTATATTGCTACGGTAACTACCCAGGGCACAGCTACAGTTAATGTATCCGGCGAGGTATCCAAAGGAAAAGTTATGGCATTGGGCTCAACTTTATTCCGTGTAAAACGTATACCAGATCCAAAGGCAGAGTTTGCCGGTAAATCTGGCGGCACAACCAGTTCTGCTAATATTAAAGCTCAGGACGCTGTTTTTGCCAAATTAGAAAATTTTGAATTTGATGCTAAGTTTAACGTTACACGTTTTACTTTATTGATAATTAAACCACGCCAGGATCCGTTAAGTTATGCAGGAACCGGCAACCAGTTGACCAGCGCCATGCATGCAGCAATGAACGGCATATCACCAGGGTCAACGGTAGTGTTTAAAGATATTGTTGCAGTTGGTCCTGATGGTACACAACGCGGATTAGATAATATAGTGTTATTTGCAAATTAGAAGCCTATGAAAAGGAGATTATTAATAGTTGTACTTTGTTTAGCTAGCGTGGCGTCGTTCGCACAAACAAAAGGTAAAAAAACAACTACTAAAAAGCCGGGTGTAAAAACAGGTGCTAACGCCAAACCTACAAACCCTGCTGTAACAGATGCAGCTGCTAATAAGCAGACATCAACAGTTGATACATCCAAAAAAATAACAGATGCGCCTATAACTGCTGATCCGGCTAAGCCGTTTGACAGGCCTTTAGATGGCTATTACAAAAAGAGCAATATAGCGCATAACAAAGTAACACCTTATGCTAACCTGCGCGAATCGGATGTGGTTTTTCAAAAACGTGTTTGGGAGGAAATTGATCTTCGCGAGAAAGTTAACGCTTATTTAGCATCGCCAAAGGCGAGATTAATTGATGTTTTAATGGATGCGGTAATGGCCGGCGAATTAACTGCTTATGATCCCATCCCTACTAAAGATGACCCTAATGGTGACGGCTTTGCTATTCCGTTAACTCCTGCAAAAGCTAAAGCTAAAATGGCTGATAGTTCATTGGTAAACACGATTAATGCAAACGGTGAGAAAACAGGCTCAAGAATGGTGGCCGGTGAGTTTCAACCTGATAGTATTATTAAGTTTAGAATTAAAGAAGATTGGGTTTTTGATAAGCAACGCTCTGTTTGGGAGCCGCGTATTATTGGTATAGCGCCAATGATAAAACAAAAAGTTGATGGTGCAAATCTTGCGTTAGACTATCAGCCGGCATTTTGGATATATTTCCCGCAGGCACGTGCTGTGTTGGCTACCAAGGAGGCATTTAACCGGAATAACGACGCTACTGACCTGAGTTTTGATGACGTGTTTCTGAAACGCTTATTCCATGGGTATGTAGTTAAAGTATCAAACGATAAAGACGAACGTATAAAAGATTACGCCGTTGGTATTGACAGGTTATATGAGTCTGAACGAATAAAGAAAGGCCTGATGGATTGGGAGCTTAACCTGTGGCAATATTAAGTTAGAGATTACTTAATTGGTGATGAGAGATTAATTGCCAATAGAATATAAAAGAAAAGCCTTTAGGAAAGTAAAGGCTTTTCTTTTATACATTTTGTCATTTATTCCTGGATGATACTTAGAACAACAGCAATTCTTTAATTTTGAGTTTCTAGGCCGCCGCTATTAAAATAATCTAATATAGCTTTGGCTTGTTTGGTGTTTACTACTTCCATCAGAGTTTCCTCATTTGCTTCGCGGATCTTTTTGACAGATTTAAAATATTTCAATAGTTTTTCGGCTGTAGTTTTGCCAATGCCTTCAATCAATTCCAATTCGGTAGCCAATGTTCCTTTATCGCGTTTTTTGCGGTGGAAGGTTATTCCGAAACGGTGGGCTTCGTCGCGCAGCTGTTGGATTACTTTTAATGTTTCTGATTTTTTATCGAGGTACATCGGGTATTGATCGCCGGGATAGTATAATTCTTCAAGGCGTTTAGCTATGCCGATAATGGTAACTTGTTTCTCGATACCCAACAGCTTTAAACTCTTCATTGCTGATGATAATTGGCCCTTACCACCATCGATCACGATCAACTGAGGCAATCCGGTGTCCTCATCCAAAACACGGCGATATCGCCTTAGAACAGCCTCTTCCATCGTGGCAAAATCATCTGGGCCGACAACGGTTTTAACATTAAAATGGCGATAGTCTTTTTTGGAAGGCCTGCCATCTCTAAACACCACAATTGCCGATACCGGGTATTTACCCTGGAAGTTGGAGTTATCAAAACACTCGATATGCCGTGGCAGCTGGTTCATCCGGAGATCCTTCATCATTTGCGTAAGCAGGCGCTCGGTGCGGATCTCAGGGTTTAATTTTTCGTATTGATCTATCCGCTCCTTTTTAAAGAACTGCACATTTTTTTGCGACAGGTCTAACAGCTTTCTTTTCTCGCCCAGTTTGGGTACCGTAAATTTTAGCGCATCATCATCCAGATCAATTTTAAATGGTACAATTATTTCTTTAGATGTGCTATTATAGCGGGTTCTGAACTCGCCGATGGCTAACTCCAACAGCTCTTCATCGCTTTCATCCAGCCGCTTTTTAAGTTCGATAGTTTGGGTTTGGATAATGGTGCCATTCATTACTTTCAGGAAATTTACAAATGCTATTTTTTCCTCAGAGGCGATACTGAAAACATCCACATCGGTTATGGACGAATTAACTACAGTTGATTTACTTTGGTAGTTCTCTAACAGATCAAACTTACGCTTTAAACGATGTGCCAGCTCATAGTTCATGCTGCCTATGGCGTTAGTCAATTCGGATTTCATCCGGCGCAGCACCCCGCCAATTTTTCCGTTTAAGATATCCGTAATCTCTTCGATGCTGTTATCATAATCATCCTCTGACTGATAGTTTTGACAAGGGCCCTTGCAATTACCTAACTGGTACTCTAAACAAACCTTAAACTTACCTGCATCAATATTTTGCCGGGTAAGTGCAAGATTGCAGGTGCGCAGGGGGTAAGTTTCTTTTATCAACCCTAAAATAGCATGCATCATGCTTACAGACGCATAAGGGCCAAGGTATTTAGACCCATCCTTAACAATACGCCTTGTCCAGAATATGCGGGGGAAACTTTCGTTTTTTATAATGATCCAGGGATAAGTTTTATCATCCTTGAGCATTACGTTATAGCGGGGTTGGTGCTTTTTTATCAGGCTGTTTTCCAGCAACCAGGCATCAATTTCAGTATCAACAATGGTAAATGTAATGTTGCGGATCTTGGATACCAGCACGCGCGTTTTGGCATTTACGTTGGTGTCTTTATTAAAATAAGATGTTACGCGATTACGCAGGTCCTTTGCCTTACCTATATAGATGAGTTCTTTCTCCTCATTCCAGTATTGGTATACGCCCGGTTTATGAGGGATGTTTTTTAAAGCAGCACGGTAATCAAAATTGTTCATTAGTTCACTGGTTCATTAGTTCATTAGTCTGGCTTGGTGGAATTAGCTTTACCAATAAACTTAAGATAGGCGTTTAATTTAAGGTGAATACTTTGGAGTTTTTCAAATAACTCACTAAACTGTTCTTCGGATAATAAGCTCCTTGTTTTCGACTTTTTTAGCCAGCCTTTGGTCTCTATTATTGATCCTCTGCTGAAATAGCAGAAGTTTCTATTTTCTTTATAATGAAATCTGCCATAGCCTTCTGCTATGTTTGCGCCGATTGAGTCGGCAGAGCGTACAATTTGTTTTCCAACTGTGTCCTTTGCAAAGTAATCCCATTCATGCACTATGAACCAAATTTCATCACTAAAACTTTCGGCTAATTGATAAACTTCTAAATCTTCCAGATTGTGATAACTCATAAACAATCAATTTATCAAACTATCCACCAATGAACTAATGAACCAGTGAGCTAATGAACTAATTTAAAAGCTTAACTTCTTCTCTACCTCATTAATGCCCTTTTGCTGCTGGCTGTAAACACTGCAATCTAAAATGGTAGTAAGCGGTGTTTTTGGCAAGTCAAAGTCTATATCTTTTCTGATACCTAATGACTGGTCGGCATAAACTTTTTGCATATAAAGCGCAAATACAGGTAATGCAGCGTTAGCGCCCTGCCCGGTATGGGTAGATCGGAAGTGAAAATCGCGCTTTTCACAACCCGTCCAAACGCCTGTAACCAATTTTGGTGTTACGCCCATAAACCAACCGTCAGAGTTATCATTTGTTGTCCCGGTTTTGCCGGCCACAGGGTTAGTTATTTTATAGGTGCCACGCAATCTCCAGCCCGTACCTTCGGTTATTACGCTTTTCATCATATCAATCATCACATAAGCAAATTGTTCATTCATTACCTGCTTTACTTTTGGTGTATAATTATAAATTACATTACCATTCTTGTCTTCGATACGTAACAAGTAAGTAGGTTCTGTCCATATACCATGGTTGGCAAATACGGAGTATGCAGCCGTCATGTCCATTACCGTTGCGTCAAATGAACCCAGGCAAATACTTGGATATGGTGGTACCGGGGTATGGATACCCATTTGTTTTATCAGTGTCGCAACATTCTCCGGCCCAACTTCATTTATAACATAAGCTGTAACCCAGTTTTGTGAGTGGGCCAGTGCCGTGCGAAGCGTTATCATGCCTGGTACGGTTTCTTCTAATGATGAACCGGGTATCCAGTCCGGGCTGCCAGCACTGTGGATAGTGATAGGCACGTTGTTTACCTGCATGCACGGCGAATACCCATTCTCGATAGCCACAGAATAGGTAAAAGGCTTAGCTGTTGAGCCAACCTGCCTGGCACCGTCTTTTACCTGGTCATATTTAAAATGCTCAAAATTAATACCGCCTACCCAAGCCTTAATATAACCTGTAGTGGGGTCCATACTCATCATGGCATTACGCAAAAGCATTTGGGAGTAAACAACCGAGTCTATCGGTTTCATCAATGTATCAAGATTTCCCTTCCAGGTAAATATGTTCACCTTATCCGGTGTATTAAAATTCTGTATGATCTCATTTTCTGACTGACCTTCCAATTTTAACTGCCTGTAACGATCTGATTCGTGCATGCCCTGATCTATGCGCAACTTATAATTAGTTATCCTGGCAGATAGTTTTACACCTTTCCACTCCGCATTAAACTGTGCTTGTAGCTTTCGCATCCACTCGCGTTGCGCTTCCTCTGCATATAGTTGCATGTTTGCGTCAATCGTAGTATAAATATTTAAGCCGTCACGGTCAATATCATAAGGCGTGCCATCAGCTTTGGTTATATTGGCAAGGATTTTTTTTACCTCTCCTCTTAATACCGCTCTAAAGTAGGGCGCCAAGCCTTCTGTGTGGTTTGTTGGGTGATAGTCAAGCCCTAAAGGTTTGGCTTTACATTTGTCAGCCTCCTCTTGCGTTAAATAGCCTTCCTGAACCATACGGCCCAGCGTGAAATTACGATTACCCAACGCCCTTTCCGGGTGACGTACAGGCGAATTTGCCGTAGGCGCGGTAAGCATTTGTATTAAGGTGGCAGCCTGGTCGGGTGTTAGCTTTGCCGGCGTGGTATTGAAATAGGTTGAAGCTGCCGAACTGATGCCAAATGTATTTGAACCAAAAGGCACCGTGTTTAAATACATGGTGATGATCTCTTGCTTGGTATAATGTTTTTCTATCCGTACAGCAACAATCAGCTCCTGCAGTTTCTGAACAATACGTTTAATGGGATTATGCGCCCTTGTTTGCCCGGTAAATAAATTTAAAGCGAGTTGCTGCGTTAGGGTACTGCCACCTTGCCTGCTACCGACTAAATTGTAAGCGATAATAGAAAATGTGCGCCAGAAATCAATCCCCGAGTGCGCATAGAAATGATTATCCTCTTTAGCTACTAAAGCGTTTATCACGTTAGGCGAAATATCTTTAAAAGGAACGCTCGACCGGTTTTTTGTATAATATTTACCCAAAACCTGCTTGTCAGACGATAAAATTTGCGATGCCTGATCGCTTTTAGGGTTTTCCAGATCGCGCAACGTCGGCAACGTGCCAAACACGCCAAGTGTGGTAGTGCCTATAAGTAATATAACAAATGCAAAGCAGCCTATAACAAACTTCCAGATATACCAGTTGTACTTCTTTATATCCTGGGGTGATAATTTAGCGGTCATTATTTTAATATGGTTTGTTGGTAATATTCAATATAATCATCCAATAACTTCTTGCCGGCTAATTTATCCAGATTTTCTTGGGTTATGATAAAAAAACTGTATTTATCCTTCGGAAGCTTCATTATATCCGGCATTATAGGGATAATAGCATTTGCATAATCTTTTACAGTTTTAAGGCTATAAAAACGCCCTACATAAATCAGCTGATTATCAGCCCCCACATTTTTTAAATTATGCCTTATCGTACCTGCTTGAAAATTTGCCCGGTTAAATTGCCCTATCCCAAAACGTGATGACGACAGATCTGTTGTGCCCGTGCTTACATTTACTACAAAATAGTACTTGGTACTATCGCGCTCATTAAAGTGTACCGATACAAATTTAGGGGCAGGCTTAGTTATAGTCTGGGGCGAGGTTACTGCTGGCGCATCTGGCTTTGTTACCACCGGCTGTGCAGATTTAACAACAGGTGTTTCTATTACCTGTACCTGGGCAAATGTACGGTTACGATTAAACACGGCATCTTTCTGATATTCCACCGGCGGGGTAAATAGTGCGCCTACGGTATCGGTGCTCATTATTGCAAATGTTTGAGTGGCTAATTCTGCAGCATTTGCATCAACATAAGCCAGGTGTTGTTTAACTAGTGGTGTTATCAGTTGGTCATCAGGGTAGGTAGTAGCTATTTGCTGCAATTCAGTACGGAAAGATTCCACCTTATGTAAATGCCCCAGCGAAATTGCGCGCAGGTAATATAATTGTACCAACAGTTTGTTATTGGGATATTGTTTTACCAAACTATCTGTGCTGCTAATAACCTGCGCATATTTTTTTTGACTGTATAGCGTATATACCCCGTTGTATGCATCAGTAAGCTGTGAATCTTTATCATCAAGCTTTTTGCTGTAATCCGGGTCGATGATAACTTTAGCAAAAACAGTTTCTGGATACTCTTTTAATAAGCTGTTTTTATAAGCGGTTGATTTTGCCGGATCGGTATCGCTATACAACCTGTAAAGGCTATAATATATTTGCGCCTTGTTTGGATCGTTAGGGTATTTAGCTAAAAGTAACTCGTAGTTATTAATGGCTTCTTTTTTGTCTTCTAATATATCGCGGTAAAAATTGGCTATATCTAAATAAGCGCTGTATATCCGTGTGTTTGATTGTGCAAGCAATACAGGTGTAAGCGGTACATTTTGTAAAAGCCCCTGCCTGTAGGCCCCGGCCGTGGTGTTAGTTTTATTAGCTATGGCAGCACCTGCAGGTATCGCGTCAGGGTCGGCCAGAGAGGCAGCAGTTTGTACCCCGTTTAAATTGTTAGGGTTACTTGCCGGGTTACCATTGGTTTTATTGGCACGGCGCCAGTTATCCTCCAGTTTACGGTTGCCCCATTTGCGCTTAAAATCGTTTGATCCCTGGCTTACTGCCGCGGCGTTATAAAAATAAAAGCTGCTTCCCGTAGTGGCTACTGCTAAAGGTGCTGCACCTCGGTTATTGGGGTTGTTAGCTGCCGCGATATTATTGTTAGCTATTATAGCTTGCTGTAAAATATGGGCATTCACCATCGAGTCGATCGTTTTAAGGCGCGTTGGCTCATCCAGTTTAGCTAATCGCTGTAAGGTGTCTTCCCGTGCTATTAGCTGCAACCTGTCAACCAATAACTGTAAATTATTGCTTTTCTTTTGGATAAGTTGATACCCCGGATAGTTAGGCGAGAGGTTGGTTAGCGTGCTATCATAATATTTTTTAGCATTAACATAATCGGCTTTAATATTAAAGTCTATATCAGCAAGGCGCAGGTAGGACAGCCCTTTCTGGTTCTGATTTTTTAAGCTGCTGCTTGCAGATAACCGGTAATATTTTAAGGCATTGGTAATGTCTTTATTAGCCGCATATATTTGAGCTACCTGGTAATAGATCTGGTCGTTAAAATCTAAATTGTTCTCGTTCTTTAACAAGCTCAGCAAAAGGCTAACGCGATCTCTTTTAATACCGTCGCGCATATCCTCTACCCGGATACGGTTTAAGTTGGCGTTAAAAGCCATCTCGAACGATGAATTGCTTTTTGCGATACGGGTATAGCTGGTCACCGCACTGGTGGTTTCATTATTCAGCTCGTGTAGTTGGCCCAGGATAAATGTCCAGCGCAGTTTTTCATTATTATCCTTAGTATAATATATGGCTTTTTTGGCTGCTGCTTCGGCGTCAGTATAATTTTTGGTGTTGATATCATACTGTAACGTTGCCGCGTACACCTCGGTAGAGATATTTTTTTTTGGCGGGATGTTGGCATAAGCCGAATCTAATGCCAGCCTGGCTTCGGGCTTATTATTTAAATATAACAGGCCGCGCACTTTCCAGGCAGCGGCTTCCTGGGTAAGGTTAAAGTTTTTTGGGTACGATCTTATTACATAACTAAAAAACTCTACCGCGTCAAAATATTTACCGGCTAAAAAATTGGCTTTACCTAAAACCAGGTAAGCATCGCCAACATAACGGCTTTGCTCTTTTTCATTAATAATACTGTTGGCTTTAAATATTACGGCATCCAGTTCTTTATCAACCGCGTCGGTGTGTGCAACGGTATCCTGGTAAACACTTAAAATATTGCCGTAATCGTCAATATAGGTATTGGCATAGGTTTCCAGTTTTTGGCGCAATATCTCGTTGGCATTATATAAGGTATTATAATGCGCCGTTAAATTTTGCATGGCGCGATTAAAACCCGTTTTTTTTTCGAAAGAGCAGCCTGCGGCCAGCAGTACGAGTACTAATCCTAAAAAACTAACTTGCTTATTTATAGTAGATATGTAGCTCCGCCTCAAATTCAAACTGTGGTTATAAAAGCATTGCTAATTTAGTAAACATTATGCAATAGGATTTAATAAATTTGCGGATGGCAAAAAACGAACAAAATACCGGCCCCGATGCTAATAGCACCGGCACTAACTATGGCAAGTTTATAGGAATAGCTTTCCAGATGCTGGCCATTATAGGTCTGTTTACTTTTGCAGGCTATAAAATTGATGAAAGCGCAGGCCACGCCACCAAATGGGTTACAGCAGTAATGTCGCTTGTAGGTGTATTTATTTCATTATTCATCATTATCAGATCCGTAAAAAATTGAACAAAGCCCTGTCTCAAATCGTCCCGTTTTTAATATTTACTGTGTTCTTGGCAGCAGGTCCTTTGTGTTTAAAATACACAGGTAACCAAAACTGGCTGGTATCGCAGTTTTGGTTAATGTTTTGTTTTATTAGTTTTTTAACCCTTGCTACACTTATAGCCGTGCTGATATCACAAAGCCTGATACCTGATTTTTATGCCCAGATATTTATGGGGGCTACGGTTTTTAAGATGCTGGCATGCCTTGTTTTTATGCTTGTTTTGGTGCTAAAAACTAAGGTTGACAAGCCCGTTTTTGTGGCCGATTTTTTCTATTTATATTTCTTAAATACGGGCTTTGAAGTTTATGTTTTGTTGCGTAACTTGCGCAACCAAAATTTAAAGTAAAAAACTTTATTTAGATGTATAAAAGCTCAATTTTGAAATCAAAAATTTTTACACAACTGCAAATTTTCTGCGTTTTTTTAGCGCTGATCGCGTTTTCTGTTCCTGCGTTCTCGCAGGAAAATGCCGCTGAAACTGCTAAACACGCTACCGATACTGTTGCCACCGGAGTTGCCCACGCAACCGAAGAAGCTGTAGCTACTGAGGGCGGCGAACATGGCGAGAAAAAATTTGAACCAAGCGAAGTCATTTTAGAGCACATTGCCGATTCGCACTATTTCCACATTGGTGGCGAAACCGCTTTCCCGTTGCCTATTATATTATATACTGATAAAGGGTTAGAAATATTCTCGTCTGCTCATTTCGAGCATGGCCATGCAGATTATACCGGTAAATATTATACCTACCGTTTAGTTAACGATAAAATAAATGTTGTTGGTACAGGTAACGAATTAAGGCCAAGTTCTACTGTATTTAAATCAACAGGTGTTACTGATCTTTCAATTACCCGTAACGTAGTAAGTATGTGGATGTCTATCCTATTCTTGCTTATTATATTCTTAGCTGTGTCATCAGCCTATAAAAAGAATGTGGGTAAAGCGCCAAAAGGTTTACAATCTTTCATGGAGCCAATTATATTATTTGTGCGCGATGATATTGCCCGCCCAAACATTGGTTACAAATACCAAAAATTTATGCCGTTGTTGTTAACCATATTTTTCTTTATATGGATAAACAACCTTATTGGTTTGGTTCCTTTTTTTCCGGGTGGTTCAAATTTAACAGGTAATATCGCGGTAACCTTAGTTTTATCGGTTATTACTTTAATAATAGTTAACCTTAACGGCAACAAGCATTACTGGGGACACATTTTTGTACCTGCAAGCGTGCCAAAATGGATCTGGCCTTTATGGTGGGTAATTGAGCTGGTAGGTATTATATCACGCCCATTTGCATTAATGATTCGTTTGTTTGCTAACATTACAGCAGGCCACATTATTGTGTTAAGCTTAATTGCGTTGATATTTGTTTTTAAATCATTATACATAGCACCTGTATCAGTAGCATTCGTAGTATTTATGGATGTGCTGGAATTATTGGTTGCTGCATTACAAGCCTTTGTGTTTACGTTGCTTACTGCCTTATTTATAGGTTCGGCAACCGAGGAGGCTCATCACTGAGTAAATAACTATAATACATATATTAACTTTTAAATTTAAAACAATGATTGGAAGTATCGCTGCATTAGGTGCAGGTTTAGCAGTAATCGGAGCCGGTATCGGTGTTGGTCAAATCGGTGGTAAAGCCGTTGAAGGTATCGCACGCCAGCCAGAAGCTGCTGCAAAGATCCAAACTGCAATGATCATCGCGGCTGCCCTTGTTGAGGGTGTTGCTTTGTTCGGTGTGGTAGTATCATTCTTAGGCTTGAAATAATTCACCCTAAGTGCAAAATTTAACCGTACCTGTAGCGGTTGGCAACAGGTACGGTTATTTAAATTGATTTTTTAAATATATTATCATATAAAAAAATGAATCCGTTAGTAACCCCGGAAATTGGCTTGTTAGTTTGGACCACCGTATCCTTCGTGATATTGTTTTTCCTGCTGGCTAGGTTTGCCTGGAAGCCTATCATGGCTGCCATTTATTTAAGAGAGCGTTCTATCGAGGACTCATTGCTTAAAGCAGAAGCGGCTAAAGAAGAAATGTCTCGTTTAACCAGCGAGAACGAAGCTTTATTAAAACAAGCTCGTGCAGAACGCGATGTGATCTTGCACGAAGCTAAAAAAGTTAAAGATCAGATAATTGCTGATGCTAAAGAAGCTGCGCACACCGAAGGTGCACGTATGATTGAGATGGCACGTATCGAGATCAACAGCCAAAAGGCTATTGCTATGGCTGATGTTAAAAACCAGGTAGCATCATTGTCATTAGAGATTGCTGAGAAAGTATTGAAACTGCAATTAGCAGATCAGCAAAAACAAGACGAGTTGGTTAGCCAGCTTTTAAAAGAAGTTAAATTATAGTACTGAGTAGTGAGTGATGGGTAGTGAGTTAAAAAAACTCATCACCCACTACTCACAACTCATCACTCACAAAAATATGTCAGAATTAACGGTAGCAGCCAGGTACGCCAAATCAATCATTGACCTTTCGCAGGAGCAAAAAGCGCTTGAGGACGTAAAGAATGATATGGAGTTTTTCCTGAAAACCTTGCACGCAAACGCGCAGTTAGTTGCGGTGTTAAGTAACCCTATCATATCACATCAAAAAAAATTAGCCATTCTTACCGCTTTGTTTGAAGGTAAGATGAATAAGGTAACGCTTGCATTTTTTAAACTGATGATAAACAAAGGCCGTGGTAATGTATTGCATACCACCGCGCACGAGTTTGTTAACCAGTATGATGTTTTAAAACATATTACACAAGCTACCGTAGTATCGGCAACCACATTGTCTGAAGCTAATAAAGCTAAGATCCTGGCCGAGGTAAAAACAGCAGTAGGCGGCGAAGTAGTGTTGGAAGCTAAAGTTGACCCTGAATTAATTGGCGGTTTTGTTTTAACCGTTGGCGACAGGCAGATTGATACCAGTATTGCAAGTAACTTGAAAAAAATGAAAAAGAACTTTGCCCAAGGCATTGTTTAATTGAATAATTAAAATCTCAAAATTAAAATAAACTATGGTAGAGGTAAGACCAGATGAAGTATCGGCAATTTTGCGTCAGCAATTGGCGGGTTTCAAGTCAGAATCTGAATTAGAAGAAGTAGGTACCGTGCTCCAGGTGGGTGATGGTATTGCACGTGTTTATGGTTTAACAAAAGTACAATCGGGAGAGTTGGTTGAGTTTGAGAACGGTCTGCAAGGTATCGTTTTGAACTTGGAAGAGGATAACGTAGGTGTTGTATTATTGGGCCAGTCTGACGAAATTAAAGAAGGTGATACCGTTAAACGTACCAAAAAAATTGCCTCAATCAGAGTAGGTGAAGGTATGCTTGGTCGTGTTGTTGACACGTTAGGAAGCCCTATCGATGGTAAAGGACCAATTACAGGCGAGACTTATGAGATGCCGTTAGAGCGTAAAGCTCCGGGTGTTATCTATCGCCAGCCGGTAACCGAGCCTTTGCAAACAGGTATCAAAGCTATCGACGCGATGATCCCTATTGGCCGTGGCCAGCGTGAGTTGGTTATTGGCGACCGCCAGACAGGTAAAACTGCGGTTTGTATCGATACCATTATCAATCAAAAAGAATTTTATGATGCCGGTAAACCGGTTATCTGTATATATGTAGCTTGCGGCCAAAAAGCTTCAACCGTTGCCAACATCGTTCGCGCGTTAGAAGAAAAAGGTGCAATGCCGTATTCAATCATCGTTGCTGCAAACGCGTCAGACTCTGCTACCATGCAGTTTTTCGCTCCGTTTGCAGGTGCTGCTATCGGCGAGTATTTCCGCGATACCGGAAGACCTGCTTTAATTGTTTATGATGACTTGTCAAAACAAGCGGTGGCTTACCGTGAGGTTTCCTTGTTATTACGTCGTCCACCAGGCCGTGAGGCTTATCCTGGTGACGTATTTTACCTGCACAGCCGTTTATTAGAGCGTGCCGCCAAGATCAACGCCAATGATTCTATCGCGCAAGCGATGAATGATTTGCCTGAGTCTATTCGTCACATCGTTAAAGGTGGTGGTTCATTAACCGCATTGCCTATCATCGAAACACAAGCAGGTGACGTATCGGCATATATCCCAACCAACGTAATTTCAATTACTGATGGTCAGATCTTCCTGGAGTCTAACTTGTTTAACGCAGGTGTTCGTCCGGCTATTAACGTAGGTATTTCGGTATCACGTGTAGGTGGTAACGCGCAGATCAAATCAATGAAGAAAGTAGCAGGTACTTTAAAACTTGACCAGGCTCAATACCGCGAGTTGGAGGCTTTCTCTAAATTTGGTTCAGACTTAGACGCTTCAACTAAAAACGTATTAGATAAAGGTGCCCGTAACGTAGAGATCCTGAAACAAGGTCAATACTCACCGGTATCTGTTGAAAAACAAGTAGCTGTTATTTACTTAGGTACAAAAAACCTAATGCGTAGCGTACCGGTAAACAAGATCCGCGAGTTTGAAAGCGAATATACAACCCAGTTAGAACAACGTCACCCGGAAGTACTTGCTGCATTAAAAGCAGGTAAGCTTGATGACTCAATAACAGGCGTACTGGAAACAGTAGCTAAAGAACTGGCAGCGAATTATAACTAATTAGTATTGAGTAATGAGTTGTGAGTGTTGAGTGAAATACTCAGAACTCACAACTCAAAACTCACCACTCAAAACAAAGAATGGCTAATTTAAAAGAAGTAAGAAACAGGATATCGTCGGTATCGTCAACGCAGCAGATCACCAAGGCTATGAAAATGGTTTCGGCGGCTAAGCTTAAACGTGCTACCAACGCTATTGTACAATTACGCCCTTATGCAAATAAGCTGAAGGAATTATTATCAAACTTGTCATCAAGTTTAGAGGATGGTTCATCACCTTTTTTACAGCAGCGCGAGCCGGTGCGTGTGTTGGTGGTAGTTGTATCATCAAACCGTGGATTGGCCGGTGCTTTTAATGCTAACGTTATTAAAACAGCCAATAACCTGATAGCCGAGAAATACACCGACCAGTTAAAAGCAGGTAACGTTTCAATTGTTGCTATCGGTAAAAAATCGCAGGAGTTTTATGAGCGCCGTAAATACAACGTTATTGGTAACAATACAGAGTTGTATAACGACTTAAACTTTGCTAATGCTTCCTTGATTACCGAAAGTATTATGGAAGGCTTTTTAAAGGGACAGTATGACCGTGTTGAGATTGTATACAATCACTTTAAAAATGCGGCTATGCAGTTTTTAATCACCGAGCAATTATTGCCGGTGCCAAAAACAGAGCTTAAAAAGGACGAAATAAAAACAGCGCAAGTTGATTATATCCTGGAGCCTTCGCAAGAAGAGATCATAGCGCAACTGATACCAAAAAACATCAAGATCCAATTGTATCGCGCGGTGTTGGATTCGGTAGCATCAGAGCATGGCGCACGTATGACGGCCATGGATAAAGCCACAGAAAACGCAGGCGACTTGTTGAAAGCCCTAAAACTTTCATACAACCAGGCACGCCAGGCGGCCATCACCACCGAGCTTACCGAGATTGTAAGTGGTGCAGCAGCTTTATCAGCAGACTAACACCCCTCTAAATCTCCCCGAAGGGGAGACTTTAAATAAAGAAAGGCTTACCG
>NZ_JBNPWM010000011.1:0-254874 GCF_050433825.1 Mucilaginibacter sp. UYCu711 | reverse complement strand
AAAACGCTTTTACAGCTCTCGCTGCTATCGTTCGCCAGCTAATCGCCTGGTCACTTTGCCACGGAATCAGGTGGTCAACATCCCCGGAATATCAAACCCCGATAATCAAACGGTTTACTTCCACAGGTACAACGTCGTTCCCATCATTTGCTACAACCGTCATTTTTCCGCCAGCCCAGGTTAACCAGAAGTAGGTAGAGGCGCCCCCATTAGTCACCCTCAGCCTGACTTTATCGCCTGCTTTGAATTGCGATTGTACATCTTCCGCTTTGCCATTGATCAGAAACTTGTCGTAAAAAACATCACTTACATCCATCGCATTCATCCGTTTCCATTCATTGGCCAGTTTAGTTTTAAAATTGCCTGACCGGATCGCTTCCGCGTAACTTTGGGTGGTACCTTTCTGTATGGCGAACCAATCCGTTGCATTATGCAGCGAACGGTCAACCTCTTTCGGGTTCATATCCGTCCAGTCGCTCAATACCATGGTGTATTCCTTAGCCGGACGCTCGTTCCGTTTATAAAAAACAAGCGCACCATATAAACCAATTTGTTGCTGTAACCCAGAATGCGTATGATAGAAGTGAGTTCCGTGTTGTACGACCGGAAATTTAAACAAATGGGTTTTACCAGACTGAATAGGCTGCGTGGTCAGGAAAGGAACGCCATCATATTGGTTTGGCAAGATAACGCCATGCCAATGGATGATCGTTTCCTCCGTTAAGGTATTATGCACATAGATTGCAGCGGTATCACCTTCCGTGAAATACAGGGTTGGTGCAGGTAAACCTCCATTGACTGCGATTGCTCTCTTAGGTTTGCCTGAGTAATTAACTATCGTATCCTTCACATACAGATCATAACGGACAGTATGGGGCGGCGGGCTGATAAACTTTACCGTTTTATCGCCTGGTACGACAGGCATATTTTCGGCAGGTTTAGCCATCGGCATATCCATACCTTTCATATTGTCAGCCGCTTTAACCGGGGCTTTTTTTGATGGTTCAACTTTAGCCGGGACAGGCTTTTTCTTAGGACCCATTGGCATATTCATGGGCATTTGCGCAGAAGCTCCGCCGCAAAGCCCAATAAAAGCCAGGTATAAAATTAACTTTTTCATTACTGATCTATTTAGCTACAGGTGCCAAAGTTTCTGTGGTTTTACCGCAGGTTAGCATTTGGCTTCCATAATAAGGGTTTTTAATGGCGGCAGATTCACTTAACCAAGTCGCTTTTTTCATTGGACAATATTGCTCATACAGGGTGTTTGTATTTAACTTTAACCCTTTAACCAGTTCAAACATATTTTTAGAAAGACTGGTGAAATGTTCCCTCTGGTGGTCTATAGAGGCAGATTCGCTGATATGCCTGCTATCAAATTGGAGCTTATCGGTGAAGGCTGTCCAAAGTGTATTTTGTTCGGGGGTGAATTGCTTAGCAGGCACTGTATTAATTGCGGCCAATAATTCCCTCGCACTACTTTTTGCCGCATTGTTATTGCCGGTGATCAGGGCATTTTTAACACCCAGATAAGCAGTGATAACATTATTAACCGATGTGGTGGCCGTTACTTCTTGTGCTCTGGTGGGTGCAAATACAACTAACAGAATTAGCGATAATAAAACGGTTTTTAAGGTTTTCATAATATTTTAAATTTTGTCTAATGATTTACGTTCGTTTTTTTCATTGGTTTTGTACTGGCTTGGTGTAAGGCCGGTCACATTTTTAAACTGCGCGGATAAATGTGCGCTGCTGCTATAGCCCATTTGATAGGCGATCTCATTGAGGTTGTGTTGCCCGTATTCGAGCAGTTCTTTTACCTTTTCAACTTTTTGCTGGATAATGAATTTTTCAATGGTGATATCTTCATATGCGGAAAATAACCGGCTCAGGTAAGCATAGTCTTTAAAAAGCTGAGTAGAAAGCAGGTCTGAAAAATTGATATGGCCCCTTGATAAGTCCGTATAATGAACTTGCTGGATCACCAGGTTCTTTATGCGTTCAACGATCTGCTGCTTTTCGCTGTCGATCAGCTCAAAGCCCATCAGCTTTAATGACGTAGCGATTTCCAGTAAATGGCTTTCGCCAGGATCGGGATCGATGGTTGCCTTCCCCAAAACAAGGTCCGTAACCCGGAAATGTAAATTTTCTAATTGCTGGCGTACGACCATTATGCAACGGTCGCATACCATATTTTTAATATGAAGTATCATTATTGATTCAAGCTTTTGTTAAAAATTAAACAAAGGGATGCCATTACGCAGGGTGCGCAGCTGCCTGAATCAGATCTGAAGAGAACGCAATTGAATGGAAATTTCTTTACCGGACTTCCACGGTGGGGCGTGGCTATCCTGCCATGCTAAAGTAGTTGTCGCAGGGTATACCTGTATAAAGTTTACTATTACCGGATGATCTATAGTAACTGCAAATTGCAAAGACTGGAAGTCAGCGGCAGGTTTTATATTTTCTTTGATGACATAAGCTCCATGTTTCTTACAGCAATCACAGCCATCGTTATCTTTACAAGGCTTATGTTCTTTTCCTTCATGCGCTTCATCACAAGAATCATGCATCGTTATCTTAGGCGGTACAAAGTATTCGGCGGTACAATGCAGTATACAGACGTACATACCCGTAGTGAGTAACAGGTAAAATGCCGCTATACTTAAAACTGCCGCTTTCTTCATGGATACTACAAATGTAGGATATTCTTTAACAACTGTTTTTATAGAATTTTGTTTGATTATTATACAATTACCAAATCACTATATTGGACTGTATCTGTTACCTATTAATTCTTATTCATTAGCTTTTCCGTTCATATTACCAATCTTCTTTCTCAGCAGTTGCGCATTTATTGCCACTATTACAGTGCTTAAACTCATAAATACGGCACCAACAGCGGGGCCTAATACAAACCCGGCTTTGTACAAAACACCGGCTGCTAATGGAATAGTAACCAAGTTATAAGCGGTTGCCCATACCAAGTTCTGTATCATTTTATTATAAGTAGCTTTACCAAAAAGTATAAGATTGGCAATGTCCTTAGGATTGCTGTTAACCAGAATAATATCTGCTGTTTCGGCAGCCACATCAGTTCCTGAACCTACTGCTATACCCACATCAGATTGAGCAAGTGCCGGCGCGTCATTTACCCCATCACCGGTCATGGCGACAAATTCGCCTTTGCTTTGTAAATCTTTTACGATTTTTACTTTTTGGTCGGGCAGCACTTCAGCAAAATAGCCATCTAACCCTAACTTGTCACTCACAGCTTTGGCTACTTTGTCGTTATCTCCGGTTGCCATCAGTACCTTGATCTTATTATTTTTAAACACTTTAATTGCCTCAGCACTTTCCGGCCTAATCTCATCAGCCAAAGCAATATAACCCGCAAGTTTTTCATCAATTATAATAAATACCACGGTTTCTGCATCACTGCTGTAGGCGTCTGAAGGAATTTCTATTTTTTTATCTTTAAGGTAACCCGGACTTACTACTTTTATATTTTTGCCCTCTACAATTGCTTCAACACCTTTTCCTGTTATCGCGTTAAATTGCTCCAATTTGGGAATGCTGACCTTTTTCTCTTTCGCTTTCCGAAGGATACCGACAGCAATTGGATGTTCTGAACTTTGTTCCAATGCGCCTGACAAACTTAATAATTCATCTTCCGACATTTTATTAAGCGAAACGATCCGGGTAACTCCAAAATCGCCTTTTGTAAGTGTCCCTGTTTTATCAAACAGAATTGTAGTAATTTTCCGGGATTCTTCAAACGCAGTACGGTTTCTAATCAATAGGCCATTTTGTGCTGATACAGCGGTGGATATAGCTACAACTAAAGGTATGGCAAGTCCGAGAGCATGGGGGCAGGCAATAACCATTACAGTTACCATTCGTTCCAGTGCAAACACAAAGGGAAAGCCCAAAATAAGCCAGGTAGCCAAGGTTCCGAAACCAACTGCCAATGCCCCGTAAGTAAGCCATTTAGCTGCACGGTCAGAAAGATTTTGCATGGCCGATTTTGACTTTTGCGCCTCTGAAACAAGCATTATTACCTTGTTGAGGTAACTATCTTTTCCGGTATGCTCTACTTTTATTTTTAAAGAGCCATTGCCGTTAACAGACCCGCCAATTACCTTGTTTTCCATTTCCTTTTTTACCGGTTTAGATTCACCGGTAAGCATGGATTCGTTCAAATAACTGCTTCCCTCTACGATGATTCCATCAGCTGGTACTTTTTCGCCTGGTTTTATCAGGATTACATCGTTCAATGCTAATACTTCCAGTTTAACATCCTCAACTTGTCCGTCTGCTTTTACGCGGTGTGCTTCTGCCGGCATCATACTTACCAATAATTGCAGTGCCTTTGATGCGCCCAATACTGATTTCATTTCAATCCAGTGCCCTAATAACATGATCACGATCAGGGTAGCCAATTCCCAAAAAAAGTCTACACCCTTCAAGCCTAAAACCGTTGCGGCACTATAAAAATAAGCCACACTAATTGCCATGGATATCAGGGTCATCATGCCTGGCGCACCCTTCTTTATTTCACCCCAAAAACCCTTCAAAAAGGGCCAGCCACCCCAGAAATAGACAAAGGAAGAAAGCGCAAGGAGAATATATTTGTTCCCCGGCAGTAAAAATTTAAAATGAAAAAATCCCTGGATCATCGGCGAAAAAACAAGCAGGGGGATGGTTATCGCCAAACTTACCCAAAACCGTTTTTTAAAATCTTCAATCATCATTTGGTGATGGTCATGCCCTTCCATTCCCATAGGTATATCACCACCATCTCCATGGTCCATTTTTGCATGTTCTTCTTTGGTCATGTCCATTTTGGAACCGTCGTTTTTGGAGGCACCTTCAGCCGGTTCCTTTGCCGGAGTTCCTTCTTTTTGATCATCTTTAGGGGCTCCTTCTTCTGCTGTATTTTCTTCAGGAGCTTTGACTTCCGATTCACTCATTTTGGCGTGTTCTTCACCAGTCATATCCATTTTTGAATCGTCTCCATTCGACCTTTCGTCATTAGGGGATTCTTTTTCTGAAGGGGCATCTTCCTTATGTTCTTCTTTTGGTGTTTCTTCTTCAGGGGGTTTGGTTTCCTGAGAGCTCAGTTTGCCTTGCTCATCTTTGGATAAGTCTTTTTTTGCATCGCTTTTCTTTGAAGATTCATCTTCAGTAGCATCCTCATGTGTAGGGTCACTTTCCTTCTGAACCTCTTTAGGGTCTTCCTTTGTTGAAGTCTCTGCTTTTGAAACATCGGCATCATCAGTTTTCGTGATAATCTTCGGATCGTTATCTTCCGTGTCGATAGTAATAGTGATTTTTGCCATGGTTTTATGTTTATATAGGGTAGTTCTTTTTTAGATTTTCAAGTGTTTCTACAGCTGTTTATTTTCCTCAGGCTTTTTAAGGCGAAAAGAGGCTTTAGTTGATATATCATTTATATTTTTCAATGTCAAGTGTTTAAAAATGAAGGATTTTCAATCTGAACTTGGGTACAGATATCGCAGCAATGATTAATAAGAGGATGGAAATAATAAAGTAGGGTAAATGAACAAACCAGATCATCATGACCGAACCGATTACAACGCCCAGTACTTGTCCTAAACTATTAATAGAACTAAAGATACCTAAAGTTGTTCCGTATTTCTTACCTGAATCTTTGGTGATCAATGAAGCAAGGCAAGGGGTAAGAATAGCCATCCCAATAGAAATAAAGGAAACGAACAGCAAAATGAATTCCATTTTATTTGAAAGCATCAACAATGACATACCTATACTAAGCATGATCAAACCATAAGGGAGTAGGGCATCTTCACCTTTCTTTTTAATTAACCAGGTAACTGGCCCTAATTGCAACAATCCCATCACTGAACCGCAGACAATAAAAACAATACTCATTTGTTTGGGGCCGAATGAAAAAAGCCGTTGGGAATGTAATGCAAAAGTGCCCTCGAACATAGCCAGGGAAAGCTGGCTGACAAAAGAAAAAACGAGCAGAAAGATGAATGATTTTTTGACTGACCTTAAAAAGGAAAATATAGGTTCCTTTTCGGTTCTATTTGATTTAGCAATTTGTTGCGTACTGCTAATTTTGGATTCTGATAACGCAAAGAATAAAAACAAACAAACCAACAATACCAAAATGGCAGAAATAGTAAATGGTAATGAGAAGCTGTCGAATGTTAATTGCCCTAAAGAGATTTTAACTTTAGAAAATAAATTTCCTACTAATGGCCCTGCAACCGCGCCAAGTCCTGTAGCACTGACTAATAAAGCCATTCCGCCGCCTCTTGTTTTTTCAGTAGTTTTATCAGCTATGTAGGCACTGGATGCAGTTAAAAAAGCAGCTGAAAATAAACCAGATAATAAGCGAAACAGATAAAGGAGATATATACTTCCACTAATTGAAAACAAAAACATGGTAACCGAATATCCAAGGAGACCACATAATATTAGCGGCCTTCTTCCAATTTTATCTGATAATGAGCCAAGATATGGTGAAAACAAAAACTGAATGAGGGGATAGCTGCCTGTTATTAAGCCAACATGCAACCAAATTTTTTCAGAAGAAATGCCTTCCGCTATTGAAAGCTTTTGAATATAAAAGGGAAGTAATGGTAGGGTTATTCCAAATCCCACCATTACCAAAAACAATCCAATTAAGAGAATTACCAGATTTTTTTTATAAGTCATAATTCAAATTTTTCATCTGATAAAAATTAAAGTAAACCAAACCTATTTACTTGGCTAAGTCATTCTCTAAAATTGCTTTGTGTTCCTGATACTGCTCTTTTGTTAACTGACCCGAAGCAAAGCGCTTTTGCAACAGATCAAGTGGTGAATCTTTCTTTCTCCGTTGACCCGGAATATCGTAAGGTGTAACGAAAACCCAGAATATCATTATAATCCAAAGGAACCACCATATCACGTTCATTCCCCAAAAACCATTATTGTACATCATGTTTATATAATTATTAGTTATTAATCATTGCCTAACTAAGTTTATAAAATTACAGGGATTTTAAGTTCTGAAATGCTATAACTATTAATACCGAGTGCTCCCTGAAGCTCACTAATACTAATCAGATGGGTAGAAGAAATTTCAGCTTGTTTTGCTCCAAGGTCCACTTTTACATCTGTTACACCATCCACATTAGATAATCTTTGTTTAACTGCTGCGGCACAACCACCTCAACTCATACCGCCGATATGATAGGTATGTAAAGTTGAATTTTCCATATTTTATTTAATTTTATTAATGATTTTAAAATTAGTTTTCTGTTTTTAGTAAAGTCCATTCTATGAGTCAACGAAACTGAGAAATGTGAAGCCAAGTGATGCTTTAAACAAGCATTGTAATTAATAAATAGTAATAATTTGATGCAACTTACTCAACCCCAACAGAGCAAAGAGTTAATAGATATATTAACTCTTTGCTCTGTTAAGTCCATAGTATGAGGGATATTTATATTCCAGGCTCATGATCTATCATTCTTCCAGTCCGTCGGCCATGATCGCTGGGCCGAAAGTCTGTTTCCGCAATGCCAACTTTAGGAAACCCATGCGGAGTCGGCGGCACAAGACCCTGGATTTCGCTATAGGAGTCGGCAGTACTGCTTTGATGCTCATCATGTTGCAACTCATCGACAGCATCTGATCTTTTTTGTGCTGATTTCTCCTTTTTTGGGATTTCGTTAGAGTGCCCTTTGCTTTTCGGTGCTTTTTGATCGTTAGTTTTCATGGTTTTTCTGTTTATTAAATTGGCTCATTTTAATACAGTAGCCAATAAATAAAGGTATATGCAAGCTAAGTGTTGGAAGATGACCTTTGTCAAGTGATTCTATGATGTTAATCACTAAGTTGTGAAAGCGGACCATTTAAACGAACGCTCACCCGTTAGGAAACTACACCTGTAAATAGCGAACATATTTTGGCAGCGTAAACATTTCGCTGTTCTTGATCTTTTACTTTAGGGCAAAATATCGGGCAAATCGAGCCGTGCTACACCGATCCTGTTGTCAGCCATGCCATAATAAACATCAAAGCGGTCAGGCGTTCCAATATCGTCCCGACGGTCTATTCCAGTTGGAAAAACCACGTCGGCGATAATACCTACTTGTTCTTCCGGCAGTTCAGGTTTTAGTATTGGCTGTACAGTACGATAAATAATATCCATTACATTGCTCTCGGAAAGAATCATCAAACCTGCTGAATAACAAAGCTGCGTTTTGTTTCCTGATCTTACTTCTTCCTTAACACCATGATAAAGAAACATCCAGCCGAATTTGGTTAATATCGGAGGGGTACCGGCACCAATTTTAAGCACTTCCCATGCAGAAACAGGCATTGCCAATGGTCGGTGTGAAGTGAATTCAGGGCTTAGCCATTTATTACCGTTTGCCGGGTGGGTATGGCAATAGGATAGCCAAATACTTTCTTTGTGGAGGTCAATTTCCTTAGCCCAGGGCTGATGCCGCTTTTCTTCAGGGCTTGTTCCGGGAAAAAGCGGCCTATGCAACATACCTAAACAATTATGCCCGTGAGGACTGGGCACTGCTATCGGGAACAAACACGCATCTTTGTCGTTAATGCCGTTAAACTCAATATCCTCATATGGCAGATAGGTAGCAAGACCCAATCTCTCCCAATGGAATAAGTCCGTTGACTGCGCCAGGGCGATTCGGGGGCCATTTGGCGTATAGGCGGTATATGTCATCATGTAATGCTCCAATGGTTCGACATAGGTTATCCTCGGATCTTCACATCCACCACCACCATTCGGTCGTTTCTCGTAATCCTCTTCAGGTTCCAATGCAATGCCAAGCCGTTCAACACCGATAGGATCGCCGACCTCATTAAATTTTACCCTTGCAATACCAATTCTGGAATAGTTTTCTTTAGTGGCAATGCGGGGAAACAGGTAAAGATTTCCGTCCTTACCCCTTACTGCTGCAGGGTTTAAAACTCCTCCCTCTTCCTGGATATTTCCCGGCTCGGGTTCCATGACCACGCCAAGGCGCTGCATTTTAAATTCATTCATATTTCTTTTAATTGGTGGAAATTTTAAAGAAAATCAGCTTAATAATATATTAATGAATATTGGGGGTTAAAGTTTCTGAACGGAGCGGATTCTCTGCTGTCCACCTGAAATCACATTTATCGGCCCCGCCAGCAATACTTCCTGTTCGCTCCAGTTTAGCATGCCATAGTTGTGCTAAAGGATAATCCAAAGAACACCAGGTTTGTGTGCAAAATTTTGATAGTCCTTTTGATTGAAAATATTCGGCTACCGGGCATTTTAAACAGTCAAACCCCACTACATTGTCCCCTGTCTTAATATCTTGCCATTTATAGGAAGGGCTATTAAACGGAAATGCCCTGAACAACTGCGTTGTTTTTAGTAACCGGCCATAAACTTTGCGATTACGCAATCCTGCTAACCACCAGGACAACTTGCCCATCTTTATATAAACTTTCCATGCGATGTCGTAAAATATTTTGGCAGTTGCTTCTTCATTTTGTCCCTTTGCAGTTAGTTCATTATAGAAGGCTGTTGACAAGGCTGCAAGATGCACGGTGACATAACCGCCCAAAGTAGGCATAACCGGGACTTCAGGTTTTAACTCTTGATACCTCTGCCAATAAGAGGAAAGTATTTGTTTTACCGTTTCAATATCATAAAGCTTAATAAGTTCAATTTTTGCTGATTTGGCAGCTTGTAATTTGAACCAGTATAACAGAAGGTTTTTCATTGGTTATTTACATTTTCATACCCGACATTGGGTTTGCGCCATTTTTAAAAACATATTCGCTGTTCAGTAAATATGCGCCCGTGATAACTACCACATCATGACCCATCAGCCCGGAGGTAATTTCTATCCGGTCACCGGTCTCCATCCCTACCTGCACCATGGCACTTTTATAGGTGTGAGCACCCGTTTTCAGCCATATCGTTGCGGCTTTTCCGTCTCTTAATACGGCGTTGACAGGCAGGGAAAGCATGGCATGGCTTTGGTTCTTAACAATAACATACGCCGCCATTCCTGGTTTCAATAAATGTTCGTTATTGGGGATTTCTACCCGGATAAGGTTTATCTGAGTGCCGGTGTTGAGCTCTGAGTTAACAAATTCAACTTTCCCCAAAAAGGCTTTTTGACCTAAATCGGGTATCCTAACTTGAGCTGTCGCATTTTTTTCTATTTTCGAAAGCTCTGAACCATATACCTGCGCTTCGGCCCATACGGTAGAAAGGTCTGCCAAATGTATAATCGCACCGCCCTCCATTACATAATCGCCTTCTTTAATATCCAAAGCATTAATGTATCCGCTGCCGGTACTGTAAAAGGCAGTTTTCGTTCCTGCGTCTTTCGTCGAAACTAATTGTTTGATTTCCGATTCTGACAAACCCCAAAGCAACAATTTATTCTTCGCGCTGCTGATCAACTGATCAAAATCAATAACTGAATTATCCAGTAGCGGCTTATTTTTTATTGCCAGCAAGTATTCCTTCTTCGCATTATTCAAATCTTCGCTGTACAGATCATAAAGCCTGTCGCCCTTATGAACATAAGCCCCCTCGGTTTTAAAATATAGCTTCTCGATCCGGCCCATTATCCTTGAACTGATCGTTGTAACTTTGGCCTGGTTAAAATTGATGGTAGCTGTCAAAACAGACTGGCCGCCTAACATGCCGTCGCGGATCGTATCGACACTGATATTTCCCAATTGCGCCTGCTGGTCGCTCAGGGTTATTTCGTCTTTGTCGATCGACCTGCTTTGTTTTACCGCTATCAGTTTCATTCCGCATATCGGGCAATTACCCGGAACAGGCTCCATCACCTGGGTATGCATCGAACAAGTGTAATACACACCCGGATCTTTGGCAATTTTCGCAGGCTTACCTTTACAGGCAGCTAAAAGAACGATCAGGAGGATGAGGTGTATGGGTTTCATGGTTTATTCTTTTACTTGTATAAAACTTTCACTATCCATTAAAAACTGCGCGTTAACGGCAACCTTGTCTGTTGGTGACAGCCCGCCCAGGATTTGCACCCTGCCTTTGTAGGTGCCGCCTATGGAAACTTTCTGTGGCCTGAAACCATCATCTACTTTTTTGAAAACAACCTGGTCTATACCGAGTGACACCACCGAACCGGCGGGGATGGAAGAAATTGTTTTTTTCATACTGTAAATAGTAGCCCTTACCTGGCTCCCTACAGGTATGGAAAGCTTATTGTTATTAAAATAGACCCTTGCGGTCATAGTTTTGGTGTCTTTACCATAATAGGGTTCTATAAAATCAATTTTCCCGTCGATGATTTCGCCAGGTGCAACATCAGAAACAAAATGTACTGGATTACCTGTTTTAACCATATCCTGGTCATCGGCATAGATACTTAACAGCGCCCAAACCTTACCGGTGTTGTAAACGCTAAATAACTGTTGCCCTTTTTGCACATAAGTGCCTTCCTTTATCGTAAGCGGCTCTGTCACCAATGAATTATCACTCATCGTTACCTTGCCATTACCCATGTTCTCCGGGCCTGCTTCATGGATATGCCCGCTATAATTACTATACTGGGTTACACTATTGATTAGTTGGTGGGATTCGATGATCGATCCGATTTGACCCGCACTTACCCCCAATAGCCGGAGCCGTTCTTTTGACGCGTTAATCATTGAGGTATTTGAGGGGTCATTCTTTAACAGGAATAGCAGGTTTTCCTGTAAGGTCATTAATTCGGGACTGTAAACATCCATGACCTTTTGTCCCTTACCTATTTCCTGGTATTTGTATTCCACATAAAGCCTGTCAATCCGGCCGGATACCCATGCAGCGATCACACCAACCAGCCGGGTATCATAAGCAACAACACCCAGCGCGTTAATTTCGGGGCTTATTTTTTCATCGCTAAGGGTAGTCGTTGGAATGGATGAAATGACATAGGCGTTAGTAGGCTTTAGTAAAGAATTAAGATTAATGCTAACCTTACCATCCGCTACCCTTTTTTCTTTTTGTTTACACCCATATAATAATGCAAACAAAATGCAGGTTGCAAAAAATGATCTAATAAACATGGAAGCGTTGTGTTTCATTTGTTATTCCTTTATCTCCAGTAATCTTTCAAGTTCGCTCTGCATGATCAATAACTGGCGCAACTGGTCAATGTATTCCAGCTGTGTCATATTTAATGTTTCCCATGCATCAAAAAGCATAAACATTTCTTCGGTATTCTGCTGATAGCCTAACTGCATGGTTTGGTAGTTCCTTTTTAGGGCCGGTATGATGTTGTCTTCATATAATTTCACCTGCCTTTTCTTGGATATAAAATCCGTCAGCATCGAAGAAGTCATCCCCTGAGCTTCATTGATCACCATTAATCTTTGTTGGCTAAGCGCTTCGCCCTTCCATTTGTAACTTTCAATTTTGGCTTTGTACATTTTGGAAGACCATGGCGCGATTGGAATTTTAACCATTGCCATTAATGAAAATTGCAGTGGCATGTTGCCGAATGCGATCATATGGTCGTACTTAATACCGAATTCAGGTCTTAGTTTCGTCCTTTCCAACTTGCCCTGCAAATCATTTAGCTGAATCTCCCTGTCCACTGCTTTAATATCACTACGCGCGTTTATAAAGGTGCCGCTATCGAGTGCTAAACCCGAATAATCTTTGACCAAGTAAGCTGTATCAATCTCCAAAAGTTGTTGCTTATCACGGTACATCAGCGCATTGAGTGCAATCCGGTTCTGACGGATTCCACTTTCAAGCATTAACTTCATGTTTTGTACATTACCCAAAGCGGCTTTCGCCTTGTAATAAGCGCTGATTTTTTCCATGCCGTTCTTATAGCGCAATTCGGCATTTTCAATCATGAACCGGAGTAACTTTTCATCCTGTTCCAGTATTTTCAGTTTCTTTTTATCCATCATCCAGCCGTAGTAATCCTTCTTTGCCCCGGCATACAATTCGTTGAGTGAATAATTCTTTTTTTCTTTTTCTACTGATGACATGGATAGCATGTAATTTGACTCTGCGTCTAAACGGCTGCGATTGGGAAACATTTGCTGGGCCGAGATCATAAACTGTCCCATACCTGGGTTTCCCATGCCATCGGCCTTCCACATTTTAGTGTCATAAGGCGTCATATAAAATCCTGCGCCAGCCTCAGGCGGCATCCAGCTCCTGGCACCTTTGGCATCTTCATCCATCGAGCGGATATCCGCATCGTACATTTTCATCAGCGGGTTTACCCTTTGAATTTCATTCAAAATACTATCGAGTTTTATTTGCTGTGCCTTAACAGTCGTATAAGCCATCAATAAAACGATGATTAAAAACTTGATTTTCATGATTTAATATTTTACTGCTTGTACCTCGATTTTTTTGTTTTTTCTTAGCTCATATTCTTTGGTCATTAAAAAAGTAAGAGGGGTAACCAAAAGGACATAAGTAGAAGATGTTAGCACGCCGCCGATCATAGGCAATACAATAGGTATCATCACATCGCTCCCGACACCCGTACTCCAAAGGATCGGGACAAGGCCAAAAAGCGAAACGCAGACAGTCATCAATTTTGGCCGTAATCTTTTGGCCGCCCCTAAAATGACATATTCCTTCAGGTCTTCTTTGGTAATGGTTTCGCTTGAGTTACCTTTTAGCGTCACTAATTGCTGCATGGCATCGTTGAGATAGATCACCATGACGATACTGGTTTCTACCGCAAGGCCGAACAACGCGATGAAGCCGACAGCAACCGCTACCGAGAGGTTAACGCCCCAAAAATATACGATAAAGGCCCCGCCGATCAATGCAAACGGGATGGATATAAGGCTCATCAGCGCTTCCCTGGCAGAATTAAACGCGAGGTACATACAAAAGAAAATAATCAATATCACTATAGGCATGATCATTTTTAAGGTTTTTTCACTGCGCACTAAATTTTCATACTGCCCGCTCCAGTCCATAAAATATCCTTTAGGCATTTTTGAAAGTGATTTATCCAATTTATCCTTTGCTGCTTGTACTGTACTGGCCAAATCCCTTTCCCTTACATTAAACAGCACGGTACCACGAAGCATGGCATTTTCTGAATTGATCATAGGAGGCCCCTCCGTTATTTTAATATCAGCGACAGCCTCCAGCGGGACCGGGCCAAAATTCATGGTCTGCACCTGTAAGTGTTTCAGGGCCCCTAAATTATTTCTAAAATCCTGGCCAAACCTTGCATTGACAGAAAAACGCTGCCGCCCCTCAATGGTTGTAGTTAAATTCATTCCGCCTAAAGCACTTTCTACAACCGCGTTAACATCGTCAATACTCAACCCGTAGCGGCCGATCTCATCGCGTTTAGCAATTATATCAATATACTTGCCTCCGGTTATCGGTTCCACATATAAGTCCTTAATGCCTGGTATCCCGTCCAGTTCTTTCTTTATTTTTTGAGCAAAGGCATAAATCGTATCCAGATTTTGTCCATACACTTTTATTCCCACATCGGTACGAATGCCCGTTGAAAGCATATTAATGCGGTTTATTATAGGTTGCGTCCATCCGTTGGTAACTCCCGGTATCTGCAATTTTGAATTTAGCTCATCAATGATCATGTCTTTTGTCAACCCTTTGCGCCACTGAGATTGAGGTTTTAATAACACGATGGTTTCTACCATACTTATAGGTGAGTTATCTGTAGCGGTATTCGCCCTGCCTGCCTTTCCTAATACATTTGCTACTTCTGGTACTGTTTTAATGATCGCGTCCTGCACCTGTAAGATCCTTTTTACTTCTGAATTGGAAACATCGGGCATCAGCACCGGCATAAATAGCAAAGAGCCCTCGTCTAATGGCGGCATAAATTCCGAACCCAAACGGATGATCATAATCGCACCAATGACAAGGGCAATTAAATTGATGGCAATCGTTGTTTTTCTCCATTTAAGGCAAGAACGGATCAGCGGCTCATACAATTTTTCCAAAAAGCGATTTACCGGGTTTGCAGTATCCGGAAGAAACCGACCTTTCATAAAAAATGAAATAAGCACAGGGGCCAGTGTAACCACCAAGATTGCATCTACAATTAAGATAAATGATTTTGTCCATGCTAACGGGCCAAATAATTTACCCTCCTGCCCGGTAAGTAAAAAAACAGGCAGGAATGAACTGATAATGATGATGGTTGAAAAAAACACACCACGGGATACCTGTTTGGAAGAACGTTCAATTATATCTTTCCTGATATCTTCAGGTATAATACGATATCCCTTTTTTTTATCTGCTTTTGTTTCCGTTTTCTTGTTAAACATCCTGTCATTATTAATTAGGTACAATCATTTGATTGCCTTATATTTATTTGGGTTCATCTTCCGGTTTGTTTTGCCAAACCGATAAATTCCGGTAGGAATTTTCTGACATAATAATGCCATTATCAACCACGACCCCGATTGCCAGTGCAATACCGGTAAGCGACATCAGGTTAGACGATAAACCAAAGGCGTCTAATAGGATAAAACTTATTGCGATGGTTATAGGCAGCTGAATAATAATGCTAACGGCGCTTCGCCAATGAAACAGAAATATTAGTACAACAAGGCAAACCATAATAATTTCTTCTAAAAGCTTCCCCTTTATCGTTTTCAAGGTCGCTTCAATTAATGTACTTCTATCATATGCCGTTTTAAAAGTTACGCCGTCCGGCAAACCTTTCTGCACGTCAGCCATTTTAATTTTTACCGCTTTAATAACCTGGTCAGCATTTTCACCATACCTCATTACGATAATACCACCCACAACTTCGCCTGTGCCATTTTGATCCACAATACCTAATCGCAGATCACCCCCCATTTGGACGCTTGCAACATCTTTTACCCGAACCGGAATGCCCTTATAATTCCCTACTGCAATGCTTTGCAGGTCCGCAATACTTTTTACATAGCCCAAACCCCGGATGATATAAGACATATCACTCATCTCGAACTTCCTTCCGCCCACATCATTGTTATTCGCCCGTACCTTATTCATTACATCCATTAGCGATACATTATAGTACTGCAACTTTACAGGATCTACGATGAGCTGGTATTGTTTTTCAAATCCGCCGAACGAAGCCACTTCTGATACCCCCGGAACTGTTTGTAGCGCAAATTTGATATACCAATCCTGCAAGGCGCGCTGATCGCCTAAAGGCATTTTCTTTGCATCAAGAGTATACCAGAAAACATGGCCAACCCCGGTCCCATCAGGGCCTAATGATGGCGTCACACCCTGGGGCAGCAGGCGCTGCGCATAATTCAGCCGTTCCAATACCCTTGTCCTGGCCCAGTATAAATCTACATTATCATCAAATACGATATACACGAAACTCATTCCGAACATGGAGGTGCCGCGTATATTTTTTATTTTAGGAATACCTTGAAAATTAGAAACTAAAGGATAAGTGACTTGGTCTTCTATCAGTTGCGGGCTTCTCCCCATCCACTCGGTAAAAACGATCACCTGGTTTTCCGATAGGTCAGGAATCGCATCAACTGGGTTTCTCTGTATAGAGAACCAACCCCAAATAAACAATCCGGTGGCAATTGTTATTACTATATACCGGTTATGAAGCGATAGACTTATTAACTTTTCAATCATGGTGATTATCTTTAGTTCTAAACCTGTTGCAGCTATTGCTTTCCTCCAACGTCATTATATTTGCTTTAACTTTATACGTCAAAGCTATGCGGGGATATATTTTAGTATGGGAGCTATTAGAAAAGCAATAAGCCTGAAATATTCCAGGCTTATGTTTGACAGATTGAATAAGATGCCTGGTTAGTTTGTTTTTTTTTCTTTTTCGGCGTTATTTTTTGCCTGTTGCAGGAAAAAGCAATGCGCGGCACAGGCGTGCAGCTTGTAATTTTTGTGGACATATCCCCAGCTATGTCCTGCTGGGTCCAAAATCTCACATTTTTCCTCGTCCGTATTTTTGAGCTGGAGAACGGTTTCGCCAGCATTGTTAATATAGTCTCCGTTATTTTTAGCAAATCCGAGTTTATGACCTTTGGCATCAACCACGGTACCACCTTTGGCAATAGAATATAGGGTCTGCCCCCGGTTATTTTTGACAACGTTGTCTTTAGTAATATATCCCAGTTTCGTGCCGGTATGGTTATGGATGCCGCCTTTACCGTCAATTGAAATAAATGTGTACTTGGTTGTATCTTTTGCCTTTTGAGCGAATGCGTTGACGGAGAACAATGCACACACTGTTAATATTAAAAAAGATAATAGGCTGATTTTTTTCATGATCTTGAAGTTTATTGAGTTGTTTTTTATTTGAGTGAGGTGCTTTCTAAAGTTTTCTTGTGTTCGTGGTATTCTTCTTTGGTGATCTCACCCGAAGCAAAACGTTTTTGCAACAGGTAAAGCGGTGAGTTTTTTCTTTTTCGCTGTCCGGGGATATCATAAGGGGTAGCGAAGATCCAAAACATCATTACGAACCAAAGGAACCACCATATCATGTTCATCCCCCAAAAGCCATTGTTGTACATCATGATCTGTTATTTGAGTGTTATATTATTTTCATAAAGGTAGGTTGGATACAACGGCCAGGACATGACCATTGTCAGGACAAAAGGTGACGTTAATCACAATGGCAGCACCTAATTACCAAAACATATAAAATATTGATAATTAAAAACTTATAAATTAAAACTAAAACTTTAAATTGATCGGGTTGTACTATAGTAACACCATAATTAAAGACCATAGAAGATGAAAAAAGTATTAATTGTATTAACTGTTATTGTTTTAAGTTTTAGTGCTATGGCACAAACAAGCAGTATGAAAATGAAAGACGGCTGTATGATGAAAGACGGCAAAATGATGATGATGCACGACGGTAAAATGATGGCCATGGATAAAGACATGACTATGAAGAATGGAACTATGGTGATGTCCAGCGGCATGGTTAAAATGAAAAACGGCAAAACCATGATGATGAAAAACGGTTATTGTGTTGACATGAACGGCAAAGTGATAAAGGGTATGAAAATGAAAGGCATGAAAAAAATGGACGACATGAAAATGTAACCATTCCTTGTACAAAACAATAAAGCCTGCAATTGCAGACTTTATTGTTTTTACATTAAACTGCTTGCGCGTTATACCCCTTGTTTTTAAGTGTGTTTATTACCTCCACCGTTGTCAGGCCGTCTTCAGCCTCGATAGTTAAGATCTTATTCGGATTAGCAGTATCTACCTCCCAATGTTTAACGCCTTTTAAGTTATTTAAAGTTGGGGTAACGTTAGCTATACATCCGCCGCAGTTAATATTTGTTTTGAATTTTAAAGTTTCCATGATTTCTATTTTTGAATTATTTAAATTTATTAATTGAGTTTTGCCAGTTTCAGCAGCAGGCTGTTACTGACTACTGATACCGAACTTAAAGCCATTGCAGCTCCTGCTATCATAGGGTTTAATAAAAAGCCATTAACAGGGTAAAGAATACCAGCAGCCAAAGGAATGCCGATCAGGTTATAAATAAATGCCCAAAACAGGTTTTGCCTGATAGTTTGAACCGTTAGTTTAGAAAGCTTTAATGCTTTGGGCACCTGTAATAAGTCAGAAGAAACTAAAGTGATCTTGGCCACATCTATAGCAATATCAGAGCCTTTACCCATCGCTATAGAAACATCTGCCTGGGCCATTGCCTGGCTGTCATTTATGCCATCGCCAATCATGGCAACCGTTTTACCTTTTGCCTGTAATGCTTTCACAAAATCTGCTTTCCCGGCTGGCAGTACATCCGCCTGGTAATGATCTATTCCTGCTTGCTTGGCAATGGCGGCGGCGGTTACAGTATTATCACCTGTCAGCATATAAACTTCAATACCCTGGCTTTTAAGTGCTGCTACAGCCATAGCCGAATTTTCTTTAATCTGATCCGTAATGGCCGCAATGGCCAGCACCTCTTTTTGGTTACCAAAATAAATTACCGTTTTGGCTTGTGCCAGTAATGGCTCAATGCGATTTTGCAAGTCAGCAGGTATCCTAAGTTTCCTTTCGTCAACCAATTTATGGCTGCCTGCCTGGTACAAGCTCCCTTCATAATGAGCTTCCACACCAAGTCCCGTTAAACTTTCAAAGCCGGAGACTTGTAAAGCATTATAATTATCTTTTTGAAGATAGGCAGTGATGGCATCGGCTAAGGGGTGTTCAGACCGCTTTTCCATTTCCCCGAATATCGCTTGCAAAGTCGCTTTGTCGACAATACTTTCTGCCCAAATCAAATCAGTCACCACAGGTTTACCTTCGGTGATCGTCCCCGTTTTATCTAAGATAATAGCGGTCACTTTATGCCCTAATTCCAGCGCTTCCGCGTCTTTGATCAGAATACCGTTTTCAGCGCCCTTGCCCATACCAACCATAATGGCTGTTGGCGTTGCTAATCCTAAAGCGCAGGGACAAGCGATAACCAGAACAGTCACCATGGCGAGCAAACCCTGTGTAAACGCATATTGACCACCAAATATTTGCCAGGTAGCAAAGGTAACTATAGCGATACCCATGACAACAGGAACAAATATGCCCGCTATTTTATCTACCAGTTTTTGTACCGGCGCTTTTGAACCCTGTGCATCCTGTACCATTTGGATGATCTGTGCCAGTAGTGTACCGCCTCCTACTTTTTCAGCGGTAAACCGAAAACTGCCTTTTTGATTGATAGTGCCCGCAAAAACGGGGCTGCCTGCTTTTTTTTCTACAGCGACCGGCTCGCCCGAGATCATACTTTCGTCAACAAATGAATTGCCTTCGTACAACAATCCGTCAACCGGAATCTTTTCACCAGAACGTACCAATATTTTATCACCGATCTGCACATCTGATATAGCAGTCTCCCTTTCCCCTTCGGTAGTAATTAATTGCACCGTTTTAGGTTGTAAGCCTATCAGTTTTTTAATTGCCGAAGAAGTGTTGGATTTCGCCCGTTCTTCCAGCAACTTCCCAAGCATAATAAAAACGATCACTACGGCAGCGGCCTCAAAGTAAACATGTGGATGCAAGCCTTTGCTATACCAAAATCCGGGATCTACAGTATTAAATACACTGAATAAAAAAGCAATGCCGGTTGACAGCGCTACGAGGGTATCCATATTAGCCTTTCCATGACTGGCCTGTTTCCAGGCACCGGTAAAGAAATTACGGCCAAATAAAAATAAGACCGGGGCAGTTAAGCCCATCATTATATAATTGGCATACGGTAATTCCATCCAGAACATACCGATCAGCACAACAGGGACTGTCAAAATACTGGCCCAGGTAATTTTAGTTTTCAATAATAGATAATCGCTTTGCTGCACCTCCTCTTGCAATGCCTTTCCGTTCTCCGTATCTAAAATTAAGTCATACCCCACGGATTGAACAGCCTTCTGAAAATTGACAGGTTGTATAACATCAGGGTGAAAAGCAACCTTAACAGACTGACTGGCAAAATTAACTTCTGCCTTATCAACCCCCTTTTGTGCGCCGATCATTGATTCTACGCTTGCAGCGCAGCCGGCACAAGTCATGCCGATAACTGGAAAAGTGAGTGTTTGAGTGTCTGTTCGCATTTTTCTTTTATTTACAATACAAATTTACTACTGTGCTCTGATTGCCGTTTACAGGATTTTGTTTAAAATTTATAAGATTTGGCTGAGATTATGTTGTTTAATGTGCAACGTTCACTATATATATGACCGTGCACGTTATGTGTCGTCCTGAAATAAGTTGAGACCGTAAACAGTAATCTTGACGATGTTGTCAATCTCATTCTATTTGGTAAGGCTACTTATCGTAAAATGATCCAAAACTTGGTTTGGGCCACTGGTTATAACGTGGTTGCGCTACCATTGGCAGCAGGGGTGCTTTACAATCAAGGCATTGTACTGAGCCCAGCTGTTGGCGCGATGTTAATGACCGTTAGTACTGTAGTAGTCGCCATCAACGCCAGTATGCTGAAAGTAAAAACAATTTAGAAAGGCAAATCTAATTGTTACTTCGTAGGGTTTGAATAAACTTTTTTGCCCCATTTTATTTTATCCCAAATACGCTCATGGAAGAAATATACAACCGTTGTATAAATATTGCTCACTATGGTAAACCCCAGAGCTGTCTTTAATTTTCCGGTAAATAGGTAAACGGCGATAAAATCCAATATAACGACGATTACCCTGTAACTAATCGTTTTTGCTATTGATCTTTTAAGCGTTTTTTCGGAGCGGTATTCAGGAGGAATCAGTTTTTCGATCATGAACATCTAATACGAAAAGCAACAAATTGTTTCATGCCGATTGGGTAATTCAATGTTGTAAAGTAGCATCCATTTAGATATTTTAAATAAATGTTTCATTTCCCACCTTACACGCGATGATGATTACTATGAAAAAAATATCTGTAATAATTTATTTAAGAAGAAGGCGACCGAGTAAAATGATTTACATCATCTTTTCAAATGTCCATCGTCACTAATTAACAAAAAGGGAAGACGGACATTTGATATATCTGAATAATATATAATTGGAAAACAAATTGCTGATCACGTTCGATGGGTTTATGAAAAAGCATCCTATCTATAAGCGATGACGAGTGTAAAAAATCATTATAAATTGAATACTAAAAACTAATGGCACAATAATTTGACATTCTAACAATAGTTCAACTCATGAAAAATAAAAGTTTATTCGCCTCAGTTATATTTATAATAATATTCGCTATTGGTCTTGGTATTGATTATTCAATCCATGGTATTTCGACTTCTTTAGAAAGTACTATTATAGGTGTAGTAGCACTAATAGTTGCATCCTATATTTCGTCGTCTATCAAAATTGCCGATCCCTGGGATAGAGCTGTAGTACTACGCCTTGGCAAATTTCATTCCCTAAAAGGCCCGGGTTTGTTTTTTATCATACCCGTATTGGACACTATCCCTTACTGGATCGATACCAGGGTAATCACCACCTCTTTTAAGGCAGAAAAAACCCTTACCAAAGACACCGTACCGGTCGATGTGGACGCTGTGTTGTTCTGGAAAGTATTGGACCCGCAAAAAGCAGCGCTCGAAGTTGCAGACTATATCAGCGCTATTAGCTGGGCTTCGCAAACAGCATTAAGGGATGTTATCGGAAAAACTATGCTATCAGATATGCTGGAAGGAAGGGATAAGATTAGCAATGTATTGCAAAAAATAATTGACGAACGTACCGAGCCTTGGGGGATCAATGTCAATTCGGTTGAAGTAAAAGATGTTCTAATACCGGCCTCGCTTGAAAACGCGATGTCAATGCAGGCGCAGGCGGAACGTGAACGACAGGCAAGGGTAATATTAGGGGACTCCGAGCGGCAGGTTGCAGAGAAGTTTGGGGAAGCCGCGCTTACTTATGCAAATAATCCCGTGGCCTTGCATTTGCGTGCAATGAATATGCTCTACGAAGGCTTAAAGCAAAATTCTACTATTGTTATCGTACCAAGTTCAGCAGTGGAAACAATGGGTTTAGGAAGTATGGCCGGCTTGACCGCATTAACTATGGGTATTGGACAGGATAAGAAGGATAAAATAGAAAAAGGCAACGAAACGGTAAAAGCAACCGAGTAAATTGAAGAAGCTTTTTTTCCGAACATCCGCGTTCTTTTATTCTGAAAAGCACGAAGGTAATTTGGACATTAAAATAATATGTAAATCAATATACAATGGAACGTAATATTAAGAGCCTTATAAATTATAACATAGCAGCCACAGATGGGATAATTGGTGAAGTGGGAGAATTTTACTTTGATGATAAAAGCTGGAAAATACGGTATTTAATTGTTAAAACAGGCAAATGGCTATCAGAACGGAAGGTACTTATCGCACCTCACACGCTTTCAAAACAACCCTGGCAAGACGGTTTCTTTCCTGTTAACTTAACAAAGAAACAGATAGAAAATAGCCCGGATATTGATACCGATAAACCGGTATCGCGCCAGCAGGAAATAGAACTATATGGCCATTACCAATGGGAAAGCTATTGGGGAAGTGGCTTTTATGGTGGCGGTTCTTTAGGTGTGAGTATGCCATTCCCGGTTTTAGATCAAAAGGTTTTAATTGAAGCCGACAAAAAGGATAAACATGCTGACGACGACATCCATTTACGAAGCACAGAAACAATAACAGGATACCATATTCATACAACCAACGGAGAGATCGGCCATATTACTGATTTTATCGTTGATGATCAAACCTGGCAAATTAAATTTATCGTTGTCGATACCCATAACTGGTTTGGCGGCAAAAAAGTATTGATCCCGGTAGAACACGTTAAAGAAATCAATTGGAGCGAAAATAAAATACACCTTAATATAACCTCCTCTGTTGTTGACAAAAGCATTCTTTTCAAAGAGGCCGATTACCCGCAAGTCCAAACAGTCAATCAATGAAGGATAAAGATATATTGCACGGCCTTTACGTCGAATTGGTCAAGTTGCAAAAGGAGATCATCGCGTCCGGACTTAAATTACTGGTCATTTTGGAAGGAAGAGATGCGGCCGGAAAAGACGGTACAATTAAACGGATTGTAAAGCATTTAAGTCCGCGCGAAACGATTGTAGTGGCGTTAGGTAAACCATCTGACGGAGAAGAAAAAGAATGGTATTTCCAAAGGTATGCGAAACATCTTCCCTCATCTGGCGAATTTGTGCTTTTTAACCGGAGCTGGTATAACCGCGCCGGAGTAGAAAAGGTAATGGATTTTTGCACCGGTAAGCAATATAAATCGTTTTTTAAAGAAGTTGAATTGTTTGAGGAAATGCTGATTGAAGACGGTTTTATCATCCTTAAATACTATCTAGATATCAGCAAGGAAGAACAGGAAAAGAGGTTCGACGACCGCAAAAAAGATCCGCTCAAGCAATGGAAAATAAGCCCTATTGATGAAGTAGCGACTAAGCACTGGAAAGACTACTCCGAGGCGCGGGATGAAATGCTGCTCAAAACTAATTTTAAGCATGCCCCCTGGTTTATTGTTAGTGCTGATGATAAAGACGACACGCACATTAACCTGATCACGCATTTGCTTAAACGTTCAAATTACAAACATAAAGATGACAAGGCTTTATCTCATACCAGTGATCTGGTCTTTCCGGTAACGCCTGAAAATATAAAAGAAAGGCTCTTCTAAGCAAACGAAAAAAATGAAGACCATATCGAAAAGCAACACTGCAGCAATAAACTACGGAAAAATCATATCTGTCCGGGGCAGCGTTATCG
Organism: Mucilaginibacter sp. UYCu711; assembly: GCF_050433825.1. Classification (NCBI taxonomy): domain Bacteria; kingdom Pseudomonadati; phylum Bacteroidota; class Sphingobacteriia; order Sphingobacteriales; family Sphingobacteriaceae; genus Mucilaginibacter; species Mucilaginibacter sp. UYCu711. The sequence continues at coordinate 230,595 of NZ_JBNPWM010000011.1, read as the reverse complement.
ATGCCTGGTTTGACCAATCGTTACCTACAGTTTATACTTTGCTCCGAGCCGGTGAACATCTGGAAATTGCTATCGAAGTACTTTCACAGCTGGATGACCATACGGTTCGGGGGATTGCGCTAACGCCTACGCAGGGCCTCGCGCGTGGTATGCAAATAGAGACCGATGGAAACGAATTAATGGTTCCGGTTGGCGAACGTACGCTCGGCAGGATGTTCGATGTGTTTGGTAATACCATAGACCATTTGAAACCATTGGCAGAAGGCGAAAAACGAAATGTTCACCAATCCCCCCCACCATTAGATAAAAGGGCGACTAATTCGCAGGTTTTTGAAACAGGTATTAAGGCAATAGATGTATTGATACCGTTGGAGCGTGGCGGCAAAGCCGGTTTATTCGGTGGAGCAGGCGTAGGCAAAACAGTTTTATTAACGGAAATGATCCACAATATGGTGGGACAGAATAAAGGGGTTAGCATGTTTTGCGGCATAGGCGAACGCTGCCGTGAAGGAAACGAGCTATATGAAGCAATGAAAGATGCCGGGCTGCTTAAAAATATGATCATGATGTTTGGGCAGATGAATGAGCCGCCTGGGGCCCGTTTTCGGGTTGGCCATGCTGCTTTAACCATGGCCGAATATTTCCGGGATGATGAGCATAAAGATGTTTTATTATTGATCGATAATATCTTCCGGTTTATCCAGGCGGGCATGGAGGTCTCAGGTTTAATGGGGCAAATGCCATCGCGTTTGGGTTATCAGCCTACACTGGAGACGGAATTGTCGGCCCTTGAGGAAAGGATCGCTAATACAGATGCCGGGGCAATTACTTCTATACAGGCGGTATATGTACCGGCCGATGACCTAACCGACCCGGCTGCCGTTCATGCGTTTTCGCACCTTTCGGCAACTATTGTGCTTTCGCGCGAAAGGGCCAGCGAAGGCCTTTATCCATCTATCGATTTTCTGCAATCTAATTCAAAAATGGCTACGCCGGGAATTATTGGCGACCGGCATTACCAGCTCGCCCAGCAGATCCGGCAAACACTGGCACAATATGAAGACCTGAAGGATATTATTTCTATGCTGGGTATGGAGCAATTGTCAACAAGCGACAGGCTCGTTGTAAACCGCGCCAGACGGTTGGAGCGGTTTTTAACTCAACCCTTTTTCGCAACGGAACAATTTAGTGGCGTAAAAGGCGAAGTGGTTAGCTTGAAAGATGCACTCGATGGTTGTGAACGTATTCTGGCAGATGAGTTTAAAGACCTTCCGGAAAATGCTTTTTACATGATCGGAAATATAGAGGAAGCGCTAAAGAACAAAAACGTTAAAAAAGACGGCCCGGTTACTGCAAAACCTGAGATTAAATAAAGTAAAAATGGACCTGAAGATCTTACTCCCCTATAAAGTCTTTGCCGACATAAAAAACGTCGGTAACATCGTTGCAGAGACAAGCGAAGGGTCTGTTGGCTTTCTGCCGCAAAGGCTGGATTGTGTTGCAGTACTTGTACCCGGTATTTTTAGTTACAAAACAGACAAGGTACATTATTTAGCGGTAGACGAAGGCCTGTTTGTAAAAGCCGGATCACAGGTACTGGTTTCTGTTAGAAATGCGGTAGGTGGTGTTGAGCTGGGAAAATTAGCCGAAACAGTAAAAAATGATTTTAAGAATGCAGATGAAAATGAAGAAAAAGTACGGCACATGGCCTCACAGCTGGAAAGTGGTTTTCTTTCCAGGCTAAAGAAATTTCAACAATTATAAAATGGTAGAGCCAGAAAATGATGCCGACTTTTTTGGCAGGATGATCTCGAACAAAGAAAAACGAAAACTTAATGCGCTCAACGAAAAAAAAAGGGCGGAATGGTTTGGTTTAGGCATGTTCGGTATGGTGGGCTGGTCGGTTACCGCGCCTACGTTTTTGGGCACAATGGGTGGGATTTGGCTGGACAAAAACTATCCCCAATCCTTCTCATGGACAGTAACCTGCCTGATATTGGGTTTGGTGGCAGGCTGTATCATCGCCTGGAATTGGGTAATTAAAGAAGATAAATAGTAAAAACGAATTATAATGATGATAGTAGTAGCATTGATAGGCGGATTGATATTGGGCATCTTGTTTTTTGGAGGTTTATGGCTTACCCTAAAAAGAACTTTAGGTTCGTCATACGTTGCATTATGGCTTTTGGGAAGCTCGCTGTTAAGAACGGCCATTGTGTTAACCGGGTTTTATTATATGTCCCAGGGCAGCTTGTTGCAATTACTGGTAAGTGTCGCCGGGTTTCTTGCAGGCCGCTTTGTGATTTTGCGTCTCACCAGGCAACTTGAACAAAAGCAGGCCATCTTAACAGAAATTAGCCAATCATGAATTTAACGCCAGACCAGACCATTTTTTGGAGCAATGGTTTTATCACCATCAACCTCACCATCGTTACTACGTGGGGTGTTATGTTATTCATGGCTATCGGCGCCTTATTGGTAACACGCAAATTGAAAACCACCCATAAAATTTCCCGCTGGCAATGTATTTTGGAAATGATTGTAACAGGGATAAATGAACAGATCAAAGAAGTCGGTCTCGAAAACCCCGAACAATACATCGGCTTCATAGGCACACTTTTTTTATTCATTGCCGTGTGTAATTTTTGGATTGTGTTACCCTGGTACGAACCGCCAACCGGTTCGCTTTCTACCACAGCCGCACTTTCGATCTCCGTCTTTTTGGCCGTGCCTTTTTTTGGCATTCAAAAGAGCGGCTTCTTCGCCTATCTGAAGACTTACATTAAGCCAACTTTCATTATGTTGCCTTTCAATATCATTAGCGAATTATCAAGAACGCTGGCACTGGCTATCAGGTTATTTGGGAATATTATGAGCGGCGGAATGATCATCGCCATTTTATTAAGCATATCTCCTTTATTTATTCCTATTGTCATGAAGGCCCTTGGCTTGCTTACAGGTATGGTACAGGCCTATATCTTCAGCATCCTGGCTACGGTTTACATTGCCGCGGCGGTACAGGAAAGCATCAAAAAGAAAAAATTAACACATCAAAAAAGCACCAACTAAAAATAGATAAAAATGGATAACGTATCAGCAATAGCAATAGCATCAATTATCACAGCCGGCCTTACAACAGGTATCGGTTGTATGTTCCCGGCATTAAGTGAAGGTAAGGCGGTAGCAACTGCTTTAAGTTCAATTGCACAGCAGCCCGACGCGGCGCCCACAATAACAAGGACCTTATTTGTTGGCCTGGCCATGATCGAATCCACGGCTATTTATTGTTTCGTGGTTTCCATGATCCTGATCTTTGCAAACCCCTTCTGGACACACATTATTGCTAAATAATATACCATGCAAATTAACTGGTTTACGGTAATAGCGCAGATCGTCAATTTCCTGGTGTTGGTTTGGTTGATGAAAAAATATCTCTACAAGCCAATTCTGGCTGCTATTGATGAGCGCGAAAAAAAGATAGCTGCTGAGCTTGCAGATGCCAAAAGCAAAATGATTGAGGCGAAGAAAGAACAGGATGAATTTCAAAAGAAAAACGACGATTTTGATAAGCACAAAAAGAAGTTAATGGATCAGGCAACGTCAGAAGCTGAAGAGGAACGGGAAAAGCTTTTGGATGCTGCAAAAAAGGAAGCTGCCGATGTAAAGGAAAAATTGGAAGCGGCATCAAAGGAATTGCAAGAAAATTTGAGCAATGAAATTTCACAGAAAACACGGAATGAGGTTTTTGCTATAACAAAAAAAGCGCTCGTCGAACTGGCCTCAACTGACCTCGAGGAACAATCCGTTCAAGTTTTTATCAGGAAGATAAAGGCGATCTCTGACAAAGAGAAAAAACAGTTCATGGACGCTTTTCATTCTGAGTCAGCCCCGGTATTCATTAAAAGCGCCTTTGACTTATCTGAAAAAGATCAAAAAGGCATACGAGCCGCAATTGCGTCTATACTTGGCGATGATACTAAATATGAGTTTAAGACTGATTCAAAAATGATCGGGGGGATTGAACTGGCAGCTAAAGGGTACAAACTCTCCTGGAGTTTAGCCGCTTATATAAATTCACTGGAAAAGAGTGTAACGACGACAGTGAACAAAACCCATCAAGCTGTTAAGCAATAACGATATGCCTTCAACTACTTTGAAAAATAGTATAGCCGACACTTTCGCCCAGTTGGATATGGGTTTGGCGGAGCATGTATTTGCATTCGCCCCCCGTGAGGTTGGTTATGTAACCAGTGTGGCTACCGGTATTGTAAAAGTTTCCGGTTTGGAAGGAGCCGGATTTGAGGAGTTGCTGAAATTTTCGGAAGATCTATATGGCATTGCTTATAACCTTGATGAAGATGAGATCGGGGTGATTTTGCTTGGGGAAGATACTTTATTGAATGCAGGAGACGAAGTAGAACGTACCGGCAGGGTAATGGATATCCCGGTAGGCGATCATTTGATCGGCAGGGTGATCGACCCGATGGGAATACCTATTGATGGCAAAGGTAACATCGCAACCAGCAAAAGGCTACCCATTGAACGGCCATCGGCCGCTATTATGGACCGAACGGCTGTAAATGCGCCCTTACAAACCGGCATAAAAGTTATTGACGCGCTGATACCGATCGGTCGCGGCCAACGTGAACTGATCGTGGGTGACCGGCAAACCGGCAAAACCCAGATAGCTATTGATACGATACTTAACCAGCAGGGAAAAGACGTGGTGTGTATCTACTGTGCTATCGGGCAGCGCGCAGCCGCTGTAGCTAAGGTTATCGCCAACCTGGAAGAAAAAGGAGCATTGGATTATACCGTAGTTATGGTGGCCGAAGGGAACCATGCTGCCGGATTGAAATATATTGCTCCTTACGCGGCAACAAGTATAGCGGAACATTTTATGGAAGAAGGCCGTAACGTACTCATTGTATATGATGATCTGACGCATCACGCGCGTGCCTATCGTGAACTTTCGCTGCTGTTACGCAGGCCGCCCGGACGCGAGGCTTTTCCGGGGGATATTTTTTATATTCACTCCAGGTTGCTCGAAAGGGCTACACACCTAAGCGATAAGCTAAAAGGCGGATCGCTGACGGCCCTACCTATTATCGAAACTGAAGCGCAAAATATCTCCGCATATATTCCGACTAACCTGATCTCGATTACCGATGGACAGATCTATCTTTCTCCCAAGCTTTTTGAAGCCGGAAATTTACCAGCAGTTGATGTGGGTAAATCTGTTTCCCGTGTCGGGTCTGCTGCGCAGTTACCTGCCTACAAGGCTATTGTAAGCCTAAAATTACAGTATGCGCAGTTTGAAGAATTGGAAAACTTTTCGCGTTTTGGCACCCGCCTGGATGAAAACACTAAAAAAGTGATTGATCATGGCCAACGTATCCGAAGCTGCCTCAAACAAAACGAACTGCATCCCTTAATGGTTTCAGAACAAATCGTGGTATTACTTGCTTTAACGAACGGGCTTTTTGATGCAATTCCTGTCGATAAGATCACCGAAGCTGAAACTGCTATTCTGAAGAATATGGGCCAATTTCCTGCCGAGGTGCTCAAGCGTCTTTTTACTGACAAGCCTGTAAGCGATGCAGATCATGATACTATCCTGAAAATCGCGGGTGAAATTCTTGATTCATTCAAAGAAAAGCCGGAGCCTGATAAACCAGAACCTGATAAACCCTAAAAATAATGGATACCCTGGAAGATCTTAACCGGAAACTGGATGGTGCAAAAGACATCAAATCGGTTGTTAAAGCTATGAAAGCGATGGCTGCTGCTAATATCACCCAATATGAGGCGGCTGTAGCTTCGCTTGGCGATTATTATTACACGGTTACCCTGGGCATTAAAGCTTACCTGACGGCAGAAAAAATTCAAACGGTAATTGAAAAGCCAGGACATGGAAAAGATAAAGATCAGACAGTCTGTGTTATTGTTTTTGGCTCAGACCTTGGCCTGGTAGGCCAGTTTAATGACCTGCTATCTGCTTTCGTACAACATTCTTTAAATTTTATCCCTGGCAAAAAGGAAGTTTGGGTGATCGGGGAACGTATCCAGGCGCTTTTAGCAGACGCAGGCCTTAACATTATGAGGTCTTACCCGGTTCCTGTTTCTATCGATGCTGTCACACCGCTGATCCAAGGCCTTTTGATCGAAATTGAGGAGATCCGTGAAAGCAGGCATGTTAAGCAGTTTTATGTATTTCATAATCAGCCCAAAACCGGGGCGGGTTATGAGCCTTTTATGCAGCGGTTATTGCCGCTCGACGAAAAATGGATGCATAATCTGATCACTATCCAATGGCCCACAAAAATCATCCCTGAAGTTATCGGAAACGCGGTGACTACACTCCGGGCACTGATCGATTCGTACCTTTTTGTTTCAGTATTTAGAGCAAGTGCAGAGTCATTAGCGGCAGAAAACGCCAGCCGGCTGGAGGCGATGCAGCGGGCGGAAAAAAGCATAAGTGAAATGCTGGAAAGCCTTGGCAAGAAATTTCAGAGTTTGCGCCAAAGCATGATCGACGAAGAACTTTTTGATGTCGTTTCAGGATTTGAAGCATTAAAAAAAGAACATCACTAACATCAACATTACCATAAAAACAAAGATATGACAACAATTAAAAACATTAAACCACTAAGCGCGGAAGAACTTTTCGACCTGCTAAAAAAGGAATTTGCCCCTTACATCAATTCAAAACTGGATTCGGGTTTAACAATTGAATATGCGCATGTTTATGACGTGATCAATATTTCATTTCCCGAAGTTATAACAGGTATTGCCTTCTCAGCAATTGTCTCCGATGATGAGGTGTCCCTTGAAAAGAATGAAGAAAATGCAGATTATGACTCAGCATTATTAGAAGGTTATTTAATTGATTTTCTTAAAGAAAAATGTGAGTAATTACTGTGATGCCACTTTAGTTGTTAACCTTGTGAAAGGCTGACTAATTTAGCAAGCTTGTACTCATCGAATGAACGTTGGAATTGATTAAATCCAACGTTCAAATATAGAATAGTTCAATACGAAATTCCCTTTATTGGTACGGGGAACAGAAAGCTATCTAAAATATCCCAGTGTGCAGATGATACATGCTCCTTGAACGACTTCATACTTTGATGCATAGCGGCAGCATAGTCTTTATCAAATTTCAATAATAATATTTCCAGTTCCGCCAATTTGGTTTTGATCGCCTCTGTGCGGGCTGCTTTACCTTTTGGCAATTCTGCGTCCAGTTTTATGAAATTATTCTTGAACAGTTCGTCGGCCTTTGCATAAAACCCGCTTAGTAATGGCACGCAGGTATAAGTCTTCATGTGATCGAATTCAACAGCGGCTTTAATATCCACGTCGTCAGTTGGGCCGTATTCATTGGCTGCAAGTAAAGAAATATAAACGGGAAACTTCAGGAATTCCTGTTGTTCGGTATCGGATAGTTTTGCGAAAGCTTTCATTTTGATTATAATTAAACTGTTTATTGACAGTAAGTACCTTGGTTTATATTAGAAGCTGGATTTATTAAATAATAATAGGCAATATATCCGGAATTTCCATTTTGGCTACGCCGATCCGGTCATCCGCCATCCCATAGTAAACATCAATGCGGTTGGGTTGACCAATATCGTCGCGGCGGTCGATACCCGTCGGGAATACGACGTTCGCAATAGTTCCAATGGTTTCCGCCGGTAATTCCGGAATTAAAACCGGGTCAGGTGAGCGATAAAGTATTGTTTGCGGATCTTTTTCCGAAAGTATCATCACTCCGGCAGAATAGCATAATTTTGGTTTTTCAGCTGTTGACCCCTCCAATTCATGCACACCATGATAAACGACGAGCCAACCATGTTTGGTTAATAAAGGTGGCGCTCCTGCACCAATTTTTAAATTCTCCCACGGTTCTACCGGTAGAGCCAGACGGTGATTGGATGTAAATTTAGCATACTGTATGGTAGCATCCTCCCCCAAATTATAATAGGAGATCCAGATACTCTCTTTATGTGAATCTATTTCATGATCCTCATGTTTAACGATTTCTTCCGGGGTTGTTCCGGGAAAAAGCGGGCGGTGCAGCATGCCGATAGAAGGGTGCCCGTGAGGGCTCGGAATAGCTACGGAAAAAACACTGGCATCTTTGTTATTAATACCATTAAAGTCGATGTGTTTATAAGAAAGGTACTTTACCAGCCCTAAGCGTTCCCAATTAAAAAGGTCTTTTGAACTGGCCACAGCAATGCGCGGCCCATCCGGCCCGAATGCGGTATAGGTCATTACATAATACTGTAAAGGCTTTACATAAGTCACTCTTGCATCCTCGCAGCCACCTCTGCCGCCATGTCGTTTTTCGTACTCGGCTTCCGGTTGTAGTGCTATGCCCAGACGTTCCACACCAACCGGATCTCCGGCTTCGTTGAACTTTACCCGAGCTATACCTATACGGGAATAATTATCTTTAGCCACCAAACGCGGAAAAAGGTAAAGGGAACCATCCGGGCCGCGGGTGGCTGCCGGGTTAAGTACACCTTCAATTTCCAACTCATTGCCCGGCTCGGGTTCCATAATGGTGCCCATGCGTTGTAGCTGGAATGGGATCATGATCGTTTACTTTTATCCTTGCCGGGAATGGCTATTTGCAGCAGATTAATTTGAGCATCGGGGTGAACGTGGCATTCGCCTATATCAGCTGGTAAGAGCATCACATCACCTTTACTGATCGGGTAATGATTGGCATTGCAAACAACCTTTGCGGACCCTTCTAAACAAACTAAAATAGTCGGCTCATTTTTGACACCCACCTTAAAAGGCGACTTGTATTTCATGCGCCATAATATAAAATGCTCGTTATCAAATAATTTTTCGGTGTTCGTATGGTGAGTTTCTATAACCGCCTTCACCGGCCCAATATCAACCTGATTAAAATCAATACAGGCGAGTGCCTGATCTACCTGTAGATCGCGTGGTTTACCGGTTTTGGAATCGATTCGATCCCAATCGTAAAGACGGAAAGTAACGTCACTGTTTTCTTGCACCTCAAAAACTACAGTTCCGCCAAGTGTATGTACCGTACCGGAGTGAATAAATACAGCATCGCCGGATTGTGGTATAAAACTATGAAGTTTGTCTGCTAAACTATGATTTTGAATAGCCTGACGCAAATTTTGCTTATCTGTGCCATTCTTTAGTCCGGCATATATGCGGCTATCGTTACCTGTTTCTAAAACTACCCAAGCTTCCGTTTTTCCAGTATCACCTTTAGGTATATAAGTTTTTTGATCGTCTGAAGGGTGAACCTGTACCGATAAAACTTCCTTGCAATCCAAAAACTTTAATAAAAGAGGGAAACGGTCAAAACGGCCCGCCAGTCTTCCCATCAATTCTTTGGGAAATTCTTTCATCAGCTGAGTGATGGAATAACCCTTTAAGGAACCATCAATAACTTTGCTGGCATGGTCCTTCCGGTCACTCAAGATCCATGCTTCACCGATTGGCCCATCGTTAGGGAGAGGCTTGGAAAGCAAGTTCGCTAATTTTCTGCCTCCCCAAAGGCGGTATTGATAGATAGGTTCGAATTTTAAAGGATACAATTCAATATTCATGTATTGTAGTAAGCATATTTAACAAAATAAGTTTCAATTTATAATAAGATATATAATGGATTTACCCTGATAATGAGATGGTATATAGGCTTTGATAATTGTTTTGAAATGAAGATAGGCAGGTAGACCAACAATAGGCCCTAATCATTAATTTCAAATCAAATAGCAATTATAACAGCGCTGTTAAAGGTGTTTTCTTTTTAACAGGGAGCGCAAGCTGTTCATTTACTTGAAAAATTGTTGAGGATGTGGCTATTTTATCTGCCAGGCATATGGTTAGTCGGCGCGCTTCAATGAACCCGCCGTTTAACGCATTAATGGCACGAGTAGCATCAAGCTGGTTACTCATTTCCAGAAAACCATAACCCCTGCTCTTTAGTGTTACCCGATTTTTGGTGATATTTACGGAGACTACTGACCCATGTGGACTAAATAATTGGGCCAGTTCCACTTCTGTTGTGGACAGGGCAAACCCACCAACAAATATTTTGATCATAATAATTAGTTTAATCTTAGTTTTTAATAATTTTAGTATCCATGATCGCGCTTTCAACAAGCGCAAAAAGTTCATTTTTAACAGCACGGTATTCTTGATTGACTTTGGACATCAGTTCTTCTAATTTGACCTGTTTATTTGCTAATTCTTCGGGATTTTCAGCAATACTGTTTTCAGAAATCAGTTCCAGTTGTTTAAGTTGATCTCCTACCGATTTTATAGCCCGCTCCTCATCTTCTTCGAGTTTAGATAGCTTACTCACCATTTGTTTCAAGGCTTCCATTGGAGCTGGCTCAACCACTCGGATAAAATAATCGTTTAGCAAACGGTAAAAAAAGGCGGTTTCGATCTTGAAGAATTCAAGATCGGAAGTCCAATGTCTTGCCTTTACATAATAATGAATGGCGGGAACGGATAATGATATAGTTGTCTCCATGAGTGTTTAGTAATATGTAGCTGTAAATGTCCAGCTATTGTCCGGTTCCCGCTGTGATGATAATCAGTCAATTACGTGATGATAATCACTGTTGTGCCTATGCGGGGAAATGTGATCAGCAAAACATATTTATGATGCCAATCAAGTTTATCAGTGATCTCTGTCATGGGAACACCTCTTTGATTTATCGATATTTACAACATGAACTCATGAGAGACTTTGCAGATGTCTGCTGGCAAGTAAAACTTAAATAATGGAAAATGTAATAGAAATGACTGAACGGTCTGCGGAGTATCATGTGATTGCTAAACGCTGGAAATCTGACCTGGAATTTTATAAAATCGAGTCTGCTTTCCTGAACAGCCTTAAACGAGACTATTATTTTGCACGTTTGTCAGATTACCTGAATACGCAAGCCCTACAAAAGGCTGTTGATAAACTCCATAAATTACAGGCAGATATCCTATTGGCAGAGCTTCAGGTTGATGCCCAACTACACCAATTGACGCAGGTCGCGGAAAATAAGCTTGCCGAAAATAGCCAGAAACTGGCGCATACCAATGCAACGATCGGCCAGCTAATGATCAGCCTAACCCATGAATATCAGGAAATAAAGAAACAGATCTTTGACAATGTTGAAATGGTCTTTAGGGAACTTGAATTAGCAGGGGGTTAAAAATAATCCATTATTAAAATGTCTGAATTAATTGAAAAATGAAATGTTAAGAGAATTAAAAGATACCCAAATAGAAGCCCTACTGAAAGACCAGGTGATTGGCCGAATTGGCTGCCATTCTGCGGAAACCATGTATGTAGTTCCTGTAAATTATGTATATGACGGCATAAACATTTATTGTCATTCCGCTAAGGGGATGAAGATCGATATGATGAGAGCAAACCCGCAGGTCTGCTTTGAGGTGGACGAGATCAAAGAGGTCACCAATTGGCAAAGCGTGATTGCCTGGGGAAAGTTTGAAGAGATCACCGACATGAAAGAAAAACAACAAGTCCTGCAAAGGCTGGATGAGAGGGTTGCTCCATTTATTATGGATGATTCGGTGACCCGCGAACACGGCTTTGTTGATGAGGAAAGTGATATAGGGACGACTGTTGATCTGATTATTTACAAAATTATCGTCAGTAAAAAAACAGGCCGATTCGAAAAGAGGTAATGCGCTGCTTAATAAATCCCTATCGAGATAAAATAGATAACTGATAAACCCATTTTATCGCCATTAAATACAATTTAACGCTTACCTATGTGACGGGAATCACGCTTTTGTATGCGGAAAATCAACTCTTAAGATATTAAAGCATGCTACTTTTGATTATAAGGATACCATTAAATTATCCGCTAAGTCGCTTTTATGTCGTTAATTGTAAGTACTAAAAAATTCCTGGATGAAACCGGAAATATCGCCAAATTCACCGGCCGTTTTTTCTCCGTGGGAATCAGGCCGCACTATGAAATAAAGGAATTTCTTAACCAGTGTTACATTATCGGTTATAAATCCTTCCCTCTCATAGCCTTGACTTCTTTTATCATGGGATTGGTCTTGACTATGCAGCTGCGTCCGTCCCTTGTAAGCTATGGCGTAGAATCCCAATTACCGGTTATGGTAGGTTTAGCTATTGTCAGGGAGATCGGACCAGTCATCACGGCATTGATATTTGCTGGTAAAATCGGCAGCAGTATTGGTGCAGAGCTAGGTTCCATGAAGGTAACGGAACAGATCGATGCCATGGAAGTCAGCGGCATTAAACCCGTAAAATACCTCGTCGCTACGCGCGTGATTGCAACTACATTAATGTTGCCTATTCTGACCATTTTAGGTGATGCCGTCTCCTTGTTTGGAGCATACTTAGGAGTCAATATCCGCTCGGTGACTAGTTTCGACTTATTTTTTCGTCAGGTATTTAAAAGTTTGGCTTATGGCGATGTGGCTCCTGCTGTGCTCAAGACTTTATTCTTTGGCTTTGCAGTTGGCATAGTAGGCTGTTATAAAGGCTTTAATTCCAGTAAGGGTACCCAGGGAGTAGGTATCTCCGCAAACTCTTCGGTGGTTTTATCATCTGTACTGATCTTTATCATTGATCTGCTGGCCGTACAGGTCACAGAAATATTAGGGCTTAATTAATCACCGGATGAAAGCAGCAATAAGCCCAATACCGATCAGTAAGGAACACACTCCTGAAGATGAAAATGTGATCGTTATAAATCATCTTTTCAAAAAATTCGGCAGCAACGCTGTATTAAAGGATTTTAACCTCAAAGTAAAAAAAGGGAAAAACACAGTGGTCTTGGGGAAATCCGGCTCAGGAAAATCCGTATTAATCAAATGCATCATCGGCCTGCTAACGCCAGACAGCGGCAGCATTACAGTTTTTGGAGAGGATATTCCCAAACTTGATGAAGAGGGCCTGGACAAGGTCAGGACGAAGATTGGTTTCCTGTTTCAGGGAAATGCTTTATATGATTCCATGACCATCAGGGAAAATCTTGAATTTCCTTTGCGCAGGCACTGGTTTGATCTTTCAGAACCAACGATCGACAAAATGGTGCATGAGGCATTAGAAAATGTCGGCCTTGCAAAGACACTGGACATGATGCCATCAGAACTATCCGGCGGTATGTTGAAGCGGGTTGCACTGGCCAGGACGATCATCTTAAAGCCAGAGATCATCCTGTATGACGAACCCACGACTGGCCTCGACCCGGTTACATCCAAGGAGATAGAGAATTTGATCCTTGCGCTTCAGAAGAAATACCAGACCACTACCATTATCATTTCCCATGATATGACTTGCGTTAAAAACATCTCCGATGTAGTGGTATTACTATTGAATGGAATGTGCTATACAGAAGGCACCTACAACGATTTGGAGAAATCGAAAGATGAAAGCATCAAACAATTTTTTGAATAAACGACAATGGCTGAACAGAAGGAAAATAATATTAAACTCGGTGTATTTGTATTGGCAGGGCTATTTGTCCTGATCCTGACATTTTATATCATCGGAAAGAACAACAACCTTTTCGGGGCCAATTTTAAATTAAAGGCACGTTTTACCAATTTAAACGGACTTACCGTGGGAAGCAACGTGATGTTTTCAGGTATACAGGCAGGCACAGTCAAAAGCACCGACCTTATTAACGATACAACCCTTGAGGTAACGATGCAGATTAACAGCAAAGTAAAGACCTACATTCATAAAAATGCTTTGGCGGGCATTGGTACAGAAGGGTTGATGGGCAACAAGATTGTTAATATCACACCTGTCGGTGGCCCGAGTGCGGTAGTGGAGGACGGAGATCTGCTGCGGGCGCAGAAAATGGTCAACATGGATGAAATTATCACAACCCTATCCAAAACCAATAATAATGTAGCCAGCATATCAGAAGTGCTAAAAAGCACCGTTTTAAGGATCGACAGCAGCGATATCTTAAAATTACTCAATGATAAATCCATTGGTGCCAGTCTGAAATCTTCGCTTCAAAATATCTATAAGGCCACAAATAACGCGAATCAAATGATTGGCGGACTTAATATCATGGTTAAGCAAATAAAAAGTGGAAAAGGTACGGCGGGGCTTTTGTTAACGGATACTGCTATGGCAGCAAACCTGAAAGAAACAATGGTGAAGATAAAAACTGCCGGAACCAATGCTAATAACATGACTATTCAGCTGAATGAGATCGTTAAACAGCTCAACCATGACCTGACGAATGGTAAAGGTCCGGTGCATACTTTGTTAACAGATTCTGTCATGGCAAATAATCTGAGCAAGAGCATCGATAACCTCCAAAAAGGCACCGATGGTTTTAACCAGAACATGGAGGCTTTGAAGCATAATTTTTTCTTTAAAGGTTATTTCAAAGATCAGGCGAAACAAAAGAAGAAAGATGAGGCTAAAGACCTATTAATTGACAAATAAGGATATGGAGTTTCAAAAAATACTGATCGCTATCGACAATGGTAAAAGTGCAGAAGCGGTCGCTCTAGCTGGCCTACAATTAGCACGGCAGTACGATGCAAAAATTGCATTAGTAACGATTGTCGATCCGGCGGAAAATTGGATTAATGAACAAGTGACGTCCAGGGAAATGGACGACTTGATAGAAGGCAATTTTAATATCAGCCAGCAGCATGTTATTGACACCGTTTTCAAAAGCTACCCTGTGAAAACATTTATACAACAGGGCGAACCATACGAAATTATTTTAAAAATCGCCGACGAATGGGGTGCTGATGTCATTGTACTGGGGACTCATGGCCGAAAAGGGTTGTCACATCTTTTGATGGGCAGTGTGGCCGAGGAAGTGATCCGGCATTCCAAGAAAACTATAGTTGTTATCCCAGTTTCTGAAAGTCAAGAATAATGAATAACGGTCAATCGCAAACCGATTATGGTTTATTTATTCCAAAAAGTGACGAAGATCACTAATCCTAATGATGTTAATCAAGGCCATGAATCTTATACTACGGATATTTGTATATTCCCCTCCTATATTCAACACATGGAAAATGCCGCGTTATTAAAAGCAATCATTGAAAATGCTATTGACGGTATAATTACGATAGATGACCGTGGAAAAATGGAAAGCATTAATCCTGCAGGCTGTAAATTATTTGGCTATCAACCTGAAGAGGTGATCGGGAAAAACATAGCGATATTAATGCCAACGCCTGATAAGGAAAGGCATGATGGCTATTTGACCAGATACAAGGAAACGGGGCATGCAAGCATTATTGGCACAGGCCGTGAAGTAATTGGGCTGCGTAAAGGTGGTAGCACGTTTCCATTCCGTTTAGGGATCAGTGAGGTTCAATTTTCCGGTAGAAAAATCTATACTGGTTTTATTCACGACCTAAGTAAAGAAAAGATGGCGGAAGAACGGCTGCAGGAATATGCCTCACACCTGGAGGAACAAGTAGCTATCAGGACCCAATTATTAAATGAGACGGTATTGGCGCTGCAAGACAGCAAAGAAAAGGTCAGTCAGTCCTTAGAGAAAGAAAAGGAATTGGGCCAGTTAAAAAGCAGGTTTGTTTCGATGGCCTCACACGAGTTCCGGACACCATTAAGCTCCATCCAGCTATCTGCTATTCTAGTAGAGAAATATGCGCAGGTAGCAGATCAAACGAATGTGTCCAAGCACATTGGCAAGATAAAAAACTCGGTCAGCAGCCTGACGGCTATCTTGAATGATTTTTTGTCACTGGAAAGATTGGAAGCAGGAAAAGTTGATATATTAATTACGAATACAGATATCCTCAAATTTGGGGAAGAAATCACGGAAGAAATGCAGATGATAGCTAAACAAGACCAAAAAATCATCTATGAACATACTGGAACAGTAAGTTTTGCCAAGATAGACCAGGCATTATTAAAAAACTGCATTATTAACCTGATCAGCAATGCTATCAAGTATTCCGGGGAAAACACGTTTATTGAATTCAACACCATCATAACCGAAACCGGACTGACTGTTATCGTTAAGGATAATGGCATTGGCATACCTGAAAATGACCAGAAGCACCTCTTCGAGCCATTTTTCAGAGCGCATAACACGGGGAACATTCCGGGAACCGGCTTAGGACTAAATATTGTTACCAGATATACCGAATTGATGAACGGCCAGATCCATTTTGAAAGCAAAGTTGACCATGGCACCTCTTTTACCCTTTTATTTCCAACCAATCATGAATGAAACAATCTTAATCATTGAAGACAATATTGATCTCCGTGAAAGCACTGCTGAGATCCTGGGGTTAGATGGCTATAAAGTTTTAAAAGCCAGCAATGGCAAAGAAGGGGTTGACCTTACTATACAGCACCGGCCGGACCTGATCTTATGTGACATTATGATGCCGGAACTGGATGGTTATGGTGTCCTATATTTATTAAACAAGAACCCGGAGACTTCTTCCATTCCCTTTATATTTTTAACGGCAAAGGCCGAGCGACTGGACTTTAGAAAAGGGATGGAAATGGGCGCGGATGATTACTTAGCCAAGCCCTTTGATGATATGGAGCTCCTTCAGGCGATCCAATGCCGGCTGGATAAAAATGATAAGCAAAAAGCGTATTTCAGCAAAACTATACAAAACCTGGAAAAGCTAACCTTCGGAACTGGTAATGGAACTGCCGAATTAAAGACATTGATCGCAGGCAGAAAGGTAAGGCAACTTAAGAAAAAGCAGATTTTATATTATGATGGAGATCAGCCGGTAGGCATCTACCTTATTTTAGAGGGAAGTCTCAAAACCGTCAAACTTGCAGATGATGGCAGGGAGCTGATAACGGGCCTGTTTAAAGCAGATGATTACTTGGGCATTAACGCTTTGTTGCTGGATGAGCCTTTTAATGAAACGGCCGAAGCTTTGGAAGATTCAGCGATATGTATGCTACCAAAAGAAGCGCTGATTACACTTCTGAACCAGCATCCGGCTATAGGCCAGCAGTTCATCAAGATATTATCCAATAACGTGCGCGAAAAAGAATACCAGCTTCTGGAGCTGGCCTACCATTCAGTAAGGCGGCGCCTAGCTAGCGTACTGATCCGGTTAAGCAAACAATCGAAGGATAATCAATTTAAAATTTCCAGAGAAGAATTAGCTTCCATGGCTGGGATAGCCACAGAAACGGTAAGCCGTACACTAACGGATTTTAAAAAGGAAGGGCTGATCGATAAACAGAGCAATCAGGTCCAGATTTTAGCTATCGACAGGCTGATAAAAATGAAAAACTGACAAACTCCATTAAAAACTTTTTCACCAACCCTATCTCATATACACCTATTACGCGATAACGTTACAACCGGGCTAAGCTGATGCCGTATGGATAAGCGTTTAAGGGATCAGCTTCGTATAGGGGACAATTGCATTAATCCGGCAGATCAGCTACAGCGGTCGGGAATGATATACCAGCAAAGTGCAGATACTCTAATGAAAAACTTCCCTAAGAATTCATACCGGTGGTGAGCCGATTGAACTATGACTCATAGCATGTAACTATTGATAATATCAGTATGAAAATGCGAATTATTGACCAGCATCACGTGTATTGATGATTGGCCTCAAGCATATACTGCCGATATTCCCCTACTTTTGGTAGAATTAAAATATATGAACCCATGAAAGTTATTGCTTATAATATCAAAACTTTTGAAAAAGCGGGTCTGGCAGACGCCAATCAACGGAAGCATCACATTACGCTCATATCGAACCCGATCGGCGAAGAAACCGTGGCTTATGCCGTCGGGAAGGATGCCATAATTGTGTCCGGGAACGACGATGTATCGGCGGCAATCATTTCTAAGTTGGCCGATATGGGCATCAGATATATTACTACCCGTTCTGTTGGTATAGACCATATCGACGCGGTTGCAGCTTTTAAACGAAAAATAAAAATTGCTAACGTATCCTTGACGAAAATTGCCGAACAAACCATCAGGAATCTCGATAGCTGGCAACTGGAAAAAAATTCGGCCACAGCCGCTGTCACTACAACAAAAGATCGCGTAGCGGTAAACCGGTCATTTCCCGCTAAAATAAACTTAAAGGCAGCCTTACAAGAACACGAATAAAACTTTACCCTAATAGTTAAACCTTCAGCACAAAACCATGAACCCTTTTAACAAAAGTGACCTCCATTATCAAAACCGGTATAGCTGGAACAATGAGAAATGCATGAATTTGTCCCGGGCAACTTGCTCAGGAGATACTGTTTTTAACCGGCATGAAGGACCTGAAGTCCTAAGCCTGATCAACAAGCTGATGCAACGCCATAACCTTTCCAACATCAAATCGGTAGAGAAGATTGAAACCATGCTCATCAACCTTCCTTTTGAGGAACAAACCCATCGCCAGGTTAGTGGATGGATTATGAACCATTGGAACAAAAAGGTTCCCTATCTGGAAAAGAGCCACTTGGTCATGGCCAGTTAAGAAAATAATTTCTTTTTCAGTTTTTTTCGGACTTTTATCCATTTGGGCGTAAAGTTTTATGATTATTTTAAGTTTGTAAAGGCGATTATTCAACCAGTAGTACAGCTGCCCCTTGAATCTTGCCATTTCTAAGCTTACTTATCGCGTCATTGGCCTGCCGCAATTCAAACTTTTGCGTTTGCGTATGAATAGGAATTGTCTTCAAAACCTCGAAAAAATCCTTTCCATCCTGGCGGGTCATATTGGCTACGGATCTGATACTTCTTTCCTCCCATAATATTTGATAAGGAAAACCGGGAATATCACCCATATGAATGCCCCCGCAAATGACCTGCCCGGCTTTATCAACATCCCTTAACGCCTTAGGGATCAAATCCCCGGCGGGCGCAAAAATGATCGCTGCGTCCAGTTTTTCCGGGGGCGTTTCATTACTGCCGCCTGACCATCCGGCACCCATTCTCAGCGCAAAAACCTGCGCTTCCTTATCCGCTTCACGGGTAAAGGCAAAAATATTTTTCTCCTGGGACCTGGCGATTTGTGTAATGATATGGGCAGCCGCGCCGAAACCATACATCCCGATTTTCCTGGCCGATTTGTCGATCATGCTATATGACCTGTAACCGATCAGGCCGGCACAAAGTAGGGGCGTTGCCTCCGGCTTGAAATACTCGTCAGAAAGTGGGATACAAAAACGGGAATCCGCCAGAGTATATTCTGCAAATCCACCATCAATATTATAACCTGTGAATTTGGCGTTGTCACATAAGTTTTCTTTTCCGCCCAGGCAAAACTTACAATGCTCGCAGGTGTACCCTAACCAAGGAACGCCGACAGCATCATTTATTTTAAGATTGGTTACCTCCGTTCCTGCAGCCACTACTTTGCCAATGATCTCATGACCGGGTACCAGCGGAAGTTTTGGCTGATTCAATTCGCCATCGATCACGTGAAGATCGGTGCGGCAAATGCCGCAGGCTGTCACCTTGATCAGTACCTGTTGCCCTGATGCTACCGGAACGGGGATCTGTTTGTAAACAAGGGGCTGCCCGGACTGTTCAAGCACCATGGCATACATTGTTGCTGGTATTTTCATTTGAATGAAGTTAAACACCGGCATCCTGGGCTTTATTCAGCAGGCTGCCGGTGCAGTTGAATTTCTAAAAAGCATCTGTCAAGGCACTCACCCGGATCAGCTTTTTATTTACAAATTCATCGATACCCAGACTCGATAATTCCCTGCCATAACCGGAATGTTTGGTGCCGCCAAATGGCAGTTCAGGTGTTGTCCAGGTAGGGTGGTTAATGAATACCATCCCCGTATCAATCTGATCTGCAATTCTTTTACCGCGTTCAATGTCCTTGGTGAATACTGATCCGCCTAATCCGAATGATGAATCATTGGCCAGCATAATTGCTTCCTCATCATTCTTTACCCGGTAAAACGAAGCCACCGGTCCGAATAATTCTTCACTATAGGCCGCCATACCCGGTTTCAGATCAGTCAGGATAGTAACTGCCATAAATGCACCAGGGCGATCGAGTCTTTTACCGCCCAACACAACTTTTGCACCGGCATCAACAGACCGTTGTACCTGGTCCGCCAGATCTGCCGCAGCTTTTTCACTGCTTAGCGGGCCTAACTCAGTTTCTACGTCCATCGGGTCACCAACTTTCAGATCTATCAGCATTGCCTTGAATTTTGATAAAAACTCATCCGCTATGCTATCGATTACTATAAAACGCTTTGCAGCCACACAGCATTGCCCCGTATTATTCATCCGTCCAATCACCGCCCAACTCACCGCCTGGTCTATATCTGCGTCTTCCAATACAATAAAAGCGTCGTTGCCGCCGAGTTCCAGCACAGATTTCTTTAAATTTTTCCCAGCTACCGCGGCGATACTGCTTCCGGCGGCTTCGCTTCCGGTTAAGGACACCCCTTTGATCCGGTCATCAGCAGCTAAAACAGATGCCCTTGGACCAGAGATCAGTAAATTGGTATAAATGCCGTTTGGGGCACCGGCCGTTTTAAATATCTCTTCGATAACGATCCCGCATTGCGGAACATTAGAGGCGTGCTTAACCAGTACGACATTACCGATCATAATATTAGGCGCAGCAAAGCGCGCCACCTGGTAAAACGGAAAATTCCACGGCTCTACACCCAGTAAGATACCGATAGGAGAATGTCGGATCAGCGCCTCGCCCTGTTTAGGATCAAGGATCTTATCGCCCAGGAAATTCTCCCCGTTCAATGCGTAATAGTCAAAGATATCCGCGCTTAGATCGATCTCACCACGGCTTTGGTCAAGCAGCTTGCCCATTTCCAGGGTGATCATCGCGGCCAGTTCCTCTTTTCGCTCACGCATGATCATCGCCACCATGTGCAATAGGTTGGCACGTTTGCTGTAAACAGTTTTTCGCCAAAGCACAAAAGCTTTTTCAGCTTGTATCATTGCAGCTTCCACGGCTTCAGGGGGCATCTCGGTAAATGATTTTACCACTTGGTTGTTATTTGGATTAATGGTTTGAATAGACATAATATATTGGATTTATAAGTGATTTATGAAACGGTAATTTTAAAAACAGGAACCGCGTAGGCCGGGGAAGGAAAGATCAGCAGGGGAAGCTGCTGCAACTTCTTTGCTTTAAGGCATCATAGTCTTCCATCGACGAGGCGATCTGTGCGGACAGCGGATCTTCTGAGGGCGCGAAAAAAGAATTATATAATTTAATGTCAGCATGCAAATGCTCAGCCAGGTACAGCGCATATTTGGCTGCATTTTCAGCCCGTTTAGAGAAATCTGTTAATACAGCTATCGTTTTCATAAAAGTGTTAATTTAAATTTACAGGTCGCTTTTGTTTTTTAGTACACCATTAGATTTTATAAGATTTACAACTATTATGAATTTGCCCTGGACTTTAATAATAGGCTAATTGAATAGGATAAAGGTGGTGCTTATCCGGCTGGTTTTTAATGACAGGGATCACGACAACGCCTGTTTGTAAACACAAATTAGTACAACGAAGTGTCCCTTACAAGGATCTCTCTTAACTTAGAAATTGAATGGTTATATTTATCAGACTATCGCTTATGTTCCGGAAACACACTTTCGATGAGTAGGAACAGTTCTCTTTTTACCTCGCGGTATTCCTCGTTTAGTGAACCCATTAGAAATTCAAGCTCCATTTGTTTGCAGGCGAGTTCTACTTCATTTTCTGGTAACCGAACGCGAGCGGCATGCTCCAACATTTCAAACTGCTCAGTCAGGATATGATCAGAGTAATTTTTATCACCCTCCAGTTTTATCAGCCGTTTAACGGTCATTTTACGCTTTTCAGCAAAGGTCTTATCGGACAGCAAGGGTATACAGCCCTGTAGTAGATTTTGCAGGAAAGCCGTCTCTGTCGAAAAGAAATTAATTTCAGAGATCCATTGCCGTGCAGCTACCTTGTATTGCTGCGAACGATTGATTGACGTAATGTTGTATAACATAAACTTGTTTTCAGGATTAGTAGTGTAAAGCTCGCTGTTCCTTGAGGTCAATCAACTTTTATATGTTTTTTTCCGATCAGGAACCGGTTGGTTTTTTTGAGATCAATGGTAAGAATACCATCGTGGTATTCCGAAGAGATATGACCCACCTGTATATTTTCCGGCAAGCTAAAAGCGCGGCTAATGGATGACCTGCAATATTCTTTCCGGGTAAAAGTATCGGCCTCTTGGAGTTTTTTATGTTCGCTGATCGCAGTGATAGTAAGCAGGCCCCCTTCCGAAATAATAGTAAAGTCGTTTTTTTTAAAGCCAGGCGCTACCATTTCAAATTCGTATTTATGGTTCGTTTCCCTGATATTGATCGGGTAACTTAGCGCTATGGGATCTGATAATTCGCCGGATCTCTGGAATTCTTCCACTAAAACATCAGTGGGGAGTTTATCTGATTTTGTTGTATTTGACATTTGTACTCAGTGTTTGATGATATAAAGGTCAGTGTTCGCCGGGTACTTGATCATGACCGCGGTCAGGCAAATGAATGATGTTCATCACGGGGAGCCTTTATTTATTAGCGCTTTATGCCGGCGAGCACGATCTTTCCGTTCTGTTTAAGGAGCAATTATAACTTTCATTGCCTTTTCTTTAGCAGCATTTCCAAATACTTCATAAGCCTGGAGGATATCGTCCAATTTGAAATGGTGCGTGATAAGTTGGTTTGGATTTATTTTCCCTGAAAGTACCGTCTTTAAGAGCATGGGTATAGTGTTGGTGTTGACCAGGCCCATGGTGATCGTAATGTTCTGGATCCATAAGTTTTGGATCTGCAAATCGACACTATGCCCGTGTACACCGATATTGGCAAGGTGTCCGCCGGGACGGACAATATTTTGGCAGATGTTAAAGGTTGTCGGCGACCCAACGGCTTCAATGGCTACATCAACACCGTCCTTGGTTTCCGCCATTATTCGCTTAACGGCTTCTTCTTTTCCGGAGTTGATCGTATCGGTCGCACCGAACTTTTTAGCCTGTTCCAGCCTGTTCTCATCCAGGTCGATCATGTAAATTTTAGCCGGTGAATAGAACTGGGCTGTTAATAAGGCTGACATGCCGATAGGGCCGGAACCTACAATAGCGATCGTGTCTCCGGGTTTTACACAACCGTTCAATACGCCGATCTCATGCCCGGTTGGCAGAATATCGCTTATCATCACCAACGACTCTTCGTCCGATCCTGCGGGAATATGATACAGGCTGTTATCGGCATGTGGTATTCGCACATATTCAGCCTGGGTTCCATTAATCAGATAGCCCAATATCCATCCACCATCTTCACAATGGCCATACATTTGTTTTTTACAGTATTCGCAGCTACCATCCGCAGTGATACAGGATATAATTACGTGGTCGCCTTTCTTAAAATTACGTACCGCGCTGCCAACTTCCTCTATCCTGCCTATGCCTTCGTGACCAAGAGTAGTTCCCGGCAGGCATAATGGAGACTTTCCGTGTAAAATACCGAGGTCGGTACCGCAAATGGTTGTTTTTAATACCTTGACCAAGGCATCAGTAGGTTTTATCAAAGTTGGTACCGGTATATCTTTCAATTCAATTTTACCAGGCCCGCCGTAGACAAGTCCTTTCATTGTAGGTTTCATAATATTTATTTTAAATTGGTTTGATAGTGCGTATAATCAATGATTTTTTGCTGTTATTCTGCTTTTTTGGAGGTTCTTTCATCCATTTCACGGATCTCCGCATTGTCTTTTTTTAGTTCAGCCCGGGTTAATGCAAAAAAGCTCATATAAACATTGGCGATCCAGACCAACGCAAAGCCAGCAATGACATAACCGCGCCACCCCTGGAACAATAGTTGGTAGTCGGAAAAGATCAATACTAAAACGGTCACATAGTGACTAAAGCAATATTCGCAGGTAAACAGGTAAAAAAACTTCCTTACTAGTATTATTTTTCTCTCTCGGCTGCGCCTGGCAAAGTATTCCCTCGGTTGCGAAACACTTCTTCATGTGTCACCGGCCAGGCCATGCAGGCGATAGGGATGGCAAGTATAAAAAGCCAGGCCAATTGCATGACCATGGTCATACAATATCTCTTAACAAAACTTGCCTACTAGCTTCAAATTCTTCTTTGCTAATTGCCCCTGAAGCAAAGCGTCTTTGTAAAATATCGAGCGAAGAATTTTTTGGTTTCCGCTGACCGGGAATATTGTAGGGTACCGCAAATATCCATAGCATAAGTATGATCCAGGCGAACCACCAGATCATGTCCATTCCCCAAAATTGATAACCGTTGTACATCATGACTTTAAAAATTTGATTATAAATAAATTACAAAGCGGCATATGGTTGGTGTTTTAATTAAAGCCTGCCTGCCAAGCCTCGCTTACTGATGTAAAGGTCGCCGTTCGGGCTTGCCAAATCGTGATGCTGGTCAGCATAAACCATGATGTTAATCATACAGACGAGTGGGAGAAAATAGATTAATCGAAATGGTTGCTATACAATTCAACATATCTTTCGGATTATATTACCGGAATTTCAATTCGGAAAAACGAGCAGAGGTACAGTAATGTGCGTGGGCAGTGTATAGCTTTGATATTGGCTGACGATTTTCTGAAAGTGAAACCGATGATTGACCACTGTCAGCAAGTCCGTATTCATGCCGTAAGCCAATACATCATATACCTTTTCAAGGTTTTTTTCTTTGATCTGGTCGAAGAAAAGCTTATCATATCGGAGGTGGCTGCTTATTTGTTCATTAAAGATATCAAGGGCGTCTTTCGTTTCCATAGGCGGCAAACCGCTCATTGGCATATGTGCGAGCACAAGGCTGGCCTGATACGGTGTCGCCAGTTCAACCAAATAATTCAACAGCGGTAACTTACAGTAGCGCAGATCAACGGTATGCACGATGCACTTAAAGTCTTTTATTTCCAGTCTTTCCGGCACGAGGAGCATAGGGCATTTTACCTGGTTCAAAATTGCTTGTATACTTGCTGCGCTATGCAGGGGGAAGGCTTCTTCGCCCGGAATCCCCTTTACCACCATCCAGATATCCTGTTGCTGAATAAAGGGCATCATTTCCTCATCTGAAAAATCTGCAGGGTCTATTCCCATGATCTCCGGCCTGAACTTTTTGTCGGATTGATTTTGCATCATCAGCTGTTCTGCCAAAGGGATTTCCAGCAACTCAATATAGGCTGCCTGCCTGCTTTCGGGCACAAATTTATACTCAATGTCCGGCAGAATATTTACGGGGATAGCCGCGTTCAGCAGGATTAAATTGGCCTTCACCTTTTGCGCAATGGACAAAGCGAACTTTGCAGCATAGCTTGCGGCAGTGGAATAATCATTAATTACCAGTAGTGTTTTCATTATGGCAGATTAAACGGTGTACATCAATTCATAATATTCCCCGGCTAACCTGTCCGCATCAAATAGGGGAACTACGTCTTCAGCGGCTTTTTTAACTAGGCGCATCCATTTTAACTTATCCAGGTAATACATCGGTAAAACCTGGTTTTCAAGGGTATCCATTAAGTTAATATTTTCCAATCTGTCTTTCTCATCAACTGCCAGTGACTGGTTTGCGGGCGGTATCAAAAAGCAATTCTCACCATCCCTGGCAAATTCAGGCACCCAGCCATCAGGCATAGATAAATTTAACGAACCGTTCATGGCTGCTGTCATGCCGCTTGTCCCAGAGGCTTCATGATACATCCTTGGGTTATTAAGCCAGGTATCAGATCCTTTTTTTAAGCAGGCCGATAATTCGAGTTCATACCCGGTCAGTACGGCACAATTGGCAAATGGCTTAGATTTAGTGATGATATAGTTGAAAAGGTCAATTCCGGCGGTGTCCTCGGGGTAGGGTTTACCCGCCCAGATCAATTGAACCGGGTATTGGCTGTTACTGACCAGCCTGATAAATCGTTCCCAGTCGTACATCAGCAGATCGGCACGTTTATAACCTGCGAAACGCCTCGCCCAAACGATCGTCAGGACATTTTCATCAAATAATTTCCCGCATTGATTAGCCACTACTTTAAAAAGCTGCCTTTTTAGTTCTTTTTTACGGGCATAGAAAGCCTGCCCGTTATTCGTTGAGATGGTGAGGTCTATCTCTACATCCCCCCAATAGGCTTTATTTTGCGCGTTGGTGATCGAAATGATATCACAAACGCCCTTTTCCGATCCCCACATTTGCCTGGCAACTGCTCCATGCATTTTTGAGACCCCATTCGCCCTTTTCGCAAACTTAAGAGCCGCAAGGGTGTAATTAAAATTGGGGCCATCCAAACCCAACAACGATCTTACATCCTGTTGGGGAAGGCGGTAAAAGAAAGACATTTCCTCAAGCAGATTAAAGTTATGCGCTTCATTTCCGGCGCTTTCTGGTGTGTGGGTTGTGAACACTACCCGCTTTTGCACCTCCGCCAAACTTTTGAACTTAGCATATAAATAGAAGTTCAATGCTACGCCATGTCCCTCATTTAGGTGATAGACCGCCGGGGTGAGGCCAAGTTGATCCAGCGCCATGGCACCGCCAATGCCTAATACAATGCTCTGGGCAATCCTTGTAGACTCGTTGGAGTCATAAAGGCAGTGGGTGATAGACTGAGAAAGGTCATCGTTATCCGGTATATCTGTGCTTAATAGCAACAGCGGTGCTGAACCGAAGGTTTCCGGTTTCAGCAGGAAAACTTTGACATGAACCGGAGCATCGTGTACCTGCACAGTAACTATCAGCCCCGTATCATCCAAAAATGAATATTTCTTTTCAATGAATTCCGCCGCCATCAGGGCGTTACCGTTTCTACCCTGGTCGTAATAGCCGTACTTCCACAACAGGCCAACACCGATTAGGTTTTGTTTAAGCTGATAGGCACTTTTGAGATGGGAGCCAGAGAGAAATCCAAGGCCGCCGCTATAGATCTTCAGTGACTGATCGATGGCGAATTCCATGCAAAAGTATGCCACGGGTAAGGTAAATTGCGGGTTCGGTTCGTAGCTAAATAATGTTTTCCTATTTATGGGCATCAGTCAAACTTAGGCAGATCAACCGTTTCTTTTATTGATGGAGGTCAGCCGGAATCGTGATTTAGAACATGCTTTTAGTATCGGCGAATGGTAACTTGCAATCGTGAAAATGAAACCGCAATTATGAAATCAAGGATTATTTATATTTCCTTCGGCATAAATACCATTGTGCATTCGAGATAAACAAAGCAAACAAAGTAAATTAATCGTTTGAATTAATCAAATGATTAAATATTTTGATTAAAATAAGATATCTTCTTTATATTTGTACGCTTATAACATAGTATAAATGTAATGGAACAATCAAAAGCAGAGATCAACCTTTCTACGGAGGAAAAATTTAAAGAAGCAGCACGCATCGTATTTACAAAAAAAGGGTATGCGGCTACCAAAACCCGGGATATTGCCGAGCAGGCTGGCCTTAACCTGGCACTTTTGAACTATTATTTCCGCAGCAAGGAAAAACTTTTCGAGATCATTATGCTGGAGAAAGTGGAGCAGCTTTTTGCTTTTATCTTGCCTGCGCTGAATGATACTAGCACATCATTGGAAGAAAAGATAGATTGGGTAGCCACTAATTATATTGAAATGCTTTTAAAAAACCCCGACCTGCCGATTTTTGTATTGAGCGAGGTACGTAGTAACCCGGAACGATTTGGTAAAGCTATGCAGTTAAAATCCCAGGTAATGAGATCAGTATTTTTAAAACAATTGGCCGAGCGAAAACCTGGAGTCAACCCAATTCACTTTTTTCTTAATTTTTTAGGGATGATGGTTTTTCCTTTTATTGCGAAACCGGTCTTTGGCGCTTCGGGTGCTGTAAGTGAGGGAACTTTTGTACAAATGATAGCGGAGCGCAAAGCCCTGATCCCACAATGGATGAAATTGATGCTTGAATAAAAAATTTTGCCCGTAATTTAATCAAATGACTAAATCAAAATATCAAAAAATGAAAAAGCTGATCTTTTTAGGTGCCATACAACTAATAACAGCCGTTTCAGTTAGTAACGCGCAATCACAGCTCACGATAAATGACTGTTATAAAAGAGCGGAAGAAAATTATCCGCTAATTAAACAGCGGGAACTAATCATAAAAACTTCGGCCTATACTATTGACAATATTCAAAAAGGGTACCTGCCGCAGGTTAATATTATCGGGCAGGCCACTTACCAGTCGGCCGTTACCGAGGTGCCTATCAAGGTGCCCGGTGTAAATATAGCTGCCCTCAGCAAAGACCAATATAAAGTTTACGGCGAGTTGAACCAGGTTATATATGAAGGCGGGGTGTTGGAACAGCAAAAACAATTACAAAGGGCCAACGAAGCTATAAGCCGCCAACAACTGGACGCTGAACTGTACCAGCTTAAAGGGCGGGTTAATCAATTGTTTTTTGGCACTTTGCTGATCGACGACCAGATAAAGCAAAATGAATTGCTGATAAAGGACCTGCAACTGGGTTTAAATAAAGTGCAGGCCGCTATAAACAATGGCACCGCCTTTAAAAGCAATGGTGACCTGATCAAAGCCGATCTGCTGAAAAACAGGCAGCATACCATCGAACTGCGCGCGTCAAGAAAAGCTTATATAGATATGCTGGAACTGTTTATCGGCAAAATCGGGAGCGATGGAATCATCCTGGTAAGGCCTGAGCCTGTTAGTGTATCCCGGCAAATAAACCGGCCAGAGCTACAGGTTTATAGTGAACAAAGTAAAAGTCTCGATGTGCAAAACAAGCTGCTTACGGCAAAGGCCCTGCCCCGGTTAGGCTTCTTTGCGCAGGGCGGCGCCGGTAAACCAGGTCTGAATATGTTGAGCAATAGCTTTGACGCCTATTATATTGGCGGGATCAAGCTTACTTGGTCGCCGACCGTTTTTTATACCATGAAAAAAGACAAGGCGCTGATCGACATCAATCGTGAAAATATCGAAGTTCAAAAAGAGACCTTCCTGTTCAATACCAATTTAACGATAAAGCAACAGGATGCGGAAATTAACAAATATGAGCAGTTGTTAGCCTCTGATGATGAAATTATCGAGCTGCGCGATAAGGTAAAGACAAGCGCAATGGCACAACTGGAAAATGGTGTAATAAACGGGAATGATTTTTTAACCGAAGTAAATGCCGAAGACCAGGCACGGCAAAATAAAGTTCTGCACCAAACACAATTATTAATGGCGCAATACAACCAGCAGACAACAACCGGGAACCAGCAATAATATAGATCATGAAAAAAATATTGATTCTTTCAGCAATAATTTTATCAGGCCTGACCGCCTGCAATAAAACCGAAGATAAATACGACGCCTCGGGCACCTTTGAAGCGGTGGAAACCATCGTTTCGGCAGAAGCGGCCGGGACGATCAAGCAGCTTAATATAGAAGAAGGGCAGGAATTAAAAGCCGGCCAGACTATAGGTTATATCGACAGTGTCCAGCTTTATTTAAAAAAGAAACAACTACACGCCCAGATAAAAGCCGTGCTTGGCGGCAAGCCGGATATAGCCGCGCAAACGGCCGCTTTACAGGAGCAATTACGCCAGGCCGAGCGTGAACAGCACCGTGTCACCAATCTACTGGAAGCCGATGCCGCCACACAAAAACAGCTGGACGATGCCAATACACTAATAGCAGTTGTTAAAAAGCAGATAGCCGCGCAAAGATCTTCGTTGGGTATTACTTCGGCCAATTTCGAAGACCAGGCTGCACCTTTGGCTGTGCAGATACAACAGGTGAATGACCGACTGGAAAAATGCAGGATCATAAACGCGGTGAATGGGACGGTACTGACTAAATATGCAGAAGTAAATGAAGTAACCAGCAATGGCAAGCCTATTTACAAAATAGCCGAACTAAATTCGATCATACTGCGTGCATACGTTACCGGCGATCAGATTTCGCATGTAAAAGTTAGCCAACAGGTTAAGGTTTTGGTTGACGATACCAAAAATACCTATAAAACTTACCCCGGTACAATAGAATGGATAAGCGATAAAGCGGAGTTTACGCCAAAAACCATCCAGACAAAGGACGAGCGGGCAAACTTGGTCTATGCCGTAAAAATAAGGGTGAAGAATGATGGCTATTTGAAAATAGGTATGTATGGCGAGGTAAAACTGTAAGCGATGGAAGCGGTAGTTGTGAAAAATTTAACGAAGCTCTACGGCAAAGACAAAATCGCTGTGGATGCCGTATCGTTTTCAGTAAACCAGGGCGAGATCTTCGGCCTGATAGGGCCAGACGGTGCGGGAAAGACCAGTATATTCCGCATGCTGACCACGTTATTGCTTCCTGATGGCGGCTCCGCTACGGTCGACGGTTGCGACGTAGTGAAAGATTATGAAAAGATACGCAGCAGGGTAGGCTATATGCCGGGGAAGTTTTCGCTATACCAGGACCTGAGCGTGGAGGAAAATATCAATTTTTTTGCAACTATTTTTAATACCACGGTCGAAGAAAATTACCACCTGATAAAGGACATCTACATACAATTGGAGCCTTTTAAAAAGCGCCGTGCCGGTAAATTGTCAGGCGGGATGAAACAGAAACTTGCTTTATGCTGTGCGTTAATCCATAAGCCGACTGTTTTGTTTTTAGACGAACCTACGACCGGCGTGGACCCGGTATCGCGGAAAGAGTTTTGGGAAATGCTGAAACACCTAAAGGAGCAGAATATTACCATTGTCGTATCAACACCATATATGGACGAAGCTGACTTATGTGACAGGATAGCACTTATCCAGGGCGGAAAAATTTTATCATTAGCTACACCGGGCAATATCATCAGCTCATACCCCGACCAGCTTTATGCGATCAGGGCCGACAACATGCACCTACTATTAAAAGTATTGAGCGGCTATAAGGAGGTGTTAAGCAGTTATGCATTTGGAGAATTTGCGCATGTTTCTTTTAAAAGCAAGCCGGTGAGCCTTGATGTGGTTGAAGCTTACTTAAAGGAACAGCAATTGACAGGCACCGAGTTGAAGAAAACTGACGCGACGATCGAGGATAGTTTTATTAAACTATTAAAAGGGTAATTATGGGTGAAATAGTTATAAAAACGGATAAACTGACAAAGCGTTTCGGCGATTTCATCGCCACCGATGAGCTGACTTTTGAAGTTGTCAAAGGCGAAATATTTGGTTTTTTGGGCGCTAACGGTGCCGGAAAGACCACAGCCATGCGGATGCTTTGCGGCCTGTCGAAACCGTCATCAGGCCGCGCGACAGTGGCCGGGTTTGACGTTTACAAGCAAACAGAGCAGCTGAAGAAAAATATAGGCTACATGAGCCAAAAGTTCTCGCTTTACGAAGACTTAACGGTAGTGGAAAATATCCGTTTTTTCGGCGGGATCTACGGGTTAAGTGATAAGGAGATCAAATCAAAAAGCGAAGCATTACTTCATCAATTGGGCCTGGAGAAAGAGGCGAAAACACTGGTAGCTTCATTGCCGTTAGGATGGAAGCAAAAGCTGTCGTTTTCGGTAGCGGTGATACATGAGCCAAAGATTGTTTTTTTGGATGAGCCTACTGGTGGTGTTGACCCGGTTACCCGCAGGCAGTTTTGGGAGCTGATATACAATGCAGCCGACAAAGGCGTGACCATTTTTGTAACCACACACTATATGGATGAAGCTGAATATTGTAACCGCATTTCCATTATGGTGGATGGTAAAATTAAAGCATTAGATACGCCGCGAAATTTGAAAAATAGTTTTGAAGCGGCGTCGATGGATGAGGTATTTTATAAACTGGCACGAGGCGCTAAACGCGGCGAATAAATTTATACAGATGAAACAGTTCCTGATATTTGTTAAAAAAGAGTTTGCACATGTATTGCGCGATAGAAAGACCTTACTTATTCTGTTCGGGATGCCGGTGGTACAGATACTGATATTTGGATTTGCCCTTACCAACGAGGTAAAGAGCTCAAAAATAGTAGTTTTAGACCAAGCCAAAGATGAGGCATCGCAACAGCTCATATCCCGCATATCAGCCAGCCGATATTTTGAAGTTGAAAAATCGGTAATGAACCTTGAGCAACTGGACGCGGCTTTTAAACGGGGGGATATCCGCATGGCGGTCATTTTCCCTGCCGGCTTTAACGAGGATCTGCACCATCAAAACAGTGCCCAGATACAAATAATTGCCGATGCATCCGACCCAAATAGTGCCACAACTTTAACCAGTTATGTTGGTGCTATCATCCAGGACTATTTGGCCGAACTCAACAAAATAGCTAACGTACCGTACCGAATCCAGCCTGAAGTACGAATGCTCTATAATCCGCAGCTTAAAGGTGCACCAAACTTTGTCCCAGGCGTAATGGCTTTGGTATTGATGCTGGTTTGTGTGATGATGACCGCTGTATCTATCGTAAAAGAAAAGGAAACAGGTACAATGGAGATCCTATTAGTGTCGCCGGTCAAACCGATACTAATTATTATATCAAAAGCAATACCTTATTTAATTTTATCGCTCGTTAACGTAGCCTCTATCCTGTTATTAAGTGTATTTGTACTGGATCTGCCGATAAACGGAAGCATCCTGTTGTTATTTGCAGAGAGTACATTGTTTATCATTACTTGTCTTACTATTGGGATCTTTATCTCGGTAAAAACCAATTCGCAGCAGGTGGCTATGCTTATTTCGCTGATGGGTATGATGTTGCCCACTATTCTTTTCAGCGGCTTTATGTTCCCTATTGAGAATATGCCGGTCGCCTTGCAATGGTTCTCCAATATCATCCCATCTAAATGGTATTATATCATCGTGAAAAATATTATGATAAAGGGTTTAGGCTTTAGTGCGATATGGAAAGAGACCCTTATTTTAACCGGCATAACGTTGGCGATGCTGGTTATCAGTTTAAAGAGTTTTAAAATCCGTTTGTCATGAGGATAATTAAATTTTTATTGCAGAAAGAGTTCAAACAGATCTTCAGAAACAAGGCCATTTTGGCTCTCGTGATGGTAATGCCTGTGATGCAATTGCTGGTGCTGCCCCTTGCTGCCAATTACGAAGTGCGAAATATTAACACAGCGGTTATAGATAACGACCATTCATCTTATTCACAAAAACTGATTTCGAAGATAACCGCGTCCGGCTATTTTAAGCTAACGGGTTACAATTTTTCATTTAAGGAAGCTTACAAATTAATTGAAACAGATAAGGCCGATCTGATATTGGAGATTCCCCATGGCTTTGAACGCAACCTGGTTCGCGAGAACGGGCAAAAATTATTCATAGCCGTAAACGCCATAAACGGCACAAAAGCAAATTTGGGCGGAGTTTACCTCACAAGTATCATTAAAGATTTTAACAGTGATATCCGCCTTCAATTGTTGCAAACGGGTAAAGTTGACCAGCAAACTCTTATTAATATTGCGGCATCCAACTGGTTTAATCCGTTGCTTAATTACCATGTATTTATGGTTCCAGGGATATTAGCTATACTAGTGACGATGATAGGCGGATTTTTGACTGCCCTTAATATTGTAAAGGAAAAGGAAGTAGGTACAATTGAACAAATAAATGTAACTCCTATTAAAAAGTACCAATTCATTCTGGGTAAAATGATACCTTTCTGGATATTGGGTAATGTTGTATTTACTTTGGGCCTCGCAGTTTCCTGGATTGTTTATGGTATCGCGCCTGTCGGAAGCCTGGTGTTGCTTTACGGTTTTATCGCGGTTTATCTGCTGGCTATCTCAGGTTTCGGGTTATTGATCTCTACTTTTTGTGAGACGCAGCAACAAGCCATGTTCATTATGTTTTTCTTCATGATGATCTTTATTTTGATGGGAGGCCTATTTACTTCCATAGACAGTATGCCAGACTGGGCAAAAATAGTTGCTAAATTCAATCCGGTTGCCTACCTGATCGAGGTAATGCGCATGATCATTTTAAAAGGAAGCGGATTTAGGGATATCGCGAAGCAATTAGGAATAATCAGCCTATTTGCAATAGTACTGAACAGTTGGGCAGTTTTAAATTACAAAAAGACAGGTTAATTTTGAGATTTCATTGGAAATAAAAAAACGCGTTATATCATACCTTCTTTTATAAGAGGTGATTTAAGTATCTTATGATCAATAATTTATAGTATTGAAATTTATCCTGCCATGATTAACCATCATGCTATCGGAAAAGTCATTGTAAAAGTTGTTCCTTCATTTACTTTGCTTTCAAATCTTATCTTGCCGTTCATTAGGTTCGTATACCTTGTGACGATATTTAGCCCTAAACCGGTACCCGGGATCGTACCGGTATTGTGAGCCCTGAAAAAAGCCTCAAACAAATGTTTCTGATCATCGTCCGGAATCCCTATCCCATTATCTTTAACAACCAGTGTTAGCAAGGCGTTGTCTATTGTTGAATTGAACTCTATAAAGGTTTCTTCCCCTGAATATTTGATCGCGTTACTAATAAGGTTAATCACACAATTCTTTAGTAAGGACTGATCCAGCTTCACCTTACTTATGGTGCCGGAATGCTGGTAAATAATCTTCTGGTTTTGCTTCGCGATCATTTGCATTTCCTCAGTAATAATCTCGCCGAATTCAACGATGTCGAATAGGGTCCGGAGCTGTTCTACTTTACCACCTTCCAGCCGTTCGAGGGATAAAAAGTCATTGAGGATCGCGGTAAGGTTACCAACGGAACTTTTTATTTTACCTATATGGCTTTTGATATTAGCATTGTCGAATGGCTTTGAATATTTATCGATTAGGGACGCAGATAATTGTATCGAGCTTAAAGGCGTCCGGAACTCATGAGAGGCCATTGAGACAAAGCGGCTTTTCAAAATGCCCAGTTCTTTTTCTTTCTCTAATGCATGGCTCACTTTTGCTTTTCCATCCTCCGAGGTCTTGATAGATTCCTGTAAGTTTATATTGGTAACATCCAGTTCATTTAATATTTTTTTCAGTTCGGTGATGTCGTAGAAACTGATGATAGCACCATCGGGCTTTAGACTACCCCTTTTCAGGTATGGCATAGTCATTACTTGATAGATCTTTCCATCAATAGACTCGGCTTCCCTGGTAATAGTTATTTCTTTTGCTATAACTTTTTTGATATCGTCGCTCAACGTCTCAAATTTAATATTGGTGGTGATGTTGCTGAGCGGGCGGCCTATATCACTCTCTCGGATATTGATATGTTTCACTGCTCCAGGTGAATATCTTTTGAGCAACAGGTTCCGGTCGACAAAAAGCTGGCCGTTGGTATTGCTGCGGAAGTAGTTGTTAAGGTCATCGTTGAGATCGGTTAACTCATCAATGGTGAGTTGATGTTCCTTATTGATGGTCTGCAGTTCTTCGTTCACGGATTGAAGCTCCTCGTTGGTACTTTGCATCTCTTCATTAGCGGATTGCATTTCTTCATTAGCTGATTGTAGTTCTTCATTGTAGGATTGCATATTCTCATTAGATGAGGCTATACGCTCATTGGCCACGTCGAGACTATGCTTTAATTCCGCATTTGCTATTTCAAGGCTGATCAAATACTCTTTGGTTATTTCAGCGATATCGGCTGTATTAATCACATTTTCGTCGCTGTGAACAGCTTTAGACTCTGAAAAGAGGACAAGCAGGAGCCGTTCGACCGAATTGTTTACATAAAAGGGACTGATTGTGATATTGACTACCCGCTTTTTCGAGGTCCCCGCAGGTTCAATGCTCACTTCGTTTAGCAACACCCGTTCATCCAGCATTAATGCTTTATGGGCTGCCGCTTTAAAAACAATGGAAATGCTATCCGGCAGCAACTTATTTAAATCAAAATTAAAATTCTCATTTTTCAGGTAGGAAGTAATATCGCCAAATGATTGAACAACCATCAGGCTCTCATCTGTACATATCCCGGTGAGGCCTGATTCTTTATAAAGGAAGGAATTTATCTGTTCTGCCAAAGCAGATCTTGAAGACGGCAGGAGAGGCTTTTTCACTTCCATTTTGGTAGTTTTTGCTTCTTCCATTACGTGAGATGAAAAAGTATCAAACCTTACTGCACGCCCGGTCTTGTTACTTTTGAGTATATTCCATTTTTTGCTGATCTCATCAAAATCCTCTTTTAAAGCACCGGAGTTTTCACTTGGTCCCAGAAATAGATAACCATCCTTCTTTAGCCCGAAGTGCATCATGGCAAAGACCTTTTTCTGAAGCGTTATATTTAGATAGATCAGTAGGTTACGGCAGCTGATCAGGTCTATATTGCAATAGGGAGGATTTTTAACCAGATCATGCTGAGCGAAGACCAGCATTTTTCTGATCTCATGCTTCACTTTATAGGTCGCTCCCTCTTTAATAAAAAACCTGTTCAACCTTTCATTTGACACCTTTTTTTCTATTGTTTGCGGATAAATGCCTTTAGATGCCGTTTCCAAGGCAGATTTATTGATATCCGTTGCGAATATTTTGATCTCCAGATCTTTCGGATACTTTGTCAAATATTCCCTTACCAGTATCGCCATCGAATAGGCTTCTTCTCCAGTAGCGCAGCCGGCCACCCAAATCTTTAGCACCTCACTATTGTTTTTGATGATTTCAGGTATAGCCTTTTCTTCGATAATCTTAAAAGCATCGGGGTCACGGAAGAAAGAAGTAACGCTGATTAAAAAATCATTTGCCAGCAATCCAATCTCCGATGGATTGTTTTTTAAATAATTATGGTATTTATTTACCTGACTAAAGTTATGCTCGGCCATGCGCCTAATGATCCGACGGATGATAGTCGGACGTTTATACTCCGAGAAATCCAGGGGAAGGTTTCCTTTGATCAGGTTGAAAATCTGCCCAAGCTCCTCATCGGTAATCTCCTCATGTTTTTGACCGGACGGCAATGCAAGCTTGCCAGCTTTTACATAATTTTCGATTATCTGCGGCATGGCTTGGGGCGCAATAATCATATCCGCACAATCTGTAGCAATGGCAGCCAGCGGCATACCGTCAAAGTTAGCGGTGTCCGGGTCTTGTACAAGAACAAGGCCGCCTGCATTTTTAATGGCTTCGACGCCTCTTGAACCGTCATTTCCCGTACCAGACAGTATGACCCCGATGGCTTTATCACCCCGTTCTTTTGCCAGGGAGCTGAAAAAGTAATCGATTGTCATGTAGGGGCGCGATTGCTCTTTTTTATCTGATAGCAAAAGCCTTCCCTTTTTGACAGTCATGAACTTTGAGCTTGGGATCAGGTAAACTGTATTTGGTTTAATGTCTACGTTTTCAATTGCCTCAATAACTTCCAGTTTGCTGTGCTGTGCCAAAATATGGGCCATTTGGCTTTTAAAATCGGATGAGAGGTGCTGTATTAAAATATACGAAACCGCGTCAAGTGGCGTATAATCAAAAAATGAAGAAATTGCTTCCAGGCCGCCGGCAGAAGCACCAATGGCTATAATGTATTGTTTAGCGACAATTTTAGCCATGACTTTTTATAATTAAGAAAAAAAAACGATATAGGTAGGTGATAAAGATAACGAAATATTCCTTATTTGTTTTTATTTCAATACTTTATATAATGAAACCCTATTCCGTTATATAGGAGATTAAATACTAACACAACCACGGAATGAATGTTTTATGTTGAGAAACACCCAGTAAGTGTTATACTGGAAATAATTACTTCGTCTCAGCTACTAGCTGGTTTTAACTCCGAAAATGTAGCCTACAAGCGCTGTCATTGCCATCGCCACCGTGCCCCAGAAACATATCCTTAAGACAGCTTTACTTATATTGGACCCTCCTGCCTTGGCAGCAACCATCGCTGAAGTCGCTAAGAAAAAGATCGCAAATCCATATTGCGCCATCAGCATAAATTTTAAAGGAGCAAATATGGAGACCAAAAGAGGTAAGAAGCCCCCGGTAATAAAAGATAATGCTGATGCCAGTGCAGCTGTAAGCGGCTTTGCCTGGGTCATTTCATTAATGCCTAATTCGTCCCTCGCGTGGGCTTCCAAGGCATCGTATGCAGTTAGTTGAACGGCCACTTCCATTGCCAGATCTTTTTTCAATCCCCTTTTCTGATATATTTTTGCCAACTCCTTCAATTCAATTTCAGCCATGGTATCCAATTCATGCTTTTCCCTTGCTATATCAGCAGTTTCAATATCCGATTGCGAACTTACGGATACGTATTCGCCAGCAGCCATAGACATAGCGCCGGCAGCAAGGCCTGCTACAGCTGCCAGGATGATAGGCTGTCTGGCTATACTCGCGGCAGCGACACCTATGGCTATACTGGTGGTGGACAATATGCCATCGTTAGCACCGAGAACCGCTGCTCGTAGCCAGCCGCTTCTGTTTGTATAGTGTTTTTCCAATTCCGTAAATTGTTATTAATTGATAGATATGGTCAACTTATATTTTGAAGAATCATTATAACATTTTAATGGGAGTTCTAATTCTTTCCAAACAATATCAATCTCCTGAATGGACAGCTGTATGGATGGACGTTCCTAAAAGCCAGTTCAATTTCCGTGAACGCAGAGATCCGTAAAAGCGCGGCCGCCAGCATGGGATGGCTATCCAGTTATTTACAGCCAAAAACACCAAAATTTTAACTGAAAAAATTGTCAGTATTTAAACAGATCACCCATAGATTTATTTAGAATCGCATCCTTTTGTGATATGTTAAACCGCGAAAAGATAGGTTTCCCGTTTAATAATTGGGGTTGGGCATTTCAGTCATATTTCAAAAATATCTTAAAAACGCATCCTTTGCCCATTTCGCACTCTACCTCAATTTTACCACCCGAAGCATTAACGATCTTTCGGATCAAATATAATCCGATGCCCGTCCCTTCGCTCGTCTCACTAACCCGCTTGTATTTCTTAAAGATCTGATCTACTTCGTCTTTAGAAATACCGATGCCATTATCCGTGATCGTTAATACGATAAACCCATCGTTTTTCTCAGTTTTAATACTGATCTTTGGTATACGGTCGGGAGAACTAAACTTTAGCGCGTTTGTAACAAGGTTAAGTATTATACTTCTCAAATTCTTTTTTGCGAACCTAACTTCTTTTATTTTGAAATCTGCATAAAAAACGGCTTTCGAAACCTTGATCTTTTCTGACAGAATTTCTTTGATCTCTTCAAAAATAGCCGGGAAACTTTCATGGTTATTATCCATATCTTCCGATTCGATATATCCTACCCTGGCAAGGTCGCTGATGATCGCTTTAAAATTAGTCACGGCTTTATTCATCAACCCGGATAATTCCATGACTTCAGGATCTTTAGTATCCAGCTTATCATTGAGTATCTCCAGCAGCATTTCGATATTTACTATCGGTGCGCTCAGGTCATGTGACGCGCCAAAAACAAAGTTATTCAGGTCAGCATTAATCCGCAACAGGCTTTTATTGCTTTTATCCAAATTGCCATTACTTACGTCCAGGCTTTTATTGCTGATGTCTAATTCTTTAAGCAGCTTTTTTAATTCGGTGATATTATAAAAGCTGATGATCGCGCCATCGGGGTTTTTACTGTTTTTTTTGAGGTAAGGCATAGTCATTACCTGGTAGCTATTCCCGTCTATCGCTTCCGCCTCCCGTGTAATAGGCTCCCCATTATTGATGACTTTCCTGATATCATCAATCAAAGTTTCAAATTTGATATTCGTCGTGATATTGCTTAGCGGGCGGCCAATATCACCCTCTCGGATATTGATATGCTTCACTGCCCCCGGCGAATATCTCTTTAGCAGCAGACCCCGGTCAACAAACAGCTGGCCATTAATATTGCTGCGGAAATAATTGTTCAGGTCGTCATTCAGATCTGTTAACTCGTCTATGGTGAGTTGGTGATCTTTATTAACCGTTTGCAGTTCCTCGTTCACTGATTGCAACTCTTCGTTTGAGCTTTGCATTTCTTCGTTGGCCGACTGCATTTCTTCGTTGGCCGATTGCAGCTCTTCATTAAAGGACTGCATATTTTCATTAGAAGAGGCGATGCGTTCGTGCGCCACATCCAGTGTATGTTTTAATTGGGCGACTTCTTGCTCCAGGCTGATCACATGTTCCCTGGTCAATTCGTTAACATCTTCTAAATGAATCACATGTTTCTCTGTCATTTTTGTCTGGCTGTCTATAAACAAAACTAACAGCAATCTTTCTTCTGATCCATTTAGGTAAAAGGGACTTAGGACAATATTAATCCGCTTGCTCTTCGCCTTACCCAAAACTTCCAGGTTAAGCCTGTTAAGTACCACTCTTTCATTCAGCTTCAGAGCTTTGTGAGCGGCTGCTTTAAATGCGATGGAAATATGCTCCGGCAGCAGGTCGTTCAGGTTATGATTGAAGTTGATGTTTTTTAAATAGCCCTTTGTATTACCAAATGATTGAACGACAGTCAGATTTTCGTCGGTACAAACACCATTAAACGCGGACTCATTTAATAGTGCCGAATTGACCTGGTCGGTGAGTTCAGATTTCGATACAGGTACCATTGCTTTTTTAGTTACTTCTACAGACGTTGTCTTTATGTCACCTATCATATTGGATGAAAAGGAATCAAACCGAATGGCCCGTCCTGTTTTATTGCTTTTCAGGATATTCCATTTGCCGCCGATCTCTGTAAAGCCATGTTTAATAACAGACGCGCTCTCGCTTGGCCCCAAAAAAAGATATCCGCCTTTCTTTAGCCCAAAATGCATCGATGCAAATACTTTTTGCTGTAAAACCACATTGAGATAGATCAACAGGTTACGGCAACTGATCAGATCAATGTTACAATAAGGCGGGTTCTTGGTCAGGTCGTGTTGGGCAAAGATCAGCATCTTTCGGATCTCGTGTTTGACTTTATAGGCCGTACCTTCCTTAGTGAAAAATTGCTGCAGTCTCTCTTTCGAAACGGTTTTAGTGATGCCTTCCTGATAAACTCCTTTGGAAGCGGTATCCAGCGCCGTTTTGCTAATATCCGAAGCAAATATTTTGACCTCAATATTTGTTGGGTTTTTGTTTAAATACTCTTTCACCAAAATAGCTATGGAGTAGGCTTCCTCGCCTGTGGCGCAACCTGCCACCCATATTTTCAGGGCATCACTATTGTTCTTTTTGAAGATATCGGGTATAACAGTCTCCTCGATGATCTTAAAGGCTTCTGGGTCACGGAAAAAAGAGGTCACATTTATTAGGAAGTCATTTGCCAGCAAGTCTATTTCAACAGAATTGTTTTTTAAAAAATCCCGGTAGGTACTAACCTTATTAAAATTATGTGCAACCATCCGCCGTTTAATGCGCCGGATGATCGTTGGGCGCTTATAATCGCTAAAATCGAGCGGCTGGTTGCCTTTGATCAGATTAAATATCTCTCCAAGTTCTTCCTCGCTTATTTTATCCGTTGGCTCATCGGTCAGCAATTCCAATAGGCCGTCCTTAACATATTCTTCTATAACCTCGGGCATGGCTTCGGGCGAAAGTATTTTATCCACGCAATCTGTAGCAATTGCGGCCAGCGGCATACCGTTAAAGCCTGCTGTATTTGGTTCCTGTACCAGTACAATACCACCAGCCTCTTTGATTGCCTGGATCCCCTTCGAACCATCGTTACCTGTACCTGATAAAATAATGCCAATAGCCTTATTACCGCGTTCTTTAGCCAATGAAGTAAAGAAGTAGTCGATGGTCATGTGCGGGCGGGGTTTATCTTTTTTATCCGAAAGGATGAGCCTGCCCTTTTTAACGATCATAAATTTATTACTCGGTATCAGGTAAACGGTATTGGTTTTGATATCTACATTTTCAACAGCTTCAATAACCTGTAGTTTGCTGTGTTGTGCCAGTATTTGCACCATCTGGCTTTTAAAGTCGGCAGAAAGATGCTGGATCAGTATATAGGACACGGAGTCCAGCGGGGTGTAATCAAAGAAGGCGGAAACAGCTTCCAAACCGCCGGCAGATGCGCCGATGGCAATAATGTACTGTTGATCGACAATTTTAGCCATGGCCTTGGGTTTATGCTAATACACCTGTAAGGTGTATGCTTGTAAATGTACCGCTAATTGTTGCGTATTAATTTATTTATTTTCAGACATTTATACCTGAATGGAGATTGGTTTTAAAGGGAAAGTTATCGTAAAAATGGTCCCTTCGTTAACCTTGCTTTCAAACCTTATCGTTCCGTTCATCAGTTCTGTATATCGGCCAACAATATTTAAGCCTAATCCCGTCCCCGGAATATTCCCGGTATTTTGTGCCCGAAAGAATGCTTCGAATAAATGTTGCTGGTCGTCTTTCGGTATGCCGATGCCATTATCCCTAATGATAATGATCAGTTTGTTTTTGGTTATGGTAGTAAAAAATTCGATCAGAGAAGCAGGTCCCGAGTATTTTATCGCGTTGCTGATCAGATTAATGATACTATTTTTAAGCAACGACGGATTTAGTGTAGCCATCCGGCCCCGGCCGGTATGGTGGTATACAATTCGCTGTTTTTGTTTCACAAGAGACTGCATGTCTTCTGTAATATCTTCCGCAAATCTAACCACGTCCAGCGGGCTCAAGATGGGATTGATCTTGCCGGTTTCCAGCAGTTCAAGTGATAAAAAATCGTTTAAGATATTGGTCAGGTTCTTGGAAGCATTTTTTATAGTTTCCGTATATTTTTTAATGATGGGGTGATCCAGGTCCTGCGCAAGTCTTCCGATCAACTCGGCCGACAGCTGAATGGCTGTGAGGGGCGTTTTGAATTCATGCGAAGCCATAGAAACAAAGCGGGTTTTTAGCATATTCAAGTGCTTTTCCTTTTCGAGGGACTTGCTTATTATTTCACTGCTCAATTCGATCGCAGTAACAGAGTCGGTCAGACTTTTATTGCTGATACCCAGCGCAGCCAGTAATTTCTTCAGTTCGGTAATGTCATAAAAGCTGATAATAGCGCCGTCTGTTTTACCAGTATTTTGCCGGATGTAGGGCATGGTCATAACCTGGTAGGTTTTCCCTTCAGAAGATTCAGCTTCCCTGGTAATGGTTTTACCGTTGTGCATAACCTGCAGGATATCGGCAACCAGGGTTTCAAATTTGATATTTGTCGTAATATCCGCTAATGGCCTACCAATGTCGCTTTCCCGCAGATTGATGTGTTTGACCGCGCCAGGTGAATATTTTTTTAACAACAGGTTATGGTCAACAAATAATTGTCCGTTGGTATTGCTTCTAAAATAATTATTCAGGTCATCATTTGACTCGGTCAGCTCAGAATTGGTTTCCTGCTGTTCTTTGTTGATCGTTTGTAATTCTTCATTAACAGATTGCAGTTCCTCATTCGCGCTGTGCATTTCCTCGTTCGCCGATTGCAATTCTTCGTGGAAGGATTGTATATTTTCATTAGATGCGTTGACCAATTCATACGCTGCTTGCAGGCTGCTTTTTGCCTCAACAAGTTCTTGTTCCAAACTGACCAGGTGAGCCAGGTTTAGCTGCCTGATGTCTCCGGGTGCAATCAGCGACTTGTTCTTCGGTTTTCTTTTGTTACTGGTAAACAGAATGAGCAACTGCTGGCCCCCAAGCCCGCCGCCTAAATAGGGACTGATAACCATGCTTACGGAATATTTACCGTCAAAATCCAAATCGCTGAGCGTTACCCGCTGATGTGATTTCAGGGCTTGGTGCGCAGCTGCTTTAACGAGCATTGCCACTTCATCCGGTAATAGCTCGCTTAGCTTAAAATTGAAATTTTCATTTTTCAGAAAGTCGGCAGTATTACCAAAAGCTTTCACCACAGTAAGCTGCTGATCAGTGCAAACGCCGCACAGCCCTGCGGCTTCAAGGACGGCTGTTTGTCCGTCATTTGCCGTTAAACCTTTGGGCAACAATATAGCTGATCTTTTACCGTTTTGCACCGCTGTAAGGTTTTATTGGCGATTACCGCCGCGTTAAGTGTAGTATGATTAGACATAAAAATGGAAAGCATTTCAAATATAACAAATTACACCCTGTTAAATGCAATAATCAATCTTACAGGAAATTATACCTTCCTTTGTTACGGGAGCAAATTTCGTCACTGCAAGTTCATCTGATAATGATTATGAACAGATTTGAAAGTGATTTAAATCATTTGACCTCTGAAAAATGCTACTATTGTTCTTTTATCAAAGATACGACCTTATTAACAGCCGCTTTTTATTAGCCCTCAGCTGGCTTTGAGTGATTTATATTATAATTCAGTTCCCTTGG
This sequence comes from Mucilaginibacter sp. UYCu711, assembly GCF_050433825.1. Classification (NCBI taxonomy): domain Bacteria; kingdom Pseudomonadati; phylum Bacteroidota; class Sphingobacteriia; order Sphingobacteriales; family Sphingobacteriaceae; genus Mucilaginibacter; species Mucilaginibacter sp. UYCu711. Next base: position 186,375 of record NZ_JBNPWM010000011.1, on the reverse strand, counting down.
GCCTTTAAGTTAAAAACAGCATTAGAGATTCACTGGTAATAATATAACTGTTCGATCCCTCCGGGCCGTGCTTTCCACTGTATCTTTCCCGGAAAGGATGCCGCTGCAATCACTATCGTTTTACCGAAAATGTACATGCACTTTTGCTTTGCGCAAGAGCCGGTACTATAATAAGCGGCTGTTCAACGCATCATTCCCGCCTCTCTGGTTCACCACGCTTCATTTCATTTTGCCGGGCAAAGCTGCACTCGGCTCCATTCCTGCCTTGATCTTTATGATATTTTAAGATCCGGCCCCCACACTTTCAACCGATCCGGCTAAAAGTTCAACCAGGCCCTTCGGGTGCCTCGTCCGGCAATGGTAGCCGGAAGGGCAGCTTAACTTTTATCCGGTTTAGGCCCATTGATGAAGAACCACAAAGTCTCTTTTCCATAATGCTTCCCGGACTGCTGTCAAATATTATTTCCTTTTCATTTAGCCTTTGCTGAGGCGAATTTACACCTCTTCAGCGGCCAAGGCCAGGCGAGTGCCGCTATAAAAAATCTCCACACCTCCGCTTCTCTCCGGGTAGTATTTTTTGCGGCAGCCTTGCTCCGCTAGCCCCCCGCGCAAGTATTCTGCCTCTATCAAAGGCCAAATGAGGGTTTTGCCGAATGGGTCATTGAGGAACAGATTTTTTAACAAATTAATTTTTATCAAAATGGAAATCACAGGAAGATTGGTAGCAGACGCTACCGTGAGAGCAGTAAATGCAGAAAAAAATGTAACAGGTTTTAGAGTAGCGGTAAACCGCCATTACAAATCGCAGGGGGAGCAAAAGGAAGAAACAGCCTATATCGATTGCACCTACTGGCGGGGTGAAGGTATCGCCCCATTTTTAACCAAAGGCATGTTGGTGCAACTTTCGGGATTTATGACCGCAGAACCTTGGGTAAGCCGTGACGGTGAGCCAAAGGCAAGCCTGCGCTTTCGTACTGATGAAATCAATATGCTGACAAAATCGGCTAAAAATGGTACAGGCGATAATAAAAACAACCCTAAACAGGCAGGCGACAAAAAAGGTGTGCTGAAACCAAGCGAGCAATTCAACTAATCAGCTAAAAAGTAAACACGGTATTTAACATTAAAAATTAAAGTCATGGCACACAATCTTTTTTATAACAACGACACAGATAAAGTAAGTTTTTTCAGTGTAAAGGAAAAAGCATGGCACGGTTTGGGGCAGATCGTTGAAGATTACCCAACCAGTGCGGAAGCGATACGCTACGCAGGTTTAGATTATACCGTAGAGAAACGGCCTTTATTTACCAATTCTTTGGCTAATGATTTAGCCGAATTGGACAACGGCGAGTTTCCCAAACTGGATGTACCGAATTTCTTTTCGACCGTCCGCACCGATAATAATTCGGTGTTGGGTGTAGTTGGTAAAGATTACGAAGTGGTACAAAATTCGGATGCTTTCCAGTTCTTCGATGCTATCGTAGGTGGGGGAAGCGGTATTAAATACGAAACCGCAGGTGCATTAGGTAAAGGTGAACGCATTTTTATTACCGCTAAACTGCCCGACTATATCAAGGTAGGTAAACAGGATTTAATAGAACAATATTTGTTCCTGACCACTTCGCATGATGGTTTCGGCAGTATCACCGCCGCATTTACCCCGACCCGTGTCGTTTGTAATAATACCCTCAATGCAGCTCTGCGTAACCATTCGGGCGGTATTAAAATACGGCATACCGCTTCGGCTAATGATCGTTTGAAACAGGCGCATACGTTAATGGGCATATCCCATGTATTAGCGGACGAATTAGAGCAACTGTTTAATCATTGGTCTAAGGTGCGTATCACGGACAACCAAGTTAAAAAACTGATACAGGTCGCTATGGCACCAAATAAAGAGGTGGTTAGCAATCTTGAACTGGGTTTGGTTGATAACCTTTCCACTACTTACACCAATATCGTGGATAACGCCTATGCCTATGCGATGGGCAACCCGACCCAGCAAATGGAAACCACCGCAGGTACTTTGTTCGGTGCATACAATGCCATAACCGGTTATTATCAGAACGTCCGCAATTTCAAGGACGGGGATGCCAAATTCAAATCTATTATGGACGGTACAGCCAAGCAAAGGGGGCAGGTCGCTTTTGACCTGTGCGGCGATTTCGCCAAGAGCGGTGCAGATGCGCTAAATCTAATTAAAAACTAAGGTCATGCAACCATTACAGCTATTAACCAACGTGCAGAAAGCAAGGCTTTTGCATAGTTTACTAATCAAGGAGATACCCGAATTTTTAGGGTATCTCAACGAACTGACCGAAACGGTTTTGAATGATAAGGAGCGCATTACCGCAGGGTGGAAAGACCAACTATTCGGCGTTGATTTTTGGTTTGAACTGGCCGAAGAAGTCCAAAAGGTGATGGCTAAATATTCAAAAGAACTGTACAAAAGTACAGCAGTATTTGCCGACCAGTTATTCGGTGGTTACAACGCCATATTTACGGCGCATGCTTTAGCGCAGTATGTAGCGAACGGCAGGCATACCGACCCGAAATTTAAACCTGCCGTAGACCTTTTATTTAACTAAACACATTTGTCATGAGCATACTATCAGAAAAAACAGAAAGAAACGCCCTTAGATCAATAGCGAAAACCTTACGGTTTTTTGATGAACTCGCCTTTTACCAAATGAAAGCCGAAGACGATGCCGCTATAACCCATGCAAAAAACCTGTTAACGGGTGTAATTGAAAGCAGTGGTTACCAGTCCGTTTATCAACGAAGAAAAGGTACTAAACTCATTAAAATTAAACAGTCATGAACAGCACATTTTTAGGTATGATACTGTCCATAATGGGTTTATTTCTGCGCTACCAAATCGGCAGGCGCAGGTTTAACCGCAGGGGTATTGGGGGGCTACAGCAGTTCCCCTCTTACGGGAGGTTCATTTTTACGGTCATCATAGAAAGGGTGATCCATTTTTTAGCAACACTTTGCCTGTGGGCAGGCTTGATTTTACTCGCCATCGCAGGATTTAATCACTTCAAATTTTAAAATTATGAAAACGAATTTTTTTCAACAATTAGCAGGTTTAGGCTTTAGTGGCAATTTCCTGCTGAATATCCATCAGGATGATAAAGGGCTACAAACCGTTTCGGTAGTCCTAAAAAAAGACAAGGCAGTTGACGGCTTACCACCCATGCTTTTCAGGGCAACCGCTGACGAATTGGACGAGGGTTTTTTTGACAAACTCGCCGAACCTGTAACGTTAACCAAAGGATTGATTAGCAATATTGAAAGCTATAAAACCGAATTGGATAAAGCTAACAAGAAAGCCAAACCCGATAAGTCCAATAAAACTGCTGTTACCGATCCTGACGATGACGACAAAGACGATGATAGCAACCTGTTCACGCCACCCGAGGACGATAAGGAGGCCAAAGCCGAAAAGAAACGCTTATATGATGAAGCGTTGGACAAGGTTAAGACATTGGCACAAAATACCAAGTACGCCGAAGCACTCGCCCAATTACCCGATGTAGCTGATTACCCCGACAAGGCCGAAGCCATCGAAGCCAAACGGAAATCCTTGCAGGCGGGTAAGGAAGCCTACGACAAATTAACCGCCAGTTTTAACGATTAATCAAAATTCAGTATGAAAACGATGATTTTACCAAGGGTATTCCTGCACAAAGAGAATGGACAGGATATCCGGTTGACCGACCCGAATGACACTTTTACGATAGCCGATGTGCAGAATTTCTATGCAGGTACTTATCCCATCCTGACCAATGCGAAAATTACCGGCCCTGAAATTAAGGACGATGAAGCGCAGTACCGTTTTGAAAGTACGATGGGGACGAAAGGATAATAGATGAAAGCGATAACAAAAAACAGAATAGTAAAAATTAACAGGAAAGGCGACCAATGGAAAATACAGCAGTTGTTCGGCGAACTGGCAGAGCGGTTAGACCGCCTGCCCGATGCCGACGAGGTGCGGCGCAACCCGCTAAGGAGCGCACCCGCAGGGCTAACGGAAATGGTTTTTTAAATCACAGCTTCCTCCCGTTTTGGACTTTTTCAGGTAACAGGGAGCGGATAGCAAGGGAGTATTTCAGCTCCCTTGCCAATCTCTGTAAGCATTACAAATTAGCTATACCACAAAGTAATTTATCTTTTCCGCAGGATATTTTTAGCACTTGGCAGGAAGTAGAAAAACAGGTGCTGGAAATTGACCCGGAACATCACTGCATGATTTTACAAGATAAAGGAAAACGGGCGGTTTTATCGGTGGTCAAAACTTTTGATTTAAGCCAATGCCTTTTTTATATCCCTGTACGTGCATACTGGAATTGGTCGCAATGTGCGGAGCAAGAGCGCATCACCGAACTGGTTACCGTTTTGTTCGCTTATTTGCACCAAGTGGTGGACATACCGTTTTACGCCGAGAACGGCAGTTTTATGGATTACCATTACGATACTTTAGAGCAATGGGCAAGCGAAGCGGAGGACGAGGGCAACAATGACGAGGAACAAAAAGAATGGCGGCAGGAACAGGAAGATACGCTTTATGAGTTAAGACGGGCAGGTGGTCATATCATGCCCATCATCAAAAATCCCGATTGGCTGAATAAGATGGAGGGGGTTGTTATGAATTACCACCATCAAGACAATTGGGAACTGGAATGGGAATTATTAGCTATTGAATTTTTACAGCTTTACCGCCAGTACCCTAAACGCTCCTTACCTGACTGCATCCACCAAGATTTGGTTTACCCTGACGAGGACGAGCGTATTACCTGCTATCAATATACAGGCTTTTATTGGAGCGGTAAGGATTGTTTCAGAGATGAACTCAACGAATTGATTAATTCCAATTTTCAGGAAATGCCCGTCATGGATGAACCAACAGCGGTGTATTTCTTTGATACGATGCCTGAACCCGACCGCAAGGATTTTGATTTCGAGACCCGATTGTTCAATTTGATGGAACGCTTACGGGATTTACTAAATGATTACGACCATGAAGAACATCACCCAACAGTTTAACAGCGGCTTTGCGCCGTTCAAAGCCCTGCTGATTTACAGGCATGATAAGGAGGAGCAAATCAACCAGTTCCAAAGGGACGAAAAGGAAACGCATATCTACGTGGAAAGCTACGATATTGGAAAAAGCGGTAAGCCGATTAATGCCCATCCGTTGAGCCAAAGCGAAATGAGTGCCTTAGCAGACCTTTTACAGACCTCAAAAGAAATGCAAAGCAGTTACCTCAAAAGTAATGGCTTATTGCCACAAAACGTTTTATATGTCAATCAGCAGGCGAACGGCTATGCGGTTTGGTATTCGCCACCGCAGGAAGTTAACTTATTCTTTGTAGATGGCCTGCAAATACCGTCAGGCAAATTTCACGTCCCCGCGATGCTTTGGAAAGCTAATGCGGAACGTTTAACGGTTCACGCCTTAAAAGGGAAAGGCAAGCCAATGGAAAACACAAAACTTTGCCATGCCCCTTATCTCAATATTTATGCAGGTGGGCAGGTTTGCATGGGGACGGTGCAAATCAATATCGGCAAAAGCACCTGTTTAGAGGAATTTATACAAACATGGGAGCGGTATTTCTTTAACAGCAATTTCAGCCATTCCATTAATGGCAACAACAGCACCAAATCTAATACCACAGATTTGTGGCGTTCCCTTGCGGGAACTGGTGAGCAGTTCCCACAGAATGAGTTAATGCAAACCAGTTTGACCCTTAAACAAATCATCACATGAAAACTAAAAAAACAGATAAACCTGCTGTACATATTATACAAAAGGAATTATTACAGCCCTATAACCCAGTTACCGTGAATTTGATTGGTGCAGGGGGGACAGGCGGTCAGGTGTTGACCGCATTGGCAAGGATGAACCATTCGCTTATCGCTTTAGGCCATGCAGGATTATTTGTCAGGGTATTCGATGATGATACCGTTGATACCGCCAACCTCGGCAGGCAGTTGTTTACTACAGCCGAATTGGGGCAACCCAAATCGGTTGCTTTGATAAATCGTATCAACCGCTTTTTCGGCACAAACTGGAAAGCCGAAACTTTGCGCTATGATAAATCATCCATAACGGACAGGGATTTAGCCAGTGCGGTGATTACCATATCCTGTGTAGATACGGTGGCTGCCCGTTACGAAATAGCGGAAATCTTAAAACACCTATCAAAAAATTACGGTGGCCGTAACCATGTCAAATACTGGATGGATTTTGGTAACAGCCGTTCCAGCGGTCAGGTGGTTTTGTCCACTTTGGAGAAAATAAAGCAACCCGCTTCGGATTTATACCGGCCAGTAGAAAGCCTGCCGTTGGTTACTGATGAATTTAAGGAACTGCTAAACGCATCGGAAACCGCCGATAACACACCAAGCTGTTCATTAGCCGAAGCCCTCACTAAACAGGATTTATTTATCAATTCAGTATTGGCTAATTGTGGCGCATCGCTGTTATGGCAATTGTTTAGGGAGGGGATATTGTTCAATCGTGGGTTCTTCCTGAACCTAAAAGATTTCAGAACACAGCCACTTAAAGTGGCATAAACGCTTCGGTGTCAATCTGCACTAACACATTGAAGTATTTATGCTGATTGACACCGCCAGCCGGACTCCCCGGCGGGCGGGCATACGCCCACCCCGTTTGACGCCCCGTATTTTCGCAGTGTTATTGATTTGTAGAAAATACGGGGCGCTCCATTGCGATCATTGTTGCTTCACCACTTAATTAAATCAGTATGAATGGTGGATGCTGATCTGAACATTTTCAGGAACCGCCCTTTTAATAAATGCTAGCTTATCGCGAACGATCTGCAATTCATTTTCCAGATTGATAAGAGTTGATCTGTGTTCTTCCATTTCCCCTAATAAGGTTTGTTCATCATCGATCAACATATCGTACTCAGTAGGCGTTTTTTTTATATTTTTCATGGTTTATAATAGGAATAAATGGTAAGTTTTGCTTTTCAATGGATGACTATAAAAGCTATATTAGCTATTTACACTTAAAAATTTGCCAGTAAAATGAAATTAGACTTAAAAATTTGCCATTTTTGATTGAGATGCCTATTTTAGCATTAAAAATTTGCAAAAAGGTTCATTATGGATAAAGATACCCCATTGCACTTGCAGGAAATTATCTATTCGTCAAGTGATACTACGATCAGCAGAAATATCAGTAAACTTGAAAAACAGGGCAAACTGCGTAAGATCGCCCCCAGGATTTATACGCCGATTTTAAATGAACCTGCAGAAGATGTGATCAGGAGAAATATCTTTCAGATCATCGGACACCAGTATCCAGGAATTTTATTGAGTCACCGTTCCGCAATGGAATATAAACCAACGGCTACAGGAGACCTGTTTTTAACCTATAATTATGCACGAAAAGTAAATCTTCCAGGACTGACCTTGAATATAATGGAAGGGGTCGCACCTGTCGATGGCGATAATCAGTTTACAACAGACCTCTTTGTTTCCCAACAGGAAAGGGCGGTATTGGAGAACCTGCAGGAATCGCGGAAGTCCGGACCGCAGTCCAAAACGCTTACGCTACCGGAAATAGAGGAGAAACTGGAACAGGTCATCCGGGTAAAAGGTGAAGATGGGTTGAACGCGTTTCGTGACAAAGCCAGGGACATTGCCTCAAAAACCGGTATGGAAAAAGAGTTTGATAAGCTTAACCGGCTGATCGGGGCCTTATTGACTACCAAGCCGTCTAAAGCTTTGACCTCTTCGGTAGCAATTGCAAGGGCACAAGGGCTTCCTTATGATAAACCCAGGATCGGATTACTGGAGAAGTTGTTTATCGCGTTGCAAAAAGATGAATTTCAGGAAATGCCGGAACCCAATACGAGTCTAAAGGCCTTTCGTAATTTTGCCTTTTACGAAGCCTATTTTTCTAATTATATTGAGGGTACCAAATTTGCCGTAGAGGAAGCCAGACAGATCATAACAACTGGTGAGCCCATGAAATCCCGCGATGAAGATTCCCATGATATATTGGGAACGTACCATATTGTCAGCAGCAGAACAGAAATGCAGCGAACGCCCGAAACAGCAGCTGAAATGCTGCAAATATTGCAATATCGCCATAAGATACTGTTGAGTGCAAGAACAGCGAAAAAACCAGGTGAGTTTAAAGACCAGAATAACCGTGCGGGCGATACCGACTTTGTGGACTTCGAACTGGTTAGGGGAACATTGACCAGAGCATATGACTATTATCGTGCCCTGAGAGACCCATTTGCCAAAGCGGCTTATATGATGTTCCTGATCAGCGAGGTGCATCCTTTTAATGATGGGAATGGCCGGATAGCGAGAGTCATGATGAATGCAGAATTGGTCAAAGCGGAACAGTCAAAAATTATCATTCCGAATGTATTTCGTATCGACTATCTCGGTGCTTTGCGTAAACTCACCCGACAGGGCGAGCCTGATGTTTATATCAGAATGTTGCAGCGGGCTCGCCAATTTAGTGCTACTTTAAAAGGGAAAGATATAGAGGTTATACAACAGGTGCTAACAAAAAGTGATGCTTTTAGCGAAAGTGAAGGCGATATATTAAAAATAGTTAATGATTAAAAAGTCAGTCTAATTTAGCCTTCAAATAACCAACCGTTAATTTAAGTACAAGAACGTTCTCCTAATCTTAGTACTCAGCTTCAACCATTCTCATTAATCTCTATTTTCCGCTTCCTCAGTGTCAAATATTCCAATGCTGCATGGGTGTTTTATTATAGGTATAATAATTGTTTTGTTACAAGTGTTTATAATTGTTTTATTGCAATATTTTGTAATTGTTTTACTACATTTGTTTATAATTGTTTTATTACATTATAAGCATGGCTACACCAAGAGAAAAATTTGTAGAAGCACTCGGAACATTGAAGGAACTTCAGGAAAAAGGTATTGTGGCAATTCATACATCCGAGATTTCTAAAGATTCAATTAGGGTGCTATTGGTTAAAAAGGGTTTTCTTAAAGAGATTATTAAAGGATGGTATATACCTACTGACCCCGAAGAGCGACCAGGAGACAGTACTTCCTGGTACACATCTTATTGGGATTTTTGTGCCAAGTTTCTGGAACAAAAATACGGGGCTGACTGGTGCATTTCAGCGGAGCAATCTTTGCAGTTACAGGCCGGTAATTATACAGTCCCGATTCAACTTATAGCAAAATCTCCTAAAGCAAATAATACGCTGACCAATTTGCCTTTTAATACTACGTTGTTTAACCTGAAGGCAGATCTTCCGGATAAAAGCTTGGTAACGATGCAAAATGGGATCAGGAAGTATACGCTTTCGGGAGCGTTGATCTATGCTTCAGCCAACACATACGCACGTAACCCAATTGATGCACGGACAGCGGCATCAATGATAAGAGATGCCTCAGAATTACTCCCCGTGTTATTAGAAAACGGACATACGTCAATAGCTGGCCGGTTAGCAGGTGCATTTAGAAATATTGGCAGGGATCGCATCGCAGATAATATTCTGGGTGCAATGCGTTCCGCAGACTTTAGTGTGCGGGAGTCTGATCCGTTTGAAGAGAAGATAGAAATCAAATTATCTGCGAGAGAGCGTTCGCCATATGCCAATCGTTTAAGACTAATGTGGCAAATGATGCGGGGCACAATAATTCAAAATTTCCCTGCAGCTCCAGGGATACCAAAAGACAAGGAAGCATATTTGAAACATATAGATGAGGTGTTTGTCACAGATGCCTATCACTCTTTGTCTATTGAACGTTACAGGGTAACACCAGAATTGATCAATAAGGTAAGTAGCGGTGCTTGGGATAAAGATACCGATCCCGAAGATAAAAAACAAAAAGATGCTATGGCAGCAAGGGGTTACTGGCAGGCTTTTCAAAAAGTAAAAGACTCTATTAACAAAATTATGAATGGCGCAAATTCGGGTAAGCAAACCGATGCAGATCATCCTGTTTGGTATCGCGAGCTATTTGACCCGAGTGTATCAGCAGGGATATTAAAGGCATCTGACCTGGCGGGCTACCGAAATGGCCAGGTTTTTATTTCCAGCTCAAAACATACCCCGTTAAACGTTGACGCGATGAGAGACGCTATGCCGGTGTTGTTTGAATTGATAGAAGAGGAATCTGAAGCATCAGTCAGGGCTGTATTAGGCCATTTTCTATTTGTGTTTATACACCCTTACATGGACGGAAACGGACGTATGGGCCGCTTCCTGATGAATGCCATGCTGGCTTCTGGAGGTTACCCCTGGACGGTTATTCCTGTTGAGAAAAGAGCAGCTTATATGGAGGCGCTTGAAAGAGCGAGTACAGTACAAGATATTGAGCCATTTGCAAAATTCCTGGGTCATTTGGTAGAACAGGAAATGATGGGAAAGCCAGAGGCTCACTTACCCCAATAGAATTATAATTCTACATTTTTTGGTATCTACACACGAAGGCGTTTTGCTGTCCGTTTAATTGGAACAACATTGGATTTACCTTTTGGCTGATCAAAATCCATTAGCATATCGGCCATTTCCTTTTTGGTCTCACTTTGAAATCCGGCCCAATAATTTTGTGTCGTGGCCAACGTGGTATGGCCTAATGCTTCCTGAGCGAATTCCATTCCTTGTTTTCTGGTAACCTGTGTAGTAAAGGAGTGTCTGGCTTCCATAGTGCCGTTAATTTCCATACCGACGGTATTTGCCAATTTTTTCATGTGCTGATTAATTAAGCGAACAAAATTCTGATTGGCGCGATGACGTTCTTTTGCATCCATGCCGGCCGTGAAAACCGGGAAAACATAATCATTTGGCTTACCCTTTTTATTCCCATATTTTTCAAACACCTGCTTCACATAGTCGGTTATTGGGACAATGATAGGTTTTGGGTCTTCTTTGGTCGTACGGATCGTTTTATGTCTAAGGAAGGAGAAATAAGTTACGTGCAGGTCCCTGAACTTTAATTCAGAAATATCCCTGATGTTCATACCGTTGCACTGGTAGCTAAAGAACCAAAAGGCTTTAGCTTTTTCCTGAAAGATATTTCCTTTTACATCTGCATTGAACAGTTTTTTAAGGTCAGGGGCTTCGATCGCTTTTTTAGTATTTTTTCCAGTGGGGATCTTATATTTTTTGAAAGGGTAGATCTCTCTGTCAATAATCCCATCTTCTATGGCTTGATTAAATATCTTCCGGGTAGTGCGTAGATAGATACCAACTGTTGTTCTGCTTCTGTCCTGGGCAATCATCCAGTTTTCATACTTGTTTAGGAATTCAGGTGTAACCATGTCAAACGTTATGACCTCGATCGGATTTCTACGGCTGTCATTAATAAATTCCCTTATAGAATTAATGCTACAGAAATAACTGGAAGATGTACCTACTTGGTTATTCTTATCTAGTTCCTTGATATAGTTGTAATAGTGATCAATGATATTCGTTAAAGATTGCTTGGTAGTAAACAACATCTTCTCAAATTTTTCAAACGTGAAAATCTTTAAATTGTCAACGACTTCATTGGCCTTAGCTTCCAGAGCAGAAAGATCTATTTTAAGATCTTTAAGGCGTTCTCCTTTCGGTTTAGCAGTATGATATGAATTTTCAAAGTCCTCAATTGAAACATAACTACCGGTATTAAATAACTTTTGACGACCGTAAAAAACCTGGATTTTTACCGGATAAGTGTCATCTGATGTTGCCCTTCTCGTATCTAAATACAGTGAAATCTTCGCCTTTTTTGCTATTTTTTCCATGTTTTAACGATTATTTGAATATTTTTTTTCTGTAAATTTACGAAAAAACCGCTTAATTGATATCAAAAAAGCACTTTTTACGTCTAAAAATTTGCATATTATTTGCATACTTTTGGCCAAAACAACGGTAAATATCGATAAATAACGGTAAAGTCAAAATGATTAATGTATTGATAATCAACCAACAACATAAAACAACAAACATCGAAAACTACCCTTTTTTGACTGTTAATCAGAGGGTCGCTGGTTCGAGCCCAGCCTCAGGAGCTAAAGCCCCGCACGTCCGCGGGGCTTTTTTATGCCCTTATATTTTTTATCTTTAATTGCAGATGCAGTCTGCCTGCATATTTGTCCGAAGTATAAACCGTCCAGTATATTTTATTTCCGTGAAAAATGGCGTGCAAGCTTTTTAACAGCTAACCGGTATACGATCAAGTAGCGGACCAAATTGTTATATCTTCCGGGAATCAAGGCTTGATAAATTTGTTAGTCAGCGACTCTCTGACTAACCATCGGATGGCTGAGAGTTAATAAGACTTAATATTGAATAGATTATGAGTTAGTTAAGAAGAGTTGTAACTTATTTGTAACACAGAAATTGTATGGGATGGAAATTACTTAACAGGTAGATGGTCGACCTCTATAATATCCTTATTATTGCTCTTTTATATCAATAACTTATTTCATTGTTACACATTTGTAACACGTTTTGATCTTGCATCGAAACGTTTCGCTTATCAAAAGGGCTAATTACCGCTAGGATATTTATTCTGTGTGCCCGATCGTCCTCTTGACCGCATTCACTCCGGTCCGGTAATATCTTTTGGCCTTAATTCTAAGCAGGTCATAAACGAGCGCGAACAGCAAAATCAATACTGGTGCGTAAAAAGATGGAAACCCAAAACGGTGGAACAGGTAAGCGCCAAATACCGCTCCCGTCATAAAAAAGAAAATAATATACAATCTGAGTTTGATCCTGGACTTAAGATCAGGTCGCCGGGCTTTATCGCCATGCAGGATCTGCGCAAGGTCGATACCAAGATCAGTAAACGTCCCGGTTAAGTGTGTAGTCCTGACCACCGATCCTGACACCATAGAAACTAAAGCATTTTGCAGGCCCATTGCAAAAAGCAGACTCCCCGCGAAAAACTCTTTGGAAGCCAATGTACCATTGTATTTATGGCCATACAGCCCTGATATCAATAAGATCAGTATTTCAATGATCACCGGGATAAAGTAAGAAAATCGCTGGTTTTCGCCGGTAAAAGAAAGGGCGATGCTGGTGAAGAAGGCCCCGGCTAAAAAAAGAAACATCCAAAGCGCGATCACCGTTGCCGTTCTCCAGTCCATAAACGCTATTCTTTCGGCAAGCAAAGCAGCATGACCGGTTACGTTTGTGGTGAGTACGGAAAAACCCAGGAATCCTTCGGCATTGACAAAACCCGCAGTCAATCCTAAAAGAGTTGCCAGTTTCAGATTATGATTCGGGGTTCGCTTTGCGCCTAAATGCCTTAACATCCTATATTTGTTTATGCCGGGAAAATACTTCGCTCCCGTCAGCTGCAAGATAAGCACAAAGATAGCCTGATATTCAGCGTAAAGTGTTACCGCCCTCCCATTTTACTTTTAAAAAAATAATTGCATCACCCCTGTTCTTTTTTCAAAGGCTTTATTTCCGCTAAAACCCGCAAGTAGCTGAAAATAAATTAATTAATACAACATAATAGCGGTACCTTTATTTCATTACAACTTTAAGTTGTATCCTCATAAACCGCAAAGCCCATGGCTAAAATCGTTGATCAACAAAGTTCAGCTCTCCCGACCGTAAACCAGAGATCAGTATCAAGACTGAGACAAAGGATGAGTTTATCTTATTAACGATCACAGATAACGGCATTGGGATTACCAAAGACGAAATAGACCAGATTTTTAAAAAATATAAACGGATGAGTGCAATTACCGAAGGAACAGGTATTGGATTGTACTTGATCCGGAAAATTGTTAACGCCTCAGGCGGTAAGATAGAAGTAGAATGTGCAGCAGGGAATGGTTGCACTTTTAAGATATATTTTAAAAATGACAACAGACCGGCTATGACTTTAGTATCTTAAGCAAAAAAACAAACTCAGCCACTACCTATTTCTTTCTTCACGTTAGCTTTTGTCTAAAGCCAGTTATTCACAGCTTAATTTTTAATCTGTAACGTCAATGTAGATCTGCGAAAATCAACAAACTAATGATGATCCCAATACATCTTGATCACGAAATCTACCTTTATCTATTTACGAGATTACCATCGGCTCGGCTATACTATTAGATTAAACAGTGATTTCCCCTTTGAATTTTTTGTTTCAAAAGTTGGGGGTATTACAGAAGAGTAAATTTAAACAAAAAACATCCATGAAAAAGGCTAGCTACGAAGTGTTGTAACTTATTTATGAGATAGAAATTTTGCGGGATGAAATTAATTAACAGGTAGATGGTCGCCCTCTATAATGACTTGATTTTTAATAAATTACATCGTTCAAATTTTCAATCGTTACACATTTGTAACACGTTTTAATCTTGTATCGAAACGTTTCGCGTATATATCAAATATAATAATTCTAGTTGTAAAAGACAACCGTTTTGAATTCTTTAGCCTTACTTTACCTTACAGTACGCCTAACCGGAAACAGGTGATTTTATTTTCAGGGGATTTAGAAAAGCGAATATCAACAGCAAAAATAAAAGGGTCAGGATACCGCCGTACAAAAAGTTGTTCGCAGGGAGCCGATTACCCAGGAAACCGGCAATTGGATAAGCAATCGCCCACCATAAATGAGAAAAAGCAAAATGCGTACCATATACTTTGCCTTGTTCTTCGGCGGCGATATTCTCACCGATCAGTGTTTCTGATGGAATTTCGGCTAAACTCTGTCCCAGCCCGGCAATAGCCCAAAGCAATAATAACAAGCCATAATTAACGTAATTGGCTCCTGTTATTGCCAGGCCCAACATCAATGCGCCGATCAGTAATGAGGCTTTTCGGGATTTTGATTTGTCTATTGCCCCCGATACAAATGCGGCGGTCGCGGCACCAATACCAAAAGCGGCCATTACCCACCCGTAATGCTGATTGTTTTGGTGTAAGCCTGATCTGATATACCCGACAGTATTCACCAATATTTGCGCCCCTGCTATAGCAGAGACAAATTCGATAGATAAAGCAAAACGGATCAGCTTATTGCCAAAAAGCAAACGAACACCTTTGAGCAAATCCTGCCCGGTCGAAGGTTTTTCTTTTATCGCCTCTCCGGCTGCCGGTTTGCGCATAAGACTGCCGGGTAAGGTTAATATCAGTAAGCCTGCAATGACAAAAGATGCGGCATCTACAAAAAAGATCTGTCTAGCTCCAAACCAGACCGCCATGATACCTGCCAGTCCAGGCCCTAACACGCCAAATAGTTGATTAGTGGCGGTTGATAAACCGACGGCTTGACGATAAATACCTTTCTCAACAATTTGAGAGATTACGGAGCGATAGGTGGGTGTAAAAAAGGCATTAAATACATTGAGTAAAAATACCAGCACATAGATCTGCCATTCTGCCTTTATAAAGGGAAGGTAGGCAACAACAGCCATCCGAAAGAAATGCGTGATATAAAGGATCTTCTTACGGTCAATCTTATCTGCCAGGATACCTGCAAATGGTGAAAAGACAATGAAGGCGCTTACCCGCAACGTCAAAGCCGTCGCCAAGATGACCGCTGATCTCTCCTCGTCAAACTGGTAAGCCAGCAAAGCTAAACCAACCCAGGTAAAGGCATCACCGATCAGGCTGATAGTTTCCGCGAAATAAAGGCGGGCGAAAATGCTGTTCTTTAAAGAGCGGAATGGGTCGGCAAGTTCTGCTGTTAACTTTTTTAATTTCATTTGATTAGCGTATCACTAAAAGGCAGCAGTCGGGCTATTGTTTTAAAAGTTCCACTACATCTTCATCCCACCCATATTATCATTACCATTTTTAAAGATCGCTTCGCTGTTCAGTAAATACGCGCCATTGGTGACAACAATAGCCCCGGCATCCAACCCCGACAGCACCTGTACGTAATTTTGGTTCCCCGAACCCGGTTTGATCATCTTTGGTGAAAAACTGCCATCGGTATTTTTTACCCAAACCTTGCTGCCATTTTTATCTGTCAGGATAGCTGAAGCAGGGATGGCTAAAGAACGGCTACCCCCACCGCCAATAGAAATATAGGCCAACATTCCTGGCCGGATCGATCCCTGCGGGTTGGGGATACTTACCCTTATCAGATCTACTTTAGATGCTTCTGATAATTCGGGATTAACAAACTCTATCTTACCCGGAATAATTTGTCCGTTCAGATCAGGAAAGGAAACACTTACCCGGTCGTTTTCTTTGTAGTTCCCGGCATCACTGGCATATAATTGTGCTTCAATCCATAAATTATTTAATGCCTGCGTTTTTAATATGCTCATACCCTCGGTCACATAATCCCCCTCGTGAACCGAAATGCCGCTAACCGTGCCGCCGACTTTACTTAATACAGTCGTCGTGGCCGACACTTTCCCTGAAGCCGCCAGGTTTTTGATCTGAGCCGGTGACAAACCCCATAATTGCAGCTTGTTTTCGGCAGCACTGATCAGTTGCTGATAGTCTACATCCGGGTTATGCAATACCTTTTGTTGCTGTTTAGTCAACAGGTATTCCTTTTCTGCTTCCTGCAAGTCTTCGCTGTATATGGAATAAACGGGTTGTCCTACGGCTATTTTTTCACCAACAGTCCTTACAAATAATTGCTGCACCCGCCCCGCTATTCTTGCACTTAATTCGGCGGCTGTATTTTCATTCGTAGTTACCGTGCCTGTCAGCGTTTTTTCGTTGCCAATGTTTTCATCTCTAACGGTATCTGTTTGGATACCGGCTAACTGAAGCTGGGTTGCCGTCAGAGTTATTTTATCAGAACTGGTACCGGCTGAGCCCGTAAGTTCCACTTTGATCAGTTTCATACCACAAATAGGGCAATTGCCCGGATGTTCCTCATGTATCTGTGGGTGCATGGAGCAGGTATAATAAGCTTTACTTTGCTGCAAGGCTAGCTGATGCGGTTTCTGCTGGCAGGCAGTAATCATTACTCCGATGAACAGCGCTACTATTTTCAATTTATTCATGACTTTGCGTTTTAATAAAGCTTTCGCTGTCTGTTAAATATTGGGCGTTTGATGCCAGGCTATCCGTAACAGCTAAACCTTTTGTAATTTGTATTTGAGCGCCATTTATTGAACCTGTATTGACCAGGTGCGCCTGGTATGCAGCGCCCTTTTTCAGCCATACAATTTGCGCCCGGCCCAGATCAACCAATGCAGACCGGGGTATCCATAAGCCCTTTGTTTGCCCGGTTTGTATTTCAGCTTTGACCAGGCTGTTTACTTTCAGCTCATGATCCATATTGTCTAAATAAACCCGGACACTTGTTGTCTTATCACCATTCTGTAAAACAGGCTCTATAAAATTGACCTTTCCGGCAAGCAGTTTCCCTGGCAGATCAGGCAGCGAAATTTTAACCGGCTGGTTTAATTTTAAAGTGGCGATATCAGAACGGTTGATCTTGATGATTGCCCATAGCCTATGAGGATTGACTACATTGAACAAGGTTTGCCCTTTTTCAACATACATACCCGCTTTGATAGCTAACGGCAGGTTATTGGTAAAGTCCGAAGCGGCCTGTTGATCTACCGCGCCGCCCATCTGGATATGTGCCACATCATGGACGTGGCCATCATAGTGGCTAAAAACGGGCAGGTTGTAAAAAGGCTTCCCATTTTTAATAGCTTGATTAACCTGTTCATTAGTCATTCCCTGTAATAGTAGTTTCTGCCGCGCCGCATTGAGCAATCCTGCTTCCGCCGACGAGTTTTTGCTGATAAAAATTAAGTCCTGTTGTGCGGTAACCATCTCCGGGCTATAAATATCAAAAATGCGCTGCCCCTGATGTATCTCCTGGAAAGCATATTTGATGTATAGTTTTTCAATACGCCCCGAAAAACGGGATGCAATATTATTAAAAGTTCGCGTATCAAAATCCAGGTAACCATCTGCCGAAATACTGGTTTGTATTTCCTTTTGTTCGGGTACGATAGCCCTGACCGTAGAAACGACCGAAGAATTAACCGGCTGCAAAACGGTATTCAAACTGATACCCGCTCCCTCACTAGCCTGGCCTGTTTTTTTTACCAGGGTCATACCGCAAATGGGGCAGCTACCCGGATGATCTTGCAGTACCTGAGGGTGCATAGGGCAGGTATATTTCACTTCGCTTTTTGCCTGAATGGCAACTGGAGCAGGTTTTGGGTTGGAGCAGGCACTAAGTGCGGCTATAAAAACAACCAGGATAATTTTAATTGCTTTCATTTTCCCTTTCATAAGCTACCTGTAAGATTAATAGTTCCTGTAAGCGGTCTAATGCCTCCATGCGTATTAGCTGTAAACTTTTGATACCATCCAAAACTGATGGCAAGTCGCCGGTGTTTTGGTCGTAAGCCAGCAACGCTGTTTTGTAGCCATTCTGCAAAGCAGGTATGATGTTTTGGTCATAGTTTTTTAACTGCCTTTTCTTACTGCTCATATCCGCTCTCATTCCTGCCAGTTGCCCCTTTGCCTGGTTGAGTATATCCAGTTTCTTTTGCTGTAATTCCTCCACTTCAAAGCGGATACCTTTCAGATTGGCCTTATATTCTTTAGATGCCCAGGGAACAATAGGGATCGTTACAGAACCCATTAAAACATATTGGTTAGCCATACCGCCGTAGCTTTGCATGTGCCCCGCCTGTATCCCAAAATCCGGCTTGCGTTTGGCATATTCCATTTGCGCATTTAACTGTTGTAAATCAATATTCCGGTTAATCCCTTTTATATCACTTCGTGCATTGGAAAGGGCAGCAGTGTCACTTATAACTGTTTCATATTCCTTTACTACGTAAATGGTATCTACCAAAAAGACTGCCTGTTTCTCCCTGTTCATCAGCGTATTCAGCATGATGTTCTTTTGGCTGATCTCGTTATTGAGTTGCTCACGGGTATTATCCAGTTGATACAACTCTGCTTTGGCTTTGTAAATATTGGGCAGCTTTTCCTTACCATAAGTAAGCCGGATATTGGCATCCTTGAGCATATATTCAAGTAGCTCCTGCGTATGCTGTAACAACGCCAGTTTCTTTTCCAGTACCACCCGTTCGTAATAGTATTGCTTGGCCTGGGCTATCAGTTGATTTTTAAGGTAGCTTTTATCAGTTGCGGTGACCTTGGATAAGCCTCTCATATAATCTTCCTTTGCCTTTAGCTTGGCTGAATTGATAAACATTTGCTCGGCCTGTATCATAAATGCACCGCCGTTCGGACTAAGTTGATAGGGAACCTGGTACTGCCCCGCGCTTACCTTTGGCGCATCAATGCTTTTTGCCCCGGTCGCGTAAGCGTCCTGGGCACTGGCCTTTGCATCATAAGCCATTAAAGCAGGGTTAGCACCAACACGGGCTAAAACGCTGTCTAACGGCAGGCGCTGTGCTTTGGCAAAACTGCCCACGCATAGCATCGCTGTTAATATAATTTGATATTTTTTCATTATTCTTTTACCTCCAATACTTCCAGTTTACCATATTTCCTGAGTTCGTATTCTTTCACCATTAAAAAGATGAGCGGTGTAACCAGTAAAATGTGCGTGGAAGAAGTTAATACCCCGCCGATCATCGGCAGTACAATAGGCAGCATCACATCGCTGCCTGTCCCGGTTGCCCATAGCACCGGCACTAAACCAAACAGGGCAACACAAACCGTCATGAGTTTTGGCCGCAAACGTTTCACGGCACCGTTCATCACATAAAACCTTAAATCCTCTTTAGTAATGGTTTCTTTAGAATTGCCTTTTAAAGTAACCAATTGCTGCATCGCATCATTAAGGTAGATCACCATCACAATGCCCGTTTCGACGGCGATACCAAACAAGGCGATAAAGCCGACCGCCACGGCTACCGATAAATGTACCCCAAAGAAATACACCATATACGCGCCGCCGATCAAGGCGAACGGTATCGAGATCAGGCTGAAAAATGCCTCGCGGATAGAATGAAATGCAAAATACAGGCAGGCGAAAATAATTAGCAGTACAACAGGTAATATCATCTTTAAGGTATGCTCCGCGCGTATCAAATTCTCATACTGGCCGCTCCATTCGATATAATAGCCTTTTGGCAGCGTTTTGACCATCGTATTTAACCTGTCCTGCGCTTCCTTAACGGTACTACCCAGATCGCGGTCGCGCACATTAAATAATACCGTCCCCCTTAATAACGCATTTTCCGATTGTATCATGGCCGGGCCATCACTGATCTTTATATCGGCAACGGATGATAAGGGTATCGGGCCGTTGCTGGTTGTTTGCACTAAGGTGCTTTTGATCGCGTCCAGGTTGTTCCGGTAATCCTGCGCGAAACGGACATTGACACTAAAGCGCTCCCTGCCCTCTATCGTTTTGGTCAGGTTCATACCCCCCAAAGCGCTTTCCACTACTTCGTTCACATCATCCACGCTTAAACCGTAGCGGCCTATGGCCTCTTTATTAACATGGATATCCAGATATTTACCACCGGTAATCGGGTCAACATATAGATCTTTCACGCCGCTCACACCTTGCAAAGCCATTTTCATTTGGGTAGCTAAAGCGCTAATGGTATCTAAATTCTGCCCATAAACTTTTAACCCTACATCGGTACGGATACCGGTGGATAACATATTAATGCGGTTAATGATGGGTTGCGTCCAGCCGTTCACTACGCCTGGTATTTGTAGTTTGGCGTTTAGCTCATTGATGATATCTTCTTTTTTGATCCCTTTGCGCCATTCGTCTTTTGGTTTCAAAAGGATAATGGTTTCCGTCATACTGATCGGCGAATTATCCGTAGCCGTATTGGCCCGGCCTGCTTTTCCCAAAACGCTTTTTACTTCGGGTATGCTTTTGATGATCTTATCCTGTACCTGTAACAACTGTTTGGCTTCCGCATTGGAAACATCTGGTTGGGTAACCGGCATAAATAGGATCGTTCCCTCGTCCAAAGGGGGCATAAATTCACTACCTAAGCTTAATAACAGCGGTATGCTGATCAGCAGCGCTATGATATTGATAGTTAAAGTAGTTTTACGCCAGGTCACACACCAGTTAAGTATAGGGCGGTATATCTTTTCCAACCCCCGGTTTAGTGGATTGTGGTCGTCAGTTCTTAGTTTTCCTTTCAGGAAAAAAGAGATCAGTACCGGTGCCAGTGTTACTGCAAGGATGGCATCAATGGCCAATATAAAGGTTTTTGTCCAGGCTAATGGCCCAAACAGTTTGCCCTCTTGCCCCTCCAGTAAAAATACCGGCAGGAAGGACGCTACAATGATCAGCGTTGAAAAGAAAACGCCACGGCCAACCTGTTTGCAGGATGCTTCTATGATCTTAATTCGTTCTGCTGTGGTCATGACTTTTCTTTTTGTTGCGCGATAGATAAGTTTCTATGCGAGTTTTCAACCATGACAATGCCGTTATCTACAATTACACCTATGGCTAAAGCGATACCGGTTAAAGACATGATATTGGAACTGATGCCAAAGGCGTTTAATAAAATAAAGGCGGCTGCGATGGTAACGGGTATCTGAATAATAATGCTCAAGGCGCTTCGCCAGCTAAACAGGAACAGGATAACGATAATGGAAACGGTAATCATTTCTTCGATCAGCGTATGCTTAACCGAATTAACCGCGTTTTCAATGAGTTCGCTGCGATCATAAGCAATATTAAAGCTAACACCCGCAGGCAAGCCTTTTTGAATATCAGCCATTTTATCCTTAACCGCATGAATCACCTTATCCGCATTTTCGCCATAACGCATCACTACAATGCCGCCGACAGCTTCGCCGTCACCATCGCGGTCAAAGATACCCAGGCGCTCATCGCCACCCATTTGTACGGTAGCCACATCTTTTATCTTTATTGGTATGGAGTTGATCACCCCGATAGGGATATTTTCTACATCTGTTAAATTTTTGATATATCCCAGGCCGCGAACAATATAGCCGGTGCCGTTCATTTCAAACTTTCGCCCACCCACATCATTGTTATTGCTTTTTACCGATTTAAGTACCTGCGCTAAGGGTATGTTGTAATAACTAAGCTTATGGGGGTCGATGGTGACCTGGTATTGTTTTTCAAAGCCGCCGAAAGAGGCAACCTCGCTCACACCGGGAACGGTTTGCAAACCTAATTTTACATACCAGTCCTGTAGTGCCCTTTGCTCACCCAGATCCATGCCTTTAGCATTCAAAGTGTACCATAAAATATGGCCTACGCCTGTACCATCCGGCCCCAATGTTGGGGTGATACCCTGGGGTAGTAAACGCTGCGCATAGTTCAGCCTTTCCAATACCCGGCTTCGCGCCCAATACACATCCGCTTTATCGTCAAAAACGATATAAACAAAACTCATCCCGAACATAGAAGTAGCACGAATGGCTTTTACTTTGGGGATGCCTTGCAGATTACTTACCAATGGATAAGTTACCTGGTCTTCCATGATCTGCGGGCTGCGCCCTTGCCATTCGGTAAATACGATCACCTGGTTATCCGACAGGTCGGGTATGGCATCGATCGGGTTTTCCTTGACCGAGTAAGCACCCCAGGCAAAAAGGGCGGTGGCGATCAGCAGCACGATATACCTGTTTTTTAAGGACAGGGAAATAAGTTGATTGATCATCTTAATTGCTTTAATCAGCCCCGCATGAAGCGGGGCTGAATGAAATTACATCTTCCTTTTTTCCGCAGGCTTCTTTTTGGCATCAACCTTTTTCACCAGCGTCATGCCACATTTCGGGCATTTGCCGGGTTTGTTGCTGATTACATCCGGGTGCATGGTACAGGTGTATTGTACTTTCGTAACAGGTTTTACCTTTTTGGTTTTGGTGGTGTCAGAAACAGGGTTGTTTGAATGTGCGGCAAAAACAGCCGCGGCAGAAAATAGAATGGCAACAGCCATCAGCATTACTTTTTTCATGTTTTTAAAAATTAAAAATGGATAAATAACATAGGCAAAACCTATGCGTGAATTATGAATTAAGATGGATTGCATAGAAGTATAGCCAGGTACAGAAATGTTGGCTATAACCGTACAGGTCAGATCCTGTAGGCGCAGTTAAGGGTATAGATCGGTATATCAACGTTCCCAGGCGGGGCGTTCGCCTGATAATTGATGGGAGTAGCTTGTTCAATAAAAATATTAACTGCATTCAAATAAGCAGGCGTAGGCAATATAGCCGCGATAGACGGACTTAAAACGGTGGTGTTCCCCGTAACATGGCTGTCCTTTATTTTAAAGCTTTTGCTTTCGTGCTTGCAGCAATTACCCTTATCGGTATGATTTGCTGAAGCATAGGTGAGTGTGACAGAAGTGAGCTTACCGCAACAATAAAAACGGTTTACACCGATACCCACAAGGGATAAAAGGTAAATGGCCGTTAATAAAATAAGCGCTGAGCGTTTCATTGGTACGAATATACTTATAAATTTATATGAACTGTTGATTCCAACTGGCGGGATTAAGATTTTACTTTTAACAGACTCGCGTTGATCGCCACTACGACGGTGCTTACAGTCATCAATACAGCACCAGCCGCCGGACTTAACACAATGCCCTGGTTATACAATACACCCGCAGCCAGTGGTAAAGCCACCACATTATAACCGGTCGCCCAGGCCAGGTTCTGTATCATTTTCCGATAAGTAGCCTTACCAAACAGTACCAGGCTGACAATATCTTTAGGATTACTATTCACCAAAACGATCCCGGCAGTTTCTGCGGCTATATCGCTGCCCGAACCTACGGCTATGCCAATATCAGCCTGGGCAAGTGCAGGCGCGTCGTTAACGCCATCGCCAGTCATCGCAACAAATTCGCCTTTGCCTTGCAGTTCTTTGATTTTCTCTAACTTCTGATGTGGCAACACTTCTGCAATAAAACTATCCATGCCTAATGTTTTACTTACGCTGGCGGCTACTTTTTGGTTGTCCCCGGTTAGCAGAATGGATTTGATGTTTTCTTCCTTTAATGTTTTAATAGCTTCCGCAGATTCGGGCCGTATTTCATCAGACAAAGCGATATAGCCTGCTAATTCCTTATTGACCAATACAAATACTACGGTTTCGGTATCATTGGCAGTAAAGCCATCAGGCGGGGTTAGCTTATGTTCTTTTAAATAACCCGGACTAACGACCAGTATTTTTTTACCCTCTACGGTCGCTTCAACACCCTTGCCGGTTATGGCTTTAAAATCGTTTGCCGGGGGTACAGCGATCTTTAAGTCTTTAACTTTTTGCAGGATACCTGTTGCGATAGGATGTTCTGATTTTTGCTCTAATGCCGATGCTAAACGTATGATCTCATTTTCATTGAGGCCTTTTTGTAAGGAAACCACTTTTGACACTTCAAATTTTCCAACAGTAAGCGTACCCGTTTTATCGAATACAATGGTTGTGATCTTCCTGGCATTTTCAAACGCGGTTCTGTTTTTAATGAGCAAGCCATGCTTAGCCGACAGGGCCGTTGACTTCGCCACCACAAGTGGTACCGCTAAACCTAAAGCATGTGGGCAGCAAATAACGATAACGGTTACCATCCTTTCCATCGCGAACGATAAGGTCTGCCCCGTTAAGTACCAAAACAGAAATGTGCCGATACCCGTTACAAGTGCGATCACGGTTAACCATTTGGCGGCAGTATCGGCCAATAACTGCGTTTGAGATTTTGACTTTTGTGCGTCATCTACCAGTTTAACCACCTGCGATAAATAGGAATCTTTTGCTGCGTGGGATACGGTAACTTTAAAGGAGCCGTTGCCGTTGATAGAGCCGGCAATTACTTTGTCGCCTTTTACTTTTAGTACGGGCTTTGATTCCCCGGTCAGCATTGATTCATTCAAATAACTTTCGCCCTCTAATATAATACCGTCCGCCGCAACTTTTTCGCCGGGCTTAATTAGGATAATATCATTTTCTTTCAGGGTATCGGTTTTTACATCATGCACCATGTCAGGCATTACCATATGTGCATCTGATGGCATGAGTTGTACCAATAACTCCAGTTCATTTGAGGCCCCCATAACCGAACGCATTTCTATCCAATGCCCTAACAGCATGATCAGGATAAGCGTGGCCAGTTCCCAAAAGAAATCCATCCCTTTCAGGCCAAACACAACAGCAACGCTATAGCTATAAGCAACGGTTATGGCAAAACCTATCAGGAACATCATGCCGGGATTTTTTGACTTTACCTCATCAACGAGCCCCGCCAAAAAGGGCCAGCCACCATAAACAAACACCACCGATGATAAGGCAAACAAAATGTAGGAAGAACCTGTAAAAGTCCAGTTTACGCCTATAAAATGCTGTATCATAGTTGATAGCAGCATAATAGGTATGGTGAGCGCTGCCACTACATAAAACCGCTTTTTAAAATCAGCGATCATCATGGCATGGTGTTCATGCTCCGACATGCCCATGTGCGGATCATGACCTTTGTGCATTTTACTATGATCCATGCCTGCCGTCATTTTTTCCATATCCATTTTACATGAGTTTAATTGATAGATCAGTTTCCCGATCTTATTTTACCGCATAGCAAAGTTGCAAATAATTGAATAACAATTAAATGAGGACGATCATATTATGAAATGTCCCTCATTGTCATTTAATGCTGACTAATTTTCGCTGCAATAATAAAGTTATACTTAACAAAACAGCAGTTAAAATCCACCATACAAAAAACCCTTCCCCAGCCATAGTGCTTATCATCCAGGTGTAGTCCGCTCTTAATATGTCTTACGGTATTTACCAATATTTGTGCTCCCGCAATCGCAGAAACAAATTATATGAACAATGCAAATAACATGATGGCTTTTTACAGCTTGCCGGCAAATCCGTGGTTATACAGTATTTAATTCCAGTTTCGTATCTTTTAATCAGATATCTGTTTATAAATGGTAATGCCGCCGAACTTACTGTACAGAATTTTCTTCCGCAAGCTTTTTAAGATCTTCTTTGTTACTAATGGTCTTATTTTCGTAATGTTCCAGGTGAAAGTTCTCCAGCTTCTGTAAAAGATATTGTAGCGTAAATTTTTCGGCTATGGTCAATTTGCCGGTAATAATCTTACCCACGTAATTAGTGTGTTCAAATACCTGGAACAATAATTCCTTGCCCTCATCAGTAATGGCGATATGTTTGCTTCTTTTATCTTTCACGTCATCCCACTGTCTTACCAGCCCTGCAACAATCAAACGCCTGATTACTTCTGTTCCCGATGTTTTCTCCTGTAAATTATGGCTGATCAATTCACTTTTTGATAAGTGTTTGTGTGTCAATAAAATCGCCAGGGCGGTAAAATCCTCGCCAGTTTGTAATGGTGTACCTTCTAATGCTTTTTTAATATAAGATTTCGCATAACGGCTCATAAAAACAAACAGCCGGCCGATATTATTATCTAACTGATAGGCGATATCCAACGCGGCATTGTCACTGTCGCCAAATCTCACTTCACTGTCATGACCATTACCTCTGGTGTCACCAACTTTATTCAGCAGAAAGCCTGTAAAATCCTGGATAGAAACTTCATGGCCCTGATTTTCTTCTTCCAGTTCTTCAACGAGGTTTATCAATTGATGAATAAGTTGGTATGATTTCATATTGTTGTAAAATTATAAGTATCGGCTAACAGTTCAAATTTAGTTTCTTTTAAAGAGTTCAGCTTTCGCGTTTTTGGATGCAGTGCGGGCAGCCCGGTAGTTTATAGCTGAATAGATCATCACGTTTAACAGGATCAAATCCATCCCGTAAAATATATCTTCAAACGGTATGGTGAGTATGCGCAGCCCGATAATATGTAATGGATTATACCACACTATAGGGTTTGCAAGGCCTGTCCCGGTAAGCAGGCCGTTTACAATCAAAAAAGGAAATAAAAGCATTAAATACGTGGTGTAAAATTGAGAAAGCCAGTCTGCTTTTAAAATAAATTGCGCTATAATCAACAGTATTGCCAATACCACGAAAGTATAGCTGGTATAACTTAAAACGTGAAACCGGACAGCTATAAAAACGGATAAGGCTATCAATGACAAAGTGATAGTAAGTTGGGCGCGCTTTGATAACGTCCTTTTAATAAGTACGCTTAAACAGGAATAAGTAAACAGGCAAGAATAAGGGATACATAAAAAGAAAAGCACCTCTTCTAAGGGTAGGTTGCCAATATAAACACCCGTTAAATAATAAGGGTTAAATCCCCATATTTTTAAATGGGTAAAATACATATCCCAGCTAATAAAGAATATCCCTGTCAATAACATCGCCGGGAAAAGAAAGGGCCAGTTTTTATAAAATTTCAGGCCGGGATGAAAAGAAAAAATAAACGGAACAAGTACCGAAAAAATATCGATCAGCAAATAGGTAAATTTCATACCGGATCGTTTTTTGATGTATTGCGGAAATATTTCCAGGAAACCCACAACATCCCAAAACTTTCACCATCATATTTGCCTGTATGCTTATGGTGTATTTTATGCGCCCGCCTGATAGCTTTTAGATAACGATTTTCAGAATTACGCAACACTTTTATACGCTGATGGATAAACAGGTCATGCACAAAAAAATAACAAGCACCATAAAGGGTGATACCTGTACCGATACAGGTCAGTACAGTTACCTGATAAAATGCTCCGGTAGCAAGACAGGCAATGCCCGGCATAGCGAATATCAGAAAAAACAGGTCGTTCCGTTCTAAAAATCCATAATGCTCTTTCAAATGATGATCCCGGTGCAACGGCCAAAAAATACCGTGCATAATATATTTATGAGTTAACCAGGCTACACCTTCCATGCCTAAAAATGCGGCCAATATGATAGCGATGTTAATGAGCAAATTCATTTTAAACAACTTTATAGTACATTTCTAAAACCTGTTCAAGACATATTTTAAACCAGGCGGTGTATTTATTGGGATGCTCCAATAATTCAAATAGCAGCAGGTCGGTATCTATATACCTGAAATCACTTACTTCGTCAGGATTAGGTAACGGCAGTTCATCACTGATGCCCATAAAAACATGGTCGTATTCGTTTTCAATCAACCCGTTCTCAAACTCATGGCGGTAACTAAATTGAAATAATTCTGTTAACTCACAATCCATTCCCATCTCTTCCTGCAAACGCCGATGGGCGGCGTCAGGTGTCTTTTCGCCTAAACGGGGATGGCTGCAACAAGTATTTGTCCAAAGCCCGGCAGAATGATATTTATCTAAAGCTCTTTGCTGCAGCAACAATTGCCCGTGGCTGTTGAATATAAAAACAGAGAAGGCACGGTGCAGCGTACCTGAACGGTGAGCGGCCATTTTATCCATCGTTCCGATAGCCTCGCCACTGGCATTAACGATCATTACACTCTCTTTCAATTTTTCAGTTGTTTTAATTCTTCCTGTTTAATAACGTTTAAACCAGTTAAATAGTTAAAAATCATTTCTTTTAGTATAGTATCCTTGCTGTCTTTGGTATTGTTCAGCAAATACCGCTTATCATTATCCAGTTCATCACGATAGCCCAAAAAAGTGGGCAGATTACTTTGAATCGAAAACCGGATAAACCGCATTTCCAGGTTGAGGGTGTCACGGCTGAAAGCTTTTTTAATCAAATCTTTTCCTTTGTTAAACTTGGCAAACTTGACAATTGGATTTATTGTGTATTTAGCCTGTATCATTTCATTAGCGCCTTTATAGCAAACCAGCAGCGGCGCTGCATCACTATCCACCTGGAGCATTAACTTATTTAGTTGTACCGCATCCACCTTAACTTCAGCGGCACTTTTATAAAGCCCACGTATCTTGCTCAAATCATTAACTTGAACTACCAGCGCACCCAACGGTACCATGAAAAGATACATTAAAACTTTCATAGCACATTCAATTTATACCTGATCAATGAATCGAACATCAAATAAAATTTATGGCCGTTTGATACCCGTATCCTTTCAGACATCACCTTTTCGGCAGGTACTTTCGCAATCTTACGAAATAACTGTTTATAATAAACGTAAGCAAGGTACACCCCTTTACGACAGGAAAGTGGCAATTGCCTGATCCCGGTTAAAGCTTCGTTAAATTCATTCAATATATCTTGTTCAATGGCCCGCTTGTTTTCGTCAGAGAATGCAGACAAGTCTACATCGGGGAAATAAGTGCGGTTAAGTTCCTGGTAGTCGGTATTAACATCCCGAAGAAAATTGACTTTCTGAAAAGCGGAGCCCAACTTCATGGCAGGAATTTTTAGGCGTTCATATTCTTCATCATTGCCATTAGTGAATACATGCAAACACATTAGCCCGACAACCTGTGCAGAGCCCATAATATATTCTTCATATTTTTCAGGAGTATAGGCCTGTTCAGCCAGATCCATTTCCATACTGCTTAAAAAAAGCTTGATCAGATCATGCTTAATGCCATATTGGTTTACCACCTGTTGAAACGAATTGATAACCGGATTAACACTGATGCCACGTTCGATAGCCGTGAAGGTGTCGGCCTTTAATTCGGCCAGCATCAGCGATTTTGGATATCCATGGAAACTATCCACGATCTCATCGGCCAACCTTACAAAACCATAGATACCGTGTATAGGATGGCGTACTTCTTTATTGAAAAATAATATTCCCAGCGAAAAACTGGTGCTATATAACCGGGTTGTTTCCCTGCTGCACGTAGCAGATAAGGTATCAAATCGTTCTTTCATTTATGATTGAGGTATTGAGTAAGCAATTGAGCAGAAACCTTACCGGAAATAATTGAAGGCGGCACTCCCGGCCCAGGCACGGTGAGCTGCCCGGCGTAAAACAAATTTTTTACCTTTTTATTTTTGATGGAAGGTTTAAGGTGAGCGGTTTGCAGTAGTGTATTCGCCAGGCCATAGGCATTGCCTTTAAAGGAATTATAATCTGCCTTAAAATCATTTACGCAGTAACTTTTCTTGTAGTCGAGCGCAGTTCTGATCGCTATGCCGGTATAATCTTCCAGGCGACCCATGATCAGGTCAAAATATTCTTCCCGAAGCGCTTCCGTATCTTCAATACCAGGAGCCAGCGGCATGAGAATAAATAGATTTTCATGCCCGTCGGGCGCTACACTATCGTCCGACTTTGAGGGGCAGCAAACATAAAAAAGTGGCTTGGTAGGCCATTTGGGATCCTTATATATTTCTTTAGCGTGTAATTTAAGGTCTGCATCAAAAAACAAGGTATGATGTTCTAATTTTTCTATTTTATGGGTTACGCCTAAGTAAAAGATCAAGCTTGAAGGAGCCATCACCCTTTCACTCCAATAATTTGTATCATAATTTCTGAGGCCCGGCTCAAGCAGTTGTTGCTCTACATGGTGATAATCTGCAGATGCGATAACACCGTCGTAATGGCTATCGCCGTATTTTGTGCTGATTTGATCGATCCGTCCATCAACAACCTGGCAATGGTTTACCGGCGAATCGGTGTGAAAAACAACACCCTGTGCTTCGCAAACTTTTTGCATTGCTTCTATCACTTTGCCAAAACCGCCTTTAGGATACCAGGTGCCAAGTTTTAGTCCCGCATAATTCATCAGGCTGTACAATGCCGGGGTATCTTCGGGCATTGCACCCAAAAAAAGTACCGGGAATTCCATCAGAGTAATTAAGCGCTGATCTTTAAAAAAACGCCGAACGTGTTTGCTGAAAGAAGTAAACACCTGGAGTTTAAATGCGCCCTTAATCAGGTCCCAATCGGCAAATTCCAGTAATGAAAGGCCGGGCTTATGCACCAGCTTGTTCATACCTGTGTTGTATTTATAAGCAGCCTCTTCTAAGAAAAGTGCTAACTGCTTAGCACTTCCCGCCTCAATAGATTCAAACATTGTTTCTAAGGCAGCATAATCCGCAGGTATATTTAAAACATCATGTTTACCAAAAACAACCGTAAATCCAGGATCAAGTTGTTTCAACTCGTAGAAGTCTGATGCCTTGTAACCAAAGTCATTAAAGAAATTTTCAAATACTTCCGGCATCCAATACCAGCTTGGCCCCATATCGAAAGTGTAACCATTGTCAACCAATTGACGAGAGCGCCCCCCTATTTCAGTGTTTTTTTCATAAACATTGACACTATGTCCTGCTTTGGCTAAATAGGCGGCTGCACTTAAACCAGAAAATCCCGAGCCGATCACTGCTATCGATGATTTTTCCGCAAGAAAATCTTTATCACTTAGATCTGATTTTAACATTACTTCGGGAAATCAGGTTGTTTTAATTTCCGCATCAAATATAATACAATTTTGAACTATATTATTAATAATGGTATAATTTCGTATTAATAAGAAAGATTATGAACTACACCTTTTGCTAATATAATAAATTGGTAACCAGAATAATATAATTCAATAACGTTCTAAAAAAACCGTCACTTATATAGCCTACGCGTTTTTGCTATAATTAAATATTTCCCTTTTGTTCTAATTTGCTAATAAATCCTGTCAATTCTTTAGTGAAATCGTCCAACTCTTCTGCTGACAGTTTTAAAAAAGAAATGAGTTGCTGGAGTTTAGTGGGCGACTGAATAGATTCGAAAAAAAGGTCAGACAATCCCAGAATATTGGCAATCGGCTTTCTAACTTTATGCGAGGTGATAAACATCATCTCCTCTAAACCAAGAATATGTTCTTTTAGGTGTTTCTCCACTTTTCTCAACTCTTTGTAGGCCAAACTTAATTCTAGTGCCCTTTTTTCCTTTTCCTCACTTTGCAGGATCAGTTCAGCATTAGCAATAATGAGTTCAGCTGCCCGTTTTTCTTTTTCACTGTTTTGGAAGGACAATTCAACATTTGCCAACACCAGCTCTGCTGCCCTCTTCTCTTTTTCAATATTTTGATAGGCAAGCTCCTGGTTTGCTATGATTAGCTCTGCAGCTCTTTTTTCTTTTTCACTATTCTGAAAGGATAGTTCGACATTGGCTGTTAACAATTCGGCCGCCCGTTTTTCTTTTTCCTTATTTTGTAAAGCAAGCTCTTTATTAGCAAGAAGTAATTGTGCCGAAGCAGTAAGTTTCGCCATTTGTGATTGTAAAATTTCTGATCTTGCAATATATTAAACGAGGACTACAGTTCTATGATCTTTTTAATATCGGTACCTCAATAATATAAAACAAGACAGCCGGGGATAGTTCATGGCCACATTGTGTTTATCTTGTTGCCTACCAATTAAACAGAATGAACAGGAGACTTTTTATAATAGCTGCGTTAGCGCTATACTTTACTATAAATATCGCCCAAGCACAAAACGCTTTATTATCCGGGTTTAAAAATCCTCCCTCTTCGGCAAAGGCACGTACCTGGTGGCATTGGTTAAACGGCAATATATCAAAGCAGGGTATCACTGCTGACCTGGAAGCCATGAAACGTGTTGGCATTCAGGAAGCGCAGATCTTTAACGTGGGCCAGGGATACCCGGAAGGGCCCGCACCCTATTTAAGTCCTAAATGGCTTGAGCTTTTTAAGTTCGCGGTGTCTGAAGCGAAACGGTTAGGTTTGGAAATTGGCTTTAATAACAGTCCCGGCTGGTCATCAAGCGGCGGGCCCTGGGTAACGCCGGAAAACGCCATGCAAACTGTAGTTTACAGCACAACCCAGGTTATGGGTGGCAACCTTATCAACCAAAAATTAGCGCAGCCGGCAACAAAATTTAATTACTACAACGATATAGCGGTAATTGCCTTCCCTACACCTAAAGGCAATCAACGTATAGACCAATTGAGCCTCAAAACATTATCCGGAGATTCTTTCCTTCCACATGCAGATCCGAGTGATAAAATAATCGACGGTTCGTCGGTAATTGACAAGTCCGGGATAATAGACTTGACTTCAAAAATGTCAGCAGACGGCACGTTGAAATGGCAGGCATCTGCAGGTGATTGGACAATATTAAGATTTGGCTACACGCCTAATGGCACCGAGAATCGCCCGACAGGTTTAGGGGGACGTGGACTGGAAGTTAACAAAATGAGCCGCCCGGCAATTGATGCCTATTGGGCAGGCGGCATAAAACCTATCGTTGATAAATTGGGCCCATTAGTTGGCACAACGCTCAACAATTGCCTGATAGATAGCTACGAAGTAGGTTGCAACAACTGGACAACCGGTTTTGCAGAGGATTTCAAGAAACTGCGCCATTATGATTGTATAGCTTACTTACCAACGCTGGCAGGCTACTATGTAGAAAGCGGTGAGGTGTCTGAGCGCTTCTTGTGGGATTTCCGCAAAACTATAGGCGACCTGATAGCCGATAATTACTATAAATATTTTGGTGAGCTATGCCATAAAGCCGGGATGAAATTTTCGGTCGAGCCATATGGCGGGCCGTTTGAAGCGCTTAAGGCGGGCTCAACCGGAGATATCGTGATGGGCGAGTTTTGGCTGGGCAACTCATCTTATTCAGAATCTTCAAGGTTAGCTGCATCTATCTCCCACTTAAAAGGCAACTCCATAGTTGGTGCCGAGTCGTTTACCAGCATTGGCGGGTATCTCAATCATCCCGCAACACTTAAGTCGATTGGCGATTATGTGTGGACCGAAGGCGTTAACCGTTTTATGTTTCATACCTATGTACACCAACCATGGAACATGGCGCCGGGGTTAACCTTCCATCAGTACGGTATTGAAATGAGCCGGCTAAATACCTGGTGGGAACAAAGCTATGCTTACATGAATTACGTAGCGCGTTCACAATTCCTGCTCCAGCAAGGACGCAGCAATGCAGATATTTTGGTGTTTACCGGTGAAGCTTCGCCGAATGATGCCCTATTACGGTCGGATATTAAAGCGCTTGGCTATGATTATGACCAGATAGGCCCGGATCAATTAATTTACCTTACGGCCAAAAATGGTAAGATTTATACCCGAAACGGTTTAACTTATCGCCTGTTATTACTACCCGAGACAACTTGGGCCACTCCTGAACTGTTGTCAAAGATCAAAGAATTGGTTGCCGGCGGTGCGGTGATAACGGGATCTAAACCTATCAAGTCGCCAAGCCTGCAGGGATATCCGGCGTGTGATGTGCAGGTTACTAAACTGGCTAATGAGTTATGGGCCAGTAAAATTTCAACTAACATATCCATAGCTGATGTCTTTAAAAAGTTGAATGTAGCTCCTGATTTTTCGGGCGGGCCTGCTGGTTCTGATCTCAATTTTATTCACCGTGTAAGCGGCAATGACGATATTTATTTTGTAGCTAACCCACGAAACGAAAGCCGTACCGAAATATGCCGGTTTAGGGTGACAGGTAAAAAGCCGCAGTTATGGAACCCCGAAACAGGTACTGTTGACGATATTTTAGTTTGGGATAACGGGCCGGCCAATACTACGCAGATCCCGCTCTCTTTTAATACCACCGGGTCTGTTTTTGTGATTTTTAGTAATGCCAAATCTATATCTTATCACCTAACCAACGTTAAAACCACGTTAGATCATCAGCAACTAAAGCCCCTGCCTCAGCTACAGGTTATAAAAGCCGAGTATGGTACTTTTTTGCCTGATGGCATGGCTGATGTTACAGCTGCGTTGGCCGCACGTATTACAAAGGATGGCATCCATTTATCTGCCAATAACAGTCTGGGCGTTGGCGACCCGGCCCCGGGCACGATGAAAGAAATGCGGGTTGAGTATGAGTTAGGCGGCAAACGGCAGCAGCTAACGATGGTAGAAAATGCCCAGGAAGATATCAATTTCAACAACCAGGAATTTAAGCTGATAAGGGCGTTATACGGTAAATTTACCCACGAAATAAAAGGCGTATTACCGAAGTACCCGATATATGATGTAACCACAAAGGTAAATAGCTTGATTAACGCAAACACGCTTATTTTTACCGTTAGCGATAATTTATTTGGGATACCTCCAGCTGAAAAGGGCATTAAAACAGAACTTCGCTTAACCTACTTAACCGGTGGCGAAACACGGCAGGTTACGGTTAAAAACGGAAGCCTGGCCCATTTGGAAATAGACGGCCCTCAGCCAAAATTGGTTTTTGAAAACGGAGCACCTGCCTGGGTTACACCATTTGCAGGGAAGATCATTTACAGCACTGTTCCCGGTTCAGCAAAAACTGTGGTGGTTAAGACTATACCAAAACCAATTGAGTTATCCGGCACGTGGGAGGTTAGCTTCGCTAAAAATTTAGGCGCACCTGCCAGCGCCACATTTCAAAAACTTATTTCCTGGCCCCTGTCCGCCGACGAGGGAATAAAATACTTTTCGGGTACTGCTAGTTATAAAAAGCAGTTTACTGTTACTACCGATCTACTTAAAAAAGGCAACTCATTAGAGTTGGACCTGGGCAGCGTAGGTGTTATTGCGGAAGTTATTGTAAACGGGAAAAACCTGGGGGTACTCTGGAAAGTGCCATTTAGAATAGATGTTGGGGATGCCGTACATGCCGGGGAAAACAATCTTGAAATACGCATCACCAACTTATGGACAAACCGTTTAATAGGCGATGCTCAGCTGCCTGACGACCTTACATGGAGAAACGCTGTCCCGCAAGCCTGGCCTGATTGGTTATCGGACACTTCAATTAAACGCAATTCAAAGCGGGTAACTTTTAATACTTACAGGCATTGGGATGCAAACTCGCATTTGCAACCATCCGGCTTGTTGGGCCCGGTAGTGATCAGGTCCTATCAGCATAAAAAATTATAAAATTTATTATTAATGAGTATTACCGGGCAACCTTTAACCACCCGGTAATGCTCATTCTTGGCAATTGGGTTACTAAAACTTCGTGTTCCAGTTCGTTGCTCTTAAAAAAGACGCTTTTGCCGGCATTTGGGGTTATATCCTGCCATTCAGTTCCCTGGTAAATACGTAATTCGCCCCCATCAACCTCATTATTAAGGTACATGATCATGGAGTAGGCCCTTGTTCCGTTCTGTTTAAAATTATCAAGGTGCCGTTTGTAAAAGCTCC
Organism: Mucilaginibacter sp. UYCu711; assembly: GCF_050433825.1. Classification (NCBI taxonomy): domain Bacteria; kingdom Pseudomonadati; phylum Bacteroidota; class Sphingobacteriia; order Sphingobacteriales; family Sphingobacteriaceae; genus Mucilaginibacter; species Mucilaginibacter sp. UYCu711. The sequence goes on along the minus strand of NZ_JBNPWM010000011.1, from coordinate 150,496 downwards.
CTTTTTCATAAAGCGTATAATGAAATTCATAACCGGTGATGCCCGTATAACAGGTAGTATTAAGGTGGCTGACAAAGCGATCCATCAGGTCAAAAAAATCATTTTCAAAACTGTTGTTATGCAGCCTGTCCAACCAATAAATTTTATCACTGCGGATCAGTTTATCATGGTTCACCAGCACATTATTCCCCGTACCTGCATATAAAAGCAAGTCGTTTGCATAAAGCGAGCTGATATTATCGGCCAAGTGGGCCGATAGTGCTTTGCTAAGAAAATTTTTAACCGTGCCCACATTAGTAGCAAGGTAACTGTCGATCAGTTCGTCGAATATGAGATCCAAATTATTGTAAGGTACACTAATAAGCATGAAACTTAGCAGCAATGCAAAAAGCCTTTAAGTTAATACTTAAAGGCTTCTATTTTAATTATTTATGGCTTCTTCATTTTACGCCTCCATTAGCGTTTTAATATCAAACTTCGACATTTTCATGTAAGCCTGCATTACCCTTGGGGCCTTTTCAGGATCGGTCATCAGCTTATGCAAAACTGTGGGTACAATTTGCCATGATACACCAAACTTATCATCGAGCCAGCCGCATTGGTCATGCCTGCCACCCTCTCCTAATTTATCCCAATAATGATCGATCTCTTCCTGGGTTTCACATTCGATAACAAATGAGGTAGCCGGTGTAAATTTATACTTTGGCCCGCCATTAAGGCCCATAAATTTATTTCCATTTAACTCAAACTGAACTACAATTGGGTTTTCTGCAAGAATTTTTGAGTTCCTGAATATTGTGCAATAATAATCTGCTGCTGCTTTGGCCTGGCCGTCAAACCATAAACATGGATACATTTGATTTGTCATAATACGTTTTTGTTTTAATTGTTAAGTCAAAGGTATAGGGCCCGACAACCGCAAAATAGAACAAAACCGACAAAATGCTAATAGTTGAGATATTGTTTAGGCGTTAAATTGGTAAACTCTTTAAAGCTGCGTATAAAATGGCTCTGGTCGGCATACCCATGCTGAAAAGCTATATCAGTTAAGCGGACATCCCTTGAATTATTTAATTGCTGAAAAGCTGCATTAAACTGGCACACTCGCCGGTACAGGTTTGGGGCCAGGCCCACGTTTCTTTCAAAAGTACGCTGGAAGGTCCGTTCGGTGATATTCAGTTCTTTTTGAAGTTGCAGCAATACTTCCTTACCAGGCGACGTTATAATTTTTTGAGTAGCATATTTAATGATGGCACAATCTGACTTTTGCTGAGAGGCCAGCTTCGCAATATAATTATCAATTAACACCAGCATATCCACTGCACTGTCGGCATTTAATAATCTTTCCTGCAACTCTTTAGTTATTTGAGGCGATACCAGGTTAATGTCGATAATCCTATCCGTCAGCTCCTGTGCCGATACCCCAAATAATGATAGCAGCGCAAATGGCTTAAAAAAATAAGCAATCAGCGTAAAATCTTCTGTAAAAGTTAAAAACTCAGGCGAAATGGTCTGGCCAAATAGCAGTAGATGATTAACGGGGCTGCCTTTAATTATCCCCTTTTTTGATATGAAAAGTAAAGTTGGCGTGCCATTGGCAAAAAGCGGCAAAGCAAACGGTGATGAAACTTGATGATCATCAATCACCAAAATCCTTTCCACATATTCTGCAACACTTCCGTTAGGTTTCAGATTGCTTACTTTCATTGCTCACCGCCTTTTAAACGAATTACCTTAAACTTTATATTACCAATATAAGTAAATCAGGTTAAAACCTGAACAACTGATTTCTTCCGCCAACCTTATCGCCAAAATTGCGGATATTGTAAGTAAAGGTAAGCAATCCGTATCGCCTGATGGTACTGCCCTGCATATCTTCTATCAGGTTCTCGCGGATCATCCGGGTGGCTAAAACATTTTGGTCAAGAATATCATTTACCGCCAATTTTAACTGGCCACGGTTGCCCTTAAGAAAAACATAGGTAACGGCTGCATTCCATTTATAATAGCTTTGCAGCAGGCCCGGCACTGCATTTGGGTTATAGCGATAATCTAACTGCGTTTCCCAAACCCAATGCTGGCCTAGGCGGTATATCACCTCGCTGCGGGTATCATGGTAGTTTAGTGTCTGGCTGTTAAATTCGGCGCTTTCATAACTGCTGTGGTAATGGGTAAAGGTGTACGATTGGTCAAGTTCGAACTTATCATTTAAATTGATCCTTACCTCGCCGAATGGCCGGATATTCAACGTCCGGAACCCGCTTTTTACCCCATTAAGCACCACGAACGAGCTATATAACGAACTACTATTTGAGGCTATGAACGACACCTGTTTGTTGTTCTCCATTTTCCAGTCTTTTTGAAGGCCAAGGTTGTTACTTAACGACCAGATGCCGTTAGTATTAATGGGGATAGTAGTTTGCACTGCCGCACTGTTGATAGTTCTTGATACAATGGTTGCGTTATCAATAACGCTGCCGCTGATGTTAAAGTTATAGGTAAGCAAACTTTTGGTATCGTATTTTCTGACACCAAAAGTCAGCGAGTTACTTATCGACGGCTTAAGATCAGGGTTGCCATAGCGAATGAATAACGAGTTGGTATTATTAATAATTGGCTGTATGTTGGCCAGCGCAGGCTCGCTGAAGTTGCGGTTGTAGGTTAAGTTGAAAACATCATAACCTAAATCAAAACTTGGCAATAAAAACCGATAATGCTGGTTAACCGGGCTACCTGTAGAGAAAATACTCTTAGCATCAAAGATGGCTAAATCTATACCCGGGCCAAGGCTCCATTTTTTAATTTTCCATTTTATGCCGGTTGTGGCGTCGGTGCGGTGTCCTGTACGTTCGTAATCCTGTGTAAGGGCAGGCACCCCGATAACATACTGATCAAAGGTATCAGGAAAGAAGGTGCCCAGGTCGTTCTTATTTCTAAAATAATTAGATGTAATGCTTGAGCTAAAGTTCAATGACGGAGTAAGCAAATCAGAATAAGTTAACAATATAAAGTTTCGGGTATTTACTACATCGTTTTTACGCAATTGGTCGACGGTACTTTGCGCAGGCGGCTGAAAAAACGAGTTCTGAATTAAATTGAAGAGGTTATTTTTCGAGTTATCAATAGTTAAAGCATCAACAAAGAACATGCTGCGACCCTTTTTGGTAAAGGTTGGCATCACCTTTAACCACGACATAAAGGTAGTAGAATTATTGCGGCCGTCCTGGTTATTGTCGCTTGTGCTCAATGCTCCTTTAACACTGGATGTGGTGTTAAGATTAAAAAACTGATTGGTGTTTTCTTTTACAAATATCAGCTGCGGCCTAAACTCAATATGCAAGTGCGGATTAATGTTAAACCCTATTTTAGTACCAATTAAATGCGCGTACTGGCTGGTATGCTGATTAGTATTTTGCCTGCTGTTAAGAATAGTATCATTATATAATTGCTGTGTATTACGCAGCTCGTCAAAGTTAGAAACAACAGCGCCGTAAAAATAATTAAAGCTAAAATCTACCTTTTTGTTGATGATGGTATTAAAATTACCACCGCCGCCGCTTGACGTCATTAGCCCATTACCGAAGCCGCCAAAAGATACTTTATCGATAGACAATCCGCCGGTGCCATTGCCATTGGCATTACCCCAGCCGCTACGGCCAAAACCACCAACAGACCTGATATCTGTAAAAGAAAAAGACGCCTTGTTTAAATTGTTGCCATAGCCCAAAACGCTAAGCTGTGTAGTATCCCTGAAAAAGTTTAGCAGGCCGCCAATCTCCGCTTTATTTTTAACACCTGCGCCTGCATAGGCTTTGCCGAATACGCCCCTTTTAATTCCGGGTTTTAGCTTAAGGTTTATTACCTGGGGGATGTCGGCTTCACGCATAAGCGGATTAGCTTGCAGCGCTTCTTTATCATTAGTAACCTGTATTTTATCAATGGTATTGGCAGGTAAATTTTTTGATGCGATATGCACATCGCCGCCAAAAAACTCTTTTCCATCAACATAAATGGTTGATACCTTTCGGCCATTAACCATAATATTACCGTCTTTATCAACATTTACACCCGGTAGTTTGCGAAGCAGGTCTTCAACCAATGCATCCGGCAGGGTTTTAAAAGCGGCTGCGTTAAACTCAATAGTATCTTTGCGCACTACAACTGGCGGGCGCTCTGCCCTTACCATCACCTCATTTAAATTAACTGCTGATGTTTGTAGGCGCAACTTGCCCACATCCAGCAATTGCTGACCACTTTGCAGCTGCATCTCCTTTCGGTAAATGGTAAAACCCATATAGGTAATTATCATCCGCAGCTTTATGCCTGCAGGTACGGCAGTAACCCTAAACCCGCCTTTTTCATCACTTAGCCGGTAGCTTATTAATGTGGTGTCATTGGCCCTGAAAATACTGACTGTTGCATAAGGGAGCGGTTGCGCTGTTGTGGTATCTATTAAAATCCCCTGTAATGTTCCCTTTTGACTTTGGCCCTTCGAAAAAATAGATAGTGTACAGAATGTTAAAATAAGTAGAAGTGCCTTCATGTGGTCTAATAAAGTTTTGGTAATTGTTCTAAAAGACACACCTTTTTTTTGAACGTTACATGTTTTAACAACAAATAGTAATAATCAGTAAAACAATGCTCCCTTTAAGAATATCGTTAGGTTTTTTTATTTTTACGAAAACTCGACGGAACATCAAGCTTATGTTTTATCTTATTCTTACCGCAGCCGCTTTATTATTTATTGCACACGTAGTGTTACTTTTTACGTCTTTCCAAAAATCAGCACTGTTACCTACCCGTTATTTTTATTCGCATTTAACCTTGTGGTTAACAGGTGTGCTGGTGTTTGTATTGGCGTTGCTGTATAGCGGCACCGGCCAGTTATTGTTTTTGGATTATTTTGATACCATGCAAAAAAAAATGATGATATTGGTGTTTACCTTCGCTCTGTCGTTGGTAGCGCACTTTATTGTGCGGCTATTGGTATTGCCATTGTTAAAACCTAAAAGTTAAATTAAAAATGCTCAGGAAAATTTTAGCCGTTATTGTAAGTTATGTAGTTTTCGCTGCAAGCGCGGTGTTATTATTTAACCTTACGGGCGAGAAACCGCATGCCGATACTACCATTAACTTTAAAATTATAACTGCCGTCTACGGCATATTTTTCTCTGTTTTAAGCGGATTAATTTTGCAATTAATTGCCCGAACAAAAAATCTCACTCTAAACTTTATACTCGCATTTATAATGGCGGCGTTTGCTGCGGTATCCCTGCTTACATCAGACGGCAGCCATTGGACGCAATTATTCGCTATCATCATTTTTGCACCGGCATCTTTATTGGGCGGGATAATCTATTTAAAAAGAAAGTCCGCTCGATGAAAAAATTGGTCATATTAACTTTTCTTTTAGTTTTCGCTGATGGTGCCTTCGGGCAAAAACCAGGCGAAAATGACCGGCTAATGGTGAGTCCTAACGGGCATTTCTTACAGTATCAAAACGGCAAACCTTTTTTTTGGCTGGGCGATACGGGTTGGCAAATGTTTACCCGCTTAACTAAAGACGAGATAACCCAATACCTTGATAATCGCAAACAAAAGGGCTTTAACGTTATCCAGGCGGTAGTTTTAAATGATGAAGGCGGCCCCATCGGACCCAACAGAAATGGCGACAGGCCGCTAATTAATAGTGATCCCAACAAACCTAACGAAGCTTATTTTAAAATGGTTGACTGGGCAATACAACAGGCCGCAAAAAAACAATTATACATTGGCTTACTACCTACCTGGGGTGGCAATGTAAGTAAGTTTTGGTCGACAGGGAAACCTGTTTTTACTATAAACAACGCCTATCAATACGGACTATTTTTAGGTAAACGATATCAAAACTATACTAACATTATATGGATAGTTGGCGGCGACAGGCCAGCTAAAAATGATACTGCCGACTGGCGTCCCATCTGGCGGTTAATGGTTAAAGGGGTACGGGAAGGCGCCGGAAATAAGGTGCTGATAACCTACCATCCTGCCGGCGAATCATCATCTACAGATTTTTGGAAAGATGAGCCTACGCTTGATTTTAATATGATACAATCGGGACATCGCATTCATGATTTCCCGGTTTGGAACTGGGTACGGCGCGACTATAATTTAACACCCGCCAAACCTGTTTTAGACGGCGAACCAAACTACGAGGACCACCCCGTAAACTGGAAGAACAATACAGGTTATTTTAGGGATTACGATGTACGTAAACAGCTTTACCGCACCGTTTTTAGCGGAGCTTGCGGTGTTACTTATGGCCACCAGGCCGTTTGGCAGTTTTACAGCACACGCGAAGAACCGATGAGCTTCCCTGACCGTTACTGGGAAGAGGCGCTCGACCGTCCAGGGGCTTTCCAGGCAGGTTTTTTAAAGAAACTGATATTATCCCGGCCATCATTAAACCGCGTGCCTGACCAGGCCATGATAAAAAGCGGGCAGGGTGAAAAAGGCGATTATATTACCGCGTTCCGCGATGGTGATAATGGTTACGCGATGGTTTATTTACCGATCGGCAAACCAATAGCGGTGGATGTATCGAGGCTTAAAGCGCAAAGCTTAAAAGGCTGGTGGTTTGATCCTAAAACCGGGAAAGCTACCCTCATCGGCACTATAAAAAACGGCAATACCCCGTTAACATTTACGCCACCTACAACCGGTGCAGAAAACGATTGGGTATTGGTATTGGATGATGCACAAAAACAACGGCCTATTCTATAACCTTTATTTTTCTATCCTAACGGTTAATATCCCTTTAGCCGGTATAGTAAAGTTGTTGCTTAAGCTGCTTTTCTTATCCTCGGTTAAGTTGCTTTCCCATATTTTTATGGCCGGCGTACCTTGCGGAACAATGTTAACCCGGGTTTGTGCATCGCCGGCGTTTACCACGTCGGCTATTACACCGTTGCCGTCATCAGCAGGTTTTATTGATTCTACGTATACATTATAGCCATCAACTTTAAAAAACAACTTGCCGTTCGCATCGCGCGATGCAGCTGCAGCAATTAATGGCTGATGGTTATTTAAACCATCCTGGTTGGCTTTAAAGCTATCATAACCACTGGCATGCGCCTGGAAAATATAATGAAACGTAACTAAACCTCCCTGGTCGGCAGGGAAATTGGTATGCCATAAATTATTCATCACCCACGAATAAATTTTGGATGATTGCGGCGTGTATTTTAACCATAGCGGCGATAAACGTAAGCCGCCCAATAATCCGCCGGTAGTGATCTTTCCTATCTCAAACAATGGCGCATCCGGGCTTGACCAAGTAATACCATACGATGCATTAGAGATATCAACCCAGCGCTGCATGGTATACCAGTTGCGGTTTGAATTTGTAAGCTGATCAGCCTCCGCGGTCATGCTGCCCCATGGGATGCTATAACGCACCTTTGCATCCGGCACTTTAAATGGAAATGCAAAGTGTACACTCTCCTTTTTACGGATAGCAATTTTATCTATAGTATTTATCAGCTCAACTTTATCCAGACCTTTTACCAGTCTTATTTCTCGTGTAAGGCTGTTTGTGCCGGGGGCCTGCGAGGTAATCAGCAAGCTTACTACCAGTGGCCCTTTTTCTTTTATGCTGATATTAGGTGCCAAACTTGTGCTGATTTTTTGTAAAGAATCGCCGGGCATGTACAGGTATTTATTAAAACCAGCGGTATCAACCAGTGTTATGCTTTGTTCACCAGTATTTCTCACTAAGTGGTTAATATCACCTGTTTGTTCATCAATATTAACCATATAGATACCATTATTTACACTTCTTTTATTAATTGTTGCAGCACCCTGTACAAAAGCTTTGCCCGCACCTATGGTGTAGGTACTTTTACCAAATTGAGGAACGGCGGTGGCAACAAAAGCCAGCTCGCCGGTACTTAACCGTTGTGATGGAATTTTGTTACCGCTTGCATCTTTTACCAGGTCGCCGGCCTTACTTAGGGCTGCAGGTAAATAAACCACATCGGTACGCGGCCATGCCAGCGTGTTGTAAACATCAACCGCGTTTGCTTTGGCAGCTACCGGGGTAAGCACTTTGGCCGTTAGCGTATCTGTTAAGCCTTTGGCGTGGATGGCATAGCCCCTTTTCATGGCCCACTCGCTTTTTACTTTCGGGTCTTCGGGTTGGCTTACGCTGTTGAAAGCCCCCCAGGTATGCTCGTTATATAACAACAGGTTCTTCCAGGTCTCATCTACATCGGCAGCCGGGTAGGCCGGTTTATTGCGGATAGCCCAGATGGCGTTGGCTTGTTTTAACTGATCAGATGTTTCGCGGCTCAAAGCGGTTTCGCGTGCCGCGGATGATACGCCGTCGGTCCAGTACTCGGTATAATCGCCGCTTATGTTTGGGATCTTATCTTTATACTCAGCTTCAAAATCATTAAAGAACTGTTTTGTTGAAGTGATGATCAGCTTCGGCGATTCAAAACGCTCGTTCCAGGCTTTAACGGCATCCGGTAGTTCGGGGTCGATAGGCGCATTGTCGCTCATGGCCCAGGTAAGGATGGACATGTTGTAAGGGAAGTTGGCTTTCTCTAATCCGCCCAGATACTCAAACAGGTAAGGGTTTAAAAAATTATCAGACGGGTGCCCGGTATAAAAAGGCTTAGGATCCTCGATGGTAAAAAAATTAGGGATCTTGGTTCCTTTTAGTTTATAACCGATAGAATACGGCTGGCATTGCCAGAACAGTAATTTTTGCCGGCCCGATGGCGATACCCAGTAAAACGGTTTATCCTGCCATTGCGCTAAATAGCCTATCCTGTCGGAAGCATTTGGCCCTGATAGGAAGTATTTGATATTGGTTTGATCGCTTTGCGCTGATAGTCCCCACGATGCGCCCGGCACATCACCCTGGAACATGGTATGGATCTCGATACCATGCTCTTTAGCCAGCTTTTGCGATTTGGCAAACATCATCATCAGCTGTTTTGAATCTGTCATGCTGGTATTGGTGTTACCATAAGCGCCGTCCAGGCTTATCCAGCCTTTTTTAACCGCGTCCCAAAATCTTTCCTTTTTGGCGGCATCGGCTTGTTTCAGGTAATTCTCTACCACCCACATGGCCTCGGTGGTCCATTTAAATTGCGCCTCCTTAGGGTAATCGGCGGTTTTCTTAGCCAGTTCTATCGACTCGTCAATATTATCCATATGCAGCTTTAAAACTTTGGCCTGCACATTGGTATAACCAATATCTACGTGCGAGTGCGGTAACACATACACCCGCCAGTTAGCTTTAGCCGGCTCAACCATGCAGCTGGCGGTATAAGTTTTCCCTTCAGATTGTACAGTAACGTTTGCCTGGGTAGCCGATTTTACCGGTGCGCCGGGTAGCAAAATTTCAAAGGCATCGGCACCGTCTTTATTTGCAGGTATTTTAACGGTCTCTGTCGTGCCGTTAAAAGTTACGGTTGCATCGGCCCCGGTAAAGTTTTTGCCATCCTTAAAAAGCAACCTTATCATCCGCCTGTTGCCATCGTTACTTTTAACATAAGCAATGGTTGATTGCAAGCCAATAGACCCAAAATGCGGAACCGGTTTTTGAGCGTTGACTTTCGTAGTTATTAAAACGAATAATAAAATTACTATAGTAGGTAGCCTTTTCATGTTTATATGTTTGTACATACCAAATATAATAGCTTTTTATTAGTTGATGATTTAATAATTATAAAATTATTGCCAATAAGTAAAAAATGGCTTACGTACCGGTTAATATTTAATTACGATATGCTATCTTAGTGCTGTTTGATGTAGCAGCAAAATTAAATAATCCCATTAAATGAGTACTATCAACCTATCACAGGTATCAGCAAAAGATGATACGGCCCCTGCCGGCACGCTTACTTTGCCGTTTTATATTTACGCCGTAGTATTTGCCTCGTTTTGTATTACCGTTGGTTTAATATGGGATATCTCCTGGCACATGAGCATCGGTCGCGACGGCCTGTTTGCGCCGCCGCATTTGGTTACGTACCTGGGCGCGGTAACATCCGGTTTGTTTTCGGGCTATTATGTGCTGCGTTTAACCTTTGCCGGCCGCAGGGAGGAAAAGCAGCAATCCATCAATTTCTGGAAAGTTTTCTACGGATCATTAGGCGCGCTGTTTTGTATCTGGGGTGCCTTCACCATGATAACTTCTGCCCCTTTTGACGACTGGTGGCACAACACTTTTGGGCTGGACGTACAGATCCTGTCGCCGCCACACACGGTTTTACTATTGGGTATGATAACCATACAATTTGGGGCGATGGTAAGCGTAATGGCGCTGCAAAATCGCGAAAGCATAATAGCTACTTACTCTAAAAAAACTTTGGCAGCCTGCTTTATGTTGTCGTCGGGTTTTTTACTGGTGATGCTATTTACCATAGCATCCGAATATTTGGACCGCCATGATATGCATAGGGTATTGTTTTACCAGGTAAGCGGCGGATTGTTCCCTTTGTTTCTGGTTGCAGTATCAAGTGCATCAACCACCAAATGGGGCGCTACCCGGATGACTGCGGTATATATGGTGGTGATGGCATTATTGGTTTGGATCCTTCCTTTATTTCACGCCGAACCTAAATTAGGGCCTATACTTAACCACATCACTCATTATCAAAGTTTCCATTTCCCGTTATTGCTCATCTTCCCGGCAATGGCTATCGACTGGCTAAATCAACGTTTATTAACCAAACCATCAATTATAAAGGCGCTTGCCATAGGCGCAGCATTTGTATTAATACTACTTGCAGTACAATGGCCATTCGGCGATTTCCTTACCACCGTACATGCCCGCAACTGGTTTTTTGGCACAACATCATGGTATTTTGGTTCAAACCCAACCTATGAATATCGTTATAAACTTTACAATGAAGATGGCGGCGCAACGTTAATTACCGGTTTAGGTATTGCCATAGTACTTGCCTTTCTTTCGAGCTGGCTGGGGCTAACCTGGGGCCGTTGGATGAAATCAGTTAAACGGTAACTAACCTTTATCATGAAAAAACTTGTTCTGTTTCTTAGCCTGCTGCTGGCCGTTGTTAAAAGCTATGGCCACGTAGGCAGCCCCGGTGTTACCTTCGAGGGTAAGGCCGGGCCATATAAAGTTATTGTAAGCATTAACCCGCCCGATGTAATACCGGGCACTGCCAATGTCACTGTTTATCTGGAGGACGGGGTTAAAGGCGTAAGGGTATTTGCCAAACCCGTGTATTGGACATTTGGTGCAGACGGCACACCACGTGCCGACCAGGCAACAGCGTTCGCCGGCCAGCCCGGCCGTTTTGACGTAAAGATCTGGTTTATGAGCATGGGTACATCAAGCATCGAAATAATGATTGATGGTCCGCTGGGTAAGGGGACGGTATTGGTGCCGGTTATGGCCGTATCAACAGCTAAGCGTGCCATGCCTGCGGGCCTGGGCTGGGGACTGTTAGCTATGGCTGTTTTTTTGGTATTGCTGATGGTAACTATAATCAGTTCAAGCATGGGCGACAGCCAGCTTAACCCCGGCGAAGAAATGACCAAACGCCTGCGCAGAAGGCGGGCCATTGGCGGCGTTGCAAGCCTGGGTATATTAATACTGATATTGTGGGGAGGCTTAAGCTGGTGGAACGCCGCGGCGGCCAGTTACAATAAGTTTTTATATCGCCCATTGCAGGCTACCACCACGGTAAACGGGCAGGATGGCACGTTAACGCTTACTGTTGATACCATGCAGCTAAACACGATGACGCAAAGGCGCCGGATGAACATTACCCGAAAAATGAGCTACCTGGTGCCCGATCATGGAAAGCTGATGCACCTGTTTTTGATAAAAGCCGGCGAGCTGGATGTATTTGCACACCTGCATCCGCGACGGGTAGACTCGGTAACTTTTACGGCCAAAATACCCAATCTGCCCGCCGGCAAATATTGGGTGTACGCTGATATAACCCGCCTGAGCGGATTTGCGGAAACTATTGTAGACACATTGGATGTTAAGGAAAACATCTTCCATAATGCAGGGCTGAATAACAAGCCAACGGTAGCAGCAGATCCTGACGATACTTATTACCTAAGCAACGCTGTTAACAGCAAAACCGCTACCCGTACCGGCGCTGCAATCTGCGGCTCGCCGGGGATAGAAACCAGGCTAAATGATGGCTCGACCGCCGTTTGGATGCAAAGCCCCGGCAAAGAAATTAAAGCCGGCGAACTAACCAACCTGCAATTTGAAATTTTAGATCCCGAAGGTAAACCTGCCAAATTAGAGCCTTACATGGGTATGATGGCACATGCGGTTATTTTAAAAGATGATGGCAGCGTATACATCCATCTGCATCCCGCTGGCAGCTATTCCATGGCATCGCAAAAGGCTTTGCTTGACAGGATGGCATTTCATGAACCGTTGGATAAATACCTGCCGCAACCAAAAGTTTTTGCCGATAGTGTTGATCATTTTATGACCCGCCTTAATGCAATGCCGGAAGCCGACCGCAGCAAACTGCTAATGGCAAATATGCCCGATATGGCACCAACTAAGCCCGGCGGCATGGCGCACCAAATAAGTTTCCCTTATACGTTTCCACAACCGGGCAAATACCGCATCTGGATCCAGGCTAAGCGCAATGGTGTGATATTAAACAGCGCTTTTGATGCAGAAGTGAAATAGAATAGCTTGAGGAAAGATGGTTGCTGGATCCGGTAAAACGGGACTACTTATTCCTGTTCGTCCAAACGTTCATGGAGTTGTTGCAGGTCCAGTTCCTCTTTCATGTGTTCCAGTTCCTGGTCCTGTTTATGGATACCCAGCTTTTTTTGAATATCATGCAGCATGCTTAGTACCTTGGTGATCTCCGTTTCGGCATGGACATTAACCTCGAACTCCACCTGTTGCCTCAGTTTTTCTAACCTGCCCTGGCGGTTTTGGCTGATCAGTACGGATACGGATAGGATAATAGCGAATATCGAGACAACCATTTCTAACGCCGGGAAAGGGTACTTGTCAAACGGCTGTAAAGCTGGTATAAATCCCAGGTTAAGTGTTATCCAAAAAATAAAAAAACAAACACAAACAACCAGGAACGTAATGCTTCCCAGCTTATTTGAAATAAACACCGCAACATGATCTCCGCGGCTGTGTTTATCGTCAAGGGCAGATCTGAGCGGAGTTTGGGCCTTTTGTTTTCTCGTCATCTCAAAAACAACATATACCAGTCATTAAAGTTTTCATCCTCATTAAGATATAAAACCGTATTGCTACATGCTGCCCTTTTCCTGATCGTTAATAGAACACTATGGTTGTAATTGATCTTGGCTGCAAACTAATTGCACCGTTTAAATTGGTTAAGGCTGATGGTTTTAAATCATCACCTGCATTTGCAGATGTAGTATAAGTGCGGTAGTTTTTTATCGGTTTAAAATTTTTCAGGTCAGGTGTTATCAACCGGGTTTGCTCAGTATAATTAATCACCACCATTACCAGTTTATCCTTTCCTCCGGTAAATGCAGACACCATTACATCCTGCGCCACTTGTACAGGCGTTAATCCATCATTGCGGGTAGTAACTAACCTTTTCATTCCGGGGCGCACAAAGCGGCTGTAATTGCCTAATGCCCATAAGTTTTTGGTGATGGTAAATTCGCCGTCTTTATAATCGGCGTTTGGCTTTAGCGCAAGCAGGTAATAACGGGTATCCCATTCGGCATTGCCCGGTTCCCAGGCGTTCCATAATTGCCAGGCAGCGGCGTTGGCAATGGTCAGGTCGTGGTTAATTACCTTTGCTAAAAACAGCGCGCAATCCATCTGGCTGCGGCGGCCCCGGGTACCTTCTTTATAACCATCGGCCAGCATGGAGTATTCTGATTGCCAAAAACTCACACCATATTTAGCAGCGGTATCTGCCAGGTGTTTACGCACATTTATGAGGTTATTATCTCCGTTATCAGTAAAGTAGCTATGACCGGCCACTATTTTTGGCAGATGTTTCAAATCGCTGAAATTATATGCGCCATTAGCTGCAAACAAGGTTTGGATCTGTTTGGAAGTAGCGGTGTTATTGCCGTATAAATAATCCAGCTGCCCCGCTTCGGGCGTTAGTATTTTGGTGGTTAGCTTGTTTTGGGTTAGCGCTGCATCTACCGCGGTTATGGCGTGATGGATCTCTTCATTGCTCCACGGGCTGCCCTCCTGGCTGGCCTGCCCGGGCTGGTTGGCCCAATCCCATTGCGGTTCGTTAACGGGGCTCAGGTAATTAAAATGCAGTTTCTGCTCGTCAAAGTGTTTAACAACTTCGGCCAAAAAATCGGCGTAAGCATTGTATTTATCGGGCTTTAAATTGGCTTTATGGTCCTTAACGGTTTTATAGCCCAGGCCGTTTTGCGTGAATTGTACCGGCGGACTATTTACAAAAGCTATCAGGTTCTCTACCTTATAATCCTTCGCTTTACGCAAGAACCATTGGTAACCCGCCTGCTTATCCCAGTTATAAGTACCATCGGGATTTAAAAAGCATTCAACCCGTTTTCTAAAATCACGGATCCCGCTGCTATCGCCCTGCTCTGCCGTGCCCGCGCCAATGTTAAAGCGCCAGGCAGATAGGCCGATGCCCTTAAATGTTCCGTCCGTGGCTACGTCTTTACTGAATAATAACTCGGCCATTCTTTCGCGTTTTTCCATCGGCCAGTATTTGCCTATCCCTTTCAGAGAACCAGCAGCCCGACGCGCCAATGTTATCAATAGTTTGCGCGTTATTTTTGGCATCGATGGTTAGCGTAAGGGTTTGTGCCGATAGCAACTTCGGCATCAAACAAACAATAAAAGCCAGGTATTTCAGAGCTATTTTCACATGCCTAATTTATAACAAAAATGCCGATAGCTTTATAAACTACCGGCATTTAATATGATCAGTTATTTAGTATTATTCTGTTTTAAGACTTTTTACCGGGTTCATCAGCGCGGCTTTTATACTTAGCCATGATACGGTTACAAAAGCGATGATCAGCACAACCACAAATGGCAGCAGGAAGAATAGCGGGCTAATCCCGATCCTGAAAGCATAACCATTAAGCCATTGATGCACGGCATACCACGCTATTGGCGCGGCAACCACAAAGGCCACCAATACCAGCATGGCAAAATCCTTATATAATAATTGCAGGATACCATTAACGGAGGCGCCCAATACCTTACGGATCCCGATCTCGCGGGTGCGCTGTACGATGGTATAGGATACCAGGCCAAACAGGCCCAGGCAAGCCACAAAAATAGCTATCAGCGTAAATATGCCAAACACCTTGCTAAAGCGCTGGTCGGCCTTGTATTGCTCGTTAAAATGATTATCCAGGAAGTAATAATCGAACGGATCGCCGAGGAAATATTTGGCCCAACTTGTTTTTAAGGCGGCTACAGTTTGCGCGGCATTATCGGGGCTTATTTTTACGGATACGTTGCCGCCTACCCACGAGCTGTAATCAAAAATTACGGCATCATAATTATCTCTTAATGACTGCTGGTGATAATCTTCGGTAACACCGATAATGGTATGCGGACCGCCGCCAAATATCATCTGCTTACCAATCATATCCTCAGGCTTATTAAAGCCAAATAATTTTACGGCCGAGCGGTTAACTATCAGCGTTTCCTCATCGCCCGGGTGTTGTGGTGAATAATCGCGCCCCGCAATGATCTTTATGCCGTAGTTTTTAAGGAAATCATAGTCCGTAGTAATAACGCGGCATTGTACGTTTGAGTTTTCGCTTTGCCCTGCCATGCGCAATTTACCGCGGTTAGTACCCACTTCGCCGCCGGGTACATCACTTGATACGCTTATCCCTTTAACAGCCGACATAGCAAGCGTAGCTTCTTTAAAGATCCGCATATCGCGGCGCATTGAATCAACCCGTATAAGCGGCGACCTGATGACTACCGTTTGATCAATATTAACACCCAGTTGTTGGCTTTGCATAAAGCTGATCTGTTTGTAAACCGTTAACGCGCCTATCAATAAAAAGATGGAGGCGGCAAACTGGAAAACCACTAAGCTTTTACGCAACACCACACCTTTTGATGAGGTGGATATTTTGCCCTTTAGCACTTCTACCGGCTTATAATTAGACAATACCATTGCGGGGTAAAAGCCCGAAAAGGCCGAGCCAACCAAATAAGTAACCAATACGCCCAACCAAAAGGTTAAGCTGCTAAATAATGCTAAGCCAATGTTTAACCCGGTAAGCGACGCGAAAGCCGGGATGCATACCGCTATAATAATAACAGCTGCCAACATAGCCAGGCCATTAAGGGTCATGGCTTCAAACATAAACTGCAGGATAAGCTGTCCCTTGGCCGAGCCTAATGTTTTACGTACACCAACCTCTTTGGCGCGGGCCATGCCACGGGCGGTAGCCAGGTTAATATAGTTTATCCAGGCAATAACTATCACAAAAATAGCTATACCTAATAGCAGGTAAACTGATTTGCCATCGCCGTTGGAAGCGATTTCTAATTTACGGTTTGAGTAAAGATGGATATCTTTTACCGGCTGTAACGTATAAACAGCCGATTCGTTTGGTATGTCCGCATAACCGCGTTTAGCTATCGGCACAAACTTACTTTCAAGCAATTTAGGGTTAACACCAGGCTTAAGAAGTACATATGTTGTAAAACCATCTGAAAACCACTGCTTTTCCGGATCAAAACTCGGCGGCGCCTGCCAGATCTCTTTTAAAGTTGTGTACGATTCTATAACATCTAATTTGATGTGGGTGTTTACAGGCATGTCCTGCATAATACCGGTTACCTTCATGGTTTTACCATATAAAGTAACGGTCTGGCCCATAGCGTTGGCGCCATGAAACAACTGTTTAGCCACCGACTCGGTTAGCACCATAGATTTAGGCTCGGTCAGTGCTGTGTTGACATCACCTTGCAATAGACGGTAGCTAAATAGCTTAAAGAAACTGCCGCTAACCAAAAAGTTATTTTTAATTACGTATTTCTGGTCGCCGTGGCTAATCAAGGCCTGCCCTGTACTCAATAGTTTAGTATAGTCTTCTATTTCGTCCGGAAAAGCGGCTTTAAACGCAGGCCCCGCAGCTGATGCGCCCGCGGCCCAAACAGTGCTAAGCTTGCCACCGGTATACCTGTCCTGGTTTATTCGATAAAGCCTATCGCCTTTGGTGTGAAAATTATCATAACTCAATTCAAAACTCACATATTGCATTATGAGCAAACAAGCCGCCATACCAACGGCCAACCCTACAATATTGATAAAAGAGAAGGCTTTATTTTTGGCCAAATTCCTGAAAACAACGCGTAAATAATTTTTTATCATGGCACTGGATTTTTATGCTGATTAATACGCTAATTACATGCCTTTATTTTAAAATACTGATAATCAGTAACTTAGTATCAAAAGTCTATTTAGAACTGTTCGGTTACGTTACAGTGTACCGTACAGTAGCGAACAATGTTACATTAGTATTTAACCGGTTAATTTTTTAGAATTGCAGATGAACAACGATCTGGAATGCCCGGTAGATTTTGTAACCATAAACGAAAACCGGGCGCGCATGGTAGCGTTTTTGGTGCTGATGCTTGTAGTGTTATGCTTTGGTACTGCTAACTGGTTAATAGCTGCTTTTTTGCTGGTTGACTTTGCCTTGCGGAGTTTTTACTTGAATAAGTTTAGTCCGCTGGCTATTATAGCGGGTGTGCTGATTAAGCTGCTCCAATTAAAAAACAAACCTGTGGACCGTGCCCCAAAGCGTTTTGCCGCATTTGTTGGCTTAAGTTTTATGGTGATGATATTGTTGGCATTGCTTACCGGTTTTATAACTACAGCGAAAGCCGTGCTTATTGTAATTATGATATTTGCTGCCTTAGAATCATTAGCCGGGTTTTGCGCCGGTTGTTATGTTTACAGCTATTTAAAACGATTTGGGTTGATAAAATAACAGCGGGTAATTTAAAAATTCTGTTTATGTTAGCTTAAATTATCCCACCAATGGTAATTTATCTCCATGAAAAAACTGGCCTTCATAGTATTTACAGCATGCCTGTTAACATCCTTTAAAGAAAAAGAGTTAACCTGGATTGCCATAGGCGATTCTATCACCTATTTAAATGATCATAAAAACGAAACGCAGAACCGATTAACCCGTGGTTACTTAACACAGGTTACAGAGCAGCTGCCAAATATTCACTACGTCAACAAAGGTTACAACGGCTGGACATCGGGCGGGATAGCTAACCATATTGATAGCCTGGGCTTGGTTAAAGCCGATATTTACACCGTGTTTTTAGGCACTAACGATTGGTGGCAGGGCCGGCCAATTGGCACTTTGGACGACTATAAAAACAACGCCGGCAATAAAACCATTTATGGTTCTTTCCGCATTATTATTAATAAGCTGCGCGCGTTAAATCCGGATGCTAAAATTGTGTTGATGACGCCTTTACAACGAGTTGATTTTGTTTATTTGTTTGATAAGCGCAACAACGCTTTTGGATCATACCAAACAAAAAATGGGCAAACACTGGAAGCTGTTGCTAACGCGATAGTGGAAGTAGGCAAATTCGACAAGATCCCGGTAACGGATCTTTACCATAACAAAGATTTTACGCTGGAGCAATTAGTGAAGTTTAAACGGCTTAAAGATCCGGCTACGGGTACTTATACAGATTATCCTTACCCTAAATTTATCGGGATCCCCTTTAACCCGGCAACGGATGATTATCCTTATCCGATGGAAGCAATAGATCTGACTTACGACGGCCTGCACCCGTCTGATACGGGTTGTGAAATAATAGCTAACAGCCTGGTTAAAATAATGAAGCAATTTTAATTTAAATAAACATGAGAAAAACCATCATCGCGTTAGCAATTGTTACAGGCCTTGGCTTTACAGCAAAGGCACAGTACAAAGCAGTTACCAAAACACCGCCTATGGGTTGGATGAGCTGGTTCCCGTTTATTGATAAGATAGATGAAAAAAAGATAATGGCCGTTGCCGACGCGATGGTAAAAAGCGGTCTTAAGGATGCCGGCTATAAACTGTTACAACTTGACGATGGCTGGATGGCAGCCAACCGCGATGCCGAAGGTCGGCAATATGCTGATACGTCACGCTTTCCGCATGGCATGAAGTACCTGGCAGATTATGTGCACGCGCGTGGATTAAAGATCGGCATCTATTCGTCAAACGGAATGAAAACCTGTGCAGGTTACCCGGGCAGTTATGATCACGAAGAAAAAGACGCCCAAACCTACGCAGCGTGGGGAATTGATTATTTAAAATATGATGCCTGCGGCGAAAAGGAAAAACATACCGACCGCGAACTGCACACCCGCATGAGCAAAGCCCTGCAGGCAACAGGCCGGCCAATTATGTTTGAGATCTGCATCTTTTCGAGTCCCACAACACATTTATGGGGCGCAGAAATTGCGGATATGTGGCGCACCGGCGGCGACATTGTAAAGTTTATAGACCGTACACCCGAGGTAACCTATAAAAACTGGTACACCAACCTTCAGCAGGTTGTGGGCAAAGAAGACTATGCCGGCAACGGCCATTGGAATGACCCGGACAATTTGATTGTTGACTACCCGCGCAATAATAAGCAAACTTACGAGGAGCAAAAGGCCCAATTTAGTTTATGGGCCGTCGTATCTGCCCCGCTGATATTGGGTAATGATGTGCGCAGTATGTCTGCAGCGACAAAGAATATCTTGTTGAACAAAGAGATCATAGCCATTGATCAGGACGCTGCAACCAAACCAGGCACAAGATTGTTGAGCGACGACAAAAGGGAGATCTGGGTAAAGCAATTAAAAGATGGCTCGAAGGCGGTTGCGCTTTTTAATAAAGAAGATACCGGCGCGACTTTAACGCTGAATTTTAAAGACATCGGCGCAGCCAAAAAAACAAAAATAAGAGACTTGTGGGCACATGCTAACAAAGGCATATTTAACGGCGCTTATAAAGCAATAGTAGCGCCCCATGGTGTAACGATGATAAAGCTGACTGCGGTTAAATAACCGGATTGTTTAAACCGTTATGCTGATCTCTACGCCGCCATAATTGCGCAACACATCAACCGCTTCCTGCATTTCGCGGGGCGAATCGGCGTGCGCCTTAAGTATTACTTTTTCCTCGCCTGGGGTTACCGGGGTTATACTGATATCTCCCTCTGTAAATTCCATATCCTGGCCCAAAAGGTATTCTTTCGCGTCTTCTGCGTGGTACATGTTTTCAAATATGGCGGTTGCGGTGTGTAATCTCATAGTACAGCAACACCATAACTTTAAAACTGTTTTATTTTAACCCCAGCCGCAGCGCCAGCTTCTTTACCGGCATAGCTAATTCGCTATTCGTCTACTAAAATATTTTCTCCAAATTTTTGCGAGACGGTTGTTTTTTCTTTTCCGCCGATACTGATAACCAGTGAATTATCGAAAGGGATTTTTTCTACCAGGCGGATGCTTGTGCCTATGCCTATATTCAATTTAAGCAGATATTGTAAAAATGTGCTGCTGGTGTCCTTTACCGCGGCTACCCGGCAGGTTGCACCGTCTTTTACGTTAGCTAAGGTAACCGAGAATGATTTAGGAACTTTGCCGTTTGCTTTTGGTATGGGGTCGCCATGCGGATCATATTCAGGGAAGCCCAGGAATTTGTCCAGCCGGTCGGCAAGCGTATCATCCTGGATATGCTCCAGCTCTTCGGCTATATCGTGAATCTCGTCCCAGTTATAATTTAGCTTTTCCAGTAAAAAAACCTCCCATAGCCGGTGTTTCCGTACGATCTGGATGGCATCGTTCAAGCCGCTTCCCGTTAGTTTTACCCCTTCGCGCTTATCATAATCTATCAGTTTTTTGTCTGATAATTTCTTAATCATATCAATAACCGATGCCGGGTTGTTCTTCAGCATTTCGGCAATAGCGGTAGGCGTTATCTTAACATCCGCATTTTGCGAAATACGAAAAATAGCCTTCAGGTAATTTTCTTCGGTGAGCGTGTGCACCATAAAAGGATCTTTTTACAAACATAACGAAATTTGCCTCGTTATAAAAATTAGATTAACCTAATTTTATTTAATTGATTGACTAAATATTATTTATATGTTTGCTAAAATTTAAATCGTGAAAATATCTTACCTAACTTATTTGCTTATCCTAATCAACTTAAATTGTTTCGGACAAAACTTTTCAATATCCGGGACGGTAAAAGACAAGCTGACGCACGAGCCGGTTATGTATGGTACCGTTACTATCCCCTCATTAAAAACTGGCACTGCTACAAACGAAAAAGGGCGCTTTACTTTAGTTGTACCGTCAAACAGGGACAACACCGCCCTGGTTATATCTTGCATTGGTTACCAAACGGATACCATAATACTAACCGGCCCGAAGGACAATCACGAGATATTTTTGCACCCCGATAAAAAAGCATTAAACGAAGTTGTAGTTACCGGCGTATCCCGTGCTACGCTGGCGCGAGAAAACCCGATACCCATAATTAGTGTATCTGCTAAAAAAATGGAGCAGGCCACCGAAAGCAATATTATTGATGTACTGGTAAAAAATGTACCCGGGTTAAACGCCGTTAAAACCGGGCCCAATATCTCCAAGCCATTTATACGCGGCCTGGGTTATAACCGGGTACTCGCCCTTTACGACGGCATAAGGCAGGAGGGCCAGCAATGGGGAGACGAGCATGGTATTGAAGTTGATGCATATAATATTGACCGCGCCGAGGTGGTTAAAGGACCGTCGAGCCTGATATATGGATCGGACGCGCTGGCGGGGGTAGTTGGGTTGATACCTGCCATGCCTGCTGATACCGACAGAAAGATACATGGTAAATATTTTACCGAATACCAGGGCAATAATGGTTTGATTGGCAACGGCCTGCGCCTCACTTACGCTACATCCCATTGGAGCTACGCTTTAAGGGGATCATACCGCATAGCTAAAAATTATACCAATAATATTGATGGCCGGGTGTATAATACCGGGTTCAGGGAAACCAACGCGTCGGCAAGTATAAAACATACCGGCAGCACAGGTTATACATCGCTCAATTTCACCCTTTACGATAACCTGCAGGGTATACCCGATGGCAGCCGCGACTCGTTAACCCGCAAATTCACGTACCAAACGCTTGAGGGTAATGTTGATGATATTTTAAACAGGCCGCTGGCATCAAACACCCAATTAAACTCCTACCAGCTTAGCCCGCTGCACCAGCATATCCAGCATTACCGAATTTATACTAAGAACCATTACCGAATAGGTGGTGGTGATATCGATGCCTTACTTGCTTTCCAGCAAAATGTGCGGCGCGAGTATAATCACCCCGGTACCCTAGCGCAGGCGGGTTTGTTTGTGCGTTTAAATACCATAAACTATCGGGTTAACTACAACGCGCCCGTATTTGCGCATACCGAACTATCATTTGGGGTTAACGGGATGTATCAAAACAACCGCAGTAAAAATGCTACCGACTTCCCCATCCCCGACTATAACTCGTTCGACGCCGGGGTATATGGTTTTGCCAAATGGAAATACAACCGCTGGACAATAGGCGGCGGCCTGCGTTACGACCAACGCTACCAGCACGGCGACGATTTTTATACCAAAACAGACCCGGCGACAAATTTTAGCAGGCATGTACAGGGGCAGGATATTGCCGGCGCCAAACTTCAGTTCCCGGCGTTTAGTAAAATTTATCATGGTTTATCAGTAAGCCTGGGTAGTACCTATGCCATCAATCAGCAATTAAATTTAAAAGCCAACATAGCGCGGGGGTACCGCGCACCAAGTATTACCGAGTTTGCATCAAACGGGCTCGACCCCGGCGCGCATATTGTTTACCTGGGCAACCGTAACTTTGGCCCCGAGTTTTCTTTACAGGAGGACCTGGGTATAGAAGCTAATATGGTTGATATTTCGGCTACGTTCAGCCTGTTCAATAACAATATCTCCAACTACATTTATTTATCGCAACAGGTTGACGCGGGAGGCAATGCCATAGTTGACGCGCAGGGAAACAAGACCTACCAATACCAACAGGCTAAAGCGCAATTATACGGCATTGAGGCCACTTTTGGCCTGCACCCGGTAGCATGGAAGGGTTTCGCGTTTGACAACTCGCTGGCGGTTACTTATGGCTTTAACCGCAACGCCGCTTTTAAAGACAAAAAACTGCAGGGCGAATACTTGCCGCTTATCCCGCCATTGCATTTTTTAAGCAGCATTAGCCAGGAATTGAAACTTAATGGCGGTACTTTTAAATCGCTTAACTTAAAAGCAGAGGCTGATATCAATGCCGCACAAAACCGTTACCTGGCATTAAATAGTACAGAAACCCATACCACGGGCTATACGCTATTTAGCTTATCAGCAGGTACAAGTATCCAATACTCGGGCGAACATAAACTGCAATTACAGGTACAGGTAAATAACCTTTTTGATACCGCTTATCAATCAAATTTAAACCGGTTGAAATATTTTGAGTATTACAACGCATCGCCAAATGGTAGTTCGGGGATCTATAATATGGGGCGCAATATTTGTGTTAAAGCTATTGTTCCGTTTTAGGGAGATTCACTTGGCAAATTAACCCACTAAGCACTTAGTTCCCTCAGGGTCTCTCACAGAGGACCCTGAGGTTGCGCTGAGAAATCCTCAGGGTCCTTTTCAAGAGACCCTGAGGGGACAACAATACATACCGCGTGTAGAAGATCCTTCGCTATGCTCAGGATGACAAACAAAAAAAGGCCCGTCCCCACAATTGTCGGGACGGGCCTTTTTCTAATCACTAATCTTCTCCCGATAGCTATCGGGACTACTATTTCTTAGCCAACGTTTTATCATGAAGCAACTTCATGAAATACCCGCCGACAACGCTACGGGCCTGGAAGCCTGTTTGCTTGCCGCTCTTGGTGTCGTGCCAGTCGCTAAGCGGAACGCGGGTTGGGGTTTCTAAAGCATATTTATAAACCGGGTCAACCAGTTGGTTAAATTCTGCACGGGTTGGGGCAAACGTTGCGGTCCAAAGTATCCAGTCAGATTTTGTATAATCTTTACGGCTATCCAATGGTAAACCATACTTGTTTTGTATGCTGATATAATATTTGGTCTCGGTATCATAAACCGACTGCGGGAACAAATTCAGCTTTAACACTTTATCCCAAACCAGGTTATATTTCTGGCTCCAGGTACCCGGGTTTTCAAACGTAAGGGTATAGTGGTCCTTGTCGCCTGCCAGTTTCATCCAGCGGCCCACCATGTCTTTAGCAATAGCACGGTATTTTGTGGCAGTAGCTTTATCGCCCAGAGCATCTGCTAATTGCGCGTAGCAGCCTATGCCTACAATAGCTTTCACAGATAAGTTTGCATTACGCGCCAGGTGGCCCGCAAAATCATCGGTACAAAGCTGGTTAGCCGGGTCAAAGCCTTCAGTGGTTAAATAGTTAACCCAGGTGCTTAACGTTTTCCAGTGCTTTTTAGCGTATGATGGATTGCCTTCGGCATTAGCAATGGCAGCAGTAAGGATGATCATGTTACCCGATTCTTCAACCGGCATGCCTTCGCCATAAGTCTGGCCATTGGCATGCGGGTAAGTGCCCAGATCATGCGCGGCATAGTTACGTCCATATTTACCACTCTCGCTAAAGTAGAAGATCCCGTTAAGCATACCTTCCATCAACTTAGGGTTGTAGATAAGGTATAACGGAGCCGATGGGTAGGTAACGTCAACCGTGTTAACAAAACCACCGCTAAAGTTTTCTTTTGAGAACCAAAGGATCTCGCCCTGCGGGCTTTTTACCAATATATGCGCCGCTATGCTTTGGCGATAGGCCAGTACGCACAATTCGGCATAATCTTTACCGCCTGCTTTAACAGCATCGGCATACATAGTTTTGTTAAACGCAACGCATCTTTGCAAGGTCACCGGGTAATCGGCAGCAGCTTTGGTTAACTGGCCCTCAAAGGTTTCTTTACCCGAGTTGTTCCACCATGCCCTTAAGTTGGTGTTAAAGTACTGCATGGCGTAAATATCATCATAACCTACCTCGATAAATTTAGCTACAGAAGTAGCGCCAACTTTACCAAAAGGAATGATCGTATTCAAAGCCAGCTTAGTGCCTTTAAAAACAGTATTTGAGGCAACACCTGTGCGGAATGCGTTAACCGCTTCTTTCTCGGTAGTAATAAACTGGGTAGCATTAACAGCTTTAGGTGCCGCTACATACATATAACCCCAGTCAATGCGTACGCCGTCGCCTGCTTTTTTAAGGATAGCCTGCTCATCAGTACCTGCTTTCAGGATAGATAATGCGGCAGTGCTGTATTTGGTGGCGGTAACCGGTTGTTTAGGCTGATCGACAGCCAGATCTGTTGATGCGCTGAAAAACACTTTTACATTATGCGTTTTGCCATCATTGGCTTTTACCCTGTAGGTAATGTACGTTACCGGGCGGGATAATAAATTCAAATCAGCCAGTAACAACGGCGAAGTAAATGTCAGGTCCAGATCAACCTTACCGGCTTTAAAGCTGTAAATGGTTTGCGTAGCAGTAACGCTTACGCTTTTCTGATCGGCAACCTCCAACGCTTTGGTAGTTGGTTTCTCTTTATCAACTAAACCTATATCGGCACGGGCGCCGCCGCCGGTATTTACTACATGCATGGTGATGATATTCTCGCCTATTTTAAGGCGGTCCTTATCCATCGCGATCATCTCAAAACCTTTGCTTACGCCTACCCTGTCAAATAAGGATTTGCCGTTAAGCGTAACTTCAACATCATCATCCCATGATAATTTCAGGAACAGTTTGTTGATATCATCAGTTTGGGTAATATTAAATACCCTTCTTACCCAGATATCTTTAGTGCGCCATTTGGTTTTGTCGGTACGGGCATCGCCAATTGGTGATGAGCCTTCGCGCCAGCTCGTAGCAGCATAATTTGAAGCTGTCCAGTCGCCTTCCGGTTTGGTGAACGTATATTTTACGGTGTAATCCTTCTCGTCTGATGCCGGTAACACTGTACGGTATTGCTCGGCATCTTTACCTAAGAAACGGTAATCGGTACCATCAACGTTTATTATACCTATTAGTGATTGGTCGGCGCCGGTCCAGTGCGTGGTGGTCGATTCGGCCAACTTATCAGAGTTTGACCATACGCTGAAATAGGTATTATGCGTTATCAGCGGATATGAAGGCGCTTTCCTGTCCTGCGCCACCGCGTATTGAATGGTTGATAAAAGTACTACGATGCCAGATAGCAGATTTCTTTTCATGAATGTAATGTTTGATATGTACCGTACAATTGGTTTATTAGGTAACAACTGCCCGTTTAGCGCCGTGCAGTAGAAACATTAGCTAATTAACGGCATTTTAAGCTAAAAGCTGACATTTATTTTCAATATCCTGGTGCTATAGGTGCAAGTGTTTTGTTTCATGCGGATGTGAAACAGGTGAAACAAGTGAAACAAGATTATTGTATAAAAATTTGATTAACAGTAGATTATAAAAAATGAGTGAAACAAAATGAAACAACTTTTAAGTAAGGTTATTCAAGTATAAAATATATTTAAATGCTTGATAATTAACAAATTAATAAACACCTATTTTTCCATCGTTTTTGTTTCATGGAACAGGCCGTGTGAAACAAAAAAAGCCCGATCATACGATCAGGCCCCTCTTCTTTTTTACAGCTATTATATCTCTAACTTAATACCCCCACCAAAGAAACGTTTATCTTCAGCCGAATATCGTGGGATGTTCCCCTCTATTAACTGTACTTGCTGGTACAGGTTGCGGGCGTTTATAAATACATCCAGGTACCTTACCATTTTTAGCGGCTTTAAGCGGTAACCCAGGTATACGTTTTGCAGTTTAAGACCCTGGATCATATCGTTATATACAGTATAATTACCGTTGCCATTTCCTACAGGTGCATGGTATACCCCGCGGTTCATGTCATATACCAGGCCAACGCCTGCAAAGGCTTTATTGTAGCTAACCTGGCTGGCAAACCCGGCGGTAATAAGGCTCTTGCCCGGGTAAAATATCCGCAATTGGGTAAGCGTATAATTATTCTTAAAGCCTTTATTAGTAATATAGGCACCGTTTAAACCGGCGGTCCATTTAAATTTACCGTTGCCGGGTAAAGTATAGTTTATACCCAACCTATGCGTAACTATATTAGCAGTAGTTGATCTTGCAGTATCTGTTTGCGGCGATACAGTACCCTCTATATAATAAATAGCATTAAATTTCGCATTGCTGTAGTTGTAGCTAAATGATAATCCCTTTTTAAACATCGAATAGGTTAAGCCACCCTGTATCTGGTTGTATGTTTGGTATGGGTTTATTGGCTCGCGTAAAAGAGGGGTGCCGGCACCTGCCACGCTAAAGGTTCCACGATAATATGGAATCTCCAGTAAAGTGCCCGTAAAATCTGCTGCATACGACATGCCGCTTGCATACGAGCCATAAAGCGTTAGTTTCCTAAGCAGCATTACAGAGTCGGTAGCCCCAAGCGTGCGCAAAATGTCGACATTTAATGATGCAAAAGGCAATATTTTAGGTGTATTTGATCCGTTAAATGCCGGCGTATTGGTATTCAATATTTTTTGCGCGCCAACCTGCAGCGATACCATATCAACATAGTTTATTGTAACCGATGGCGTTATAACAAATAGCCTTTGCTTTTGCAGACTTGCTACTGTATTACTATTTGTAAAGGTAGTTACCCGCGTAGTTACATACTTTGCCGAGTCATCCGTTTGGCGGTATAGTGCGTTAATATTGGCGTTAAAGGTAAAATCTTCATTGTCATCCAAAGTGCCCTGGTAGGAAAAATCATCTTTAACTATCAGGTTGTTTATTGTAGTTGTACTATCAATAACGGTACTTTTTGGAGTAAGTATCGCATTAGGGTCAAGAATGGTCCAGTTAGACTTATATCCCCGGCGCTGAAACCCTGCGCTTAAGTTATTGGTAAACAGATCGGCAATGTTACTTTTAAACTGAATGTTACCATAGCCCAGGTTTTGGCTGATACTTCTTTGATCTGACGCGCCGGAACGGACAGCATTATTAAAAATGTACGATTCTTTATCCTTTTGCGGCACATATCCGGCGTTAATACTTAAAGTATTATTATCATCCAAATTAATATCTAAGTAGCCGTTAAATTTAAAACGGTTGCCCGCTAATGGCTTAAAAGTTTCATAAATATCTTTATTCCAATACTGCGGGAACACATTGTGCTGGATATCGGCAGACAAGCCCGCTTTTATAGTTTTTGTATTGGTATAAGCCGATATATAATATTGCTGGTAAAGATCTTGTGTACTATTACCTTTATTATTGCTGTTACCGGATGTTGTGGCGTTGTAACCATAATATTTTCTTACCTGGTTAACTTGCCCAGCCGCAATGATGCCCTTACGGTTAGGGCCGCCGCGCTTGGTTTTAACCAATACCAATACCTGCAATGGCGTTATGCCATTTAAAGTAGTGGCGGCGTTTTGTACAATGGTTATCTCGTCGATATCATAAATGCTGTAGGCGTTAATATCGGTATTTAAAACACCATCAATAACGTAAGCAAACTTTTGCTGCTGGCCATATACACCATTAAAGTATAAAGTAACGGCCTCTTTCAGATCGGTAAAAGGCATTTTTTCCAGGTCGGCAGCGTGGATAGTGATGGCTTGGGTAAACTTCTTTTTCATGGTGATACGGCCCAGGTCGTAAACAGCGGTATCGGGCAGTGTAGAATATACCGGCATGTTTGCCGTGGTGTCAGTTTGTGCTTTTACCGGGCTAAAAAACACGGTTAACAGCAATAAGGGACATGCAAGTAAGGTTGCTTTCATGCAGTGAGGGTTAAGGGTTTAACTGGTAGGTTAATAATTAGTTACCCAAATGTAATACTATTATTACAATAATAATATTTATTAAATAATTTATGATGGACATAATTGGGTTGATATAGAATGGCTAAAAAACGAAAATTAGAGCAAAAACCTCAAATTGACTTTCGTATGTTTGAGTTATACGTAACTATTATTCAGAACCGAACAGACAGTAACGAGAGTGAATGAAATTTAATAAAGACTAAAACAATGGCAAATAACAAATTACTAAGAATGGACAATGTCAGCATTGTTGTAGAATCACTTGATGATGCTATTTCGTTTTTCACAGAGATCGGCCTGAAGCTGGAAGGGCGAGGGAGAGTAGAAGGAGAATGGGCTGGTCGTGTTACCGGACTTGATTCTCAGTGCGTAGAGATTGCTATGATGGCTACTCCGGATGGCCACAGTCGACTCGAACTTTCAAAATTTATCACACCTCCTATTATATCAGATCACCGGACAGCGCCTGTGAACGCCCTTGGTTATCTACGTGTCATGTTCACCGTTGAAGACATTGACGAAATGGTATCCAGGCTAATCAAGCATGGTGCTCAATTGGTTGGAGAAGTGGTTCAGTATGAGAACTCGTATCGGCTTTGCTATATTCGTGGAACCGAAGGACTTCTTATTGGCCTTGCAGAAGAACTCGGCAAAAAATAAGTAATTGATCTTTTATAAAAATGTTTCAGCGGTGAATTAAAAGTAATAGGTTTTAAACTTTTGTCCCCTCAACTTTTGTCCCCTCAGGGTCTCTCGAAGAGGACCCTGAGGTTGCCCGTCACTCCTCAGGGTCCTTTACAAGAGACCCTGAGGGAACAGAATACTATTATTACAATAATAGTATTTATTAATAATTTATGGTGGAGATAATTGGGTGGTTGAAAGCGTATTATTAGGCGATGTATTGATGGATTTATATTAAATTCAGCATTTATTTTGATATTACTAATTTATCAAACCCACTCTATTTACCACTAAATGCAACCTGCAAGGCTACAGCTTACTTTATTTGTTTCGCATCAAAATCAGGTAATTGAAAAGATCAGGTTACGGTATAACCCCGTACAGTTTGATTTGATAGCGGCCCACGTAACCTTATGCCGCGAGCACGAGCTTGTGCCGATGGATATGATCATTGAAAACATACATACACTTGTAAACCATATGCCAATTAAAATTGAATTTGGGCCACCCGCGAGATTTGACAATGGCAAAGGTGTACTGATACCGGCAAAAAAAACAAACCCGGAATTTTATGAATTGCGGCGACTAATTTTAAACGGAACCGACCAATTGCCCACCGCCCAACAACCACACATTACATTAATGCATCCCCGAAACTCAACCTGCACCGATGATGTGTTTAATGAGATAAAAAACAACACGCTGCCAACCCAACTAACTTTTGATACCATTAGTTTGATAGAACAAAGAGATGGTGGCAGATGGACAGTGTTGGAGGAGTTTGAGTTTGGTAATAAACGCCTCAAGCCACGGTAAAGCGTGATCTTACCGCGCCATTATAAATCATAATGCCGCCTTTGTCCCCTCAGGGTCTCTCGAAGAGGACCCTGAGGTTGCACGTCACTCCTCAGGGTCCTTTACAAGAGACCCTGAGGGAACAGAGTTGGGAACAAAGTTTTAAGGTACTGCTAACCTATTCCCCTTCAGGGGGGGTTAGGGGCTCACATCGCCGACCAATCATCCGTCCTGAACGGTCTTGCAGGCAGGCCATCTTTATTATATAAGTTTCCCGGCGGATTATCGGCCCAGTTGTATCTTACCGCTTCGGGATTGGCAACTGCGTCTGCGCTAACTACAATAGTGTTGCCGTTGATCACCGCTTTTGCCCATACAAACTTATGGTCGGCACCGGCAATGCCGAAGCCTTTTAGCTCGGCACCCTCGGCAAAGACCACTTCATCGCCAATTAGGCTCCCTGCTGTAAGCCCCTGGCGGATCTCATTAAAGCTGATGAAGATCTTGTTGCCATCAACCTTCATCGATCTGTATATCGGGCCGGAGGCTATTACGTTTTGACCATAGATCTGTTTTTGGGCAACTAAGGCCAGCCGGTTGGCGGGCACCAGTTTATTTGTGGGGTGGATGTCCAGTGCCTCACCGGCATCTGTGATAACCGCCATTCCGGTATTAGCCAAAGCCAATGTTTTCTCCTGAGCCTCGCGCACCCACGGCCAGTTATTTTCGGATGGGGTAACCGCCGCGCCCCTGAAGTTTGGCAATTGCATATACAGGAACGGAAAATCGCCCTGGCCCCACTCGTGGCGCCAGTTGGCTATCATCAGCGGGAAAAGGTATTTATAATCTACCGCGTCGGCCAGGCCATCGGCATTACTTTCTGCCTGGTACCAGATCACCCCTTTTATGCCGTAACCTGCTATGGGCGCAATGCCCGAATTATAGCAGCCAGTGGGCGTTTGGTAAGTACCCAGCGGATTGCCCGGTGCAATTGGTGCCGGTCGCGATGGTTTAGGACGGACAGGCGCCGGTTGGTTAGATGCCTTCGCGGCCAGTACATCGGCGGTCCATTTTTTGATGACCTCGTTATAAGCCACGCCAACCTCGGCGTTCCATGTTTTTAAACTGTCGATATATAATTTTTGCCTTGCGGGATAGGTGGCGGTAGACGTTTCAAAATTATCAACCAATTTTTGGTGGGCCTCCGCATATTTAGCGGTGTGCGGGTCGGCCGCCAGCGCTTCGGCGGTCATCCAGGCCTGCGCCGGTGTGCCCCCTTTATAAGTGGCTATCATGCCAACAGGTACGTTGGTTGATAGCCTGATCTGCGTAGCGAAATAATAGCCCACTGCCGAAAACCCGTGCCAGGCAAATTGCGGTGTTGCCAATACCTCGGGCGAGCAAACTACCCAGCGCGCATTTTGCGACGCCAGCGAAGCTGCAGGCATATCATACAACGGCTGTAACGACAATACCATCGGCACATAAAAAAAGTGGATCTGCTGATCGGTTGCATTAGCGATAGCATCTTTTCCATGCTTTTCTGTCTGGATGCCAAACTCCATGTTAGACTGGCCCGACGCTACCCATACCTCGCCTATTAAAATATTGGTAAAGTTCAACGTTTCGGCGCCGTGTGTAAGCTTCAGCTGGTAGGGCCCGCCTGCTTTATACGACCCCATTTTTATTGCCCATTTACCATCGCCGCCGGTGGTTGTTTTATAGGTTTTACCCATAAACTCAACGCTTATTTTTTCGCCGGCATCGGCAAAGCCATAAATGGGTACACGCATACCGCGTTGCAAAACCATGTTATCGCCAAATATGGGCGACAGGTAAAATTTAGCTGTAGCGATATTGCTGCATAACAGCAATACCAAAACATATTTAAACGCAGACAAGATAGTTCTCATAATTTATGAAGATAGGAAAGGCTCCCGGATAACCGGAAGCCTTTAATTTGTTATTAATTAGTAGTAGCTGCCGACATTGATGGCGGCGCATCAGCAGGGGCGCTACCCCAGCTTTTGTTTGGGCGCGGGCCCATTACCAGGGTTAGCCTGCCGCCTTTTATAATATCATCATTCATCATCCACGCTTTATTTAAAGGCTTGCCATTTAACACCGCCGACTGGATATATTTATTTTTTGCCGACACGTTTTTAGCTTCTACAACAAAGGTTTTGCCGCTACCAACGTTAATGGTGGTCTCGTCAAAAACAGGGCTGCCAATGTCAAATACGGGCCTGCCCGGGCATTGCGGATAGAAGCCCATTGCATTAAACACATACCAGCTTGAGGTTGCGCCGCCGTCTTCATCGCCGGCTAAGCCTTGCGGGGTAACGTCATACCAAAGCTCCATTAACTGGCGCAGGCGTGCCTGGGTTTTCCATGGCTGGCCCGAGTAGTTATACAGGTATGGGATATGGTAAGCCGGCTCATTGCCCTGCGTATACATACCTACCAAACCCGTCATATCAGGGAACTGGCCCATGAACGCTAATTTATCCATGCTATGGCCTGTAGTGAACAACTCGTCCAGCTTATCGTTAAATTGCTGGCGGCCACCCATCAGGTTAATTAAACCCTGTATATCGTGTTGTACGCTCCAGGTATAAACCCACGAGTTAGTTTCGGCAAAGTAGCCCTCGCCGGCAAACCCGCCCGAGTATTTTGGATCAAACGGCTCAACCCATTTGCCATCGGCAGTTTTAGGGGCCATTAAACCAATAGCTGGTTTAAACAGGTTCTGGTAGTTATGCGCACGTTTCATAAACAGGTTGTAGTCGTCGGTTTTGCCTAAGGCCTGCGCCATTTGGGCAAGGCACCAATCGTCATAGCAATGCTCCAACGTTACCGCTACCGACTGCCTGCGGTGCCAGCCGTCAACCTGCGTAACCCATTCTTTCACCTCTAAGGTTGGTGTCCACCTAACCTGGTAAGGCAGGCGGCTATACATATCTACCGGGGCTTTAGGGTCCACATCTGTACGGATGGGCAGCGCCGGGTAAAATCCTTTATCAAAATAACATTGCTCCAACTCGGTTATACCGGGGGCGCCATCCTTCCAGGGGATCATGGTGCCCTCCATATGGTTTTTGCGCATTCCGGCATGGCCTTCTCCAAATCAAAGCCTCTTAATCCCTTAAGATAAGCTTCCACAATAACCGAGGTAGAGTGGTTACCAATCATGGCGCCCGAGCTGGTTAGCCAGCCGGTAGTTTCGTAAGCTTTTATAAAGTTGTTTATCGCTTTAACAGATTCATCTGGTTTTATCAGGTCCTGCAGGGCATAGGCACTGCGATAGGTATCCCAAACGTTGCCCATGCGTAAGGCGCGGGTGCGGTACAGGGTACTGTAAAATATGGCGCGTTGTTTTTCGCTGCCGCCTTTAATTTTTATCAGGCCAAGCTCGGCGTTCCAGCGGTCCTTTAATTTATTTTTAAGCTGATCGAACGATTGCGCGCCGGTTTCTTTAGCTAAAGCTGATTTGGCAGCGTCAACACTAACCATTGATGTTGCCACCCTTAACTCCAAAGTTTGCGGAGCCATAGCCGGTTTATAATTAAAATATAAACCTATACCGGTGCCGCTTTTAGTTTTGGTGTTTGGGGTAGCTACCTCGCCTTCCCAGCTGCCAAACTCTGATGCAGGCTTCATTAGCTCGGCGTAGAAATATCTTTTTTCAGGATTATCCGTTTGCCTGCGGCCGCGGGCCGTGGTATATCCCTGGAAAACCATATGATTAAGTACCTCTACATTGGCATTGCCCTGCATCGTTAACATCAGGTTGGTAGCCTGGCCAACCGGAACGGTGAACCTAAACACCGCCGCGTTATCGGTCATCGTGTATTCGGTATTGATATCAGGGTCCTCTAATAGCGCCTGGTAATAATATGGCGTTGCAGTCTCCAAATCATGATCAAACTTTGAAGCGTTGGCTTTGGCACCCGGCTTAAACTGGCCCTTGTTAGCCATGATACTGCCTATCCCGATAGGGAAACCATAGATCTTATCGGCAAGGTAAAAATCCTCCATATCCGGGCTAAGCGTTGGCCAGATGCTGATGTTGCCACCCGGCGCTTTTATAACCGGCGATGTGCTGCGGGTTTTAGGATTGATAGAACCGATGTAGAGGTCCACATAATCAACCGGGGTTTTACCTGTTGGTTTTGCGGCTGCTTTAGCAGGGGCTTTTTGTTGTGCAAAGGCAGTGCCGCCCAGCATAAACAATGCTAAAAAGGTATTTTTTAGTTTCATAATAATGGTTTACCGTTAAAAGAATTTTATTGGTTAAAACGTTTGGTATTCAATACTATGAAAATATTGTTATTTATAAAAGCAGGGATGGTAATTGTTTTGATACAAAGGCATGGCTTTTTTGTCATCCCGAAACGTAGTGAGAGATCTTATACATGCGATATTTAGCAAGGCGTCTAAGATTTCTCACTGGTTCCTCGTATCGAAATGACAGGACGTTTAGAGAATTAAGATTTCACAACCGGATATAGTACTTTCACGCCACCCTCACCCGCTATAATAGCCTTCTTAGCAATCCCCAAAAACAACGAATGCTCCACAACGCCGGGTACCATTTTAATGGCGTCCATTTTTTCAAGCGGCCATAGTTCGGCAAAATAAACATCCAGCAGGTAGTTGCCGTTTTCGGTGATGACCGCGCCGTCCTTCTGCGTACTTAGGCGCATGGTAGTTTTTGCCGTTGGGATATTTTTGGCGAGCCATTGCTGTACCAGTTGCAAAGCATTTGGCAATACTTCTAACACCAGCGGATAGGTAGTATCCAAACTTTGTACAGATTTACCTGCATCGCCCAATAAAATAAATTCGTCGGCTAATGATGCCAGGATCTTCTCGGATGTATGGATGCCGCCGCCGCTTTTAAGCGCGTTAAGCTGCGCATCAAACTGGTCGCAGCCATCAAAATAGCTATTCAGTTTGGTCAGATGTTCGGCGGCTTTTAGGTTAAGCCCTTTCTCCTTGATCAGCCCGGCAGTTTTAAATGACGAGGTTGCCAAAGTAAGCGAAGATGCCAGCCCGCTATCTGCAGCCAGCAATTCTATTAAATTAGCTATGGTCGACCCTGCACCCACCCCGATTGTTTGCCCGGGCTTGATAAATTGCAGCGCAGCTTTGGCGGCTTCCATTTTATAGTCTGTCATGGTTAGTTGGTTTGTTTGGATAGCTAATATCTGTTTTAAATATCGGAGTGCAAATAAAAACACGAACAACAGAGGCGTAGCCTCGACCAATTTTGTAGCAACGGGTTTCAACCCGTTGATTATAAAAAACTAAATGATTTAAGAGCCGTAGGTTCGGCACATATAAATGGATCGTGCCGATGGCACTCGACGTGGTGATTGCGATTTGTCAACGGGTTAAAACCCGTTGCTACAATATTTATCGAGCCGATGGCTCTTGAAAAGCGGATTTGAATTTAAACGTCATAATTGCGCTGGCTGCTTATCCCTCAACGCCAACAACCCCAACACCGGCCCCACAGCCAGCAACAAATAAATATATTGTGCATTACCGGGCGTGCGCAAGGCATTAATCAACTGGATGCTGACGATAGTTATACTAAACCCAATACAATTCACGATAGTTAATGATGTGCCTTTTATAGTAATCGGCGCGTTTTGGGCGACGAGGGTTGAGAACAGCGGCGAGTCGGCAATTACAGCCATGCTCCATACAAACATAAAGGTGATGAAGGCCAATGTCGCGTTAGCAAATAATAATAAGGGCGATACCAGGCAGCAGATACAGGAGATGGTTAAAGCTGCTGTCGCGATCTTTTTAGCGCCAAAGCGTTGCGACAGGATCCCGCTGAACACGCAGGCTACGCTGCCGGATGCAATGATCAAAAAAGACAGGAACGGTACGTTAAACGCCGCAGCCGGATAATGATCTTTATAAGCCGATAAGATCACCGGCACAAATACCCAAAACGCGTACAGCTCCCACATATGGCCGAAATATCCGAAAGCCGCCGCCCTAAATTTACTATCGCGAAAGCCGCTTAAAAATCCGGCGAAGTTTAATTTCTGGCCTTGCTTACGGTGCGGTCCGTCGGGTACCAATAGCAACATCGCGCAGCCGCCTAAGGCTGATAAGGCCGAAGTTGAATAGATAACGTATTTCCACGGCAACGCCGCTGTAAGGCTTTTTAAAAGATGCGGGAAAGCGGTGCCCAATACCAATGCCCCTACCAAAAAACCAAGTGATTTACCCAGGCCCTGCTGGTAATGATCGGACACTATTTTCATGCCTACGGGGTAGATCCCCGCAAGGAAAAAACCGGTAACCAGGCGGCACAGCATCAGTGTTGAAGCGTTTATCCCGTCTATGCTTGCGCCAAGGTTTACTGCCGCGGCTATCAGCGCGCAGGTAAAGAAAACTTTAACGGGCGAGAACCTGTCCGCTATACTTAAAATGGCGAAGACGAGCGTGCCGGTAATAAACCCCAGTTGCACGGCGCTGGTTAAATGCGCCAGGTACGCGGGTTCTAAATTTAGCTGCCTGGCAATATCGCCCATAATAGCGTTGCCTGCAAACCAAACCGAGGTGCAAAAAAACTGGGCTATAACAATGGCGGGTAGTATCCTTTTCATTTAGGTAGTGCGTAACAAATATCTATAAAAAAACCAATTATCAGTTTTGGATGTTAATGTCTTAAATACCGCCTGTAATTGGCCGGTATGCCCATTACGACCGATCTTATCAAAAGGTAACTTAGTAAAAAACAAAAATTATGTTTAAGGATTCAAATGCATTCAGCAGTTTTTCGGTAAACGATCTTGATAAAGCCAAAAAGTTTTACAGCGAGGTTTTAGGTTTAAAAGTAAGTGATAACCCAATGGGCATCATCGAAGTACACGTAGCAGGCAGTGCCAATATCATGGTTTATCCAAAACCTAACCACGAGCCGGCCACATTTACCGTACTTAATTTCCCGGTACCCGACCTTGAAAAAGCAGTCGACGCGCTTATAGCCAAAGGAATTGTATTTGAACAATACGACAGCGAATACATGAAAACCGATGCTAAAGGTATTGTGCGCGGCAATGGCCACGGGCCGGATATTGCGTGGTTTAAAGACCCGGCAGGTAATATTTTATCGGTGATTGGCAAAGAGTAGCAAGCAGAACGTCTGCCATTCTTATTTTTCGATATATTTGTATAGCGCAGAATTAGTCATACCTCCAAACACATGAATAATAACGACCTACACAATGAGCGTATGGCCAAAATGATCTTTGGCTCGGTCTATCCTTTGTATCTGACAAAAATAGAGAAGAAAGGCAGAACAAAAGCAGAACTGGATGAAGTGATAACCTGGCTAACAGGGTTCAATGGTGAACAAATACAAGATCACATCGTAAAAAGATCAACTTTTGAAACCTTCTTTCAAAACGCGGCTTTAAACCCCAATGCGCACCTTATTACCGGGCTGATATGTGGTTATCGTATAGAAGAGATCGAAAACCCGTTGACACAAAAAGTGCGGTATTTAGATAAGCTGGTGGATGAGTTGGCGAAGGGAAGGAAAATGGAAAAAATCTTGCGAAGCTTGTAAGCAATACTTAACTCCCCAAAAGGA
Source organism: Mucilaginibacter sp. UYCu711 (assembly GCF_050433825.1). Lineage (NCBI taxonomy): Bacteria > Pseudomonadati > Bacteroidota > Sphingobacteriia > Sphingobacteriales > Sphingobacteriaceae > Mucilaginibacter > Mucilaginibacter sp. UYCu711. The sequence continues at coordinate 112,443 of NZ_JBNPWM010000011.1, read as the reverse complement.
TTTCAAAGGTTTAACGTACATTTACTATTATTCCGTTTTTACAAAGAAAAACAAGTCAAGCCATGATAACACTAAATCCTTACCTGGTTTTTAAAGACAACTGTGAAGAGGCATTTAGCTTTTACAAAACAGTTTTTGGTGGTGAAATTTTATACATGGGGCGTTATAAGGACGTACCGCCCGAGACCAGGCAATTCTTCCCGCTATCTCCTGATGACAAAATCATGCACGCTACCTTGCAAATTAACGCCGAAACCGTTTTAATGGGAAATGATAGTGCGGAAACTTATGAGCTGGCAAAAGGTGCTTTTATCAACAACTTTTTTCTTTATATAAGTACCGGAGATGAGGCAGAGGCTTATCGCATATTTAATGAATTATCAACAGAAGGAACTATAACAATGCCCATAGCCCGAACTTTTTGGAGCACGCATTACGGAATGGTTACGGACAAATTTGGGACCCAGTGGAAGATCACGTTTGACCCGGGGAAGAACAGCACCACAGCTAAGGCATAGTACAGCAATGTGAATTCATTCGCTGATTTTTAATAAATTAGCTACCATGAAAATCGCTTTCCGTCCCCTCAGGGTCTCTCGTAGAGGACCCTGAGGTCCACAATATCATTTTGTATATTTACATAATGGCAACCCGTACCTTACATGACACCACCGAACAAACCTGGTTTGTTACCTTCACTTGTCATAGCTGGATAGCTTTATTTGAAATAGCATCGGCTTATCACATCGTTTATAATTGGTTAGATTTTATTGCAGGTACATACAACATTAATACACTTGCTTTTGTAATCATGCCAAATCACGTCCATCTATTATTGCAGGTAAACGATAGTACGATCAACCTAAATAAAATTATAGGCAACGGTAAGCGTTTTATGGCTTATGCAATAATTCAGCTATTAACAGATCAAAAAAACATGGCTATGCTTTATAAATTAGCTATAGATTGTTCTGAACAAGAAAAAACAAAAGGGCAAAAACATAAAGTGTTTAAATCATCATTTGATGGAAAACCGATTTACAGTATTGATTTTTTATGCCTTGCCTCAGGGTCCTCTACGAGAGACCCTGAGGGGACGAACAGCACCACAGCTAACGCATAGTACAGCAATGCCGGTGTGAATTCATTCGCTGATTTTTAATAAATTAGCTACCATGAAAATCGCCTTAGCTTCTCCTCCGTTCCCAAAATCAATTGATGATGGTTTATACTGGCTCAAAAACCTGGTAAGGGATGCGGCAGACCGGAAGGCTGAGATCATTTGTTTCCCGGAATCGTACATCCCGGGTTACCCGTTGCCCGAGCTGACTATCGAGCAATCATCGCCCGAAAAAATGCAGGATGCGCTTAAACGTGCGGCCGCTATAGCTGCTGAAAGCAATATCGCCATCATACTGCCAATGGACTGGTATACGCCCGATGGGATATTTAACATTGCCCACGTAATTGATAAAAATGGCGCGATCCTGGGCTACCAAACCAAAAACCAGCTGGATCCAACTGAGGATAATATCTGGATCCCCGGCACCGGGCGTAGCCTGTTTGAAGTTAACGGCTTAAAGTTTGGCATTACCATTTGCCATGAAGGGTTCAGGTATCCGGAGACGGTGCGGTGGGCGGCGCGTAAGGATGCGGCTATCGTGTTTCACCCGCATTGCAGCGGCAGCGATGTTGAGGGTACCGAGCTAACCGAATATCGCCATAAAGACAACCCCTACTACGAAAAGGCCATGATGATGCGCGCTATAGAGAATACCATTTACTTCGCCAGCATAAACTATGCCTCGAGATATTCAGAGTCGGCTTCATCAATTATTGGTCCGGATGGTACCTGCCTGGCTTACGAGCCGTACGGACAAACGGGTGTTACCGTAGTTGACATTGATTTGGAGAAAGCAACAGGCTTATTAGCCAAAAGGTTTAAGCCCCAGTTGTATACTAATTAAACTTTACCACCTCGAAGTTTGACGCGGCTATACCGCCCAGCTTTTGCAGATCGTCGTCCCCTCAGGGTCTCTCGTAGAGGACCCTGAGGTCCACAATATCATTTTGTATATTTACATAATGGCAACCCGTACCTTACATGACACCACCGAACAAACCTGGTTTGTTACCTTCACTTGTCATAGCTGGATAGCCCTGTTTGAGATAGCATCAGCCTATGAAATTGTTTATGATTGGCTAAAACTAATTGGAGACAAGTATAATATCAACACATTTGCTTTTGTGATCATGCCAAATCATGTTCACCTGTTGTTACAGTTAAATGATGAAAAAGTAAATTTAAATAAGGTTATAGGTAATGGTAAGCGGTTCATGGCATACGCCATTATCCAACGATTAACCGATCAGAAAAACGTCTCTATGCTTTATAAATTATCGTCGGATTGCTCTGAAAAGGAAAAAGCAAAGGGACAAAAACACAAAGTTTTTGAATCATCATTTGATGGAAAACCGGTTTATAATATTGATTTTTTACATCAAAAACTGAATTACATCCATCATAATCCTGTTGCTGGGAAATGGAATTTCTGTAACGAATTTACTGACTACCCACATAATAGTGCTGCTTTTTATGAATTAGAAGCGCAGCATCCTTTTATCTTAATTAGTGATTACCGGGATTATTGGTATTAATCCGGCATCCTCAGGGTCCTCTACGAGAGACCCTGAGGGGACGACGAAGGATGACGAAGGTTTAAGTACACTAATTAAAACTTCACCACCTCGAAGTTTGAAGCGGCTATGCCGCCCAGCTTTTGCAGATCGTCGTTGTTCCAGCGGTCATCGGGCGCGCCGGTTATGTACATATTGCTGCCGATGTCGGCCAGTATTAAGCCATACTTTTTCATAGCGATCAGGATCACTTTGTTGGTGGCCGAGTAACCGCTGATATCAAAGCTTGCCTTCAGCCTGATCTTGGCGCCAAACGGTAAAGAGTATTGTCCGCCCTTGCTGTTTACACTATGCCTTGCCGGCGCCACATAGGCAGGTTTAACATTTGCCGATTGCAGGGTGAACCGGATGGCATGGTCGATAGTGCCTTTCAAAACTTCCTCGTATCTAACCAGCCCGGGGAAGATAGGCAGTCCCGCCGCGTCGGCAGATGTCCAGCCGTCGGTGCGCAGTTTGTTTGATGCCAGGTCAAATATCGCCCCGCACGATGCCTGCCACTGGCCGTTGGTATAGCTGGCGTTGTACAATTCGTAAAGTAGCTTATTTTCTTTGTCGACCACGATCACATGCGAATCGCCCTGCCCGTTGCCTTCGATTGGTGCATTGGCAGGTATCGGGTACGGACCAGGATCACTTTCATTCCCATAATTACCATCGTAACTATTGGCGCGAAACGTAACAGGAACTTTTGCCTGGCTGCCGCAAACTACGCTATAGGGAATGCCTATCGTCGCGTTATCATATAGCCCTGCACCAAAGTCGGCCTTAAGTTTTGAGGTACTGAAACCGGCGATGATCTGTGTACTGTTTGCATCGGTAGCGGCATTGCTTACGTCAAGGTTCCAGGCGTTGTCAGCCGGAAAAATGGCCATGTTTTCTGCATCGGCCAATTGGGCGGTGCAGGTGCCGCTGTTGCCTGAATTATTGCCTCCGTTAGTGTTGGTATTGGTATTAGTGGGCGTAGTATCAGTCTTTTTTCCGCAAGCGGATAAAGCGACGGCCACCGACACCAGTATAATTACAAAATGCGATCTCATCTAATTATAACGCATTTGAGCCCTCGTTTGTTACTAATTTATCATAGCCTGTAATGCAGCGCATAAAATTTCGATCTCGGCTTCGGTATTGTAATAATGCACCGACGCCCGCACAATACTTACCAAATGGTTCTTTTCCATGTAGATCAATGTCGACTTGGCCAAGGCCACCGATACATTGATATTTTGCTCCAGCAGCTTTGCTTTTACAGTTGGGCTATCAATTTCTTTAACTGAAAAAGTAACAATACCGCATTGCTCGGCACCAAAATCATGTACGGTTACGCCATCGATGGCTGTAAGTTGATGACGCAGTGCATTGGCCAAAAACTGTACGCGCTGCCAACTGCGGTCCACTCCTATTGCCAAGGCATATTCAACGGCTTTACCTAAGCCAAGGGTTAGCGCGCGGCTTTTCTCGTACAGCTCAAAACGGCGCGCATCGGGCCTTAGGTTATAATCTGCCTGGGTTACTTTAGGAGTGCTGAAGCCATCCATAAAGAAAAGCTTAAATTGGTCCTGCACAGCTTTGCGCACATATAAAAACCCGGTGCCGCGCGGCGCACGTAAATACTTACGGCCGGTTACCGATAAGGCGTCACAGCCAATCTCTTCCACATCAATTGGCGCTTGCCCGGCGGTTTGGCAGGCATCAACCAGGTACAGGATATTATGTTTACGGGCGATCTTGCCTATCGCTACAACAGGTATCATCCCGCCGGCGGTAGATGGAATATGTGTAACCGCTATTAGTTTTGTTTTGGGTGATATGGCAGCTTCAAGTTCGGATAAAATTAGGTTGCCGTTCTCATCGTTCGGCACAACTTTTAGTACTACGCCATTATTTTGCTGCACATTAATAAAGCCGATAAGGTTGGTGATATACTCCATCTCGGTAGTGATGATCTCATCGCCGGGCTTAAAATCGATACCATTAAAAACCAATCCCCAGCCGGTGCTGGCATTTTCAACAAGGGCTATTTCATCGCGGTGCGCGTTGAGCAGTTTGGCTATCAGATCGTAGGTGTTTTCAAGCTGATCTTTGTATTTGGCCTCGGTTTCGTAGCCGCCTAAAAGCGCTTCTTCCTTTAAGTAATCAATCACCGTATCAACCACCACATCAGGCGGCAAAGACGTCCCGGCATTGTTAAAGTGGATACGTTGCGCGGTGCCTTTGGTTTGGGCACGCAGTTGTTGTACTTCGTCGTCGGTAAAAGGTATGTTCATGGGCGAGTGGTTTCTTGCCCAAATATCTGCAATTGGGTGCTACTTTTATTTAATGGGGATGTCAAATTCCGCTATCGCATACGGCAAAATTATAGCGTTTTGTAGACCTCAGGATGTTTGCTTCTCCAATACTTACTAAATTCATTGCTTTTTGATCTATAATCACCTTCACTAAAAAAACGGACTATTTCTGAGTAATTCTCATAGATCACGTTCGATATATGATTAAATTGTTTGCGATAGCAGTCGTCAATATCCTTCTCTTTTCGAAAATAATCTGAGTATGGAGCATCAGATCCTTTTAAATAATCTAATAAATTAAAAAGATTGACCCCATCATCTTCGTAAGTCTTATAAAGTAGCACGTAAAACTCTTGACGGTATTGCTCGATTTGGATTACAAAATTTTTTGATTCGTATTCGATTTTAAAATATTGGCTTTCATTAATCTCAGTCTTTATTCCAAAGCCGTATGTTTCTATTAACTCTTTAAAAACTTCGTGTCCATATTTCAAAATATTCTCTTTCATATATAGCTGTTTTAATGTCCCCTCACGGTCTCCCGGAGAGGACCCTGAGGAGCGAACGCTACTCTTTTACTACTGGATACCCTTTAGCTATCCAATCGGTTTTAAGATTAGTAGACAGGTTAAGCAGCCGAACATTGGAAAAGCCCATCTTTTTTAACGTGGTAAATGCGGGTTGCGCATTGGGGCAGCGGGTGAAAGGGCAGCATCCGCAATAAATAATCAACTCTGTATTTTTGGGAAACTTGGCAACTGCTTCCTTTAGTTTCGTTATATTTCCTTCATTATTGGCTGCACCGATATGACGGGCACCCGGTATATCCTCGACCACGCCAATATTTAATATTACCGGTTTTTGCGTACCTTTTTTAATTGTCGCGGCAAGTAGCGATGGCTCCAGGAGTTCCTTATCAGTCCACGGGTATTTCTCTAATGTGGGTGTGGCACCGGGTGATATTTGAGCTTCGGCAATTAGTGTTGTAAAACCCATCAGGGCGACGATCAGCGACAATAATAAAGATCTTTTCATTTTATTAGATTTAAGTAAAGATAAGTGATTTGACGACAATATTATATCAGTGTCCCACTTGTACCTGGTGTTACACCTGTCCCTGGGACAGTACACTACACCGCTGCCGTCGCTTCTATCTCCACCAAATACCCGTAATGCAATTCGGGCACGGGCACAATGGCGCGTGCGGGTTTGTTATCGCCCATCATTTCCATATAGATCTGGTTAAAGGCTTTCCAATGCTCGCCGCCTACTAGGTATACGGTTACTTTAAGCAGATCGGCGGGATTGCCCCCTGCTGCATTTAATACAGCTAATAGATTGCTCAAAGCTATCCTCGCCTGTGTCTCGAACGGCTCGGTATACGTGTGCGTACCATCCGCGCTGATAGGCAGCTGGCCTGATATAAACAGCATGCCGTTATAAACCACACCCGGGGTATAGTGCCCGCCCGGCGCTGCGGCACCCTCTACAAAAATCTTTTTGATATCTTTCATATTTACCTTACAATTTAAAACGGCAGCTTACCCAGATCCACATTGCCACCGGTAAATATCACCCCTATTTTCTGGCCGATGAACTTGCTTTTGTATTTGATAACCACGGCCAGTGCTACCGCGCTTGATGGCTCGATAACGATCTTCATGCGTTCCCAAACCAGTTTCATAGCGGCTATCGTTTCTTCGTCGGTAACGGTTAAAATGTCGCTTACATGCTCTTTTATAATGGCCAGGGTGCGTTCGCTCAGCGTGGTCAGCAAACCATCGGCTACCGATTTAATATAAGGCGCCTTCTCTACTTTGCCTGATTTAAACGACAATATCGCATCAGCGGCGCCCTCCGGCTCGCAGCCTATAACCTTTGTTTGGGGCGATAAGTAGTGAACCGCTAAAGCAGTACCGCTTAGCATGCCGCCACCACCTACCGGGATAAATATCGTATCGAAGGGATGATGCTGTCCGTAATCCTCTAATAATTCTTTAGAGGCTGTTGCCTGCCCGGCAATTACCCTGTCATTATCAAACGGGTGCACCAATACCGCGCCAGTGCGGGCTATTACTTCTTCCACCCCTTGTTCACGGGCGGCAAGGTTGGGTTCACATTCAATCACCTCAGCGTCATAGCCTTTAACGGCATCCTTTTTTACCTGCGGGGCATTGCTGGGCATTACGATGTAAGCGGGCAGCCCCATCAATCGCGCAGCAAAAGCTACCGCCTGCGCATGGTTGCCCGATGAATGCGTGGTAATAGCCTTACCCTCATTATTAGCCACAACCTGCAGCACCGCATTAACCCCGCCCCGTGCTTTAAAGGCACCTATCTTCTGGAAGTTCTCGCATTTAAAAAAGATGGAAGCACCAACCATATCATTAATGGTTTGGTTGGTTAGCACCGGTGTGCGGTGTATATATGGGCGAATGCGGTTATGCGCCTGTATAATTGTGTCTAAGGTAATTTGCTGGTCCATGACCGTAAAAATAGCAATTTATAGCGATGGGTTTCTCCCTTAAAAGTTAATCTGTATTTAATGTTAGATGCATTATATTAGTTGCGCGGTTTTAACCTGCCGCAATGCCTCAAATGAAGATCCGTTTTTACTGCATTTTACTGGCCTGTATTTGCTGTGGTTACAGCTATGGAAAAAGTATCCGCGTGCTAATTGTGGGTGGTGGCACTTCGCATAATTTTGATAAATGGTACCGCGGTGCTGATGCTGCCACACTTAGCCGTGATGGGTTGTGTACCGTTACTTATACCAACAATACAGATTCGATAGCCGATTATTTGGTTACCATGGATGTATTGTACCTGGCCACCAATCAGCCAATAAAGACCAGGGGCCGCCAGGCAATATTTAATTTTGCGGCTGATGGTAAAGGTTTGATATTGGGGCACCCGGCATTATGGTATAACTGGGACGACTGGCCAAAATACAACCAGCAACTGGTAAGCGGCGGCGCGCGGTCGCATGACAAATATGGAAGCTTTGAGGAAGAAATTGTAAACACTAATCACCCTGTAACCAAAGGGGTTGATGTAAAATTTATGGTTAAAGACGAACGCTATCATTACTCGGCTGACGTTTTTGGTCCGGGTATAGCGGTATTGGCAAACAACCAGGTTGCGGGCTCGGATATAGTTTTCCCGTCGGTTTTTGTTGTTAAAAATGAAACGTCACGCATCGTTTGTATTGCTTTGGGGCATGATGAAGGGTCGCATGATCTGGTTCCTTACCAAACCCTATTACGCAACGCTGTTAAGTGGGTAGCACATCAATAAACATTATTTTATGAAATACATTTTATCGCTTTTACTAACAGGCAGTTGCTTTTTACAGGCCAATGCCCAACAGAGTTTTGACACTGAAGCTCACCGTGGCGGTCGTGGCTTAATGCCTGAAAACAGCATACCGGCTATGCTGAATGGTGTAAAAACAGGCGTACGGACGCTGGAACTGGACACGCATATCACCGGTGATGGAAAAGTTGTGGTATCGCACGATGGGGTGATGACCGCGGCCATTATGCAAAAACCCGATGGCACCAACCTAACCAAAGCCGAAGAAAAGGAATACGTGCTTTATAAAATGAAGTACGACGATATTAAGCAGTTTATTGAAGGCGCAAAGCCTTACCCCGCTTTCCCGCAGCAGCAAAAAGTTAAAACTCATAAACCGCTGCTTACCGACCTGATAGACAGCGTAGAAACCTATGTTAAGGCACACCACCTTAAACCGGTTTATTACAATATCGAAACCAAAAGCAAGCCAGGTGACGATGGTATTGAAAATCCGGTACCTGCCGAGTTTGTAAAAACTCTGATGGCAGTCATCAACCAAAAACATATTACCGACAGGGTGATCATCCAATCGTTCGACCCGCGTACGCTGCAGGTGTTGCACCAGCAAATGCCGCAGGTAAAAACAGCTTATTTAATATCGCTTGGCAATTATGACGGCGCTATTAAGCAATTAGGCTTTACCCCAACCATAATCAGCCCCGAACAAAAAATTGTTACTGCCGATATGGTTGCTGCTGCGCATAAAAACAATGTGCTGGTTATCCCCTGGACGGTTAATGATGAAGCGGTTATGAAAACACTGGCTGATATGAAAGTGGATGGCCTGATATCTGACTATCCGGATAAACTGGTGCAGTTTTTTGGCAGTTACCAGCAATAGTTTAAAACCAAGAAAGCCCGTTTATGAAACGGGCTTTCTTTATATGAGTTGAGTTGATTGCTTAGTTTTCTGCGTAGATAGGTTTTTTAACACCGTTATCATAAGCTTTAAGACCCTTTTTTAACAACTTGCGTGCAACGTGGATACGGGTTTTAACTGTACCTATTGGGATAGTTAAATGATCGGCGATCTCGTGATATTTGTGGCCCTCGAAATACATCGTGAACGGTACATAATAATCTGCAGGTAGCCTGTCTAAAGCTTTTTTGATGTCATCCATTACAAATTTTGCTTCGCCTTGATTTTTAGTCGAACTAAATACCAGGTTAGGTGATGAGATCTCGTCAGATTTTGTAACAAAGGTGCTCATTTTTACAAAACGGCGGTAATTGTTGATGAAGGTATTTTTCATGATGGTGTATAACCATCCTTTTAAATTGGTACCTTCTTTAAATTTATTGTAATAAGTTATGGCTTTCAACATTGTATCCTGAACAAGGTCGTTAGCATCGTCTGCGTCATGAGTGAAGTGCAGGGCGTAAGACCTTAATGAACTTGCTTGACGTAATACCAGGGTGTTAAACTCAATCTTTGTCATAGTGTTAATGTTTTGTATTGGTATGTAGACAAACGCTATACCACTATACAAAACCATTAATAAGACCAATCACCCGCTTATCAACACCCACGACCCATAAAAAAGGGATTAAACACGCTTATTTACAGCTACTTACAATATAATTTTAACCACATGACACTAGGATTACAATAGAAAGAGTTGCCTAAAATGAAGATAAATTAACTAATTATATTCACCTCGCGTTGTAGTGAAATGCCAAATTCGGTGTACACACTGTCTATAATAAGCGACGAAAAGTTGTACACTTCCTGCCCGGTAGCGCCGCCATGGTTCACTAAAACCAGTGCCTGGTTCTTCCAGGTGCCGGTATTGCCAACAACTTTACCCTTCCAGCCGCATTGCTCAATGAGCCAGCCGGCCGCTAATTTTATAAACCCATCACCCGCCGGATAGTTTACAACTTCGGGGAATTTATTTTTGACAGGTTCAAATTCGGCAGCAGTTATAACCGGATTCTTGAAAAAGCTGCCTGCATTGCCAATGGTTGACGGATCGGGCAGTTTTGCTACGCGGATATGGGATACTACGGTTGATACATCTTTTATAGTAGGTGTGGTAATACCACGATTAGCCAGCTCCTGCTCTATCGCGCCATAGCGCAAATTTACACTGGGAATAAGCGACAGATCGAATTTTACGGATACAATGATATACTGCCCCTTCAGCTCGTTTTTGAAAACACTTTCGCGGTAGCCAAACCCACAATCGGCTTTGGTAAAGGTTTTAAACTGGCCGGTAGCTATCTCAAATGCCTTGCAGCTATGGAAAACATCTTTCAGCTCCACACCATAGGCGCCAATGTTTTGTATGGGCGATGCACCAACCGAGCCGGGTATCAGGCTTAAATTCTCTAAACCGGCATAATCGCGTTGTACGCAAAAGTTTACCAGGTCGTTCCATACCTCGCCGGCACCGGCTTCTACAAATACCTCGTTATGGTTTATGCGATGTTCGATCCCGCGGATATTCATGCGGATAACCAACCCGTCAAAATCATTTATTAATAACAGGTTGCTGCCGCCGCCAATAACCAGCCGCGGGGTTTGCTGCCATTGCGGGTCCATAAACAATTCAACCAGTTCCTCAGGATGGTTTATTTCGGCAAAAAAGCTGGCTTTCGCCTCGACACCAAAGGTGTTAAAGTTTTTTAGCGAAACGTTTTGTTGGATTTGCAGCATGGGGGCGAATTTCGGAATTTATTTACAATTATCACGGTGTTATTGCAGGGTGTTCCATTTCATGAAAGTGGAACACCCGGAACAGGGTGGAACACTATGGAACAGGGTGGAACACCATAATAGTTAAAAACATTAACTGAAAATGTGGTGACGAGGGTTTGGCAGGGAAATCACCTCTAAGTATAGGAGGCTCCGCTGGAGCCATTAAAGATGATTTTGAATTTACTATAAACAGGTAGTTCCGCTGGAACTCACTTTTTACAAAACTCCAGAGGAGTAACCTGTTTATAGTAATAAAAATACAGTGGAAGGCTCCGGAGGTGCCTCCTTAGCCAATTTTATTTTTAAAAGCGTTTCCTCCGGCTTTGGCAGTGTTTATTGTTGGTGACAATACCAACAAAGGTTGTAATTTCGGAATTTATTTAGAATAAATGAAAAGCCTCTAGTATTCCATGGGACGCTTTTTTGTAACTAAATAATATTTATAGTGTCTTGTAGCTATATGAAGAACCTATTATTCACACTGATCTTTGGGCTGGGTATTATAATTGCCGCGTCAGCACAGCAAAACAACCCTGATTTTGTCACTACCGATATTGATAACTTTTGGCAGGCGTATGATAAAATAGTCGCTACTAAAGATACTGTACAGCAGTACCAATATCTTAATCAGTTATTCCTGGATAAAGCAACACCGGGCCAAAAGGCGATGATAGCAGCGCGGCGATATACTGCCAAAGAATACCTGGCAGCTATTACCAGTCGCCCGCAGTACTGGTTAACCATACGTGCCAATACTAATAAAGCTAAAGCATTCGCTTCTGATATCGAAGCCAACATAGTTAAGCTAAAGAAGCTATATCCCCAGGCAAGGCCTGCTAAAATATATTTCACCGTTGGCGTTTTCAGGAGTGGCGGCACCACTACGGATAATATGGTATTGATAGGCAGCGAAATAGCGTTTACAGACGAGAATTTAAAAAATATGGTGTTTACCAATGTACACGAATATGTGCACACGCAGGAAAAAACAACCGATGCCAACACCATTTTAGGCCAAAGTGTACTGGAAGGCGTAGCTGAATACCTGGCGGTAAAAGCGACCGGGCAGCCATCAAGCGCCCCGGCAATAGCTTATGGTTATGCGCATAACGACCGGATACGCGAGGTATTTGCACAACAACTATTTAATACCACCTACGGAATTTGGATGTATAACAGCCTGGAAAACGAGTTTAACAACACCCGCGACCTTGGTTACTATATAGGCTATGCCATTTGCGCCGATTATTATAATAAAGCCAAAAGTAAGCAACAGGCTATTAAGGACATGATAGAATTGGATTATAACGATGAAGCCGCCTTAGCTAAATTTGTGGATGAGTCTGGCTATTTTGCTGAACCTGTTGCTGCGCTTAAAACTAAATATGAAGATAGCCGCCCAACCGTTACCGGCCTAAAACCATTTAAAAATAACGCCACAGATGTTAACCCGGCAACCACACAAATAACCGTTGAATTTTCTAACGTAATGAATAAGCGTTACCGCAACTTTGAACTGGGACCATTAGGAAAAGATAATCTGTTGAAAATAAAAAGCGCGGTGGGTTTTAGTGAAGACGGAAGATCATTTACATTTACTACCGAGCTGCAACCTAACCGGCAATACCAGCTTGTTTTGGGACGATTTAGGGATATGGATTATAAGGACCTTAAAGAATATTTAATAGATTTTAAAACAGCTGCCAAATAAATCGAACAGTAAATTTTGTAGTTTTGAATAAACCGGTTACTAAGAGCCATTATTCAAACTATGCCTGTTTCGCGCAAAAACTTCATTAAAAGCACGGCTATTACTTTGGCAGGGATGCCGCTTGGCTTATCTGCTTTAGCCAATGTTGCTAAACCATCGTTGGCTCCGGCTAACAGCCCGGTGGTTGACGGCAAGGTAAGCATCAGCCTTTTTTCCAAACACCTGCAATGGCTTAATTATAAAGACATGGCTGCGCTGGCAGCCGAAATAGGTTATGATGGGATTGACATAACCGTACGTGCCGACGGCCATGTAAAGCCTGAGCGGGTAAAAGATGACCTGCCAAAAGCGGTAGAAGCTATTAAACAGGCCGGACTAAATATCTACACTATCACTACCGATATCCGCGATGCTGATGAAAAGTATACCGCCGATGTTTTACAAACAGCCGCCCAATTAGGCATTAAAAATTACCGCATGGGCTGGTATAGCTATGATGCCAGGCTTGATACTATGGCTAACATCGCTATTATAAAAAAACGCATAACAGCGTTAGCTGCACTAAACAAGCAATATAAAACACACGGCGATTACGAGAACCATACCGGCCGTTTTGCCGGGCCGCTTTGGGATTTATGGGAGGTATTAAAGGACCTGGACCCAGAATGGATAGGTTGCCAGTTTGATATCCGTCATGCCACTGTCGATGGAGCCGAGGCCTGGCCCGTAACGCTTGACCTGTTAAAGCACCATATCGCGTCCATAACCGTTAAAGATTTCCTTTGGGAAAAGGTGAATAACAAATGGGTAATTAAAGATGTACCGTTGGGGCAAGGTATGGTTGATTTTAAAAAGTATTTCGCGCAATTGAAAAAACTGGGCTTGCAGCGCCCTATCTCGCAACATTTTGAATATGATCTTGGCGGTGCGCAAAGTGGGGCGGCTACGTTTACTATACCAAAAGCCGATGTAATTAAAGCTTTTAAAACTGATTTGGCTACTTTGAAGGTGATGTTGAAAGAGAGTGGGTTGATTTAACCAGCTGTCATTTCGATACGTAGTGAGAAATCTTAAACGCAATCCTAAGATGCAGGGCATATAAGATTTCTCTTCGTACCTCGTTCGAAACAACTTTTATTATTCAATTCCGAAATTGAAAATCCGACCTCCGAAACCTAAATAATATTCTCCAAATACTTATACCCACTGCCGGTATTCAGCAGCAACACTTTTTCGCCGGATTTTACCCATTGGGTTGCTTTCAGCTTTTTGTAGGCTTGCCATAATGCAGCGCCTTCGGGTGCGAAGAGCAGGCCCTCGGTTTTGGCAATTTCTTTTACGGCAGCGCTCATTTCTTCGTCGGTAATTGTAATGGCATTGCCGTTGCTTTGGCGCAAAACTTTAAGGATAACTTTATCAGCATAAGGTTTTGGTACGCGCAAGCCGTTGGCTATGGTAAAGCCGCCATCGGTAAAATCAGATACCGTTTGGCCCGCATGAAACGCTTTAACAATACCGTCGCAACTGGCAGACTGCACCGCTACCATGCGTGGGCGCTTGCTATCTATCCAGCCCAATTGCTCCAGCTCGTCAAAAGCTTTCCAGATTCCTATCAGGCCCGTGCCGCCGCCGGTTGGGTAAAATATAACATCGGGCAATTGCCAGTTAAACTGCTCGGCAATTTCATAGCCCATGGTTTTTTTGCCTTCCAGGCGATAAGGTTCCTTCAGGGTAGATACCTGGAACCAGTTGTTTAGCGCAGCCTGTTCATTTACCAGTTTGCCGCAATCGCTTATGTTGCCGTCTATCTCTACCAGTTGGGCGCCGTACAGGTGGCACTCGTCTTTAAAAACCTGCGGAGTTTGTTTGGGCATGTAAACGATGGCCTGTATGCCAGCGCTTGCCGCGTAGGCCGCCAATGCGCCCCCTGCGTTGCCTGCGGTTGGCGTGGCTATAACTTGTATTCCCAGCTCTTTTGCTTTTGATACAGCGGCGCTTATGCCCCTTGCCTTGAATGACCCGGTTGGGTTGCCCGACTCATCCTTCCAAAAAACTTCATTATCACCTGTAAACTTTTTAAGATTTTTAACCGGAAGGATAGGTGTAAAGCCCTCGCCCAGTGTTACGATGTGTTTCTCATCAATAACCGGCAAAAACTCTTTATAGCGCCACATGGTGGCGGGGCGGCCGGTCAGGATATCTTTACTAATGCCGGTATGCAGGTTATATTGGGCAAATAGCGTTGACGCGCAATTAACGCATACCGTGTTTACAACGGCGGAATTGTGTGTGGTTCCGCATTCGGGGCATTTCAAATCTGTCAGGAATGACGCCCGCTCCAGCTCAATGTGGTTGATCATTGTTCTATATGATTTTTATTTCCAACTCCCGCTATCCCGGATGGTAGCGGGCTGTTTTGTACAATACGTTGGCATTCTATTTTTGGTTGTACAAACAGCCCTTCCCTGATAACTATTATTGGTATATTATTGTGTTTTTATTTTGTGGCAAATATATCGCCTTTGTTCCAGGTTGGTTTTGCAGGGTCCTGCGCTACCAGGTATCCTATTAAAAAGTTTAGTTGCGCATACTTTTTGCCCGCTTCAAAATCAAATATCCCGTTAATATCATCCTGCGGTTCATGGTAGTATTTAGCCCGCCATGGCGCAACAAGGTCGTTCATATTGTTTTTGCCGTCGGCGGTTTTGCTGCCATATTTAATGTGCAAAGCAGGTATGCCCGCCAGCACAAAGCTATACTGATCGCTCCGGGTAAAACGTGCCTGTTTGGGTTCGGGGTCATCCTCAACAGCCAAGCCTAAATAATCTGCCGCCTGCCCTACTTGTTTGGTTAATGATGAATGCTCGGCACCTAATGCAGTAACTGATAGTAAGGGTGCTATAATAGTAGGCATATCTGTATTCACATCGGCAACCATGCTGCCAACAGGTACGGTTGGGTGTTTTGCAAAATAGCCCGAGCCTAATTCGCCCAGCTCCTCGCCGGTTACAAATACGGTTAGTATAGAACGTTTAGGCTTTACTTTTAAGTTTTTGTAGATAGTAGAAATGCCCAATAAACTGGCACAACCTGAAGCATTATCATGCGCGCCGTTGTAGATCGAGTCGCCATCAACCGGGGTGCTGATACCCAGGTGATCGAGGTGGGCGCTGTGTACTACATATTGATTTTTTAACCTGGCATCAGTGCCCTCAATTTTACCCACGATATTATAACCCATTACATCCTGGTATGTAGAGTTATAAGATACTTTAATACCTGTACCTAACGGGAAAGAACCTGGTGTACCTGCCTTTAACTGCGCCAATACATCGGGTATGGTTTTACCTGATTGCTTTAACAGGGTATTAAATAACTGATAGCCCATTACAGCCACCAGGCTGAGTTTGGCATCGTAAGTGCGCGAAACAACTACATTACCTTTACCATCTAATACATTGTAGGTGCCCCGGTTCGATACCGTCATACGCGAAGTCGAATCGGCATTGGCCGTGATAACACCAATGGCGCCATGTGCGGCGGCGGTTTTTAAGATGCTGCCTGCGTTTGCCGTATGTGCCGCTACTGATGATGAGAATTTATCAGGAGCGCCGCGGGTTACCACTACTATCTTACCCTTTACATCCAAACCCGCATAATCATCATAACCTAAAGCCGGCTCGCTTATGCCATAACCTGCAAATGCTAATGGTGCACCAAAAGCTACCGATGGTACAACAGGGTTTGCGGCGATATTATAATCTGTTCCGAACTTTACGGGTATGCCGTTGTCGAAAGTTATTAAAGGTTCTTTTAAAAATGTGCGGCGCAGTTTTACCTGTTGCAGGTAAGTACCGTTCTCGCCTGCCGGCTTAACGCCTAACGATTTCAAGCGGCCGATCATATAATCAACAGCCATCTGGAAACCTTCGCTACCGGGTAAACGGCCCTTTAATTTATCATCAGCCAGGAAAGCGATGTCAGCCTTTATCTGGTCGGGGTTTACTTTGGTGAGTGCCTGTTTAACATCGGCGGTGAGTTTGATTTGCTGCGCGATGGCGGGGCGGATAGCAGCAATAAATAGCAGAACAAATAAGGGTTGGTACAATTTCATTTTGTCAGGGTTTTGGTAGTTTTTTGCAATAGGATGTAAATTACTAATTAGCGCAAGCTATTACAAGTTATATAGCGGGAAAGTTACAGCAGTGTGAAGGAAGAGTGCCCTGTGTTTCATTTCACGAAAATGTAAAACAAATGAAACAGATGAAAAAATATTTTGATTCAACTCTTTGAAATAGAACTACTTAATAAAATAAGATGAAACAAAATGAAACAACTTTTACGTCAGTGTAATTACACTTGAATTTCACCTAATACACTAACTATCAATACGCTACATAACAGTCGGTTCTTGTTTCATAAAACAAGGATTGTGAAACAAGATAAAACGAAAAAGCCTTACCAAATTATAAATTCAGCAAGGCTCTCCATCCGGTCGCGAAGGCCGAAATTAAATGTGGATCGGCCTGTTCTCCGTCGCCGCTAAACAAGCTTCACGCATCGCTTCGGTATAAGTTGGATGCGCGTGGCTCATGCGGCTGATATCTTCGGCGCTGGCACGATATTCCATAGCTACAACAGCTTCAGCAATCATATCAGCGGCACGCGGGCCTATCATGTGTACACCTAATATTTCGTCGGTGGTGGCATCAGCCAGTACTTTTACAAATCCATCCAGATCGCCGCTGGCTACTGCCCTGCCGCTTGCACGAAACGGGAACGATCCTGTTTTATATTTTACACCTTTTTCCTTCAACTGTTCTTCGGTCTGACCAACCGCGGCAACTTCGGGCCAGGTATAAACTACACCCGGTATCAGGTTATAGTTAATATGTGGTTTTTGGCCGACAATGGTTTCGGCTACATAAGTACCTTCGTCTTCGGCTTTATGGGCCAGCATCGCTCCGCGAATCACATCGCCAATGGCGTAAACACCAGGCACACTTGTTTGCATGTGATCATCAACCGTAATTTTGCGACCACGTTCTTCAACGGTGATACCTATTTTATCTAAGCCCAGGCTATCTGTATAAGCTATACGGCCAACGGCTACCAGGCAGTAATCGCCTTTTAGCTCTTTTTTATCACCGTTAGGGGCATCAAAAGTTACGGTAACTTCTTTACCTTTTACAGCAGCACCGGTTACCTTGTGGCCCAGGTAAAACTCCATGCCTTGTTTTTGCAGTACCTTCTGCAACTCTTTACCCAGGCTTTTATCCATGGTTGGGATAATACCGTCCATAAACTCAATTACCGATACCTTGGCACCCAAACGCGCGTAAACCGATCCTAACTCCAACCCAATAACACCGCCACCAATCAGTATGAGGTGCTTAGGCACTTCGGTAAGGTTTAATGCTTCGGTCGACGTAATGATCCGTTTTTTATCGATCTTAATAAATGGCAGGCTTGATGGTTTTGAGCCGGTAGCAATAATCACGTTTTTACCGGCGATCTCCTGCGTCGTACCATCAGCTTTAGTAATGATAATGGTGTTTTTATCTTTAAATGATCCCATGCCCTGGTAACCATCTATCTTGTTCTTCTTGAATAAAAAGCTAATGCCCGCGGTGTTTTTAGCAACTACATCGGCTTTGCGTTTTATCATCTGGCCAAAATCAAGCTTGATATCTTTGATATTGATACCGTGTGTTGCAAAGGCATGGCCCGCGTTATAAAAATGTTCGGACGAATCTAACAGTGCCTTTGACGGGATACAGCCCACATTAAGGCAAGTGCCTCCGTAAGTGCTGTATTTTTCAATACAAGCTGTTTTTAAACCCAACTGGGCGCAACGTATGGCGGCTACATAACCACCCGGACCCGAACCTATAACGATAACATCATATTGCATAGTAGTGTATTTTGTGGCGCAAAGTTAAGGTTTTTAGAGATTAGAGGTTAGTTAATTGGTGATTAGTTGACGTAGTAATTATAAAAAGTAAAAATTTCAATCGCCAGAATATTATATTTGAATAAATTAACTCTTTTCATGAAACTACACCGATCACTCCTGATCCTTTTAGGGATCATATCTTTTAACGCGCACGCCCAGCTTGGCGCAAACAAAGAGAAATTTACCCATGCCGACACTTTACGCGGTATGCTAACGCCATTGCGTACCTGTTATGATATTAACTACTACCATTTGGATGTTAAGTTTGATATCGACAAAAAATTCATCAGCGGCAGCAACCTGTTTAAATTTACTGCTACGCAGGATTTTACCAAACTACAGTTTGACCTTTATGCCAACTTACAGGTTGAAAAGGTATTATATAAAGGCAAAGAAGTGCCTTACACCCGCGACGAAGCCGCGGTATTTATAACCTTCCCAAAAACCATTACCAAAGGCAGTAAGGATGAGTTTACGGTTTATTACTCGGGCAACCCTACCATAGCTAAACGCGCCCCGTGGGACGGCGGCGTAGTTTACACCACCGACTCGTTAGGTAAACCATGGGTGGCAACTGCCTGCCAGGGTGCCGGTGCCAGCATTTGGTGGCCAACTAAAGATCACCAGGCAGATGAGGTTGACAGTGTGCTGATAAGCATCAGTGCCCCTACCGGATTAAAGGATGTATCGAACGGACGCCTGCGCAAAGTAACCGATTTGAAGAATGGCTATACCCGCTTTGACTGGTTTGTTGCCAACCCGATAAACAATTACGACATAGAAGCTAACATTGGCGATTACACGCATTTTGGCGACACCTACGCTGGCGAAAAAGGCAAATTAACCACTGATTTTTGGGTATTGAGCTATAATGTTGCCAAAGCCAAAAAACATTTTGGCCGCGATGTACCGCGCATGTTAAAAGCTTTTGAGCATTGGTTTGGCCCATATCCATGGTATGAGGATGGTTATAAGTTGATAGAAACACCACACCTGGGCATGGAGCACCAAAGCGGGGTTGCTTATGGTAACCATTACGTTAATGGGTATTACGCAGGCAACCGCGGTAACCCAACGGGCATTGATCTTTCGGGTACGGGCCTGGGTTTAACCTGGGATTATATCATTGTGCACGAAAGCGGGCACGAGTGGTTTGGCAACAACATTACTTCAAAAGATCTGGGCGATATGTGGATCCATGAAAGCTTCACCGATTACTCTGAATCATTATTTATCGAGAATACATCAAACAAACTTAACGGGCAAATCTATGTAAATGGCCAGCGCAGGGGTATTGCTAACAAAACGCCGATAGTAGGCCCGTACAATGTAAACAAAGAAGGATCGGGCGATATGTATCCAAAGGGTTCGGTGATTTTAAACATGATCCGTACGGTTATTAATGATGATGAAAAATGGCGCGCCATATTACGCGGATTAAACAAAACCTTCTACCATCAAACCGTTACTTATGATGATATTACCAAATATATAAGCGACCAGGCAGGTATAAATTTAGCTACCGTGTTTGACCAATATCTGCATTATGCCAACCTGCCTATTGTGGAGTTTACCACTATTAACGGCAAGTTAAGTGCTAAATGGATAGCCGACGCCCGGGGCTTTAATATGCCGTTAAAAGTGCGTGTTAAAGGCGGTTCGTATGTATTTATTAAACCGGGAGCGGGATATTTTACCCCGGTTGGCATTGAAGGCATTAACAAGGATAATTTAGAGGTTGATACGTTTAACTATTATGTAGGTGTGATGGTAGATTAATTTAGTTTTTACTGTAACGTTTGTAAACCTAATAGCGTCTCACATATAAACCAAAAAACAATTACTATGAAACTGATCAAATTTTTTGTTGCCGCGGTGTTACTTACAGTTACAGGCGATACATTTGCTAAAACCCATTTCGAGACAGAGGACCGTCACCTAACCGGCTTCAATGCTGTTAATGTAGCCGGATCATTTGATGTTTATATTACCCAGGGCACAACAGAATCTGTTAAAGTAGAGGCCCCTGCTGATGTCATAAAAAACATTGTAACCGAGGTTAAAAACGGCGCCTTAGTTATCCGTACTAAAGACCATTTTAGCTTCAACAATATTTTTGGCAATAAAAAGATGGTAGTATATGTTACCATTAAAAATTGCAATGGCATATCGTTAACCGGATCGGGCGATGTGTACTTTAAAGACGGCATTGCGGCTAATGACCTTAATCTTTCGTTAACCGGATCGGGCGATGTTAGTGGAAAAATTACCGCTAAAAATGTTAGCTGCAGTATTACGGGCTCGGGCGACCTGCGTGTATCCGGCCGTGCCGAAAACTCGAAGGTAACTGTTACCGGTTCAGGTGATTTTTCGGGCCGTGATCTGACTACCAATACTACTGTAGTATTTGTAGGTGGATCAGGCGATGCATCTGTGTATGCTACCGGCACCTTAAAAGCAAGTGTTACCGGATCGGGCGATGTGCATTATGGCGGCAGTCCGCATAACATTTCAAAATCAACATCAGGCAGCGGCGATATCAGCGGAAGCTAACTATTTGTTAATACTTACAAAAAAGGAGACGCGGTTTGTGTCTCCTTTTTTGTAATATAACATTCCCGTCATTGCGGTGACGTGTTTATTTTAAATCTTGCTAAAACCGCTTCAACACTTTTCGCCCCAAATCATAACTTATTCTAAACACCTCCTGGTTATCATTCATATTCCCCGGCGAGAAATGGAAACTGGCTACAAACTGGCCTTTAACCCTGTCGAATAAAAACGGGGTGTAAATAATATCTATCCGGTTGTAAGTAGGTTTTGAATAGTAAGAATCGCCATAAATAATATTGCTGCCCTGCCCTTTATAAAACTCTTCGTACAGGGCTATTTTATGATAGCTTAAATAAGCTTTAAACACAAAGCCTGCAGGCGTTTTAAAGCCGTCTACACCGCGTTCGCGCTCCAGCGAGAACAATCCTCCAGCCTCAAAAGTAAGCGAATCTAACATGGTTTTATGGCTTAAGTTTACGCCCAGTGTTATTTGGCCGCCGCCGTTATCGGTAATATGGTCGTTAGGTAACAACACCTCTGCCCCGGCATCATGCATCAGCAAAAAGTAATGCGATACATAAAACGGCCCGTAAGGCTGCGGCTTGTACTTTCCTGAGAATCCAAATAAAAACTGCTCGCGCTGGGTAAGCGTTTGGCGGCTCACCCAATCAATCCAGCCGGTTTCGGTAAAATGTTCGTTTTGATATCGCGCCAGCAAACCTTCAACATTTGGGCGGTAATATTGCAGCGTATCGTTTAATAAAGCACGCGGATAATCACTCAATAAACCTTCGCGCGGAAAAGCGCCTGCAAAAAACTGCCAGTTGGTGCCCTGGTATTTATAATAAGCAATGGGATCTACCTTGCCAAAAAACGGCCTGGCACCAAATTCATGCAGTGCGTTAGCGCCTACTACAAAGTGGTTAAGGCTGTCTAAGTTCAAACCAAAATCAAGCGCGGTACGCGTGCCGGAATAAGTATGCGAGCGTGGGATAAATGCTTTATACTCGCGGTTATCTAAAAACCCAAAACCATTAAAATTAACATCAAGGCTTTGCTGTGCTAATGCCGCGGCGCTTGTAATTATAGAAAGAAGGAGGAGTAGGTATGCCTTTTTTAACATAAATTATTTTTTTATTCAATTTCAAGATCGATGATCCTGCTGTTTTTACTCCCCTCAAAAGGCCTGGTACGTACAGAGAATATTAGCTCGTATTTACCTTTCTCTGGCGGGGCAACTAAATGGAACGTGTAATGGGTGCTTTGGCCGGGTTTTAAAACTATCTCATTAAAATCGTTCCCGCTGCGTTGGGCAAATTTTAAACCACCGCTTTTAAAAAAACATGCGCCAAGCAATACTTCGTTCTGTATAGCCTTATTGCTAAAGTTTACGGTGTAAGGATATGGATTTGCGACGGTTAAATCAATAGCCTTTTTCTCACCCGGAAGTAATTTTAACGAGGTATAAGGCACCCCTATCAGTATTTTTTGATAGGTGCGCACATCATTTATCCAATAGCTGTACCAGGTGCCTGCTTTGGTGCTGATGCTATCGGTAACTATTGGCTTTAAGCTGTCTATCAAATGATACACCCGCTGATGCTGCATTTGCGCTTCTATGGGCCAGATCTCAAACTGTGTGCGCCGGTAATACCGCGAATCGTAAGAAAAACCCTTTAAGCTATTGGTATAGTAATTATACTTAGCCGGGTTTTGAAAGCCATCGTCTAATATCATGTAAGCATTGCCGGCTTTTTGGTGTACAGCTTTTGCCCACTCTTTAAAACCGTAATAGCTTTTTATCTGGCCTATGCGGGTAACTATGGGCAGTTCAAACACCATACCTAACCGCAAGCTTACTATTAAAATTATATTGATGATGGCGACCGTGTTAAACCACTTAGGCAAATTACCCCATTGATTAAAGCGAATAAGCGCCAGCATAATTAACGGGGCAAAGGCTATCAGCGTCCAGTGCGGCTGGGCCTCGCCCCTGAATGTTGTAAAGAAAAAGAAGCCAAAAGTGCCTATGCCATTCACCATCAAACACCTGATAAAAGCATCCTTTATTTTTGTAGTGAATGCTGCGTAGAACAAGAACCAGCCTATTAGCGGCCCTGCCATTAACAGTTGTCCCGGCAGGTATAAATAACTATTCTCGGGGTTGTAGATCTTTACCGCCCGCTCATATAAGTGATAATTGATAGATGGAAAATCATGATTAACCTGCCATAAAATATGCGGTGTAAAAAGCGCGACAGCTATTAACGCAATAAAGTAAAACGACGGGCGCTTTAACAATTTGATATTGCTTACAACTGTAAAGGCCACCAACAGTACCGCATGGTATTTACTGTACAGCATGCAAGCGACAACTACACCCAATATCAGTGCGAGCAGCCAGCTATCTTCAACAATATATTTTTGATAAAAGAAATAAAACAGCACCGCGAAGAAAAACAAGGGCGCATCGGGCGTAGTGGTAAAACCATAAATATGTAATATCAGCGTGCCTGATACTACCAGCATAAACGCCCATTCATTTACCGCGTATTTTTTTAGGATGAGCCATAAGACATAAATAGAAGTAGTACTGGTTAATACGGTAATTAACCGCAGCCCCAGTTCATTATGCATTACGCTATCGCCAATACGGATAAACAGGGCCACCATTGGCGGATGGTCGAAATAGCCCCAATCTAAAAAGCGCGAGTACATCCAGTAGTACGCCTCGTCGGCATGCAGCTCAAGGGTACCCGCCTGGATAACATTTAAAATTGTCCAGCACAATAAAAAATACCTGATGATGCTATCGGGCTTGGTGTTATTTTGTGTGGACGGTAATGTCATTTAAAAGATAAATTTCGATACGGCAAAGGTAGATAAATAATGTATTTATGCGGATAATCTTAAATTAGCCGATATTTTTACCACCATGACCAAAGCAATTGAAATTATAAAAATGCCCCGCCTAATGATTCTTAAAGGCGTTGAAGGCTTAACATTAGACCAACTGAATAAAATACCGGCCGGCTTTAACAATAACATTATATGGAACCTGGGCCATATGATAGCCGCCCAGCAAGGCGTTTGCTATAAACGTGCCGGGTTGCCTGCTATAATAGATGATGAGTTTTGGGATACTTTCAGGCCCGATAGTAAACCGGGCCGTTTCTTTGATGAAAACGATCTTGCTAAAATAAAAGGGCTCTTTATTTCGACCATTGACCAGCTGGAGATTGATGTCGCAACCAAGCCTTTCCCTAACTATTCAACGTGGACAACCCGTTACGGAGCCGAGTTAAGCAGTATACAGGAAGCAGTAAGTTTTATCCCCTTTCATGATGGATTCCATATTGGGTATATAACTGCTTTGAAGCGGGCTATATAAGTCTTACTCTATCCGCGCCAAAACGTTATCGAACTTATAAACTACCAGGTTAATAACAATTTTATTGTTAGGAAATTGCTTTTGCATCTCTTTTCGCAGATCTACAAATGCCTGCATAGCAGGCGGGTTACCGGTAATTAAAGGGTTGGCCGATATACTAAGCTCAACCGTTTTATGGATCTTTTTTATGTATACAAACTTGGTTGCAGCCTCGTCAAAAAAATGAGCCTTCGTCAGGCCATCCGCCAGGTAATCAACCTCTTCTTCGGTTATATTATTTTTATCATAGGTAACCTCATGGTTCATTTTACCGTAAGATTTCATTACCTGTATTACCTTTGGTTTGGAAAACAAGCCTAAACCAAAAACGCAAAATAATGCAATAGCTATACCTGCAACGGCAAAAATTAATAGCTTTTTTCGGCTTTGAGTTTTTGTACCTGCAATTTTATTATTAGCCGAAGGGCTGTTTGTATTATTTGGTTCCATTTTTTGGTTAATTGGTTATGCCCGGTTGGGTTTGCTAAGATATATAAAAGCTTGCTTTTTAACTCATGTAAGTATTACAAAAAAAGCCCGGCTAAACCGGGCTTTAATATTTAAAGTCTCCCCTACCGGCGGAGATTTAGAGGAGGCTACACCCCTAACAACAATCTTGCAGGATCTTCCAATAACTGTTTAACCCTTACCAGGAAGCTT
This sequence comes from Mucilaginibacter sp. UYCu711, assembly GCF_050433825.1. NCBI lineage: Bacteria > Pseudomonadati > Bacteroidota > Sphingobacteriia > Sphingobacteriales > Sphingobacteriaceae > Mucilaginibacter > Mucilaginibacter sp. UYCu711. The sequence continues at coordinate 87,093 of NZ_JBNPWM010000011.1, read as the reverse complement.
ACCGACTCGCGGCCATCAACAATACGGTGATCATATGATAAAGCAACATACATCATTGGGCGAATAACTACCTGGCCATTTACGGCTACCGGGCGCTCAATAATGTTGTGCATACCCAAAATAGCCGACTGTGGCGAATTGATTATGGGTGTTGACAGCATCGAACCAAACACACCACCGTTGGTGATGGTAAATGTTCCGCCTGTCATTTCTTCCAATGATAATTTGTTGTCGCGGGCCTTTCCGGCTAAAGTAACAACGGCTTTTTCAATTTCGGCAAGGCTCATGGCATCCGCGTTACGGATAACCGGCACAACCAAACCTTTTGGTGCTGATACCGCTATCGAGATATCAGCAAAATTGCTGTATACTACTTCTTCGCCTTCAATACGTGCGCCTACTGCCGGCCAGTCTTTCAACGCCTCTGTAACTGCTTTGGTAAAGAACGACATAAAGCCTAAGCCAACACCGTGCTTCTCTTTAAATTTATCTTTGTATTTACTGCGGATCTCCATGATTGGCGACATATCCACTTCGTTAAAAGTCGTCAGCATCGCTGTTTCATTTTTAACCGTTACCAAACGCCTGGCAACTGTTTTACGCAGTGGCGACATTTTTTCGCGGCGCTCGCTTCTTTCGCCGGCTTTTACCGGTGCGGCAGGCGCAGGTGCCGGAGCAGATGCGGCGGCAACAGCAGTGCGCGTTTGCGGATTTTCTGATACCTTGTCAATTGATAAAGCATCCTCTTTGGTGATACGCCCGTTAACGCCGGTGCCGCTTACAGCAGTGGCTTCAACGCCTTTCTCGGCCAATATTTTAGCAGCAGCAGGCGATGGTGTGCCCGATGCGTAAGTAGCTCCTTTGTCGGCAGCTGCAGCAACCGTTGCGGCTTCTGCTTTTGCGGCAGGTGCAGCTTCTGTTTTAGGTGCAGGCGCTGCGGCCCCACCTTCTTCAATGCTGCAAACAACAGCACCAATGGCCAAAACGTCGCCTTCCTTAGCTATGGTTTTTAATACGCCCGCTTTTTCGGCAGTAAGCTCAAAAGTAGCTTTATCAGATTCCAGTTCGGCAATGGCTTCATCCATAGCCACGGTATCGCCGTCTTTTTTTAACCAGCTTGATAACGTTACTTCTGTAATTGATTCGCCTACCGGCGGAACTTTAATTTCTAAACTCATGTTTTGTTAGGTTGTACGTATTACGTTGTACGTTATACGTGGTATTCTAATTATCGCCGCATATACGTAAAACGTACTACGTCAAAAGTATAACTTATTTAATCAGCTCCCGCCGTAGCCATTTTTTCGGTAGTTGCCTTAACCTGGTCTTTCATTTTTTTTCCTGCCGGCGATTCAAATGCTTTTGATATAATGTACAATTGTTGCGCGGCATGTTGTTTAGCAAAACCGGTAGCCGTACTCGCACTTTCATTTCTTGATATGATATCAAATTTCAAAGCCTCTTCTGTACGCGATTTACGATACAGGTATGGCCAGGCGCCCATGTTCTCGGGCTCTTCCTGCACCCAGATAAAATCTGTCGCTTTACTGTATTTGGCCCTTATAGCGCCTAATTGCTGCACCGGGGTTGGATATAATTGCTCTAAACGAACAATAGCCACGTCCTTACGCTCGTCCGTTTGTTGCTTCTCTAACAGGTCGTAATATATCTTGCCCGAGCAGAATAATACGCGTTTAACCTTTTTAGCGTCAGCATAAGTATCATCAATAACTTCTTTAAATACACTATCGGTAAAATCAGCCAAAGGCGATACGCATTTAGGGTTACGCAATAAGCTTTTTGGTGTAAAAATAACCAATGGCTTGCGAAACTCGCGATACATCTGGCGACGCAATACGTGGAAGAAGTTAGCAGGGGTGGTGCAATTTGCTACCTGGATATTATTATCGGCACAAAGCTCCATAAAGCGCTCAATACGTGCCGATGAGTGCTCCGGCCCCTGGCCTTCATAACCATGTGGCAATAGCATCACCAAACCGTTACCACGCTGCCATTTAGTTTCGGCAGATACGATATATTGGTCAACAATGGTTTGGGCGCCATTAAAGAAATCGCCAAACTGGGCTTCCCAAATAGTTAACGCGTTAGGGTTTGCCAAAGCATAGCCATACTCGAAACCTAAAACACCGTACTCTGACAATAAAGAGTTGTAAATACTGAATTTCTCGCCGCCAATGCTATCCATCGGTGTATATTCTTCTTCAGAATCGGCCAGTGTCAACACCGCATGGCGATGCGAGAAAGTTCCCCTCTTCACATCCTCGCCGCTTAAACGCACCGGGTGCCCTTCTTTTAATAACGAACCATAGGCCATTAACTCGCCCATTGCCCAATCAAAAGTTTGGGTAGTGTTAACCATTTTGCTTCGGTCCTCAAAAAGTTTCTCAATCTTTTTAAAGAACGCTTTATCTTTAGGCAGGTCGGTTAATTTTTTACCGATAGCCAATAATTCTTCTTTAGGTACTGCTGTATTTACAGGAGCGTTAAAGTCACGCTCGGTTGCCAAATGCAACCCGTTCCAGGCACCGGCAAACATCGGGACAGACTCGGTAAATTTATCTTCGGCTTTCGATTCATCCAGATCAGCCTGCAATAACGCCCGGAAGTCTTTCTCCATCTTTTTAACCTCGGCATCATCAATAACGCCTTCGGCCATTAATTTGGTCAAATAAACCTCGCGCGGGTTAGGGTGTGCCTCTATAGCTTTATATAGCACCGGCTGGGTAAACTTAGGTTCGTCAGCCTCGTTATGTCCATAGCGGCGATAGCAAAGGATATCAATAAACACATCATCATGGAAAACCTGGCGGTACTCCATAGCCATGTTTATAATATAAGCCAATGCTTCAACATCATCGCCATTAACGTGGAAAACCGGCGATAAAACAGTTTTTGCCACATCTGTACAATAGGTACTTGAGCGGGCATCAACAAAGTTGGTGGTAAAGCCTATCTGGTTATTAATAACCAGGTGAATGGTGCCGCCGGTGCGGTAGCCATCCAGTTTTTCCATTTGTAAAACTTCATAAACAATACCCTGGCCCGCTACAGAAGCATCGCCATGTATTAATATCGGGGCTATCTTGGTATGATCGCCGTTGTATTTAAAATCAATTTTTGAGCGGGTTAAGCCTTCAACAACCGGGTCTACCGCCTCCAGGTGCGATGGGTTAGGGCAAAGGCTTAAGTGTACTTTTTTACCATTTTCGGCCTCTACATCGGTACTAAAACCTAAGTGATATTTTACGTCGCCACCAGCAGTAGAGTCTTCATCATAGTTTTTACCTTCAAATTCAGAAAAGATCTCTTTGTAGGTTTTTTTCATGACGTTGGCCAGCACGTTCAAACGCCCGCGGTGGGCCATACCAATGGTAAACTCTTCGATACCTAAAGTTGCTCCTTTTTGGATAACAGAATCCATTGCAGGGATCAAAGCCTCGGCACCTTCTAACGAGAACCGTTTTTGGCCCAGGAACTTTGTACCCAGGAAGTTTTCGAAAATTACCGCTTCGCTTACTTTGCGCAGCATCAGTTTCTTTTCTTCTTTTGAGAAAGATGGTTTATTGCGGGCTGTTTCCATCCTACCCTGAAACCATTTTGTTTTTATGGGGTTGCGGATGTACAAGTACTCCACACCAATTGTGCCGCAATACGTTTGCTCAAGCATCTCCACAATGTCGCGCAATTTTGCAGGGCCAATACCTATTTCAACACCGGCATTAAATACCGTGTCAAGATCAGACTCGGCCAGTCCAAAAGTTTCCAGCTCTTTACCCGGGAAATACTGGCGGCGTTCGCGCACCGGGTTTGTTTTTGCAAACAAGTGCCCGCGGCCGCGGTACCCATCGATCATGTTTAAAACATTGATCTCTTTCAAAAAATGTTGAGGTGTTTCGGCACTAACTGTAGGTGCCTGCGCTCCGCGCCCGAAATCAAACCCTTCGAAAAATTTTTGCCAGCCAAACTCAACCGATTCAGGGTCTTGTTTATAGGCTTCGTATAAAGAATCAATAAATGCGGCGTTGTTGCTATTTATATAATTGAGGCTATCCATTGTAAACCAACTTTAGAATTGTGCAAAGCTAAGCATAACGTATTATAAACTTTTAATTTAATTGTAAATCATTTACTACGTTTTCCACAAAAAAACGCACAAACAACCAAAAAAAGCAATATAAAAGCAGCAGCGTGGAAAACTTAGCGCGATAAGCTATTAATGTAATAATTTGTAAAGGAAACTGCGTAAATATCCGAAGCCTTCAAAAGCCAGGGCCAGGAGGCCTATAATGATGGTATATTGTTCGAAGGAGTTCATATATCAAATATACAATGCTTTAACGCCGATAGTATCATTTTATTATAATTTTTCAGGCATTGGTTGATTGTTAGACTACTGAATACCAATAGTGTTATACGGCAACTTCAACCGGCAGCCAGGTACTAATAAACTCGCTGTTGGTATCCAGCTCGCTGGCTTGCTTAGCAAGGTTAAAATACTTGTTGTCGCGCGGGTCATGGCCCAGGCCTGCCACAAAAGCCCAGTTACCCCAGTTACTGGCGGGCGAGTAGTCTATTAGTTTCTCTTCGAAATAGGCGGCCCCCTTTTTCCAGTCTACCTCCAGGTCGCGCACCAGGTAACCCGCCACCATTTGCCGGCTAAAGTTGCTGATATAACCGGTAGCATTTAATTTATGCATACTGGCATCGATAAAAGGGATACCGGTATTACCTGTTTTCCATTTCTCAAAAAGCGTTTGTTTTTCGGCTGATGTGTTTTCGGTTTGCTCATCGGCAGCAAAGTATTGCTTACCGTGTTTTTTAAACATAAACCTAAAATAATCCCGCCATAACAATTCAAGCTCCAGCATACCGGTGTTGTGCACATTGTTGGCCTGTTCGTGCTTAACAACGGCCCAATATACCTGGCGCATGGATATACAACCCAACGCCAGCCATGGTGACAGTTTTGAAGAACGATCTACCGTAGCGCCGTTACGCCCCTTGGTTGGCGCAATTTGGTTGTTGTTGGCAAAATATTCTTCTAAGCGTAACAGGCCCTCTGTTTCGCCGCCTTTAAATTTTATGCGTGTGCGCGGGTCATCAACCGGTTCATCTAATCCTAATTGGGTTAAGGTTGGTAATTCGCCGGCATCGGTTATTACGGGGGTTATTATACTTTCAGGCGTGCCTATGCATGGGCGTACATTACTGTCGCGCTCTACTTTTTTCTTGAAGATGGCAAAGCTATCCGGAATATCTTTTATAGGGAAGGGCAGGTCCTCTTTATGATATAAAGTATGCCCTATAAAATGTTTAAGGTTCAATCTTAAGTTCCAAAGTGCCGTTTCTACCTCTTCAGATATAGCGGTTTCTTCATAAGCTACTTCGCGGTGATGATATACTTCGTTTACGGTATATTGTTCTGCCAGTTGGGGTAATACTTCGGCTGGGTTACCGATGCGGATAATTAATTCGCCGCCCAGCGCCTGCAGGTTTTTACGTAGATCGGCTACTGATTCTAATAGAAATCGTGCGCGTAAGGCCCCGGTTTTGGGTGTACCATCGGCTGCGATCTTAAAATAATAAGGATCAAAACAATAAACAGGTAATATTTTATCAGCTTTGCGCGCAGCTTCTAACAGTATCTCGTTATCATGGATACGCAAATCATTTCTAAACCAAACCAGTATCGTTTTTTCACTCATAAGATCTCAGCACCCACAAATTTGCAATTTATTTGGTTTAATGTACACTATATATCCAATATTTGACACGAAGCCAACATTTATACGGTGCAACGCTATATCTGGGTTAAGCTCAAAGTAATTTTTATTGCAGAGATGCTAAAGTAAACAAGGTTTTATATAATTTAACAGCTTTAAACTATAACCATGCAACTAAAAAACACTTTTGTACACCAGGTATATTTCTGGCTTAATGATAAAGCTGATCTTCCAAAATTATTAGAAGGATTGAATGTCCTGGTACCTATAACATCTATCCGCAATATCCATATTGGTGTACCTGCCGATAGCGAGGACCGCCCGGTGATAGAACGCAGCTACGACTTATCATTACTGGTAACGTTTGACAACCTTGCAGACCATGATCATTACCAGGTAGACCCATTGCACGATATTTTCCGCGAGCAATATGCCGGCCCGCTTTGCAAAAAGGTCATGGTGCTGGATAGTGTTGATGCGTAAGCTGCGATTAATTTGTGCGTAATTAATTTACCATACGTCCGCTCATATCAACCGTACGGGCAAAAGGGTTAATATATTGATTGGCCAGTATCGCAAACTCACGGCGGGTAATAGGTTGGTTCAAATCAAATTCAGAGTTGAATTTGTATTTGGTTTTCCATTCTTTTTGCATTTTTATCCTGAATGACTCGGGATCGGCAAGCGTTATCTCGCTGATAAAAGATAATGTATTACCTATAGTAAGTTTATCGGCCGGTTTAATGTTATTAAACCAAATAAACGCCCTGCTGTATATCTCGTTTAAAACAGGTTTTATCTCCACGCTGTTAACAGTCGAATCGGGCATAAAAAGAAACCGGGTCTGGTTAGCCTGTATTTTTTGGGTGCCTTTTAACAGCCCGGTTACAGCAACTTGTTGTATAGCTCTAAAGTAGCGGTCGGCCGAGTCAACATCATCAAACGATAACAGGTATCCTTTAAAGTCTAACAACTCGCTTTGTACCGGCCTTACCTTCAAATTTTTGGTGGTGGTTTTAAAAAAGGCGCAATATGCAGCCATAGTGCCTACCCCCTGCCCTGTGGCCATCTGTATGGGCATGCTTGGTTTAATCAATAAAGCTTTGTCTGTAATAAATAAATTATCGGCGTCTTTTACTACAAACGCGCTCATTGGTATATAATAAGATGCTTTACTTATGGCCTGTTCGCTCAGGTCATCGCCTGATACAATAGAAGTGCGATATAAATTATCGCCATAGGTTATGGACGGCGGGAAGGTTGCGCCGGCCATTGTTACTATCTCGCCAATTTCTGTAGCATCAACTAATGCTTTTGCTTTAATATAATCGGTACGCCCGTTTTGGGTGATGCTGATTTTCCAGCCGGTACCGTCTTTTTCAATCGCTGTGTAGGGTGTGTTTAGTTTAATGGTGAGCCTTTGGGTAGTATCGGCCATTTTTTTAAGGATCCCCGCGCCAACAAAAGGTTCAAATTTTAAAGGGGCGTTGTAAGTGGTATCATAACCGGGCGTGCCCTTGTAAAGCTGCTGTACATGCTTACGAAACTCGCCCCATAAACCATAAGGTAAATTGCGGTTGGCATTAATAATTATCATGCCTTTATTCTGCATGTTTTCAAGCCACGACCCTTTTACTAATAATACGGTTTTTAACTTACTGCGCGAGCTTTGAATAGCCGCTGTAACCGCACTGGCCCCACTACCAATTACCAAAACATCAGTTTTAATGGTTTCGGCAATAGCGCAATACGCGTTTAAGAATATAATTAGGACAGCTAACTTTTTTAACATTTGAATAATAAACACATATAAAACGCTAATTTAGAGCAAACCTTTTACTTATGGCAAAAAACTTTACGCTAAAACATGTCATTATACCATCAGGTCTTATTTTAAGCTTTGTTTTGGGGGCTTTTGTATGGCCCAAAATAGAATCAAGCCCTATAACAGTGGCTGTAGTTGCCGAAGCACAGAAAATTATCGGCATAGAGTTTACCCCAGCCCAAAGGGATTCTATGTTGAATAGTCTCAAAGGTCAGGCTTCCCAATACCAGGAATTGCGTAAGCTTAATATGCCCAATAGCGTTGTACCGGCGCTAAACTTTAACCCAACCCCTATTGGCTTTACGCCCCAGGATAAAACCAATGGCTTCAAGCTTTCAAAGATCGACCCGGTTAAGATGCCTGCCAATAGGGATGAGCTTGCCTTTTACACTATCCACCAGTTAAGCGAATTGATCCGTACCAAACAGATTACCTCGGTAGAGCTTACTCAATTCTTCATAGATCGACTTAAAAAATATAACCCAAAGCTGCTGTTTGTAGTTAACCTTACGCAGGAACATGCGCTTAAGCAAGCTGCGCAGGCCGACGCCGAAATAAAGGCCGGTAAGTACCGCGGTGTGTTACACGGCATCCCGTTTGGGGTCAAGGACCTGCTTTCATCAGCCGATTCAAAGACCACCTTCGGCGCTGCCCCTTATAAAGAGCAGGAGCTGCATATAGACGCCACCGTTGTTAAACGTTTGGAAGATGCCGGCGGCATATTAATAGCCAAACTTACCTTAGGCGAATTAGCCATGGGCGATAACTGGTTTGGCGGCATAACCAAGAACCCCTGGGATATCACCCGGGGATCAAGCGGTTCGTCTGCCGGGCCGGCATCAAGCGTAAGCGCGGGGTGTTTACCGTTTGCTATCGGGTCAGAAACATTGGGTTCGATCGTGTCACCCTCTACCGAGTGCGGCGATACCGGCTTACGCCCGTCCTTTGGTCGCGTTAGCAAATATGGCGCAATGGCGCTAAGCTGGAGCATGGATAAGCTGGGGCCGATAACCCGCAGTGTTGAAGATGCCGCCATCGTATTTAACGCTATACAAGGCACTGACCCTAACGATTTGAGCACCCTAACAGCTCCGTTTAACTATGATGGTAACGTAAAGAGCCTGAAAGGCTGGAAGATAGGCTACCTTAAATCGGCCTTTAGCAGCAGGTATGCAAACGCGGCTAACGACTCGCTTACCTTAGTGAAATTGAAGGAGTTGGGCGCCGAGCTGATCCCTATTGAAGTACCCGACCTGCCATCCGGTGCCATTGCGTTAGCTTTGGATGCCGAGGCCGGCGCCGCTTTCCAGGAGCTGGTTTTGAACCATAAGGACGATATGCTGGCGCGACAAGGTAAAAACGCCTGGCCCAACATCTTCCGTGCGGCGCAGTTTATACCGGCGGTCGAGTATATTAACGCCAATCGTGCCCGAACTATGCTTATCCAGCAATGGTATGAAAAGCTAAAGGGGCTCGACCTGTACGTTGCCCCATCGTTCAGCGCTAATTTACGATTGACCAACCTTACGGGTAACCCCTGCGTGGTTTTGCCCAACGGAGTTAACCGCCGAGGGCTGCCCGCCAGCATCACTTTTATGGGGCAATTGTTTGGCGAAGGTAAAACGTTAGAAGCTGCCAAAATTTACCAGGAAGCGACTGATTTTCACAAAAAACACCCCACTTTAGTCTTTTAAATTACCAGATAACACCCATTTATGACTACACTTTCAGACATCAACCCATTACAGTACCCCATTGGCAAGTTTACACCGCCGGAATCATATACCGATGAAGAAATGAGGGCCTGGATAAACGATATAAAAGAGTTGCCCGGCAAAGTACGCGCGGCAGTTACCGGGCTAACCGAGGACCAATTAGATACCCCGTATCGTCCTGACGGCTGGACAGTAAGGCAGGTAGTACACCATATAGCCGATAGCCACATGAACTCGCTGATCCGTTTTAAATGGGCGCTGACCGAGGACGGCCCTACCATCAAAGCCTACCATGAAGACAGATGGGCCAGGCTGCCCGATTATAAGCTACCTGTTGAGCCATCCCTGAAAATGCTGGAAGGGATCCACATCCGCCTGGTTACTTTATTTGAAAGCTTTACCGACGAGCAATGGAACCGCTACTTTGTGCACCCCGAAACCGGGAAGGACGTGCCTTTGAAAAGAAACCTTGCGCTTTATTCCTGGCACAGCAGGCACCACTTTAGGCACATAACTAACACTATAGCAACGTTTTAATCCGTATCATGCTGTTTCATTTGTTTCACGCGTGTGTGAAACAAATGAAACACGTGAAACAAGATTTCGGCTTAACGCATTGGATATTAATCAATTGCGAAAATAGAGTGAAACAAAATGAAACAAGATATTTATTTAAATAATTGATAATAAGCAATTTACAAAAACACCGGCGGTGTAAAATAAAATAGCTTTTGCGTTGTTTTCTAAAAAAATCACTAATTTGGAATGCCAATTTAAATCAAGCCAAATTTTACCATGAAAATAAAAAATACTTTCGTGCTGTTAGCAACGTTTGTTGCGTTGCTAACAGCCTGTAAAAAAAGCGGCAACAATACGGGCGATACCCCGGCTAAAAAGCTAAAATACTTATCGCAGATGACTACTGTGCAGGGTACAAGTACAATCATTACAACTTATACTTATGATGATAAAAACAGGGTGAGCACTGTACAAAACGGCACCAGCACAAGTACCTATAGTTACAATGGCAATAATCTTTTTTCTGTCGAAGATTTAACTCCGTCTACCGGTTTCAGGCAAGTAACCGAATATGCTTATAATAACGATGGCTCCATATCATCAACTCATGCGCGGATATATAGAAATAACGCTTTGAGCAACGATATTACCTACACCTATCTTGTTGTAAACGGCCGGATAACAGAGCGGCATTATGATCTATACGTTGATAAATACACGTATGACAATAAGGGGAACGTTATCAGCTTTTATTCGCAGCAAAGTGGTTTAACTACTGTAAATACCTATGACGATAAGCTAAACAAATACACCAACGGCTTTCTAAATCCAAACGGCTTCTCTTTTACGCCAAATAACCTGGCCAGCAGTACATCCGCCATAGCGTACACGTACACATACACATATGATGCTGATGGTTACCCCACCGGTGCTGTCATAGAGGGCCCTCCGGGCAACACCGTTAAGTATACTTACACCTATACAGAGCGGTAACATACCCGCGCCAGCCAGGGATTAGTGACGGATAGTGTCACCATTAGTTTTAAAAAACGGTATTTGGATGGCAATAGCAGCCTTTCCTCAATTCTTTACCGCTACGGTCACATCCTTAAACTCAAACAAATTATCGCTAACCCTAAGCGTTTTGCCGCTGGTGGTAGTTACGTTCTTAAGGGTCACTTGTTTGGTTATTACGTAGGGGAATTTCTCCTGGTACGAAGCATCTTTCATATCGGGGTTAAAATTGGCAAAAATGGCCGGTCCGTTGTATTTGTCGGGGTGCGCCGAATCATCGATGCGAAGGTTATCCACCATGATGTTTTCGGGCATATAGCATACGTAGCCAAAATCATGCTGACCAGAGTTTGACCCGCCGATAAGGGTGGCAACCGCGGGTTTGCCGCCGGCAGGCACAAATACGCAGTTGCGAATAATAACATTGCCCTGCCAGGCGCTGCCATAGTCGGAGCGCAGATTGACAAAGCTGCGGGCGCGCACGGTCGAGTTCTCTATCAGCAGCGTTCCGCAGCCAATGGCATTGATACCCATATGCCCCAGTGTCGAATTACGGATGGTGGCATTGGCCACGCCCTGGTGAGCATCGAACCGTGAAAGAATACAATGATCATACAATAAATTCTTGCTGAAGTTTGAGCCAAGCACCCCCCAATAGGTCGCGTCGTCTATACTGTTTGTTTGGGTGCAGTTGATAAACGACACGTTGATAGCCCTGTCTACCGTAAGCTCGTAAGTTCCCATTTGTACCGGTTTACCGGCAGTGCCAATGGTGGTATAGGTGCGGTGCCCGGTAAGCACCGTGTTTTTAACCGTCACGTAAGCACAATCGCTTATGTGGATAAATCCTCCGTAAGGTGCGCCATGGTCCTCCTCGCCGCGTGTGCGGTGCTCTATACCGTCAACAACCACGTTGGACCTTTTGATAGCGATATTGCGCGCGTAATAGTTGTATTTTGATTCGTCTTTATTAGCTATCGTAATAAAACGGCCGCCCGTTATATTTAATACTTTCTCGTCAATTGGCAGCGCGGTAATGTCTGTAATGTGGTCAAAATCCCATATCACCGGTGCATTCCTATCTATATTGCCATCTTTATCAACCGCTACAATATCAGTTTGCGACGAACCATTATTTTGATTGAGCCCGAAACGGATGTATTGCTTAACTGCCGAGTTAACTACGGTAACTAAACAAGGCCCGGGCAAAGCGGCGCTTATCTTTTTTTGCCCTTTCTTTAGAGACCCCACCCCTTGCAGCTTAAATGGCCGCAGTGTTGAGCCGACCATAAAAACCGAAGCATTGCGGTTTTGCACTTCCGTATCATCCAGGATAAAGGTGGCCTTACCCCAATCCGTATCAGTGAGTATAATTGCTGTGCGCGCTTTCCCGCCTATGTAATAGGTAGCGTTATCATCGGCTTTTACTTTTAAGCCATAGCGGTTGGCAATTACATGCGTGGCGGCTATAGCGTCCATGTCATCGGTTTTACCATCGCCTTTTGCGCCCAGGCTGCTGTAGCGCACATAGCCCGCGGCTTTAAACCCGGTCACATCTTTTGGCGATATATTTACGTGTAATACACCATCGGCTGTATACACCCGCATTTCCGTTTCATTTGATGTAATTATTGCATTTTCAGTAAGATCTTTATTTTGTGCGTTAACATTCCCTATACAAATCAACAGCAGGATGGTTAGCAAGTTGTGCTTCATGGTTTACTAAGTTTTAACTGCAAGATACTTTATTCTATCAATTTTATATTATTATACTTGCTGACCCGCCTTGTGCGGTTCCCTCCCGGCGGTCCGCAGGACTCCCTCGGAGGAGGGTGTAGGGCGGGGTTTAATGAAGCGACAGAACCTACTCACTAATCAACCAATAACTAAGCACCATTAGGGCGTTGCCTTCGGCCTATAAAGGCACAAGTAGCTTTTGCCCGCCTGGCCCGCCCGACATACTTGCGCCAGCAGGGGCAAGTCTTAGTGAGTATGGCTTAGAATGGCCTGACTTGTGCCTTGTACATAAGCACAAGTCAGGCTACGCTCGGTCCGCCACACTAAGACTTGCGCTATTATATGGGATTACACCTTCCAATGCCCATAGGGGCTACCTGTTTGTAGCTTCATCAATAAAAAGAAAAAATGCTCCGTAGGTGCATCCCAAAACCGACAGGCGGTCAATAACGTTAGTCCGGATTTATAATCCCGGATTAATTTTGTTGCGGATCTTTTGATCCGCGTGGGGCATTGCGTATGGGGATTGCAAATCCCTGTGAATTGGTCCGGGATTATAAATCCTGACCAACGAGAAACGCATTGTGGTGCCACCAGCGACTTATTTTAACTAAAACAGGCCGCCTCATAATTTACTTATGGGGCGGCCTGTTTTAGTCGTTCACATTAAAATTAGTTAGTTTAGATGATAGTAAACCTCTACGGTTCCACTCGTCGCCTGACCATATTTGTCGGTACCGTCTACTATTAAGTAATAAGTACCTGAACCCAAGAAAGTGTCGATTCCTGCTTGCAACGGGTCCGGTCCGTAACCAAAACCCGGAGAGCCATAGCCATCATCACCAAAGGCAAGCAGGGTGGTCTGATCGGCAGCAAACAAATAGAAAACGCTGTCAAAATCAGAAGTGCCGCCGTATATGCTCAAGTAACCATCATTTACTATAGTTATCTTAATATACCTATTAGGACCGGAATGAGTGGCATCTCCATAATCATTAGTAACTGGGGAACATGAGGTACACGCACTTGTGTACTTCTCGTTTTGGTTAGAGATATGATTAAGGCCTAACACCACCGTATCAGGATTACTAATGGTGCCGTCTTGAGCTTTTGTTGATAACGAACAGCTAAGCAAAAATAAGGCAGCGCATAAGCTGTAAAGAAATTTCCTGTTTAGTTTTGGAATAGTAGCCCTCTGGATAGTTCTGTTTAAGTTTTTCATATTTTTAATTTTTAGTTTACTCAATATTAACTTAAAAGTAAATTCAATTTTATTTTATTACACGAAGTACAAGGTTGGCATTACGAAATGGCTTTTTGCATACACAAAACTCCGATAAGCAATATTACCCCTTGCGTTAAACAAGATTTCTGGGTTATTTATATCTGCTAATAACTTTGTTCAAAAAAATACGTATAATTGATTATAGCTAAATCACCACCTGAGCCAATTTTACAGATATGACAAATCACGTTGACAAAACGGAACAACTTTCGTTGTATATAATTGAAGAAAGCGCGATTGTGATCAGCATAGCCAGCCACTTAAATCAGCATGCAGATTTTACACTGGCAGGCAGTCAGGCAGACCCCAGTATTGCTTTAGAAGAAATTTTGAGAAAAGACCGGTTCCCTGATGCGGTGATCGTAAATAGCGAAACATGCGCAGCGCATCAAAGCAATTTGCCCGAGTTAATAACTAATCACACCTCGCTCATTATTACGTCCCGATCTGCAGAGGACGCGGCACTGGCATTCGACTATAAGGCGGTCGATTTTTTGATCAGCCCGATAAATTCTGAACACCTGGACCGCGCTTTAAATAAAGTAAGGTCCGGCAAACACCAGGCGCCCCAGCATGACCTCCACCCCCATTTTTATATTCAAAGCGAAGCAAAAGGAAAGATGATCCGCCTTAACCATGATGATGTTTTTTATGTCGAGGCTTGCCAAAACTATGTGACCATTTACCTCGAAAAAAATAAATATATCACTTACTTAACCATGAAGGAGTTGGAGCAGAAGTTATCGAACACTTCATTTTTGCGCATTCACAAATCATATCTTATCAACGAGTCAAAGATCCACTCGGTTGACGGCGATTACGTGATCCTGGAAAACAACCTCTTCTTAAAGATAGGTGCCAACTACAAAGAAAGTATGCTGGCATCACTTCATCCAAATTTTATTATTTCGAAACGCAGTGGTTTCCGAGGAGCAAAACAGGTGCTTTTGACATCAACCCTATGCTCCCTCACAATCCTTTTATCGCTACTAACCACTCCCATGCTGGCGCAAGTATGTCGGGCGGGTTGCGCGTAAAGGCTACTTGTGCCTTTAAAGACAACACACAACAAAGGCAGGTGCCGAAAACCCCTAACACGTCATAGCGAGCGTAGCGTGGCTATCTCTGCGCGACAGGTCGCACGTTAACCTGGCGTGTAGAGATCGCTACACTCGTACCTCGTTCGCGATGACGTGGTTGTGAAGTGGCCGCGTTAGGGACAGAAGCGGATACTCCGAAGGAGTCCTTTGGACCGGCCAGGCGCGGCCAAAAGCGTAAGCCGAGCCTAATGCCTGTAGCCGTATAAGCGGATGGCCCGGGCCGCAGGCAACGCCCATATCCCGATTGTTACTATTACTCCCATTCTCCCCACCTACCCCCAAGGGGGTATTTTACCTCAATTTATAGTTAATACCCCCTCGGGGGTATTGGCATCGCCTGCTTCTGGTTATACTTTTGCAACTTATTTATAATTAGTCTAAATAGCAATAGTGATGAACAAAACCCTACTTTACCTATCAATTTTTCTTTTAAGTGTTACCGGCGCGTTTGCACAACGCTTTGCTACGCTAAAAGGAACCATAAACACATCAGACGGCAAACCTGCCGAATCTGTAAGCGTCGGCCTAAAAAACAGCAGCATTGGCGCCATTACCGATGCCGATGGCCGTTTCCAGTTTACCCGGATAAAACCCGGCACTTATACTATTAAAGTGTCGGCCGTTGGCTTAACGGCAGAAGAAAAAGAAATTACTGTAACTGCCGGCAGTACAACCGTGGTTGATTTCAGCCTGCGGGAAAGCGCCAACCAGTTAAATGAGGTATCGGTAACCGACAGGCGCAAAAGATATAAAATAGATAACCCGTCGCCCAGCTTACGTTTGGGCGAGCCTTTGTTGCAGGTACCGCAAAACATCCAGGTGGTTAGCAGCGATCAGCTTAAAGATCAGCAGATCTTTAACATGCTGGAGGGCGCGGCGCGCAACGTAAGTGGCCTGGTACCGCAGGAACACTGGGGCAACTACGCGCTGATATACGGCCGTGGCGACAGGATAGTCGGTTTCCGTAACGGTATGAACATTGAGGCAAGCTGGGGGCCGCTGAACGAAGATATGTCGTTTGTTGACCGGATTGAATTTGTAAAGGGCCCGGCAGGTTTTATGCTGGCCAACGGTAATCCATCGGGTTTTTATAACATCGTCACCAAAAAGCCTACCGGTGTAACCCGGCAGTCGTTTGATTTTACAGCCGGCAGCTTTAACACTTACCGTGGCACCGCGGATTTGGACGGTGTGCTTACCGGCAATGGTAAATTACAGTACCGCTTAAATTTAGTGGGGCAGTCGTCAAAATCGTTTCGCCCTTACGATTTTACCGACCGGATTGGCGTTGCACCCGTTTTACGTTATAAATTTGATGACAAAAACACGCTTACGGCCGAGTACTCTTACCAGTACCAAAAAATGAACGCTTTTGGTACCGGGTATCTATTCTCGACCAAAGGTTATAATGATCTGCCGCGCGAGTTCACTAATGCGCCGGCAAACAGCCCCGACTCGAAAATTAATGACCATAGCGCTTACTTAACCTTCGAGCATAAGTTTAGCGATAAATGGAAAGTTACCGCGCAGGGAGCGTATTTTAACTATAAACAAATTGGCTACAGCTACTGGATAAACAGCATTAAAGATAATGGCGATGTGGACCGTAACCTTGGCTTATGGGATGCTATAAACCGTAATAAACTTGGCCAGGCCTTTGTTAACGGCGAGGTTACTACCGGCGCGGTGATCCATCGCCTACTGGGTGGTGTTGATATTGGCGACAAATACTACATTGCCGATTATAACCAGTCGGGATCATTAGACCCGGTTACGCCTTTTAACATCTATCACCCGGATAACAAAGCGGTAACTTTGCCTGTGTTTGACAGGGAAACCCCGTTGAGCGAGCGCGGTAAAGGCACCGTATCAACAGAAAAATATCAATCGGTTTACTTACAGGATGAGCTGGGCTTTTTTAACCAGCAATTACGTTTTACCATTGCGGGCCGTTTCACCCATGCGATAACTACCGACCCTTATTCGGGCGATACAGAAAGCAGGCAGGTTACACCAAGGTTAGGTATAAGCTATTCGTTAAACGACGCTACCTCTTTTTACGGTGTGTATGACCAGGCTTTCCTGCCGCAAAATGGTAACATCTTTGGCGGCGGCAAAGTTAAACCGGTTACAGGTAATAACTTCGAGTTAGGCGCAAAACGCGATTGGTTTGGTGGCAAATGGAACACTACTTTATCAGTTTACCGCATCCTTAAAAACAACCAGTTAACAGCGGATCCTGACAAGCACGGCGACCCGGCTGCAAGCTATGTAATACAACTGGGCCAGACCAAAACCCAGGGTATTGAGTTTGATGCCCGCGGACAAATTACAACGGCGCTTAATTTAATGTTTAACTATGCTTACACCAGTTCGGCAATTTCAAAAGATACTGATCCGGCCAATGTAGGCACAGCTGTGCCGGGATTTGCCAAGTATGTATCAAACGCGTGGTTAACTTACCGTTTACAGGAGGGTGGCCTGCAGGGTTTAGGCCTTTCGTTAGGCTATGTATGGCAGTTTGACCGCCGCCCGTGGAGTTTGGCCGGTACCAGTAAATCAGATATGCCAAATTATTTCCGTTTAGATGCTGGCGCATCCTACCAGGTCCAAAAATTTAGCCTGGCGCTTAATGTAAATAACCTGCTTAACAATTACCTGATATCGGGCGGGCACGAAGATTATTTAAGCCCAACCGGCAGCACGGTTTATAACTGGCAGGCCGAGGCGCCTACCA
This sequence comes from Mucilaginibacter sp. UYCu711, assembly GCF_050433825.1. Lineage (NCBI taxonomy): Bacteria > Pseudomonadati > Bacteroidota > Sphingobacteriia > Sphingobacteriales > Sphingobacteriaceae > Mucilaginibacter > Mucilaginibacter sp. UYCu711. The sequence continues at coordinate 69,417 of NZ_JBNPWM010000011.1, read as the reverse complement.
ACTTCCGCTTAAGCGTAGGCTATAGATTTTAGTGAATGACGCCATTTAAAAAAACATTATTATTTATACATCGCTGGCTCGGATTTACATCCGGGCTTGTGGTGGTTATTGTGAGTATCACCGGTTGCCTGTTTGTTTTCCAGGATGAGATCCAGGACGCTATACATAGCTACCGTAAAGTTGAGGTGCAAAACAAACCTTACATCCTGCCATCGCGGTTAAAACAGATCGCCCAACAACAATACCCCACCGGCAAGCCGGACTTTATAGCCTATTATGGCGAAGACAGGCCTGCTGCCGTATATACAGACCTGCCTAAAGATGGCGAACGTGTTGTATATATTAACCCATACACGGGCCGGGCGCTGGCTACTGAAAACCCACAGCGAAACTTCTTTATAGTGGTCGAATATATTCACCTTTACCTGTTATTACCCCCGGCAGTTGGCGGGCAAATAGTAGGCTGGAGTGTAGTGATATTTGTGGTGATGATGATAACGGGTATCATCCTTTGGTGGCCCAAACGCAAAAGCGACCGCAAGCGCAGCTTCACCATTAAATGGGGCGGCCGCTGGCGCCGGGTAAATTATGACCTGCATAACGTATTAGGTTTTTATGCCGCCAGCATCGCTATAATTTTGGCGATATCCGGTTTAGCCATAGCTTTTCAACCGGTTTCTGATGGTATTAAGTTCACCGCTAATCTTGGTAAAACTTACACTAAGGAAGCGGCTATACCGGTGTCAGATTCGTTGCATAAACCAACTACTCCTGTTAACGCCTGGGACAAGGCTTTTTTATATGTGAAAGCAAAATCGCCGCAGGCGCAAATGTTTACTTTGTATAGTGATGATGCCAAAGCCGCTAATACAATTTATCTGAACGCTTACTATCAATCCATGCATTATTATAAAAGCGATTTGTATGAGTTCGACCAGTTTAGCGGCACGCCGCTTAAAACGGTAGTCCATAAAGACAAAAGCGCCGGCTTAAAAATGAACAACATGAATTATGATATCCATGTTGGGCAGATATTGGGGCTAACCGGCAAGATCATCGCTTTTTTAGCCAGTTTAATTTGCGCCAGCTTACCGATTACCGGGTTTATAATTTGGTTGGGGAAACGGAATAAAAAGGGTAAGAAAAGCCCCAACCAACTGTCCCCCGGTAGGGTGGGCTTTAAGAGGCAATCAAAAGTCTCCCCTACCGGGGGAGATTTAGAGGGGGCTGCTAATAATTATTAAAGTCCTGAATTCCTGCGATGTTCTGTTCTGGCATTGCAGGTTTTTCAGGCACTAATTTCAGATCGATATGTGCGAAGCAAAAACTTTAAGTCAGCGGGGGGTTACCATGGTAAGCCAGTGCCTGCAATGCAAAACAATAAACATATGGCAAAATAACCTGCTGCTTAATTTTACGCCCCAGCAGTTTGCGGATTACCGGCAGTTTATTGCCGACCTTGATTTCGACGAACGCTCGCACCCCTTCCCCGACCGTATGGATCGCGCGGTATTGAAAACACCTGTCGACCACATCAACTTCACCTTTACTTTAGCCGAATGGGAGGATTTGAAGGATGCAATGGACGAAGCGATGTATATGCAGAAGGTTTTTGATTTGATTAACTGATTCAGGGCATGCTTAGGCCCTACGCGCATGGCTTGCCCCGCTATGGCCGCGGAGGCCTTTTACTTTTTGCTTGATCAAAAAGTAACAAAAAATCAAGTCAGATGGGATGCTTCTTTGCCGCACAGGCCACTGCGCTGCAAATCAGATAAAACCTAAGGCCGGGTCCTTTTGCCGCCAGGTGTCGCACAAGGCTACCGCTTCAGGCAAAATTACCAATGCCTTTGCAGCCGCACTGCCCTACTTGTTTTATCTGCTTTCGCCCGAAGCTGCCCGTCTGACGGCTTTAGTTATATGATGAGAATACTCTTGTTTTAAGCACCGTTTAGGTAATCTCCAATGTTAGCAGGATGTTGGTGTTGTGCAAGTGTCAGCAAAAAAGCTTCGGGTGAGGGAAGGTAAAACAATGGTGGGTTGTGCGGTGGCACGGGCATTCGCAGATTTTGCTGAAGCGTGGGGTTGTGGGTGCGATAGCTGGGGCAAAAGCGGCGCGGCGCGAGGTTTTACCTGGACTGCCGGGCAAAGGCCCTGAGCGCAAAGAAGCCTCTTTGCTGGCTTGATCTTTGGTTACTTTGTATCAAGACAAAGTAACAGCCAACCCGCGGCGATTGAGCGGGCGGATGCCGGCCTCCAGGGATACAACATCGTGATGAGCAAGAAAGCGTGAGATTGCCACGCTTCGCACGCAATGATAAAAGCGGTATCTATATAAACTCAATCACCACATCATCACTAACCGCATGCCCGGTACAGGTAAGTATCAACCCGTGCGAGAGATCAAGATCTGTCAGCACATCATTAACAGACATAGCTACTTTACCGCTAACACATTGAGCAGTACAGGCAGAGCAGATACCGGCACGGCAACTATAAGGCAGTGGGATATTGTTTTGCAGCGCGGCCTGCAGGATGGTTTGGTTCTCGCCCACCATCAGGTCATGCAACTCGTTATTAAATTTTATTTTGATGCGTTGGGGCGGGTAATTGATGTAGCCTGCCTTTACCGGCACGGTATCTAAAACAAAGTTCTCTTTACGGATCTGGTGCCGCTCCAAACCCATATAAAGCAGCGTAAGCCGCACCATGCGCATATAAACAAATGGTCCGCACAGATAAAATTCAGCTTTGCTTAAATCAAAATGAATGTTTTGCTTAACCAGTTGTTCTACAGTGATGTTGTTTAAGCGTTTACCCTCGCTGCTTAACAGGTGAATGATCTTTAACCTGCAAGGGTGTTGGCTTTGCAGTTTATCCAGCTCATCAGCAAATAAAACAGCCGATTGGTCATTACTACTATAAATAAGCGTGATGTAGCTTTTGCCGTCACGACTAAGGATATACTTTAACTGCGAAAACATGGGTACTACGCCGCTGCCTGCAGCAAACAGGATGATGTCTTTTTGATCCAGGAAATCACTGATCGTAAACCTTCCCGCCGGCTCAACGGCGTTAATGATATCGCCGGGCTTTACTTTGGTGAGCATAAAGCGCGAGATCTCGCCGTTGGCAATACGCTTTACAGTTATAGCTAACAATTCTTCATCGGGTGATGAGCTGAGCGAGTACGACCGGCGAATCTCCTCGTCATGATGCGTAAACACCAGCGTAACAAACTGGCCGGCTACATATTTTACCTTTTTGCCCGATACTTCGGTAAAGTAAAACGTGGCCGTATCGGCGGTCTCCCATTTTATAGCCTCAACCTTTAACTGAAGCATTGGCTTACGATATCTTAAGCACTATTTTACCAAACTGTGCCGATCTTTCCATCCGGGCAATAGCCGTTTTAGCATCGGCTAAAGGGAAAACCTCGTCGATAACAGGTACGATCCGGTACTTGTCGACAATGTTCAGCATGGCCTCAAATTCGGCAACGGTCCCCATCATGGAACCCGACAGCGTTAATTGCTTGTAAAAAAATCTGCGGGCATTAAAAGCCGGAAAATCGCCGGCGGTGCCGCCAAAAGTCACAATATGCGCGCCCGGTTTACATATATCGGGTATTTTGGCAAAGCCTTCGCCTAAGGCACTGTCTATCACTACGTCAAAACCTCCGGCTAACTGCTGCAATTGCGTATCCCAATCTTCATCTTTATAGTTTACACCAGCTATAGCACCTAATTCTTTGGTCAGCGCTATTTTCTCTGCCGAGCCTGAGGTGGTATAAACTTCGCAACCTGCCGCAACGGCCCACTGTATTAAAAACGTCCCGGTGCCACTGCCCGCGCCAATTATTAAAACTTTGTCGCCTGCTTTTGCATGGCCCTTGGTAAACAAGGCACGGTAAGCGGTTAATCCCGCAAGCGGGATGGCGGCAGCCTGTTCCCAGCTTAAATGCGCCGGTTTAGGATACAGGTATTCGGCTTTAACTTTTACGTATTCTGCAAAGGTGCCGTCTTCGGGTAAACCCAATATCTTAAAATCCTTACCCTGGAACTCGTCGCTTGCACCGTAATCATGGCTTGGGTTAATGATAACTTCCTTGCCTGCCAGGCCGGCGTCTACACCCTCACCAACTTCCGCTACAATACCCGCACCGTCAGACCCTAAGATGGTTGGGTATTTAATACCGCCGTATTTGCCTACAGTTATCCAGTAGTCGCGGCGGTTTAGGGCTGCGGCTTTTACCTGTACCAAAACTTCGCCGGCTTGCAGCACCGGTTTATTAACTTCTTTATATACGATAGGATTTTCGGCACTTTCAAGTACGATAGCTTTCATGGGGATGTAATTAAATGCAAAATGCGGAAGTTCAAATGCGAATTGTTATCATTCAGCATTCAACCTTCCGCATTCCGCAGTATTAAAAATTATGCTATTGCTTTCGCGTACAACTCAGACACATGTGCCCAGTTGATAACGTTCCAGATAGCCGCCAGATAATCAGGGCGGCGGTTTTGATATTTTAAGTAGTAAGCATGCTCCCAAACATCAATACCTAAAATTGGCGTGCCTTTTACTTCGGCAATATCCATTAATGGGTTGTCCTGGTTAGGGGTTGAAGTTACAGCCAGTTTTTTATCGGCAGTAACAATTAACCAAGCCCAGCCTGATCCGAAACGGGTAGCACCCGCGTCAGATACCTTAGTTTTAAACTCGCCGAATGAACCGAAAGTGCTTTTTATAGCATCGGCCAAAGCGCCTGTTGGTTCGCCGCCGCCGCTTGGCGAAAGCAACGTCCAGAACAAAGTGTGGTTATAATGGCCGCCACCGTTGTTGCGCACAGCAGGTGGGAATTTTGAGATGTTTTTAATGATGTCATCAATATTACCATCAGCCTCTGGCTTACCTTCTAACGCTTTGTTTAGGTTGGTAACGTAAGCATTGTGGTGTTTGCCATGGTGGATCTCCATGGTCAATTTATCAATGTGCGGTTCTAATGCATCAGTAGCATAAGATAACGCCGGTAGTGTGAATGCCATAATTGCTATTTTAAAGTTTTAAATTGTTGTGGAACAAATATAATACGCTAATATGGTTTTTTGTTCTAAAATAATGTCATGTTTTTTATAGTTATGCCTATTAACATGCTGCGGCAAAATTCATGAAAACTATTATAGGTGTGTTTGGTTGTAAAAAAATCGATACGTTTAACTAAGCAGCCGATTACTACACAATTTTTAATTTATATCATAGTTAATATTTAATTATAATTAAATTATTAATTTAGAACAAAAAAAAATAGAGCAACCACACCCACCTCTACAAGAATGACAAATATTATTGACCTTAACAATTGCGACACCGAACCAATACATATTCCAGGGCAAATACAATCGCACGGATTTTTGATAGCTATTGATTCTGCCTGTATCATTAAATTTCACAGTGAAAACATCACCGAATTTTTGCCCGGTCTGCCCCCTAACTTATTGGGCCGGCCCATACACGATATTGAATCGCTGATTGGCGCCAACGAGCCGCCTGATTTTATTAACCAGCTGATAAGCTTTGGCCGCAGCAATAAAAGTTTTGATCAAACCAACCCGTTTAGCACAGACATACAGGGCACGCCGTTTTATTTGATTATTAACGTATCCGGCCCGTTTTATTTACTGGAGTTTGAGCCTGTAACGTCTGATCTTAAAAACGATTTGCAGCGCATGATAGCCCGCTCGATATCAGAAATGCTGGCCGATAAGGACTTGAACAACCTTTTAAATAATACCGCCTTACAGGTAAAAAATATTATCGGGTATGATAGGGTGATGATCTACCGCTTCGCGGATGACCGCCATGGCGAAGTTATTGCAGAAGCAAAAGATGACGACCTTGAACCATGGTTGGGCCTGCACTACCCGGCATCTGATATCCCCAAACAGGCACGCGAACTTTATAAGCTTAACCTTACCAGGTTGATAGCAAACGTACATACCACACCTGCAAAAATTATCACCACCAAACAGTTAAGCGGCGATGGCCCGCTTGATCTGACTCACTCGCAGTTACGCGCGGTATCGCCAATGCATATCCAGTATTTAATAAATATGGGGGTCAATTCCAGCTTTAGTATCTCGCTGATTTACAAAAAAGAGCTTTGGGGACTAGTAGCCTGTCATAATTATTCGCCGCGGTTTATTGATTACAGGGCGCGCGATTCGGCAAAGCTGATCGGGCAGATCTTGTCGTCGGCATTAGAGTTCAGGCAGGATGAGGCCAACCAGCATTTACAGGATAAATTTACCGCCAATGTAAACGTGCTTTCCAGGAACATGCTTAAAAACAACAGCATTGAAGATGCTTTAACGCTTAATGATGTTAATGTAATGCATGCTACCAATGCCACCGGGGCTGCTTTGATTTATGAGAACAATGTTATTAAATTAGGCAAAACGCCTAATGATGAGCAGCTGTTATTACTAATAAATTGGATTAAAGCTAACGTTACAGACACTTTTTATTATACCAATGAACTACCCTATATATTCCCCGGGGCAGATGCCTTTAAAAAGGCAGCCAGCGGAATTTTGGTTTTAACACTATCTGCAGAGTTATCAGAGTATATCATCTGGTTTAAACCTGAGCGGTTGGGGGTTGTAACCTGGGCAGGAAACCCTGACAAGCCGGTAGAAACGGCGGCTGATGGGTCATTAAAAATATCTCCCCGCCACTCGTTTGATGCTTGGTCACAGGAAGTGTCGGGCAAATCAGAACCCTGGGGCGATGAAGAGATTAAATCTGTTACCCGTTTACGCACTGAAGTTAGTTATGCCATAAATCAGAAGGCCGGTGCTATACGTACGCTTAACGAGCGTTTAAAGCAGGCCTATGAAGAGCTGGATACTTTTAGCTATACCATATCACACGATCTTAAAAACCCGTTGTCAACCATAAAAGGATATGCGCAAGTATTGGCGCGCGACCCTGACATTCACCCACGGGCGCAAGAAGTTTTGTCGAAAATTGACAATAGGGTTAACCGCATGAATTTAATGATAAACGAGGTGCTGGAATACTCGCGCATTGGCCGGATTGAGCTAAAACCTATTAAGGTTGAAGTTGCCGGCATACTTGACGATCATATTAAAGATCTTAAAATAGCCTTCAACGCCGATCACGCAAAAATCACTATTAAAAACACGCCTGCAGTGCAGGGCGACCCGACTATGGTATCGCAGGTATTTGCCAACCTTTTGAGTAATGCGGTTAAATATAGTTTACCATCCGGCCGGCCCGAGGTAGTTATAGACGCGATAGATAATGAGTCGGAAATAACTTATACTATTAAGGATAACGGTGTAGGTATAGACATTAAACAGCTACCGTACGTATTTGAGCTATTTAAACGAATGGACAACGTGCAGCACATTGAAGGCACCGGCGTTGGCCTGGCCATAGTTAAACGCATTGTAGAAAAACACAACGGCAAGATCTGGGTAGATAGTAAACCTGGCGAAGGCTCGACGTTTTTTGTATCCTTTAAAAAATAGCGGGCTATTTTTCCAGCCAGGTTTTAAATTTTGCGAAGGTGTCATTTGCGGCGGCAATGATTATCTGTTGGTCTGCAGGGGTATTTGCGACTTTATTCAGCAGCTCTTTAAAGACGCCCCACCTCTGGTACATATCATCGCCATAGCCATTGAAAAATGATAACCCTTTACCTTCAGGCAGAGGCAAATGCTGTTGCACCATTTTACTGATGATCTGCCCGCCAAGGGTGGATCCTTCAATTACATATAAAGCGCCAAAAGCCTGGAGATAGTTATCTATTTCCGGCAACTCGTTATTGGTAGCTGTTTGCGGGACAGTGCCACCCAAAGCTTTTATATCATCGGCCAACGCTTCGCTTTTACGGCGATCCTCATAATCGGCCAGGTTTGATTGGTTGATGTAGCGCGTTATCTGTTGTTCAAGCCCGCCGAAGTATCCGTAAAAAGACGAGAGTATGTTAACGTAATCCTGCACAGAACGCATGCTTTTCATTTTACCTACTAATATCTTTTCGGTTTGCTGGTGGTTGGCTAAAGTGGCTTCTTTAATTTCTTCTGTGAACATTTACACTAAAGATTTATATAGGATAAAATGTTTTATCTCTTGCTCTTAAAAAAGTTCCGCACCAGTTCCGAACATTCATTTTCGCGGATGCCGCCGGTGATAATGGTTTTAGGGTGGGTTATCTTTTGATTCAATCTGCCAAAGCCCAGCCGGGTATCATAAGCCCCAAAAACAATCTTACCTATCTGGAACCAGTAGCTTGCACCGGCGCACATTACACAAGGCTCTAAGGTTACGTACAGTGTGCAGTCCTTTAAATATTTACCGCCCATAAAATTGGCAGCAGCGGTTAGCGCCTGCATTTCGGCATGGGCCGATACATCATTTAACCGTTCGGTTAAATTATGCCCGCGGCCAATGATCTTGCCCTGGCAGGTAACTATAGCACCAATAGGGATCTCATCTTCGGCCAAAGCCAGTTTAGCTTCCTTGAGCGCCTCGTTCATGAAAAAATCGTCGGGCGATAAGGCGGGTTCATCGCCAAAAGTTACGTATCTCATTTAGCCCCCTCTAAATCTCCCCCGGAAGGGGAGACATTTTTATTTAATTTTTTCAAACTCATATTATTTTTTTTGAGCCATTTTAAGTCCTCCCTACCGGGGAGGATTTGGGAGGGGCTTAAACCAATTTACTTCCGTTAGGCACCACCTTATCAATTGCTGTTAAAACGATATCGCCGTTCTCGTCGGCAAAGCCGGTCACCAAAAATTCCGACATAAAATTGGCAATTTGCTTTTTAGGAAAGTTCACCACCCCTACAATTTGCCTCCCAACTAATTCTTCTTTCGTATAATGCCTGGTGATCTGGGCGCTGGACCACCTGACCCCGAACCCGCCAAAGTCAACTTTTACTTTGTAGGCAGGCTTACGCGCTTCGGGGAAATCAGTTGCCTCAAGTATGGTCCCTACCCTTAATTCTACTTTTTCAAAATCGTTCCAGGTAATGGTTTCCATAGTTGAATTTACTTTATCAGACACAAATATAATTTATTTGAAATACCGCAATAAGCCAAGCTGCAATAAGCATGTAACAATTTGATTTTAATTGTCGTATAAAGCAAATATCACAATTAAACTGATGATGCAAACTCAACCCAAGCCGTTACTTGTAGTTACACAAAATGCAACCAGTATTGTAATCCCCGCCAGGAAGACCAGCGTACATATTGATGATGCACGCCGTATATTCCCGGCTATACATGAGCTACAACCCACCGGTATAATTCTCGACTATGATTTCCTGGGCGACGATACAGAAAAGATCCTGCGCCGTTTAAGTTCCAACCCATTTTACAGCAAGCTGAAGATCTATTGTTATAAATCGCGCCCCCATACTAAAGTAGACGGACTTTTAACCGTATTAGGTGTGCAGCATTTTATCTATCCCGAAACCGCTAAGCAGGCCAAAACAAGTGCCGCTACAAAAGTGCTAAGTTATTTACTGGATAGTGCAGTAGCTACCAAACTTGCCGACGCGAGCTAATTAGTCGATCCACTCAAATTTTGTATAAGGCACTAATGCCTCGGGTATTTTAATGCCCTTATCCGTCTGGTTATTTTCTAACAGCGTTGCAACAATACGCGGCAAAGCCAATGCGCTGCCATTTAAAGTATGTGCCAGTTGTGTTTTACCTTCGGCATTACGGAAACGTAATTTTAAGCGGTTACTCTGAAAAGTTTCGAAGTTTGATACCGACGATACCTCCAGCCAGCGTTGCTGCGCAGCGCTCCAGGTTTCCATATCATAAGTTAAGGCTGATGCAAAACCCATGTCGCCACCACAAAGGCGCAATACACGGTAAGGCAAACCTAATTTTTGTAACAGCCCCTGTACATGCAGGCTCATTTGCTCCAATACATCGTATGATGTTTCGGGGTTTACTACCTGTACTACCTCTACCTTATCAAACTGGTGCAAACGGTTTAACCCACGCACATGCGCGCCGTATGAGCCCGCTTCGCGGCGGAAGCAAGGCGTATGCCCGCAATTTTGTACCGGAAGCTCATCAGCCTTTAAAATCACATCGCGGTATAGGTTGGTAATAGGCACTTCGGCAGTCGGGATCAGGTACATATTGTCTTCGTTAACAAAGTACATCTGCCCTTCCTTATCAGGCAACTGCCCGGTACCAAAGCCCGATGCTTCGTTAACCATCAGCGGTACGCTTACTTCTTTATAGCCCGCTTTCTCGGCTTCGTCAATAAAAAAGTTGATGAGCGCGCGTTGCAGTTTTGCACCCTTATTGGTATAAACCGGGAAACCAGCGCCGGTTATTTTAACACCCAGTTCAAAGTCTATCAGTTTATATTTTGCGGCCAGCTCCCAGTGCGGTAAAGCGTTGGCGGGTAGCTGGGGTATAGCGCCATTCTCCAACACCACCTCGTTTTCCTCGGGCGTTAAGCCTTTGGGTACTGATGAATGCGGCAGGTTAGGTAACAATACCAGCTTTTGATAAAGATTATCTTCTATCGCAGCCAGCTCTTCGTTATATTTCTTTATATCTTCTTTCCAAACGCCGGTTTTTGCTTTAACGGCTTCGGCTTCGTCCTTTTTGCCGTTGCGCATCAGTTCGCCTATTTGTTTTGCGGCTGCATTTGCTTCTGCGGAAGTGTTATCCAATTTTACCTGTGTTTGTCGACGCGAATCATCCATCCGGATAATTTCGTCGACCAAACCAGCCTGTTTAAAATTTTTTACAGCTAAACGTTCTAAAACCTGTTCCCTGTTATCGCGGATATAACTAACTTGCAGCATATTTTTAATTTTAGACAAAGATATAATGAGTTATGAGTTATGTGTAGTGAGTTATGAGTTTTTTATCATTCATAATAACCTGAAATAGCTACTCACAACTCAGCACTCTAAACTCACAGCACAATGCCCGGCAAACTATACCTTGTACCCACACCCATAGGCAATCTGGAAGATATGACCTTCAGGGCCATACGCGTTTTAAAAGAGGCCGATTTGATACTGGCCGAAGATACCCGCACCTCGGCACCTTTGCTGAAATATTTCGATATCCAGAAAAAGGTTTTCGCGCACCATCAGCATAACGAGCATCAAAGCTCTAATGAGATCATTAAGTTTTTGTTGCAGGGACAAAACATCGCCTTGATATCAGACGCGGGTACGCCTGCCATATCCGACCCGGGGTTTTTCCTGGTGCGCGAGGCTTTGAAGTTTAACATAGCTATTGAATGCCTGCCCGGCGCCACGGCCTTTGTGCCGGCGTTGGTTAACTCGGGTTTCCCTACCGATAAGTTTTGTTTTGAAGGCTTTTTGCCCTTGAAAAAAGGGCGCCAAACACGCTATAAGTTTTTGGCTGAAGAAGAGCGCACCATTATACTTTATGAGTCGCCGCACCGTTTGTTAAAAACGCTTGACGAGATGGCTACCCATTGGGGTGCAGACAGACAGATCTCCGTATCGCGCGAGCTGACCAAAATGTTTGAGGAAACTGTGCGCGGTACGGTGACCGAAGTTAAAACCTATTACGAAACACATCCCGCGAAAGGCGAGTTTGTGATCTGTGTAGCGGGAGCTTTGCCCGCCGAAAACGATAAAAAGAAAAAGAAGTACGGTGATGACGAGGAGGAGGATTAACTATATATGATGATTTTACTCAATTTAAATTATGATGGATACTTACCTAAACAGTGTTAAAAAACAGCTTCAGTATTATAAATCAGTTGGCGAAAAAACCATGGCCCAGTTAAAAGATGAGGATCTTTTTTGGGTTTATAATGCCGAAAGCAACAGCATAGCTATAATTGTGCAACACCTTTGGGGTAATATGCTTAGCCGCTGGACCAATTTTTTAACCAGCGACGGCGAGAAAGAATGGCGCAACCGCGACCTTGAATTTGAAAGTGTGATTAACACCAAAGAAGATTTAATGGAGAAATGGAACGCCGGCTGGCAATGCGTGTTCGACGCGCTTGACACGTTAAAACCCGAAGATTGGGATAAAACCATTTATATCCGTAACGAACCGCATAGCGTTGTTGATGCCATAAACCGGCAGCTGGCGCATTACCCTTACCATGTCGGGCAGATAGTTTTTATTGGTAAGATGGCGGCATCAGACTGGAAAGCGCTGACTATCCCAAAAGGAAACTCGCAGGCGTTTAATGCGGAAATGTTTGGTAACCCGACAACAACATTCAAATAAAAGTATGTCATTGCGAGCGAAGCGGGGCAATCGCAAGTAGAAAAGCGTGGTACATGCACAGTTCGCGATTGCCGCGTTCGTTCCTCACTCGCAATGACAAAAAGGTAATTATATATTTATAATGAAAAGAAACATCCTCCTATCCCTATTTTCCGGCTTATTACTTTGGTTAGCCTGGCCGCCTATGCACTACACCACCGTGTTTTTGTTTTTTGGTTTGGTGCCTATGCTGGTAGCGATGGAAAACATTATCAACTCAACCTCGACCAAAAAAGGCAAGCTGATATTTAACACTACTTTCCTGGGCTTTTTTGTTTGGAATACCCTGAGCATATATTGGGTGTATAATGCTTTGAAAATGATTGGCGAGGTGGTGGCTGTACCTGTTACGCTGATACCTTATGCATTGGGTCCGTTACTAATGGCAACGGCATGCTGGCTGTATTACCGGCTGCGGTTAGCAACCAATCGTACACTTGCGTTAGTGGGATTGGTTTGTTTCTGGATAGGTTATGAATACCTGCACCAAAGCTGGGACCTCAACTTCCCGTGGATGACATTGGGTAATGGCTTTGCCACCATGCACCAATGGGTACAATGGTATGAATATACCGGCGTATATGGCGGCACCATCTGGATCTGGGCCATCAATATCCTTGTGTTTTTAGTTTATATAGGCTTACGCGAGGCGCAGACTAAGGCGGTAAGGCAAAAATTAATTGTCGCACTAATTGCTGTTTTGGCATTGCCGTTAGGGTTTTCATTATACCAGTATACGCATTATGAGGAACAGGTAAATCCATCCAACATTGTGGTTGCGCAGCCTAATATTGACCCGTATGCCAAAAACGGCGATATCCCTACGGCACAGCAAATAGCTATTTTAACTAAACTATGCGACTCTGTAGGGCAGGTTAATACCGAGTTTTTTATCTGGCCCGAAACTGCCATCACTGATGTTATGGATGAGGATCATATCCGCACCAACAATTATTTTATGCAGGCGCAGCATTTTTTAAGCAAGTACAAAAATGGTAATTTGATAACCGGGGCGGAAACTTATAAGCTGTACAGTACCAACCCACCAAAAACTGCCACCCTGTTACCCGACGGTCAGTTTATGGATCGTTATAGTACTGCATTAAATATCGAAAACTCTGCACAGGTACAGTTTTACCATAAATCGAAACTGGTACCTGGTGCCGAGTCCCTGCCGTTTGAGCATGCTCTCTCGTTTTTAAAACCGGTGTTTGCGCATTTGGGCGGCGCTACCGGCAACTATACCGGCCAGGATGTACCAACCAACCTTTATGCCGCAAGCGGCATTGGCGCTGCGCCTGTTATCTGTTACGAGTCTATCTGGGGCGAATGGGTTGCACGGTCGGTGCGTAACGGGGCGCAGTTTATTGCCATTATAACCAATGATGGCTGGTGGGAAAACACGTCGGGTAAAGACCAGCATTTGGATTATGCCAAATTGCGTGCTATTGAAACCCGCCGTTGGGTTTGCCGATCGGCTAATACGGGTATCTCGGCTTTTATTAACCAGCGCGGCGATATTGTGCAGCAAAGTAAATGGTGGGTTAAAACAGCACTTAAACAGGACATCAACCTAAATTCTGACCTGACCTTTTATGTTCGATACGGCGATTACCTGCCTAAAGCCGGTAGTTTTTTTGCAGTGCTGGGTATATTGTTTGTGGGAGTGAAAATAAAACTTAAAAAACCTGTCATTTCGAAACGAGGTACGAGTGAGAAATCTTAAACGTGCGAACGGATGTGGAACTATAACTTTTATGTATATATAACAACCAACCCAGAAAAAACAGTTCTGTACATCGGTGTCACCAACGACCTAATCAGGCGATTGCATGAGCATACCGAAAACAAGGGCGACGCTAAAACATTTGCCGGCAAATACTATTGCTATAATTTAGTTTATTTTGAACATTATACTCATATAGGGTACGCTATTGAACGCGAAAAACAGTTAAAGAAATTGCGACGCGAAAAGAAAGATGCGTTAATTGACGATTTTAATCCTGAGTGGAAGTTTTTAAACACTGAAGTAAGTGAATGATGCGAGGCGTATAAGATTTCTCACTCGTACCTCGTTTCGAAATGACAGAGAGGGATGATTTACTTCCCTCCTTCCCTACTCAAAATAAACGCTAACAGATCATTTATAGGTGCCTTAATGATCTTGCCGATGTGGATATCCTGCGTTTTGGCAAGGGCTTTTAGCTCTTCCTCAAAAACAAAGGCAATAGACCCTACAAAATGGCTTTTAAAGTTATGGTATTCGGGATATGATTTAATATTGGTATCAATAAACTCCTGCAATCCTTTATTTATAAGGTCGCTGCCGTATTCGGTTTTACGGATGATGTTAAAAAACCGCGCGAACGAAGCCAGGTATGAATTAGGGCTTGGTTTCTGGTAAACGTTCTGTATAACCTCTTCTTTTGTTAACTCGTAAGTATTTTTAAAGAGGTTATGAATTTCTTCGGGCATTAACCCGTACAGGTAGTCGGTTATCAGCGCTTTGCCAAACCAGGTGCCCGAGCCTTCATCGCCTAAAATAAAGCCAAGCCCATGTTTGCCCGAGTGGATCTCCTCGCCATCAAAAAAAGAAATATTTGAGCCGGTGCCTAACACGCAGCACAAACCCTTCTCGTGCCCGCAGGTGGCGTATGCCGAACCTAACAGATCACTGTCAACACTTATGTATGCTTTGCTAAAAAATACGCTCAGTGCGTTCGATACGATCTCATGCCGGTCTGGGCTTGAGCAACCTGCGCCAAAAAAATAAACCTCTTTTACCTCGGCACCAAAAGCCACCAAATCAGGGGCTTGGTCCTGCAGTATTTTAACTATTTCTTTTTCTGATAAAAAGTAGGGGTTTAACCCGGGGGTTCTGAACGCCGTGGCGTCCTTCCCCGGTTGCTTAAGTAACCAATCTGTTTTTGTTGATCCGCTATCCGCAACTAAGATCATGGTAATTCTTCGAGTATTTTATGGGTAAGCGGCTTGTGGATGAAGTGGGTAATGTATTTATTGTCTGTCGATCTTTTAATATCAGTAGGATCAAATGATGAGGACAACAGGAAGATCTTAATACCGGTTTTGTCTATAGCTAATTTGTCGTAGGCATCCAAAAACTCAAATCCACTCATTAACGGCATCCGTATATCCAGGAAAATCACGTCGGGTTTGATCTCGCCTTTGCCTAATTGCTCGATAGCTTCAGTAGGCGATTCGGTTACAATTATGTTCTCAGCAAATTTACTACTTTCCAAAATGCGGCGCGTAACAAAGTTATCGATATAATTATCGTCAACAAGTAAACATGTTTTGTAAGATCCAGCCATTTTTGTACCATCAAAAATAACTAAATATTTGATTATTGAATATTTAAGTTATTAGTTATTTGCTTTAAAGTTATTTCGGCCACTTTGGATTGGTATTGGGCGGCAAAAAAAGTGGATTGTGCATCGAGGTAGTTTCGTTGCGCTTCGCGGATCTCTAAAGGTGTGATGGTTCCTATTTTATATTTGTCTAATGATATCTCCAGGTTACGCTTGGCTATAGCTACGTTTGATTGCCCCAGCTTTACCAGGTCAAGGCCTGACAGGTAACTTACATACAAGCTGCTTATCTGTGCTTCAACATTTAAACGGGCCTGCTTTACGTCTACTACGGCGTTGTCTATCTGTATTTTAGCATTACGTTCTTTGCGGGTTTGGTTAAATCCGTCGAAAATATTGATCGATGCGGTTAATCCATAGTTTAATCCGCGGGCATCCTGCACCTGGGTAAAACCGGCGGGGGTTTTGTTGTGGCTCCAGGTATAACCTGCGCCAACACCAACTGTAGGATAGCGGGTAGCCTGCACCTGCTTTAAGTTAATATCGGCAATACGCTTATTAATTTGTGCCGATATAATAGTGGGGTTTTGAGTTTGCGCACTGCTAATAACGTCGCCTAAACGCAGGTTGTTATCTACAACAATAGTATCGGCTACGGTAAAGTCGGTTTGCAGGTCGCGTACCATTAATTGGTTCAGTTTTATTTTTGAAGTTTCAAACTGTTGTTGAAGCTTTAAATATTGAGCGGTATCTGTATTTAAGCTTACCTGTGCATTCAACACATCAAGCTTAGATACCGTGCCCACGCTAAATTTATCATTAGCATATCTTAATTGCGTGCGCGATATAGCCATTACACCCAATTGTGCTTTCATCTGCTCGTACTGGTTTATCAGATCATAATAAGTTAGTATTACATCGCCGGTAGTGCTTAAAACGGTGTCGTGGGTACTAACTGCACTTAGCTCATTTAACTGTTTAAGCTGATCGTAATTGGCAAACATGGCAAAGCCGTCAAAAATTGTCCAGTTAAGTGCCGGGCCATAGCTTAAGCTGCTGTTTTTTGCACTTGGGATGGTAACACTGGTACCGTCTGACTTTGTTTGAACGATATGTTGGCGGCTGTTATTTTGGCTAAGGTTACCTGTAACAGAAGGTAAGAACCCGGCGTTGCCAATAGTAACATTATTTTGCGCTATGGCATTATTGTTTTTAGCCAATACAATATTGTAGTTGTTCTTTAAAGCTATTTCAACCGCCTCCCTTAAAGTTAACAAAGGGGCTGTTTGTGCCTTAACTGTGGCTATTACTGCCATATAGCAACAAAGCAAGCAAGCTAATTTTTTTAGTTTCATCATTGCCTATTCGTTTTCAATCAGTTTTACTTTCTTCTTTTTCTTACCTGTCTCATCAGGGTCTTCAGCATCAGGGTCCTTACGTGTTTTTGAGGCAATAAGCATATACATTGTAGGGATAACATATAATGTCAACACCAGCGAAAACAACATCCCGCCAATAATAACAATACCTAATGATACCCGACTTTTTGCACCCGCACCCAAAGCCAATGCAATTGGTACAGAACCTAATACTACAGCCAGGCTCGTCATCAATATCGGGCGTAAACGGGCAGTTGCAGCTTCAATAACGGCTTCGTATTTATTCAAACCATGTTCCATCTTCTGGTTAGCAAACTCAACAATTAATATACCGTTTTTGGTTACCAGCCCCACTAGGGTAATAATACCTATCTGGCTAAAGATGTTTAACGACTGGTTGAACAACCAAAGTGATAAATAAGCCCCTGCTACCGCCAACGGCACGGTAAGCATTACAATTACCGGATCTTTAAAACTCTCAAACTGTGCGGCAAGTACCAGGTATATCAGCAATAGCGCGAAGATGAACGCAAACATAATATTGGATGCGCTCTCGGCAAAATCCCTGGATGCGCCGCTTAATGAAGTGCTAAACGTTTCGTCGAGGGTTTCTTTAGCAATACGGTTCATCTCGTCTACACCGTCGCCTATGGTATGGCCCGGGGATAAACCGGCCTGGAAGGTAGCCGATTTAAAACGGTTAAAGTGATAAATTGATGGCGGTGTCGCATCTTCATCAACTTTTACCACGTTATCTAATTGTATCAGCCTGCCTTTATCGTTTCGCACGTAAATAGTCTTTAAGTCAAGCGGCTGGTCGCGGTTAGCCCTGTCAACCTGGGCCACTACCTGGTATTGTTTACCGTTTAATAAAAAGTAAGCTACCCGGCCGGCACTGTAATATAATTGCAGGGTTTGGGCGATATCTGATACAGAAACACCCAGATCGCGTGCACGTTCTCTGTCGGTGATCACCCTTAACTCAGGCTTTGTAAATTTCAGGTCAACATCTGGTGTTACAAAAACCGGACTTTTGCTTACCTTATCAAAAAAGTCGGGCAGTACCTTGCGTAACTTTTCAAAATTCTGGTTTTGCACTACAAACTGCACCGGTTGCGAACTGCGCCCACCACCGCCACTTATTGTTTGCTCTTGCGATACATTGATCCTTACATCAGGGAAACGACTTACTTTTTTTGTAAGCCAGTCGGCTATGTCCTGTTGCGAACGAACACGTTCGCCGGGTGGAACCAAGCCTATACGCCCAAAACCACTATTTACCGCGCCACTACCGCCACGGCCTGCAGCTACTATCTCGATATTAACATTTGCTTCGGGGATAGAGTCGGCAATAACATCAGAAAGAGCATCCATATTCCTGGTCATGAACTCGTACCCGGCCCCCTCTGCCCCGGTTACATTATAACGCAGCTGGCTTTTATCATCAAGCGGGGCTAACTCTGATGGTATAGCGCCATTCAATCCCCAGATAATACCTATCGATCCTACTAATATCACGATCGCTATCCAGCGATGTTTCGTAAAGTTAACCAATGATTCGGTGTATGAGTTGGTCATGTTCACGAAGAACGGCTCAGTTCTTTCGTAGAATTTAGATTTTTTTGAATCTTTACGAATCAGCTTAACATTCAACATCGGTGTTAATGACAACGATACAAAAGCCGATATCAATACCGAACCCGCGACGACCACCGCAAATTCGCGGAACAAACGACCGGTAAAGCCCTGTAGAAACATGATAGGTAAAAACACCGCTGCCAGTGTTATAGACGTAGATACTACCGCGAATAAGATCTCCGCAGAACCCTCGAACGCTGCTTTACGAATAGCCATGCCCTGTTCTACCTTCTTATAGATATTTTCCGTCACCACTATACCGTCATCCACCACCAGGCCCGTAGCCAGTACTATACCCAGCAGCGTTAATATGTTAATTGAATAACCGAAAATGTACATCAGGAAAAAAGCTCCTATCAGGGATACCGGTATATCTATCAGCGGGCGGAAAGCTATGAGCCAATCGCGGAAGAACAGGTAAATAATAATTACAACCAGTATAAATGATATGCCTAAGGTTTCCTCAACCTCTGTTATAGACTGATTGATAAATTTGGTATTATCAGTTAGCACCTTTACATGGATATCAGGCGGAAGGTCTTTTTTAAGTTGCTCAAATCGTTTATAAAAATCTTTAGCTATTTGTACATAATTGGCACCCGGCTGTGGCACAATTGATAATGCCACCTGTAGCGCACCCGATTCCTTAAAAGCAGTTTCTTCATTAGCCGAACCTAAAATGGCGTAACCAATATCGCGTAAGCGTATTACCCGGTTACTGTCTGCGCGGATAATCAGGTCATTAAATTCTTTTTCGGTACTCATTTTACCAATAGCCCTGATAATAAGCTCGGTATTGTTGCCCTCAATTTTACCGGCGGGAAGCTCTACGTTTTCCCTGTTAAGGGCGTCGGTAATCTCGGTAGCGGCAAGGCCCAGGGCCGATAGTTTTGCAGGATCTATCCATAAACGCATAGCGTACTGGCGTTGCCCCTGTATGTTAATAGCACTTACACCGGGTATGGTTTGCAAGCCTTCCTGCAACACGTTTTCGGCGTAATCATTAACCTGCATAATGTTACGTTTATCACTGGTTATAGATACCGTGATAATATTATCGGCGTTAGCATCGGCCTTGGTAACTACGGGCGGTGCGTTAATATCCTGTGGTAACTGGCGCTGTGCCTGGCTTACCTTATCACGTACGTCATTAGCCGCGGTTTCCAGGTCGGCATCAAGGTCAAACTCCACCGTGATATTACTTGACCCAACCGAGCTGGAAGATGATATATTACGGATACCCGGCACGCCGTTGATAGCTTTCTCTAACGGCTCGGTAATTTGCGATTCGATTACATCGGCGTTCGCGCCCGAGTAGCTGGTGCTAACAGATATAATTGGCGGATCGATCGAAGGAAAGTCACGGATACCTAAAAAGTTATAACCTATAACACCGAACACCACAATTACGATAGACATAACTGTAGCCAATACGGGCCTTTTTATACTAACTGAGGATAAACTCATATACCAGGCTGCTTATTTAATTACTTTAATTATTTTCAACGGAACTTTAGGGCGCATCTGCATAATACCCGATACTACAACACTGTCGCCAGGTTTTAAACCGCTTATTATTTGTATTTTGCTGGCGGTGCGCAAGTCGGTTTTTACTGGTTTGGCCACTGCCTTTCCGTTATGGTATACGTATACTACGCTGCTTTTCAAATCGGGCACTACACATTCTGTAGGTACCATAATGGTTTTAGGTATTTGGTCAAGCTCAAGGTTTATCTTGGCAAAGCTACCTGCAGTAAGCAAACCTTTAGGGTTATCGGCCTTCGCCCTAACCGTTATGGTACGCGAGTTAACATCAATTGATGGCTCGATAGCATAAACTGCCGCCTTAAATTTTTGCTCGGAGCTGGTTACAGTAAAACTAACTTTGGTGCCCTTGCTAACCAGCTGCAAATATTTTTCAGGAACAGAAAAAGTAACTTTTGCCGGGTCGATATTTACCAGCGTTGCTATAGATGTATTGGGCGATAAATAGCCGCCCGGGCTTACATTACGCAAACCAATGGTGCCAGAGAATGGTGCCCTTACTTCGGTTTTAGATATTTGTGCTTTTAAAACATCGCTTTGCGCCTTTAAAGTATTAAGGCCCGTTAGAGATGTATCATACTCCTGCTGGCTTATTGCCTCTTTTTGTAATAATACTTTGTTGCGATATTCGTTTTGTTTGGCAAGTGCTATCTGGTAATCGTTTTGCTTTAAGGCAGCAACCTGGTCCTTGTCATACACCTTAACCAATAGCTGGCCTTTTTTTACATGGCTGCCTTCGGTAAAGTATATACCGGTAATATTGCCCGCGGTTTCGCTTATCAGGCTAACCCTTTCGTTAGCGTCTATCGTTCCGGTTATGTCAATATTATTGTCGAGCGTAGTATCTTTAACTATCATCAGCCTCACAGATACCGGGCCGTTGCGCCCTTTACCCTTAGCGCCTTTACCTTTGGTATTAGCCGCATCTGCTTTTTTGGCCTTGGCGCTAAAAAACTTATTGTAAACTAAAGCGCCGACAACCAATGCCAGCAAAATGTATATAATATACCTGGTTTTCATATCCTGATAGTAATTAGCTAATTGTAGTTTCTTTAATATTAAATTCCACTAAGTTGTTTTTCATTTTATTTAACACGCTTTCAAATATTTGCATATCATGTGCAGATATGTCTTTGGCTGCGCTGCAGTTCATATGTTCAAAAGCCTCAAGTATATGCGGTACCGCTTTTTTAGCTTTTGCTGTAACACCTAATAAATGTTGTCTTCTGTCTTGGGGGTTAATTTGGCGGTAAACAAAGCCTTTGTCGGTAAGCGTATCAATAATTTTTACGATGATGGATTTATCCTTCCCCAGCTTTTCGGCAAGAGCCTTTTGGGTGAGCTCGCCATCGTGATAACAAATCACTGTTAAAGCGTAATAATACTTATCCATGTCCAGGTGCTCCATCTGGTTGCTTAATACGGCCAGGTATGCTTTACCTAAAACAATTAGCTTACGCGATATTGGTTCTATTAATTCCACTTGTATAATGTTGGCTGTAAAGTAAATGGTTATGAAAGTTAATAGTTGCATGTATCAACCATTTTACAACAAATTTTTAATAATGGCATATCGGCCTAAACAGCAAAATTTTATAAATTGCAGCCATGAAAAAAATTAAATTATCAGTTATTTTTTCTTTAACCCTACTTTTTATGGCTACTACCGGTAATGCTGCAGATAGCGCTGGCATAACTTATACTGTATCTTTTCCTGAAGCGCAAGCACATTATGCCGATGTAGAAATGAAGTTAACAGGGTTAAAACAAAATACTTTAGAACTTAAAATGCCGGTTTGGACACCGGGATCATACCTTGTACGCGAGTTTCAACGGAACATAGAAACGTTGAGTGTTACCGCTAATGGTAAAGAAATTGCGACAACCAAAACACGCAAAAACATCTGGCAGCTTAATACCACGGGTATTACAGATCTTATTGTAAAATATCGCGTTTATGCTTTCGAGATCTCGGTACGCACCAGCTTTATTGATGCAAGGCACGGCTTCCTTTCATCACCTGATATTTTTATCTATCCGGGCAATATGTTACAAACGCCTTCAACTGTCCATATCATTCCTTATAAAGGATGGACCAGCGTATCAACCAGTTTAGAAAAAGTAAATGGTGATAGCTTTACACGCTACTCGCCCAATTATGATATTCTTTTCGATTCGCCCATTGAGGTTGGCAACCAGGATATTTTTGGTTTTAATGTTGGCGGGGTAGCTTACGAGGTTGCTATGGTTGGCGGCGGCAGTTATGATAAAGAGCGCCTTAAAAAGGATCTTACTAAAGTTATTGAGCAGGAAGTAGCTATCTATGGCGAAAATCCTAACAAACATTACACCTTTATCGTACATAATTATTTAAAGGGCGGGGGCGGCCTGGAGCATTTAAGCTCGACCGTACTGGGTGCCTCGCGCGATGCTTATGCAACCGAAAGTGGTTATGAAAACTTTTTAAGCCTGGCGGCACATGAGCATTTTCACTTATGGAACGTAAAACGCCTGCGCCCGATTGCATTGGGTCCGTTTGATTATGATAACGAGAATTACACCACTAATTTATGGATAGCCGAAGGCTTTACTGCTTATTACCAGGACATCATTGTGCGCCGAACACAATTGTACACGCCCGAGAATTATTTAAATATTTTAGCTACGGAGATAAATCAGTTGGAAAACCAGCCGGGTGTTAAGTTTCAAAGCCTGTCGGCGTCAAGTTATGATGCCTGGATAAAAGCTTATCGGCCTAATGAAAACTCGGCAAACAATACTATATCTTATTACACCAAGGGCGCTTTGGTTGCCTTGCTGCTTGACCTGGAAATAATTAATGATACCAAAGGCAAAAGCTCGTTAGATGATGTGATGAAGTACATGTATAATGAGTATTACAAAGTAAAGGGCCGCGGCTATACCGATGCCGAGTTTAAACAAGCACTTGAAAAATTTGCCGGTAAAAATCTTGATCAGTTTTATGCTGATTATATTAATGGCCTTACATCAATAGATTACAATAAATATGTAGCTTATGCAGGTTATAAAATCACCGAAGAGTTAGCCGGTAGTAATGACGCAGCTTTGGGCATAACCCGTTACCCGGGTATCCCAAGGGTGATAGTAACGGGCGTAGTACGCAACAGCGCGGCCTGGGTGGATGGTATAAATGTTAATGATGAAATAGTTGATATTGACAGTACGCCAGTACCGGAAACCGGCGATTTGATAGCCGGTAAAAAACCGGGTGATAAAATTATGGTAACCCTGATACGCGACGGCTTAACACAAACCCTGCCGGTAACGTTATTAAAGAGCAACAAAGTAAAATATAAGTTTGAAGAGTTGCCTAACGCTAATGCGCAGCAACTAACTGTTAGAAAGAAATGGTTGACCATTAAATAAAACGAGGGTCATGCTGGAGGCCGTCGAAGCATAGTGGGCGGGCTCTCGCAAACCCTTCAACAAGCTCAGGATTACAACCCGCTTCAAAACAAGAAAGCCGCCCTAAAACCAGGGCGGCTTTTATGTTATTTAATATTTAATTAGAGTGCGGTTGGCCTGCGAATTAAGCCTAATAATAAGGCAATAACTGCAATTACCAGCAATACGTGGATAATGCCACCTGCTGAATACAAAAAGAAGCCTAACGCCCATCCTATTACCAGGATAACCGCTATGATATACAATAGTGAGTTCATAATTTTTTGTTTTTAGTTAATGTTTTCATAGATATAAAGTATAATATCTAATCGGCGTGAAATGTTTTAGAGATTTTAAAATAGTAAAGCCGCTGTATTAAAGCGGCTTTACTATATCGTTATTCTTTTTCGGTGCTTGCGGTTTGATTGATACCGCTTGTAGCAATTTCAGTCAACATACTATCGGCTGTTTTTTCCTCTTGCAATGTTGCTTCCAGCAATTCAACTGCATCATTATAACCTAATACGCCCGCTAAGGTTCTTAATGTTCCGTATGATGCAATTTCATAATGCTCAATTTTTTGAGCGGCTGATATAATACCTGCATCGCGGGTAATGCTGCCGGTTTCAGTTTCTTCAACAATTTCATCGCCTTCTTTTAATAAGCCGGCCATTGCTTCGCATTTTACAGCTACTGCTTTTTCATCTATCGAGCTAAATACTTCCTCTAAACGGGTGATATGATTATCTGTTTCTGTTTTGTGGGCTAAAATCGCTTCACGCAATTCGTTAGACGTTGCCGCTTTTGCCATTTTAGGAAGGGCTTTTGCTAAATGTTTTTCGGCCCAGTAAATATCTTTTAATTCGTCAAGAAACAGTTCGTTCAGGGCTGATTCTGTTACATCTGATGTTTGCTCAGGTGCTTTTGATTTTGTAGCCGGCGATTTTGCTTTAGCCGGAGATTTTGTTGTAGTTGCCATGTTAGTTTTTCATTAAGTTTATCTGTTTGATAAAACACAAACTCAATGCCATCGCTTGCCAATTAATTGAATTTATTAATTACTAACTAATATTAAGTATAAAATATTTATCAAGGAGGACTAACAGATAGCCTTAAGTGTTGTAATTTTTAAACAGTGTGTAGTTAAATCAGTAATTGGGTTATGCGCCTTTTTTAGTTTTCAGGCTTTCCATTAACTGGTCATAAAGATCTGTGCCCGATGTTTTATGCGGCTTTAATTTTTTAACGGTGGCACGTTTGCCTTTTGATTTGGCTTCGATGATTTTTAGCAACGAGTCGTTATACTCATCTTTAAATTTAGACACGTCAAATTTTTCTGAATATTGATCTATCAGCGCGAGGCCCATATCCAGCTCTCTTTTACTGATGTCCATATCTTTGGCAATTTCCAGGTCATCCGTATCGCGGATCTGCTGCCCAAAACGGATGCGGGTAACCACCAGCACATTTTTAACGGGATGTACAATACAAAGGCTTTCGGTACTGCGCAATACAAACCGCGCCAGGCCGGCCTTTTTTGATTTGATGAGTGCCTGCAATAAAAGGCCGTAGGCTTTATTATTTTTAGTATCAGGTTCGGTATAGTATGATGTTTCGTAAAACATGGGGTTAACCTCGTCTACGTCGACAAAACTTTCAATAGTGATGACTTTACTTTTTTCGGGCGCGGCATCTTCAAAATCATGCTCGTCCATTATTACATATTCGTCATCAATCTTATAGCCTTTTACTATTTTATCAAAAGGCACCTCTTTTTTTGTATGCTCGTTTACGCGTTGGTAACGGATCCGCGAGTGGTCGCGGCTATCCAGCATATCAAAATCAAGCGAACTGGTTTGCACTGCCGAAAATAGCTTTACCGGGATGCTTACCAAACCAAAACCAATTGAACCTTTCCAGATAGATCTCATAGCTAATTATTTATATAGCTATAACTTAAAAAAAGCTAAAGGGTTTTAACAGGCTGTATTGTTTGGAAGGAGCAACACCTTCCCTATCGTATTATCAAAATCTTTTTGGCATAGACCTTAGCACCAAGCATGGCTTTTAACATATATGTACCCGGCGGTAAATTACCCACGTTAATTACCGTGCTAAAGTTACCCGCAGCCGCGGTTTGCGTTTTAGTGTAGGCTATACTGCCATTACTGCTTATTAACGACAGTGTTAACTCATCAGCGGTTTTAGCCACAAAAACCACGTTTAGTTGCTTATTTGCCGGTTCGGGGAAGGTAACCAGCTTAATGTCGGTGTCTGTGCCCGGGTGCAGCGCTATAACCGCGTATGCAAAATTATCAGACGGTACGGCACAACCCGTACTTGTAGTTGCAGTTACTTTGTAATTACCGCTTTGCAGCGCGTCGTAAGTTTTACCGTTGGAACCTTCAATTATATTACCATCCAAATACCATTGATTACCTGTTGCAAAGCTTGAGGTTAAAGTAGTGCCGGCCTGGGTTATTATTGGCTTGGACAGGCTTACCGGCAACCGCGCAATTGAGGCGCAGCCCGCACTTTTTAGCTTGATATCATACAGGTAGTAATAAAACTGCCGATAATAAGTGGTGTCGGTGCCGGTAGGAGGCACAGCATCATTACGTTCAATGCTAAACAGATTACCCGCTTTAAACGGATAACCGGTTACGCCGGCATTGTTGCGATATAAAGTAACAGTAGCATCGTAAACCGGGGTTATAGTGTATTTGCCGGCCGCAGGTAATAAAAGGTTGAGGTTATAAACCCTGCCCTGGTCGTTAGGATCATCTGTTAACGCTCCGGCTGCAGGATTGCTGCGTGTAGCGGCAGCGTTTATGGTTGTAGTTGCTACAATTTGTCCGTTTGAATTGGTAACGTTAAAAGTTATTACCCCCGGGTTGCCAATGTACAATCGCGCGCTCTGGATAATCATCGGCACTGCCGTGTAAACATTTATAGCCGGCGAAAACTGGTTGTACCCGCCCCCCGAAAAAACATTTTTAGTGGCTGGCCCCACCGTACCGGTAAAATCATTAAGGCCGGCATAGTAAGTATCATTGACGGGGGTTACAGTGGTCTTTACAGCCGGGCCATAAGCAATTGGTAAAGCATCGGCAATATTTTTATACCAAAACAAAGTACCATCGCCGGTGCCTGATAGTTGATATTGGCTATTGTTTACACAATAATACGCGCTTAAGCTTAGTGGTGCTCCCGGAGTGGTAATAACCGCAGTTTGCGAAACCTGGTTATTAGCGGCAATAGGGTCATTAGCCAAGGCGGTAGCAGCGGTAACGGTATAAGTTGCGCCTGCAATAAAGTTAAAGGTGTTGCTAAAAGTAAAATTATCTTCCTGTAACGGGGTAAGCGTAGC
The DNA here is from genome assembly GCF_050433825.1 of Mucilaginibacter sp. UYCu711. NCBI lineage: Bacteria > Pseudomonadati > Bacteroidota > Sphingobacteriia > Sphingobacteriales > Sphingobacteriaceae > Mucilaginibacter > Mucilaginibacter sp. UYCu711. The sequence continues at coordinate 42,395 of NZ_JBNPWM010000011.1, read as the reverse complement.
AGTGTAGGTTTCGCTTATAGTTGTTACCGTATTATCAGGCGCCTTTATGGTAACCGTTACCGGGATGTTTGTAATTGCCGCGCCACCATAATTCTTTATGGTTACGGTAATGGCTGTATTACCATTACAGGTACCTGTAGCCAATGGATTAACAATAGCTTTTATACCGGCATCGGTGCTGGTTTTATTGAATATCACCCTGTAATCCTGGGTTTCGCCTTTGGCATACGTGCCACATGGCTGTATTGTGGTAGCATCGTTGGTTTCTGCTAATACTACGCGCATTAAACTATAATTACCGGGGATAACCGTAGTTGGCACAGTAATATTGGCATTATACGTACCGGTAGCATTTATAATATTGGTGGTGGCAACCAGTTCGCCGGCATCAAAGATTCCGTTACCATCCCAATCAATAAATATTTTGGCTGCTTTATTAAAATTGGTCCCGCAGGTACCCAAAGTAATACTTAGCGGATAAGTTTCGCCTTGCTCTAACTGCGCGGTTAGGCTGGTATAATCGCTGTAAGAAGTGCAGCCCGCGGCAGGGGTATTGTTAATGTTTGAGATGGTGAAATTATTAACTCTTGAGTCGGCAGTTGATGCGGGAGCCGATGCACAATAAGGCGCACCGCCTATGCCCGTAACTATCAGCGAATAAGGCTGTGACCCCGATTGTAATGTACCCTTATGCGACACTACAATGGCATAAGTTTTGCCGGGAGTAGCGTTGGCAATAAATACCTGTTCAATATTATCCCTAATGTTATCGCCCCTGGTTGCCGCCACTGATGGATTTAACACATCCAACACCCATGGCGCATTAACTGTCGAGCCATCATTTATCCGCAGGTCAAGATCATTAACTAATTTTGGGGTACGGTTATTAATTACCCCGTCGGTAGTTGCGGTGCCCTGCGGATCTGTCCATGTTATTGTAGCAACTAACGGCCCACTGCCTGATGCCAATATGGTAAGTGTTTGGGGTTGACCTTGTAGCACTGTACTTTCCTTAATTAAGCTTTTGGTATTATTATCGGTAATTACCTGCGTGGCTTTTGGCATGCTTAGCAATCCCCAGCCATAAATATAATCGGGGCCTACGTTACCCGCATCAATTGCGGTATGGCAGGCCAGACCTTTTAGAGTGGCCGAACGCATAAACACGCCACCATTTTTTTGAGCGTAATATTCCTGCAATAAAAGTAACGAGCCGGTAACATTTGGCGCGGCAAATGATGTACCGTCTTCTGAACTATAAGCTGTAGCGTTGGTGCTGCTTGTTGATAAAACGCTCACACCATCAGCCACAACATCCGGTTTAATACGGCCATCATCCGTGGGGCCAATACTACTGAATGATGCTATTTTAATATCGGCGCTGCCGGATGGGCCATTAGGTAATGGATTTACCGCGCCTACGGTTAGTATATTTTTTGCTGTAGCTGTTGTGGGTATAATATCATAGCCCGTATTGCTGCTTATAGTTGCGGGGCGCGGGCCTTTATTAATAAAGGTTGGGTTGGTGCGGCTTGTATACCCGTAGTAAGTTGCCCCAACTGCCGGCCCCCCATAAGCCCGGTTATTGCCCGATGAAGCAACAATTAAATAATAGGGTGCATTATAGGCTATTTTATCATAGGCAGAAGTCCGCGTATCATAAAATCCAAATGTGTAGTCTACCGTGTCGCCAGGTAAACCATACCATTCCCATCTTGATTGTGTTTCATCAAAGTCCCACCCTGCTACGTCGCCATAAGAGTGGTTAGAAAGCAGCAGGTTTGATGCAGCGCGGCCCATTTCGGTTACGTCATTATTAAAATCATAGGATGAAAGGGTATTTATATTATAGGCCATCCCCTGGGCTGCAGCATAAGTACCTTTTGATATCAGTACACCCGCTACGTGTGTAGAGTGGTCTGCAACTGTTGCAGTGTCTTTAAGCGATATGGTTTTGCCGGCAAATTCCTGGTGCGCTTTATAAACCCAGCCGCCATCCCACATAGCCAGTTTATCGTTTAAAAAAGTGCTTGATCCGGATAAATTGAGGCCGGTAGTGCCACCGGGCTGTACCTGGTTTGTGCCGGTAGTGGCCTGTGATGGCGTATTGCCATGGGTAGTTAAGTATCTGGGGAAACCCCGGCTATTTAGGCCCTGCAATGATACCAGGCCACCATTGCGGGTGCGCCTGTTAGTTATCCATCCGCGGGAGGCAGCTTGTGAAAAAGCGCGCTGATGACTTTTTTTATAGGATGTATCGGCTACCGAAGAAACATTGTTAAGCTCTCTTTTTTTGGCATCGGTTACTAATATTTGCTGCCCAAAAACCTGGCTTGCAATTACCATCAAAAAACACAAAATCGTCCCGCGGTAAACTTTATTCATATATCTGTTTAAATGTTGCGTTTAGGCCACCTAAAATAACTAAACAAGTTTCAGCATTTTAAATCATTTAATATAATTTTTTACCCTAAACAGCTGTTTTTTATCGATGAATTTTAACCCCTTGTTTAAACAAAACATGTTTAAACAAAACAGGAGTATGATACATGGCCTGAAAATTGTTAAATGTCACACTTTTTGACAAGACAACTCATCGTCCCGTTATGTAGAATAAATTCCCCGCAATGGGGTATGATTTTCTAACCTATAATTCCCCTTTTTAGCAAAAAGAAAACACCCCGATAAAAATACTCGTGAATAGCTCATTTCTAAGCTATTAAGTATAAAAAAACGCCGATAGCATAATTTTTGCATTAATGTGCAAAAATACCGGAGTACCGTTTTGAAAAAACTATTAGTTAAATATTTAATTGCTGCTTTACTTCTTATTGGCTGCTTTGGGGGTGCCAATAAAGCTTTTGGGCAAACGGTAACAATTACCGGTGCAAACAGTACCAACACCAATGGTATTACAGCAGGCTCAATAGTACGCGGGCAAACAAATGTTGTGTTATTTGGCTTCAAAGTAGCGGTAGCATCAGGCACTGTTAATTTTACAGCTTTTACCTTAAATGGCGGGACAGGTGGGTTATTTACCAACGGGAGGTTATATAAAACACCTGCACATGGTTCAACTTTTGCCAGCGCTACTATCGTATCTGGTGCATCCGTTTCTATCGTTAACAATAATCCGCAAATCACGTCAATAAATGAAAGTATAAATAATAACGATTATACCTATTTTGTAGTTGCTGATCTTATACCCAGCTATGGATCGTTACCTGCTACGGTTCAATACAGTTTTAGCCAGGCAAACTGGTCATACAATGCAAGTTTTAGCGGGGTAAGCTTTTCGTGTATAAACCCAACAGTTACTTTTGCACCAAATACAACCGGTTTAAATGCTTCATCAAGCCTATATTATGGGCAAACAAACGTTGTATTAATGGGGGTAGATGTAACTAGCACTGGTGCGGCAACCGTAACAAATGCTTTTTTATATTTTTCAACAACTACAGCTAACCCATTTTTATATTTTCCGGCCGCAAATATTGAAATATGGCGATCCACATCTGGCTCGTTTGCTACCGCTTCAAAAGTAACCGCGACTATTAATCAAGCCCCCAACACTATCACGGCAGATCTGGGTGGCAACGTCACTATAAACGCAGGTACAACTTATACCTATTATTTAGTAGCCAGTTTTACAGGTTCAACCACGGGGCTTCCTTCATCATTTAAATTTGATTTAACAAAGATATTTAGCAACAATGGTGGAACCACCTACACTAACGCGTCAGGAACGACCGGCGCTACCTATACGCTTACATCTGGTTCTGCCACGTTTACAAATAATAATTTCACATCCAGCGGTATAACAGGCGGTAATATATCATACGGGCAAACCAGTATAGTGCTTTTTAGCTTTGGCATAACTATGCAAGCTAATGCAACTATTTCAAGTATGTACATTCCTTGTACTACTAATATGGGGCAGTATTTAAACAATACAACGGCTAAATTATACCGGTCTACAACCGCAAACTTTGTTAACGCAACCGTTGTTTCAGGTGCGAGTTTTAACTATAACGGCGGGGTAAGCGGCGTCCCTATAACGGGGCTCAGTGAGGCATTTACGGCAGCTTCACCAGCTACATATTACTATTTTATAGTTGCAGACCTTAATGCCACTGCCAGTTTCCCAACTCCATTAACTTTTAATTTCAGCCTATCAAGCGGGCAATCTACAGCAGCCCTTACAGCTACAAACGGAAGCACATATAACAGCGGCAGCACAATAACCGGCCAATCTTTTAGTATCGTTACTACTTATGACTGGGTAGGGACATACGGCAGCAGCTGGACAGATAAGCGTAATTTTAACCCTTTTAATAGCGGGGCTGATGTGACCACATTGCCTGATGCCACAATTACGGTTTTAGTTGGCGTAAATAAAGCATTCACAACTGCACCAATAATTCCGGGTACTACAATAGGTGGCTTGTCTATAAAAAATGCTACCGTAACGTTAACCGGTGGCACTATTACGGTAGTTAAGAATTTAAATATAAGCGGCACCACATCAACAATTACCGGTGCTAATGACTTAGCTGTAGGTGGCGACCTTATTAATCCTTCGGGCTCTACACTACAATTAACCGGCACTGGCGCTGCATCTATCGGCGGTATGACCACTAATTCAGGTACAATAACCAAATCAAGTACCGGCAATACTACTTTTACCGGCATAGTAACCAATACTTCTACAGGCATTATCAATCAAAGTGCTACAAGTGGTACCATGACCTTTGGTGCTGCTACAGGACAAGCTAATTTGGGCACCATAAATCAAACCAGCGGTGGCAGTATTTCTTTTTCGGGTGCGCTGGATAATAGTGGCTCTATCATACAATCAAACACAGGCACCGGCACGCTGGATGTTACCGGTGTATTTACTAATTCAGGTACGCTAACTAAAAGCGGTACGGGGCCTGTTACAGTAAACGGTATATTCACCAATGCTTCTACCGGGGTTGTTACAATTGGCTCAGGTGCGCTTATCCTTAACGCTACTACCCCATCTAACGCGGGTGCAATTACAAGTGCAGGTTCTCTTGATATCAATGGTAGTACCTCATTTACCAACAGCGGCACTATTAATATAACAGGTGGTGCTGCCACCATTGCAAGCCCTGTTTTCAGCAATACATCTGCAGGAATATTTACTTCGGCCGGCACTGTGAACTTTGATGGAGCTGTCGCTCAAGCTATAAATAATAACAACACCTCAACCGCTGTCAGTTTTTATTATCTGGTTTTAAGCGGTGGCGCGTTTACAAAAACATTAGGTGGCACCGGCAAATTTAAAATAGCAAGCACCGGTTCTATAGAATTTACTACCACAAATACGGTACTTGCGGCAGGTACGGCAATACTAACTTTAAGCTCAGATGCCAACGGGTCATCAACTGTAAAATCATTATTAGCTGGCAACAGCATCACAGGCACTGTAAATGTAGAACGATATTTAACCGGTGGAGATAGCAATAGCCGTGGTTACCGCTTGTTATCATCGCCTGTTTCCGTATCAAGCAGCAGTTTAATACTTCCAAATTTAAGTTATATTAAAAACGCTGCTTATATATCAGGTACCGGTGGCCCAACCAATGGATTTGATGTTTCAGGCAATCCGACCCTATATTTTTATCGCGAAAACTTAAAACCAAGCAGTGCTAATTTTACAGCGGGAAATTTTCGCGGTGTTAGTTCGATAAATGCCGGTTCAACTTTTACAATTAATAATGATCCTGGTACATTTAGTTTGCCGGCTGGTAACGGCTTTTTATTCTTTTTTAGAGGCAACAGGGCAACAAATGCAAGTACTTCAATAACCGCAATTGCCGACCCAGTTACATTAACATCAACCGGGTATTTGAACCAGGGAGACATCACTGTTAATCACTGGACAGGAGCCGCTGCAAACGGAAAATTACTTTACACTAATACCTCTGGTAATAATTTGGTACGTGGCTATAACCTGGTAGGAAACCCTTACGCGAGTTCTATCGACTGGGACAAGGTTAATAGTAAACATGTAGGAGGCGACATCGGCAGCATTATATACATATATAACCCTAAGCTAAAGGTTTACGCTACCTATATCGCGGGCCTTGGCGGCGTAGGCATCAATTTTACAGGTCCGCAGGCTAATATTATACCAACCGGGCAGGGTTTTTTTGTAATAGCGCAAAATCAAAATGCTTCAATTACTTTTTCAGAGGATGACAAGGTTCCATCACAACTTACTGCATCAGACTTATCATTAGCTTCGGCTGCCGATTCTTTAGAAGTGCAACGTTATTTACGCGTACAGTTATTTAAAGATTCATTAAACAAAGAGGATGCGATTGTATTTTTTAAAAATAATGCTCAAACAAATTACAATGTAGGCGAGGATGCTCAATATTTAAAGGGCAACAGCATTGTAAATATTTCAACCCGATCAAGCGACAATGTCAGCCTTGCTATTAACCAGCAGGCATTTCCTCAAAAACGCCAAATAATACCTTTAAATGTAAACATTACCAGTAATGGTAGCTATAAATTAGGCATACCCGATGTAAAAAACATCCCCAATATGTATGACGTATGGTTGTTAGACAATTATAAAAAAGATTCGCTGGATATAAAACACAATCCAAACTACAGTTTTATTGCCAGTGTAACTGACACCAATAGCTTTGGCTCAAAAAGATTTAGCTTGGTGTTACGCCCTAACCCGGCACTAACGGTGCATTTATTAAGTTTTACCGGCACTAAAACAGCCACGCAAGTTAAATTAGCCTGGAAGGCAGAAAATGAATCATCATACACTCGGTATATCCTTGAGCGTAGTATTGATGGTGGTAAAAAATTCAATACACTTGATTCTTTAACATCAGCTAACCTGGGGGTATATAATGACCTGGATCCAAATCCTGTTAAAGGTCAAAACCTCTATCGTTTAAAGCAAATAGACCTGACAGGAAACATTTCTTATTCAAGCATTGTACCAGTAATGTATGCTGATAATGTTGTAAATAATATTACTGCTAATTTGATAAGTGTTTACCCCAACCCGGTAAAATCAATGTTAAACTTAGCTATCACGCCAGCTACTACTACAGCGGCTAATTATAAAATCACGATAACAAATACTACCGGTAGTGTAATAAGATCATCAACGTCAAGTAATCCTACCTGGCAGGGCGATGTCAGCATTTTATCGCCAGGGACTTACTTTATAGAAGTAACAAACATTGCGAGCAATACAGTAACCGGCAAAAGTACCTTTATTAAATTGTAACACAAATGGTTACAATTACCAACTAAAACTTAATATGATAAAAAAATCAGTACTCACTTTAATATTTTTGGTTATAAGTACAACTATCCTTCTGGCTCAGGGTCCGCTGCCCGGAGGTGATTGCTCTGATCTTGACGACCCGGCATGCATGCCTCTTGATAATGGAGTTATTATTTTTGCACTTACTGTTTTGATAGCTACTACATTATATTTGCGCCGTAAGCAAATAATAAGCATTTAATAACAAAAATTGGTTGAAAATATTGTATTTTCAAAGCATTAATTATTTTAAACTACTTATTTAATATGCACTCTTTTTACCGGCTTTCGGTCGTGTTTTTTTGCATTTTTCTCTCGCTAAAGAGTTTTGCAACAGTAAATGTAACGCCGGCAAGTCAGGGTACGGGTATTTCTGCGGATAAATCTGCAGGTAGCGGTGCGGCAGCTTTTACTGCACTTGGGGATATTGTTATAACCAGCGGCGCAGCTGCCGATTTTACCACAGGCACCAATGTAACGCTGGTTCTATCAGCACCTGCAAACTGGCAATTTCAGTCGGGTGCGGGTACGGCAACAGGGGCCGGCAACATAACCATAACTTCTACAATTGTAACCGGCACAACTATTACCGTTACTTATTCTGCCGGTGCAAACCTTATTGGGAATAAAATAACCATAAGCGGGCTATCAGTGCAGGCTACGGCTCAAACTGTTTTGGCATCAGCAAATATATTTCGCAGCGCTGCCAGTACAGGCAGTATTACCGGGGTTACAGGCAGTACAAATTTTGGCTCGTTATCTCAGGTGGGAGGTGCTTATGTAAAGTTACAATTATTATTACCAGGCGAAACAGCCGCCGCCGCAACGGTTTCGGGCAAAACCGGTACACCAACCACCCCTATAGCAGGTACTGCATTTAACGTTATAGTAAACGCTGTTGATGCTAACTGGAACGTAACAGCGAGTACCAATACAATAGCTATTACCGCATCAAACGGAAATGTTACCCTACCTGCCAATGCTGCTTTAGTGGCAGGTACAAAATCATTTGCTGTTACTTTAAAAACCGCAGGGGCTGCACAAACCATAACAGCTACTGATAATACCAGTACGTTTACCGCTACTTCACCTGCTGTAACGCCAACTGCAGGCGCGTTTAATAAAATGCAAATATTATTGCCCGGCGAAACTGCAGCACCGGGAACAATAACAGGAAAAACAGGTACACCTACCGGGCAAGTTGCAGGTATAGCATTTAATGTAATTGTAAATGCAGTTGATGCTAACTGGAACTTAGTTGCCTCTGTTACAGACGTGGCACACCTGGCTTCGACTGATGCAAATGCTGTATTGCCTGCCGACGCTGCATTGGTAGCCGGTACCGAAACGGTGAGTGTAACTTTAAAAACAGCTGCCTCCAAAACACTTACAGCGAGCGATGTTACTACGCCCGCCCGGACAGCCAACACAAGCGCGGCGGTTGTAGTAGGTACAGCCGCGTTTGCCAAGCTGCAAATATTAGTACCAGGTGAAACTACTTCGCCCGGCTCGGGTGCCGGAAAAACCGGTGCACCAACCGCCCGCACTGCCGGAACCGCATTTACCGTGATAGTAAACGCTGTGGATGCCTATTGGAATAAAGTAATAACTGTTACAGATATTATACACCTGGTAACAACCGATGCTAATGGTGTGGTACCTGCAGATATAGCACTTGCCAACGGTACAATGACATTTACTAATAAAGTTAATTTAAAAACACCCGGTACAACCACAACTATAACAGTTACTGATGTAACCGACGGTACAAAAACATCCAACATTAGCCCCGCACTTACAGTTAATGCCGGTGCATTTACAAAACTGCAAATTTTATTACCCGGCGAAACTGCTGCCCCTGGCACCACTTTGGGTAAAACGGGTACACCTACCGGGCAGGTTGCAGGCGCAACCTTAAACGTTACTGTAAATGCTGTTGATGCGGTCTGGAATGTAATTACCAGCACCACAGATGTTGTAAATCTTTCCTCTACTGATGCAAACGCGGTTCTTCCTGCAAATACATCATTAGTGGCGGGCACTACAACTTTAAGCGTTACTGTTAAAACAGCCGGAGCGCGAACAATTACGGCAACTGATGTTACTAATCCTGCTAAAACCGGTAGTACTAGTGCATCTGTTACAGTATCCGCAGGCGCATTTATTAAATTACAATTGTTGGTACCTGGCGAAACGGCTGCGGCAGGTACAGCCACCGGAAAAACCGGTACCCCAACTGGTGCATCGGCGGGTACTGCTTTTGCCATAACAGTAAACGCAGTAGATGCTTATTGGAATAAAGTAACATCAGTTGTAGATTTTGTGCAGTTTACAACAACCGACGCTAATGGGGTAGTGCCTGCTAATACACAATTAGCTTTGGGCACAAAAAGCTTTACCACTACAACTGGCCCTAATTTAAAAACACCTGGTACACAAACAATTACAGTTGCAGATTTTACTGACGGTACGAAAACAGCTGACACCAGCCCATCAATAACTGTAAGTATTGGCACCTTTACTAAATTACAGTTGCTATTGCCTGGCGAAACTGCCGCGCCCGGTACAACCACGGGTAAAACCGGCACACCAACTGCTCCTGTAGCAGGGACATCGCTTACACTCACGGTAAATGCTGTTGATGCCGCCTGGAATGTGGTAACTACTGCTACAGATGTGGTTAATATTTCATCAAACGATCTTAACGCGGCTTTACCTGCAAATGCAGCATTGGTATCCGGCACAAAAACATTTAGCTTTACATTTAAAACGGCTACTACTACCCGCACCATTACAGCTACTGATGTTACCAATGGTGCAAAAACAGCCAATACCAGCCCGTCTATGACGGTTGCCGCGGGTGCATACTCACAGCTTCAGCTATTATTGCCCGGAGAAACTGCTGCCCCGGGAACGGTTAACGGGAAATCGGGCACAGCCAGCCCACCAGCAAGAGGTGTTGCTTTTAATATAATTGTTAATGCTGTAGATGCCAACTTTAACAAAGTCACTTCAGTAGTAAATACAGTAACCATTACATCAACAGATGCGGGTGCAACATTACCGGCGCCAACCGCTTTGGTAGCCGGCACAAAAACATTAAGCGTTAAAATTGTGAGTAACGCCACCTCGCCTTTTCCAACCATTACGGCTACTGATGCCGCTATTACGACAACTATTAGTGTACCCGGCACGGTAACACCTACCGCTACTACTGATTATTTCAGGACAAAAACATCCGGCAATTGGAACGATGCTTCAATTTGGGAAAGCTCAGTTAACGGTACATCTGGCTGGCAGGATGCAACCATCACACCTACATCTGCAGCCAATATCGTTACGATACTTAATACACATGCAGTTACAGTTACGGCCAACGTTACTGCCGACCAAATAGTTGTACAGACCGGGGCGCAGATAATAGTTAACTCTGGGATCACCCTAACCATAGCCAGCGGTGGTGCCGATGTTACAGGTACTATAACAAACGCCGGTGTAATTACGCCCACAGGTACTTTAACTTTTTTAAGTGGTGGTAAATATCAACATAACACTACTACTACTAACGGCACCATACCAGCTGCTACATGGAATAATTTATCAACCTGCGAAATAATTGGTTATACAAGTTACGCAGGCACAATTTTAGGCGGTAACCAAACTTTCGGCAATTTTATATGGAACTGCCCCGGCCAAAACGTTGCCGGCAGTGGTGTATCTCTTGGCGGAACAGCCAGTGTTAATGACTTGACGGTGATATCAACCGGCACGGGCAATTTTCAATTAGCTACCGCAGGCGGTACAATAACTGTAAGGGGTAATTATAATCAGTCTGGCGGGACATTGGTTTTAAATAATGCTTCTGGCACCACCAATTTTAATATCGCAGGTAACGTCAGCTTTTCGGGCGGGGCTATACAAAAAGGCTCAGGTTCACACCTTATCTCTTTTAATGGTTCAGCTACCCAAACCTATTTAAAAACGGGTGGTACTTTCTCTTCGCAGGCTATAAATTTTGCAATCAATAGTGGTGCGACAGTAGATTTTGGCACTTCGGTTATTGATAATACATCAACAGGTACTTTTACTTTAAATGGCGCGGGCACAATTATAACTGCTAATGATGACGGGTTAGCTTTGACAGGCGCAACAGGTTCAATACAAAGTTCAGGAACGCGTACATACAGCACTACGGGCAATTATATTTATAATGATACCGGGGCGCAAAGCATAGGTACAGGCTTGCCCTTAGCTTTAAATAATTTAACTATTAGTGGCCCGGGCGCAACCATGCCTGCTACATCTTCAACTTATACTATTAACGGTACATTAACCCTAACCGGTAACCTGGATATGGGCACAAATATTTTAGGGCCAAGTGCAACATTTGCTAATACTGGCGCAGGCACGCTTAAAACACAAGCTACAGCAACCCCTATCCCGACGGGCAAAACCTGGAATGTAGCCGTTGAATATAATGGCGCCGGCTCAGACCAAACAATTGTATCGGGCACGTATATTAACCTGTCTTTTTCGCAGGCAGCTAACAAAGTTTTTGCGGCCGGTACAGTAACAGTAACCGGCAATTGGTCATCATCAAATGGCAAAATAAATATCCTTACTAATGCCGCTACTGTTGCCTTTACCGGAACTGCCCAATTGTTGGACGATAATGGCACAGACGCCGGCAACGGTGTGGTATTTAAAAATGTGACTTTTGGCAATAGCGGAACTAAAACACTTAACAGTGGTAATTATTCTGTTTCTTCTTCAGGTTTGTTAACTATGTCTGGTACAGCAATTTTAAATGCTAATGATAATTTAACGCTCTTAGCTGATGCTACCGGCACCGGCAGTATTGGGCCATTAACCAGTGGCGCTATAACAGGCCGTGTTGCTGTACAGACATTTATTACCGGGGGTGGCGATTTAACTTACCGTGGATACCGGTTGCTTTCGTCGCCGGTATCTGATCCTTCGTCGGGGAATGCATATTACAATTTAAGTTATCTTAAAGGCAGTGGAAGCTACCTTACCGGCTCTGGCGGTTCAAGTGGTGGTTTTGACGTATCCGGTGCGGCAACGGTATACCTTTATCGGGAAGATAAATTACCCAGCACTTCATTTACATCGGGCAATTACAGGGCGATAACCGCAATTAACAACGCGCCTGCCTACAGTTTAGGCACCATAGATGGTAATTTTAATATGCCGGTGGGCAATGGCTTTTTATATTTTTTTAGAGGAAATAATGGCACCAATATTAGTACCGTACCAAACGATGTTGTGTTAAATACTTCGGGTATTATAAACCAGGGGCAAATAGTTGTAAAGGATTGGTTTAACTATAGCTCAAACAATTTAGCTTATTCAACCACCAGCGGTACTACAACTGTTGAAGGGTTTAACCTTGTGGGCAACCCATACCCAAGTTCGATAGACTGGAATACAGCTTTTGCCGGAACCATGAGTACGGGCATATACGCACCCAATACAGATCAAACAATTTATATTTATAACGTTAGCAGTAAAAATTACGCTACGTATTTAAATACAAGTGCTTCTGCTGGTGCTGGCACGTTGGGTGGTAGTAATATTATACCAAGCGGACAGGGTTTTTTTGTTCATGCTACCAATGGCAGCGCGCAACTTGTATTTAATGAGTCGGCTAAAGTTAATGCCCATCCTGGTACTTTATTATTAAACTCGGCGGCTCCTATAAATAATTATCAGGTACGGATCCAACTGTCAAAAGACACGATCAATAAGGATGAAAATATAGTGATTTTTAATAATAATGCACATGACACTTATGCCCTAAATGAAGATGCATTATATTTAAAAGGCTCGGGTTCGGTAAACCTATCTAATTTGTCAGGCGATAAAAAAGCATTGGCCATTAACCAGCTTCCGTTTCCCAAAAAAGCTCAAAGTATACCATTAAATGTAGGTTTTACCACTACAGGGGTTTATAGCTTAGGTTTCACAGCGTTAAATAACTTCCCTGATGTTTATGATGTCTGGCTTATGGATGCTTATAAAAAAGATTCGCTTGATGTAAAACATAATCCAAACTACAGCTTTACTGCAAACCTGGCGGATACAAATACTTATGGCTCAAAAAGGTTTAGCCTGGTATTGCGCCCTAACCCGGCACTAACGGTGCATTTGTTAAGTTTTACCGGCACTAAAACAGCCACGCAAGTTAAATTAGCCTGGAAGGCAGAAAATGAATCATCATACACACGGTATATTCTTGAACGCAGTATTAATGGTGGTAAAAAATTCAACACACTTGATTCTTTAACATCAGCTAACCTGGGGGTATATAATGACCTGGATCCAAATCCTGTTAAAGGGCAAAACCTCTATCGTTTAAAGCAAATAGACCTGACAGGAAATATTTCTTATTCAAGCATTGTACCCATAATGTATGCTGATAACGTGGTAAATAATATTACTGCTAATTTGATAAGTGTTTACCCCAACCCAGTAAAATCAATGTTAAACTTAGCTATAACGCCAGCTACTACTACAGCGGCTACTACAGCAGCTAATTATAAAATTACGATAACAAATACTACTGGTAGTGTAATAAAATCCTCAACGTCAAGCAATCCTACCTGGCAGGGTGATGTTAGCGTTTTATCGCCGGGGACTTACTTTATAGAAGTAACTAATATCATACAAAATACATTGATAGGTAAAAGCACGTTTGTAAAATTATAAATTTGCTAAATGAAGCTCTATAAAACGTAGGTGCCACATCTGCCCATAATTTCAAGCCTACAGCATAAAAAAAGCGTCCAGATTAATCTGGACGCTTTTTTTATATATTGCAAGTTATATTGACCGGTTTGATGCCGGGCTTACTGTACCTCTTCTACCCCTCCGGCCCCGCATATCGCCCCTGCCGCCTGCCGGTGCAGCTATTGATGGCGCTAAGCTTAACTGATCTAAAACACCTGTTACTACTTCAGGTAAAGCATCTATATCTTTTTGATGATTACGATGTACCTCTCCTACGCCAAATCCGCGCCAAACAATTTGTTTGCTCCTGCGGTCTATCAGGTCAATAATTAATGTTCCTTCTTTATAATGGTCCTGGCTAACGCCCATGCCGCCGTATATAAATGGTGCGCCATAAGCATAGTAATAAGGGCGATAATAACCACCCCAACCGCCCCAGCCAAAGCCCCCATACCCAAAGCCACCATATCCAAAACCATAACCTGGATACCCGCCATACATAGGATAATAATAGGTACGCGTACCCGTGCCAACTACGCTTGAATAACTTACTATCAGATCAGGATCACGCTGGCTAAGGGTTAAACCTTTATTTACCAGAGATGATGTGGCGGCATCTTTAATTTTTGCATCGGCAGCCATATTGGTATTTGCCTTATCACTATTACGCCCCGCGGGCATCCAGGCAAACGTTCGGTACTTGCTTAAATTTGTCCGGTTTAAACCTGCAACATAATAATCATAACTGGTACAAGCAGATAGGCTTGTTAGGAAAGATAGCACCAGTAATCCAAAAATCGATCTCCTCATGGCTTAGTTGTTTTATAATCTGTTAGACAAACCTTGTTTAAAAGGTTTAACACTAAATTAAGTTTTTTTGAGATTTATTTTTTGTTAAATCTTACAGTAATCAAACGGAAAAAGCCAATCAAAAATTGCACATTTGCCTACCCGATGGTACCGCTAGCTTACGGGATATATTTTTTTTGCACATTAAGCAGCATGAGCCAGTATTTTATAATAGATTTTGATAGTACATTTACCCAGGTTGAAGCATTAGACGAGCTTGCCCGAATATCACTAAAGAACCATCCCGACAGGGAAAAAATATACCAGCAGATAGAGGACCTGACCAACGCCTCGATGGAAGGCAAACTATCGTTTAGCCAAAGCCTTGAAAACCGCGTAAAACTTTTAGAAGCTAACCGCGAACATTTAAAATTGCTGATAACGCATTTAAAGAAAAAGGTTTCTACCTCATTCTCCCGTAATACCATATTCTTTAAAAATCACCAGGACGAGGTTTTGATCGTATCGGGGGGGTTTAAAGAGTTCATTATCCCGGTTGTTACCGAGTATCATATTAAAAAAGAAAACATCTACGCCAACACTTTTGTGTTTGATGATGAGGGTAATATAATAGGTTATGACCGCGAGAACCCGCTATCGCAAGAAGGTGGTAAAGTTAAACTTTTAAAAGAGTTGAAGCTTGAAGGCGATATTTATGGTATAGGCGATGGCTATTCTGATTTCCAGTTAAAGGAATCGGGTATGATCAAAAAATTCTTTGCGTTTACTGAAAATATCGAGCGTAAATCAGTTGCCGAACGTGCCGACCATATCACCCCCAGCTTTGATGAGTTTTTATATATCAATAAACTGCCGCGTGCCATATCGTACCCTAAAAACCGGATCAAATGTTTGGTAATAGGTAATGTTGAAGAAGAAGCCTTAACGCAAATGCAAAAAGAGGGCTACAACATACGCCAGCGCGATACTATTGAAGAAAAATATTTAGATGAAGCAGGGGTATTGCTTTGCGATGAAGACAACCAGCCAACGCCAGAACAGGTACAAAATGCTGGCAGGCTGAAAGTAATTGGTTGCTTTGGAAAAGTAAATAAAAAACTGGCCGAAGCCGCTTGCGAGAACGGTATTATAATTTTTGACGACCCTAAGCATAACCCCCGAAACGACGACTTTTTACCTAAACGCGTAATTGCTTTTATGAACGAAGGTAAGACCCATACCAGCTGTAATTTCCCCGACTTGCAGCCACCACGTGTTAGCAATGCACACCGGCTTATTCATATCCATAAAAACGTACCGGGGATATTGGCCAAGATAAATGATGTATTTGCCCGCCACAACATTAATATAGTAGCCGAGTTTTTGGTGACCAACGAACAGATTGGTTATGTAATAACCGATGTTAATACCGGCTATGATACAGAAGTGCTTAATCAGCTAAAAGCGATTGAGCATACTATCAGGTTTAGGTTGCTGTATTAGTCGGGAAGTTTGAAAGACCGTAAGTCCGAAGACTTTTAGCCTTTCCAATTATTTTTATTTCTTTCTGAATTGCCGACTTCACTAACTTCCGGACTCAGGAAACGGCACTACTAACACCGGCACTTCCGATTGACGCACTACGTGCTCGGCAACGCTGCCCATAAGCAGGCGATCAATACCAGTACGGCTATGTGTACCTATTACTATCATATCGGCACCAAACTCTTTGCTGCAACTAATAATCCCGTCGGCAGTATCACCAAATTCGCTAAAGTGGGTAACCTCCAGTCCCTCGCCAAATTGCTTTATGGTACTTTCTATAATAGCTTTTGAAGCGTTGTTTTGAATATTAATAATGTCCACATCAACAACCGAAAAATCTGATGTCCCCATCAATGGGTCGCCGCTATTATTATAGGGCATCATAACCGGCTCAACAATATGTACCAGCCCAACCTTAGCTTTAAATTTATGGGCGATGTCAAAGCCGTATTTGGCTGCGTACTCGGCAAATTTACTATTGTCTATCCCTATGAGTATCTTCTTGATCAGCATTATTATAAAGGTTGGTATATTATATAAACAAACTAATAGTAATATGTTTTGCTAAAACCCATTTGCGGCCAGCCAGCTTTTAGCCCAGTTGAACCACTCTTCTTTACTTTGTTTGTTATGGATACCAAACCCGTGTCCACCGGCCTGGTAAATGTGCATTTCGCCTTTTACTTTGGCTTTTACCATAGCACTATAAAACATTAGTGCGTTTTCAATAGGCACGGTGCGGTCATCCTCGGCCATAACAATTAGTGTGGGCGGGGTATCAGCAGTTACTTGTTTTTCGTTGCTATACAGGTCAACCAGTTCCTGCGATGGGTTTTTACCTATCAATGCATCTTTTGATCCCTGGTGTGTTTTATCGCCGAAGGTAATGACCGGGTACATCAGGATCCCAAAGTCCGGACGAAGGCTAACATTACTTTTATTATCTATAACAGCTTTATTAAAATGGGTTATGGCAGTTGATGCCAAATGCCCACCTGCAGAGAAGCCTATGATACCAACTTTAGCAGGGTTTATTCCCAACTCGGCCGCACGGGTACGTACCATTTGTATAGCTGCTTGCGCGTCCTGCAGCGGGCCGATGGTTTTATCAACCATTATCTGGTCGCTTGGTAAGCGATATTTTAAAACAAAAGCGCTTACACCTGCCTGGCTAAACGCCTTGGCTATGCTATAGCCCTCATTATCCATTGACAGGCCACCATAACCACCACCCGGGCAAATAATTATGGCAGTGCCGGTAGCAATGCTTTTATCAGCCGGAAAAGGTATTAGCGTTGGTATACTTACAACACGCGCCCAACCATTGGCATCGTTCTCTACATAAGTAGCCGGTGTAGGTTTTGAATTGGGCACACCATCAGGATATAAGGGTATTTGCTTAACATCCTGTGCCTGTGCTGTTGATAGTGCAGTAAGCGCAATAACGGCGAAGATCAGTTTTCTCATCGTTTATATTTTTGGAGATCTATTGTAGTTAAATTAAAATCCATTTGTTTTTAACCAGCTTGCGCACCAGGTAAACCAAAGCTCGGGGCTTTTTGGATTGATTAATCCAAATCCATGCCCACCGGCCTGGAACAGGTGCATTTCTGTTTTCACCTTGGCTTTTAGCAACGCCTCATACATCATGACGGAGTTTTGTACCGGTACGCCCCCATCGTCAGTCGCCTGCATTATAAAGGTTGGCGGTGTATCTGCAGTAACCTGCTTTTCATTGCTGTAAAGGTCTATCTGCTCTTGTGTTGGTGTTTTACCAATTAAATTAACTCTTGAGCCTTTATGTGCCTCATCACCAAAGGTTATTACCGGGTAGGCCAGCACGGCAAAATCAGGGCGAACGCTGATGCCTTTGTTATCAATAACAGGTTTATTAAAATGTGTTTCGGCGGTTGAAGCCAGGTGCCCTCCTGCCGAAAAACCAAGTATGCCAATTTTTGCAGGATCAATGCCCCAGCCCGCAGCATTTTTACGAACGATCATAATAGCTGTCTGCGCATCCTGCAACGGGCCTATAGCTTTATCAACCATAATCTCATCACTTGGCAAGCGATATTTAAGTACAAAGGCAATGATCCCAATTTTGTTAAACTCCTTAGCTACAGCATATCCTTCGTGCCCACTTGCTAAAATAGAATAGCCACCACCCGGGCAAATAATTACAGCAGTGCCGTTTGCTTTACCTTTTTCCGGATAAAATGGTGTTATGGTAGGGATACTAACCTTTGATATATGGGTATCTGCACTGGTTGCCTCGACATAGGTAGCAGGCGTAGGTTTTGAATTAATAACACCATCGGGATATAACGGAATTACGGGCGCGGTTCCCTGAGCATAAGACATTGTTACCATAGCCATTAACAGCAAAGTTGCGTAAAGAGGTTTCATAATAAAAGGTTTATACAAGTATAATCCTTTTCAAAGAAAAAGACTTACAAAGCTTTAAAAACTTCGTAAGTCTTTAGTTACGTTATGGTTGCGTTATTTTACCCTTTAGGCCCGCCAAATTCCATCAGGTAGGCTTTCAGGAAATCGTTCAGATCACCATCCAATACCGCCGCAGCGTTTGATGTTTCATGATCTGTACGTAAGTCCTTAACCAGCTTGTAAGGGTGCAATACGTAGTTGCGGATCTGCGAACCCCACTCTATCTTCTTCTTATTGCCTTCAATTTTATTGCTCGCTTCCTGGCGCTTACGCATCTCAATTTCATATAATTGTGATTTTA
Source organism: Mucilaginibacter sp. UYCu711 (assembly GCF_050433825.1). Classification (NCBI taxonomy): domain Bacteria; kingdom Pseudomonadati; phylum Bacteroidota; class Sphingobacteriia; order Sphingobacteriales; family Sphingobacteriaceae; genus Mucilaginibacter; species Mucilaginibacter sp. UYCu711. The sequence goes on along the minus strand of NZ_JBNPWM010000011.1, from coordinate 23,238 downwards.
GCAAGCGGATAGCGTTATCCTTATTTTGTAACTGTGAACGCGACTCCTGGTTCTTGATAATAATGCCCGAGGGCTTGTGATATAAACGCACCGCGGTTTCAACCTTGTTTACGTTTTGGCCACCTGCGCCACCAGAGCGAAAAGTCTCAAACTCTATATCTGCCGGGTTAACTTCTATCTCGATGGTATCATCAACCAACGGGTAAACATATACCGATGCAAACGAAGTATGGCGCTTAGCATTCGAATCGAACGGCGAAATGCGTACCAAACGATGTACGCCATTCTCACCTTTTAAATAGCCGTAAGCAAACTCGCCTTCCAGCTGCAGGGTAACGGTTTTAACCCCGGCCGACTCGCCTTCCTGGAAATCCTGCTCGGTTACTTTATAGCCATTTTTTTCGCCCCACATAATGTACATACGCATCAGCATGCCGGCCCAGTCGCAGCTTTCGGTGCCGCCGGCGCCTGCAGTTATTTGCAGCACAGCGTTAAACTGGTCCTCTTCGGCACTGAGCATGTTTTTAAACTCCAGCTCTTCAACTGCTTTTATGGCGATATCATATTGCTCCTGCATTTCGGGTTCGGTAGCGTCGCCACTTTTAAAAAAGTCAAACATAACGCCGGTATCATCAATTATCGATGCTACTTTCTGGTACTCGTCTGTCCAAACTTTTTTTGTTTTGATGGATGCTAAAACCTTCTCGGCGTCTTTAGGATGATCCCAAAAATGCGGGCCAACAGTTATGTCCTGTTCTATTTTTAATGCATCAAGCTTCTTGTCGATGTCAAAGATGCCTCCTCAGGGAAATTAATCTATCCCTTAAATCCTGGATCTGTTCTTTAGTCATAGGGCAAATATAATAAGCCCCCTCTAAATCTCCCCCGGTAGGGGAGACTTTATTTTTTAATCTACGTTTAAGTCCTCCCTACCGGGGAGGATTTAGGAGGGGCTAATAAAAAAGCCTGTCCGCATAAGCAAACAGGCCCTTCACAGATAAATGATATTTCTAAGCTACAGCCAACTGGCTTAGCAAATTGTTCATGTTATTGTTACCGCTTAGCATAGCCAGCAACTTGCCTAAACCAAAATCGGTGTCCTGGTCGTTTTTTGATTGCTGAATAATTTCCTGCATAACCGGCGGGATCAGCTCTTTAGCTATTTGCATAGCTGCAGCTGGCTCGATACCGTAAAAATTATTTAGTTTGTTAGCAAACTTATTTACGGTGCTGTTAATTAACGGATTATTATAAATACCCGGAAACTGGAAATATTTTACCATATCTTTTAGCTTACCACTTTCCATCTGGCCTTTTAATACCTCTATAATGGAGCTCGACGCTTCATTCATTACAGCTTCATGGTATTTTGCAGGAATCATTGGGTTTTGAACAACAGCCATCCCGGCGTTATTTTTAACAAGCATAAAAAGTTTTTCAAACATGGCAAAGCATTTTTAAAGTCCGATTAACAAAATTGCGATACATAGATATTTTATTTATCAACACCACAAATATATTAAATATAAATTTTAAATATGATACTATATTTTGCAATTCATTAAAAATATTACAATTTAATGAATTGCAAACAAACCTGTTTATAATTGTGTTGCACTAACACTGGGGTCAGTTAGTTTAAAATTTAATATGTACCTAAATATTAAATTCTATTTTTGTTTACAAAACACAACCAATTATGCTGCCAAATATTGATTTTACCACAACGCAATCTTATAAATATTTAGCCGATCATTATATCGATGTAGTATCAGAAAGCCTTAAAGGATTATTTGATTCTGATAATGAGCGATTTGCTAAATTCTCGGTTCAGTTTGAAGAAATTTTACTGGATTACTCTAAAAACCGCATCACCGACCAAACTATAGCCTTATTACTACAGTTGGCTAAAGAATGTAGGCTAAATGATGCAATAAACGCCATGTTTAGCGGCGAAGTAATTAATGTTACCGAGGGTCGCCCGGTGCTGCATATCGCTTTGCGTAACCAAAGCAATACGCCAATTTTGGTTGACGGTAAAGATGTAATGCCTGATGTAAACAGGGTATTGCAACATATGAAAGAATTTAGCGAGGCTATCATCTCCGGATCATGGAAAGGCTATACCGGCAAGGCTATTACCGATGTTGTAAACATTGGTATAGGCGGGTCTGACCTGGGGCCGGTGATGGTAACCGAGGCGCTTAAATCGTACAAAAATCATTTAAACCTGCACTTTGTATCAAACGTTGACGGCACACATATTGCCGAAACTTTGAAAGGTTTAAACGCCGAAACTACTTTGTTCCTGATCGCTTCAAAAACATTTACCACGCAGGAAACTATGGCTAATGGCCACAGTGCGCGCGACTGGTTCATTAATAGCGGTGGTAAGGACGGGGATGTTGCCAAACATTTCGCGGCGCTATCAACCAATGCTGACGGTGTTGGGAAATTTGGTATCGACACTAAAAATATGTTCGAGTTTTGGGATTGGGTTGGCGGCCGTTACTCGTTGTGGAGCGCTATTGGCCTGTCCATAGCTTTAAGTATCGGTTATGAAAACTTTGTCGAGCTTTTGGCTGGTGCCCATGCCATGGATAATCACTTTAAAACTGCAGCGCCAGAGGAAAACCTGCCCACTATATTAGCTTTAGTAGGTATTTGGTATAATAACTTTTTTGAGGCCGAAACCAACGCTATTTTACCATATGACCAATATATGCACCGCTTTGCGGCCTATTTTCAACAAGGGGATATGGAAAGCAATGGCAAACATGTAGACCGTAACGGTAAACATGTCGAATATCAAACCGGCCCAATTATCTGGGGCGAACCGGGCACAAACGGGCAACATGCTTTTTACCAATTGATACACCAGGGGACTAAATTGATCCCTTGTGATTTTATTGCTCCGGCACAATCGCATAACCCGCTGGGCGAGCATCATAATATGCTGCTATCAAACTTCTTTGCACAAACCGAAGCTTTAATGAACGGTAAAGGCCGGGATGAAGTTGTTGCTGAGTTAAAAGCAGCAGGAAAATCACCAGAAGAAATTGAGAAGCTGGCACCATTTAAAGAGTTTGAAGGCAACCGCCCTACCAACTCTATCCTGGTTAAGAAAATTACGCCACGCAGCTTAGGTTCGTTAATAGCCATGTACGAGCATAAAATATTTGTGCAAGGCATTATCTGGAACATTTACAGCTTTGACCAATGGGGCGTTGAACTGGGCAAGCAATTAGCCGGCAAAATATTACCCGAACTAAAAGACAACAGCGAGATTAACAGCCATGATTCATCAACCAATGGGTTGATCAATCAGTATAAGGCCTGGAGGTAGTACCTTCCGCCCTCTGAAGGGGGTACTTTGAAAAGCATATAACAAGGCCGCTTTGAATTTTCCAAGGCGGCTTTGTAATTTGGTAGCGGTTAAATAAGTTTATTGCGCTTCGTTTTTCCCTTCTGCACTTTCAAACCCGCTAGGTTTTGCATCTAAGTTATCGCCGGGTACATTGTACGAATCATATTCATATACGCGCCCTTTAGGGTCTTCGCCGTACTGATTTGGCCCAGTGTTACCATCCTGAAATAGCAACCAAAAACAATAAAATGGGATAATTTGCCACCAGCCGTTGTTACCCAGGTCGTGGCATCTCTTAGCGCCTTGTGCCCATATGAACCATGATAAAGGAATTAAAGCTAACCAGTAAATATTAACGGTTTCGTAAGGTGATGAAAATCGTATGATACAATACAGTACCATATAAATAATAAAACTGATTCCGTATTCAGTTCTTCTGATGCGGCCGTCGAATGAAAAAGGGTTATTGAACATATTGGTAAGTTAGGTTTATCTAAGCTAAGTAATAGATCTCACAATTCAACAAAATAGCCGCTTATAAAAATCCAAAGCGGCTATTTTTATTTAACTTCTGTTCCCCGTTAGGGGTTAGGCAGCGAACTATTTCCTCATTAACTCAATCTGGTATACCCAAGGCCATTTTTTACCGGTTACAAAAAGGCGTTTGCCTTTAGCATCCCAGGCTATCCCGTTTAGTACATTTTGTTCATTATCAAAACCTTTAGGGCGTTGTGCTATTGGCCAAATATCTTCTAAATTAACACTTTGCAATACGGCGCCTGTTTTAGGGTCAATAACAATTATGTTATCGTAAGTATAAATATTCGAGTATATTTTTCCGTCGATGTATTCCAATTCGTTTATCTGTTCAACCGGTCCATGGTTATCATAAACATCAATAAAGCCGGTTTGGTGATAATCATTCTTGTCTAATAACCAAATGCGGTTAGTGCTGTCATCAAGGTAGATTTTATTGCCATCGTAAGTAACACCCCAACCTTCAATACCTACATTGTTGTTAAACTGACTAAGCTGCTTAAACGTGTTTTTATCAAATACAAAGCCCACTTTATCTTTGTAGGTAAACATTACTATTTTATCTCCTACAATAGCGCTGCCTTCGCCGAAGTACTTATCGGCCAGTTTTTGGCGTTGTATTACTTTACCTGTTTCCAGTTCTACTTTCCTTAACTCAGAGTGGCCGGGTTCGCCTGTACTTTCATACAAATATCCATCCTGATACAATAATCCCTCGGTATAGGCAGAGATATCATGCGGGAATTTTTTAATCACCCTGTAAGTCAACTTTTCAGGCTCTTTTGATGCTTTTAAATATATATTTGTTGATACATCCTGGCTTTTGCCACTCTGGTAAATTTTAGCAGACACCAATTTGGTGCCTAATTTTAAGGTATCCGTCAGGATATTTATGTATGCTGAATCTTTTACAGAAGCAATCCTTACCGAATCCAACGAATACACAACCGAATCCACCTTTAACGATGGCGGATATTTTGCCATTATCTTAACTGTATCGCCACCGCTATAACTATATGCACCCGGCGAAAAAAGGGTGATATCAACGTTATTAACCTGGTCGTTTGTTTGGGTTTTATCCTTACAGCCGGTACAGCTATAAGTGAAAAGCGCCGCAGCAGCAATAAATAGTAATGATTTGTTCTTCATAATGTATCAGCAGATGGCCAAAAGGCATCCTCTATATGGTTTAACTTGTAATTTATTTTATCGTTAAATAATATGGCTATAATATCAAACCGCACTTCGCCCTGGTGATCCTTTAAGTAAATGTATTCGTCGGCAGCATAGGCTAACAGCTTTTGCTTACGGATATCTACAAAGTCCTCAGGCTCACCAAAACCGTTACCGGTGCGGGTTTTTACCTCGGCAAATATAATAACCTTGTCTTTATATGCAATAAGGTCTATCTCGGCTTTTCCGTGGGTCCAGTTTACATCTAATATCTCATAGCCCGCGGCTTCTAAATGAGCCTTTGCCAGGCTTTCGCCGTGGCGGCCAAGATCATTGTGAGTTGCCATTATTTTAATATCACCGACCCCAAATAATCAGATATGGTTTTTTCCACCTTCTTCATCCGCATGTATTGGTTAAGCAGTATATCCTGGTCCTCGTCGGTTACCGCGTTTTGCAGTTCCTTACGCAGGTTATCCAGCATTTTGCCAACCTTATGCATTTTCAGGTGGAATATCGCCCCCAAAATAGTTGCCTTCATATTAGCCTGCTCGTCGCTGGTCAATATCTTATGCATTTCGTACCAATTTTCACTTAACGTGTATTTGGTAGTAATTAGTGTAACCACCAAATCAACAATTTCTTTATCGGGATAGTGTATAAAGTGCTGCTCCTCGGGTAATACACCATTCTCAACCTCTTTGCTGTAAAGCTCTATAAACGTTTTGACTACCGGGTATTCAAACTCTATATCATTCAACTCGGCAACCATAAACGGACCGATATAGGTGTTGGCAATACCGTCCCAATCAATCATTTTATTACCGTATAACAGCAGCAAGCGCACGATCTCTTTTTCCTGCGAGAAGGTTTCCTTTGGCTCCTCGGTTACTACCGGGTAATCATCACCAGGATATTCGTCCACCGGCGTTGTCATGCGGCCATTAGGTTGCTGGCCATCTTTTTTAGCTTTGGCCTGCCGCATTTTATTGAGCTCAGACAACAGCGCGCGCTCATCTATCTGCAATATATTACTGCACTCTTTAATAAATACAGATGCTTTTATAGAATCGGGGATCTTAGCTATGCTCTCAACAATATCCCGTATTACTTCTGATTTCTTGATGGGATCATTACCGGCTTCTTTTAGCAGCAGGTTGGTTTTAAAAAGGATGAAGTCCTTCTTGTTATCCTCGATATGTTTTTTGAACCCAGCCGTGCCTACTAACCGCACATATGAATCCGGATCATGCCCGTCCGGGAACAGCACAACTTTTACGTTAAGCCCTTCCTCCAGGATCAGATCTAACCCACGCACTGCGGCTTTAATACCAGCCGCGTCGCCGTCATATAAAATGGTGATGTTTTTGGTGAGGCGGCCTATCAGCCTGATCTGCTCGACAGTTAACGACGTACCAGACGATGCCACCACACTCTCTATCCCCGCCTGGTGTACCGATATTACGTCGGCATAGCCCTCAACCAGGTAACAGTTATCTTCTTCCCTTATCGACTTCTTGGCGAAGTACAACCCGTATAGTACGTTTGATTTATGGTAGATCTCAGACTCGGGCGAGTTAACATATTTGGGTACGTTCTTGTCGCTTTTCAGCGTCCGCCCGCCAAAGGCGATGATACGGCCGGTAAAGCTATGGATCGGGAACATCACACGCCCTCTATAACGGTCGTACAGCGATCCGTTATCCCGCTTAACTGACAGACCGCTTTCGGTAAGAAACTCTTCCAGGTAGCCTTGTTTAAGCGCCTCGCCGGTAAATGCTTCCCACTGGTCGGGCGAGTAGCCCAGCTCAAACTTCTTTATCGTATCAGCAGTAAATCCACGTTCTTTAAAATAGCTTAAGCCTATGGCCTTGCCCTCGTCAGTATCCAACAGGCTTTCGTGGAAGAACTTCGCAGCATAGCCGGATACGATCATCAGGCTTTCGCGGCGGTTCTCTTCTTCTTTGTTCTCGGCGGTCTCTACGGTTTCTTCAACCTCGATGCTGTATTTCTTGGCGAGCCATTTCAGCGCTTCGGGGTAGGTAAACTTCTCCAGCTCCATCAGGAAAGTAACAGCGCTACCGCCCTTGCCCGACGAGAAATCTTTAAAGATGCCCTTGGCCGGCGACACCGTGAACGACGGTGTACGCTCATTAACAAACGGCGACAGGCCCACATAGTTGGCGCCACGCTTTTTTAACTGCACAAACTCGCCTATCACCTCCACAATATCTGTGGCTTCCATTATTCGGTCGATAGTTGATTTTAGTATCATGCGTTAAAATGCAAATGTAGGGCAATTATCCATTGCCGTAAATAAGAACCGTTAATTTACTAATATTTATTTGTGTAGCTGTGTTGTTTCATGAAACACATGAAACAAATGAAACAGGTGAAACAAGATTTAGACTTAAATAATTGAATATGAACTAATTGCAAAAAACGAGTGAAACAAAATGAAACAAGATTTTGGGCTAACTACTTATATTTAAGGCGATTGCAAAAAAGGCGTAAAACCACTTTTAAGTCAATATACTGCCAAAATCCTTTTAATTGTTAAACTTGAGTTAGCGTTTGCTTCGGTTTTAAAAACGTAATAGCTATCCCCATCAATACAATTACACTGCCTATTATCTCTTTAGCATCCAGGCTCTCATTTAGCAATACTACCGCCAATAACCCGGTAGTAACTGTTTGGCTAAGCAGGGCGATGGAAACTTTGGTTGATTCCAGCCGGCTAATGGCGTAATTTATAGTTATCCACCCGGCCAGCTGGCATATTATCCCCATACCTGCCAAACTACCCCAGGTTTTTAAGTTATAGTGCACCAGTTCATCACCCAAAACAACACTTACCATCAACAGAAACACAAGCGAACCCAGCATGCTGTAAAACATAAACGGCAGGGTGCTTATCCTCTTTAAAACATCTTTGGTAATTAATATATAAGTAGCATATAGTACGCTGGCGGCAACTGCCAGCACAATGCCCAGGTTAAACTTTAATTGCAGCACATTGGCTATGCCTACCAATATAACCATACCGGCAATGGCTATAACTGTCCCCAGCCAAAATAGCCAGCCCGATTTCTTTTTAAACAACAGGTAGCTTAACAGGCCCACCCAAACCGGCGCAAGGTTAGCCAGCAGGGTTGATACGGTGGCGCTTATCATTTTAATAGATACGTTCCAAACGGCTACGTCAGTGGCAAAAACTAAACCGCTAACCAGGGCCAGGATAATATCCCTGCGCTCCATTTTAAGGTTACGTTTATATAGGCAATAAGGTAGTAAAAATATCCAGGCAAATACAATACGGTAAAACGCGCAAACTACAGGCGATGCATCGGCCACTTTCACAAATATTGGCGAGAAGGAAATGAATAGGATACCTAACGCAAGGCTTAGTTTGGGATTCATGATGATGCAAACTTAGTTATTTATCAGTTCATGCTTAACATGTCAGCTAACTGTCCTGTGTCATGCCGAAATAAATTCAGCATGACGGTTTCCTCAGTTAAATCAAATAATCGTAATTTAGCCGCTCTTAAAATATTATCATACCACAATGAGCCAGCGTATAAAGATCAAAGCATTATTAGAAAGCACAACAACCGATATTGATGTAACTGTTAAGGGGTGGGTTCGCGCCTTCCGCCAAAACCGTTTCATTGCTTTAAATGATGGTTCGACCAATAATAACGTACAGATTGTTGTTGATTTTGAAAATACTGATCCTGCCCTGTTAAAGCGCATTACTGTAGGCGCTGCTGTTAGCGTGTTTGGTAAACTCATCGCCTCACAAGGCAAGGGCCAAACCGTCGAGGTTATTGCGCATACAGTAGTGATACTTGGCGACAGCGATCCTGAGAAATACCCTATCCAGCCAAAAAAACATAGCCTGGAGTTTTTACGCGAGAACGCTCACCTGCGTTTCCGTACCAGTACTTTTGGGGCGATATTCCGGGTGCGCAACACGCTATCATTTGCGGTGCACCAGTTTTTCCAGGATAAAGGCTTTGTTTACCTGCATACCCCCATCATCACCGCCAGTGATGCCGAAGGCGCGGGCGAGACTTTCCACGTTACCAACTTCGACCTGGCAAATACCCCACGTACCGATACCGGCGAGGTTGACTACAAACAAGATTTTTTTGGCCGTGCCACTAACTTAACCGTATCCGGCCAGTTGGAAGGCGAACTGGGTGCGATGGCCTTGAGCGATATTTATACCTTCGGACCAACTTTCCGTGCTGAAAACTCAAACACTACCCGCCACCTGGCCGAGTTTTGGATGATTGAGCCGGAAATGGCTTTTGCCGATATCGTAGATAACATGGACACCGCCGAGGCGCTGTTAAAATATGTTATCGCTTATGCTTTGGATAAGAACAAAGATGATATCGAGTTTTTAACCCAACGTTTATTAGAAGAGGAAAAACAAAAACCGCAGAACGAGCGCTCTGAAATGACGTTGACCGAAAAGCTGCAGTTTTGTTTAGGTAATGATTTTGAGCGCTTAACTTATACCGAAGCGATAGAGATCCTAAAAGAATCGACCCCGAATAAAAAGAAGAAGTTTCAATACCCGGTTGAGGGCTGGGGCACCGACCTTCAATCAGAACATGAGCGTTATTTGGTGGAGAAGCATTTTAAAAAACCGGTTATCCTAACCAACTATCCAAAGGAGATCAAATCATTTTACATGCGCCAAAACGACGACGGTAAAACCGTTGCCGCAATGGACATCCTGTTCCCGGGTATTGGTGAAATAGTTGGCGGCAGCCAGCGTGAGGAACGCCTGGACAAACTGGAAACCCGTATGGACGAAATGGGTATACCAAAAGACGAGCTTTGGTGGTATTTGGATACCCGCCGCTTCGGCTCGTGCCCGCATGCCGGCTTTGGTTTAGGGTTTGAGCGTTTGGTATTGTTTGTTACCGGCATGGGTAATATCAGGGATGTTATTCCTTTCCCAAGGTTCCCTAAAAATGCGGAATTTTAGACCGCTGATTTTAATGATTATTTGATTTCGCTGATACATGTTTATCTATATCTTCATTCATTTAAATAACATTCACGTATACTAAGCTACAACTTTTTTGATGTAACGCCCATCGCTATTGTTGTTTTTGGAAGAAACCGTCATACGGGCAGCTTCGGGCGAAAGCAGGTAAAACAAGGAGGGCTGTGCGGCGGCAAAGGCATTGGTAATTTTGCCTGAAGCGGTGGCCTTGCGCGACAAGATGGGGCAAAAGGACCGGGCCTTAGGTTTTACCGGCTTTGCAGCGCATAAGGCCTGTGCGGCAGAGAAGCCTCCCGGATGACTTGATTTTTTTGTTACTTTTTTCATCAAGGAAAAAAGTAATGGGGCTCCGCGCCCAAGAGCGGGGCAAGCCATGTGCGTAAGGGCCCAAATGCGGAAACTAAGCAATGAACCCAGCGGTGATTTTAGCATATTGCCAATTATACCAACTTTCCCTATCTTACAGCCTGAAATTAACTTATCATGAAAAGATTCTCCCTGATTATTTTATTGATCGGCGTAACTATGTGCCGGTCGTTTGCACAAAGCCATGTTTTATGGATGCAGCAACCTGCTATCTCCCCCGATGGCAACTGGATAGCTTTTGAATACAAAGGCAATATTTTTAAGGTATCGGCCAGCGGCGGTTCGGCCGTACCATTAACCATCAATAGCTCATACAACGGTTACCCTATCTGGAGCCATGATGGCAAAACCATTGCGTTCGCGTCAGATCGTTACGGCAACTTTGATGTTTACACCATGCCATCGGACGGTGGCCCGGCAAAAAGGCTCACCTTTGATTCGGCAAGGGATATCCCTTATGAGTTTTCGGCAGATGATAAAACTTTGTATTTCGGCAGCCGCAGGCATGATGTCAGCACTTCGGTACGTTTCCCAAGCGACGGTACTTATGCCAAACTATACAAGGTGCCTGCTGCCGGTGGCCGCAGCCTGATGGTAAACTCGGCCGGTACCGAGTTTGTACACTTTAACAAAGCCGGCGATAAATTTATTTACCAGGACGCCAAAGGATATGAGAATTCTTACCGCAAGCACCACACATCAAGCGTAACCCGCGACATCTGGATCTACAATACCAAAACAGGTGCTTACACCAAAGTATCAACTTATAACGGCGAGGACCGTGAGCCTGTTTGGGGTACCGCAGGCGCGTTTTATTACCTGAGCGAACGCAATGGCAATCAAAATCTATACAAATCATCAGAAGCTAATGTCAACAGCGTAACGCAGCTCACCAAATTTGATAAAAATCCGGTGCGTAACCTGTCGCGTGCGGATAACGGCACTTTTGCCTTTACGCAAAATGGCGATATCTATACCTTAAAAGAGGGCCAGTCGCCGCAAAAAGTAAACATTGCGGTTAACGCCGATTTTAACAGCGATCAAACACAAAATATCAATATCAGGGGTGGCGCGTCTGATATGGCGGTATCGCCTGATGGCAAGGAGATAGCCTTTGTATATCGCGGCGAAATATTTGCATCATCGGTTGAGGGTGGCATTGTAAAGCGTTTGACCAACACACCTTACCAGGAGCGCATGATCGAGTTTTCGGCAGATGGCAGGAGCATCCTGTACTCGGTAGAGAATGAGCAATCATGGGACATTTACAAAGTAAGCATCGCCAGCAAAAGCGAACCTTCTTTTTACGCGGCTACCACAATAAATACCGAACCGGTTATAGCTACCGACAAAGACGAGTTTCAGCCGATGCCATCGCCGAACGGCAAAAAAATAGCTTATTTGGAAGAGCGTAATGTTTTAAAGGTTTATGATATCGCCAGCAAAACCTCAATAACGATCTTGCCTGCAGGTGTCAATTTTTCGTACGCAGATGGCGATCAAAACTTTAAATGGTCGGCCGATAGTAAATATATCCTGGCGCAATCAACCGAAGGTAATGCCTTAGGCAGCAGTGAAATTGTACTGATAAAAGCTGATGGCACAAAGGGCCGTGCAAACCTAACCCAAAGCGGTTTTAACGACTACAACCCGCAGTTTGGCATGGGCGATAAAATGATGTACTGGACAAGTGACAAGCAAGGCATGAAAAACCTGAGCCGTGGTGCCCAGGGCGACATCTACGCCAAGTTTTTTGACCAGGATGCCTGGGATAAATTTAACCTGAGCAAAGAGGACCTGACCGTAAAAACCGAGATAGACAAGCGCGACTCGGTAGATATTAAAAGAGCCATGGCTAAGGCAGACAGCATAGCCAAAGCCGAAAAGAAGAAAGTAACCCCGCCGGCTATCCCGGAGTTTATACCTAACCTGGAGAATTTGGATGACCGCACCATACGGTTAACACTTACTTCATCGCGCATAGGCGACTCTAAACTATCAAAAGACGGCGAGAAGTTATATTACCTGGCTGCTTTTGATAAGGGTTATAATTTATGGGTGCTATCAACCCGTACTAAGGAAACCAGGATACTGGCTGAAATTAACACGGGCGGCGGCGGTTTAACCATGAGTAAGGATGGTAAATCATTGTTTATGATGTCGGGCAGCGGCGCTATGAAGATAGATGTGGATAACGGTAAAGTTACGCAGATCCCTATCAGCGCTACGTTTACCTTAAATGCAGCTAAAGAGCGGGAGTACATTTTTGAGCATATTGTAAAACAGGTACCTAAAAAATTATATGACCCTAATTTACAAGGTGTCGACTGGACCTATTACAAAAAAAATTACGCTCAATTTTTACCTTATATAAGTAATAACTATGATTTCCAGGTATTGCTGAGCGAGCTATTGGGCGAGTTGAATGTGTCTCATACGGGTGGTATTTATTCGGCCAGTTTCCCTGACGGCGACAGAACTGCTGCCTTAGGATTACTGTTTGATGCTGCCAGCGGCGCCGATGGTTTATTTGTGCTCGATATTATAACCGGTGGCCCGTTTGATATTGCAAAAAGTAAAATGAGAAAAGGCTATGTTATTGATAAGATTGACGGCACGGCAATTACTGCTGAGGACGACTGGGCTAAACTATTAAATAACAAAGCAAGTAAATACACTTTGATCACTTTCCATGACCCCGCCACTAAAACGGTTTATAACGAAACCATTAAGCCGATAGCCGCAGGTGCAGAAAATGGTATGTTGTATGATCGTTGGATTAAAAAGATGGAGCATTTAACTGATAGCCTGTCAAACGGCCAGGTAGGTTATGTGCATATCCAGGGGATGGATGAGGCCAGCTACCGCACAACATTTGACAAAGTATTAGGTAAAAACCTCACTAAAAAAGCATTAATAGTTGACACCCGCTTTAATGGCGGCGGCTGGCTGCATGATGATCTGGTTACTTTTTTGGGTGGTAAGCGTTATTTCTCTTTCCGCCCGCAGGGCGCGGTTACTACCGGTGGCGAACCGGGTAACAAATGGTCTAAACCAAGCTGCGTGTTAATGAACGAAGGCAATTATTCTGACGCGTTTATGTTCCCGTATGCTTATAAAGAGTTGGGATTAGGCAAGCTGATAGGTATGCCGGTAGCCGGTACAGGTACCGCTGTTTGGTGGGAAAACCTGATAGACAACTCGCTAACTTTCGGCATCCCGATGGTGGGCAGCTGGGGCACTAATGAAACACATGCTACAGAAAACCACGAGCTTGAACCGGATATAAAAGTACTTAACGACTACACAAAAGTACTAACCGGCGAAGACCAGCAACTGGAAGCAGCCGTTAAAGAAATGCTGAAAGAAATAAAATAATTATTACACTATACATTCCATACGAGAAAGCCCCGCAATTGCGGGGCTTTCTCGTAAAAAGGGAGTGTCAAAGAGCTTTGCTTTACTTATGATAGTCCCTATGAAATATAAGGAAGCTTGACCGCTCCTCTTTATGGAAAGGTATATCCCAGTTGCCCTGGTAGCTCATTTTTGCAGGTAGCAGTTCGCCGTTATAAGGTATCAGTTCAATATTCATCTTCACATTAAAATCGAAGAATAAATTATCGTATCTCATATCTACATAGCGGCCCAGGATCTTAAAATCCCGCATATCAAAAATGGTCGTAAGCTCATTGATCATTACGTCGCCATCGGCCGTGCTGGGCTTCTTAATCACTTTAAAACGATAAACAGGTATGCTGTCGAGATATTTACCCCGGGCAAATTCATAGTTATAAAACTGCCGCATATCACGGCTAAATATCTCGGTCTTGCTGCTCAGGAACGGGAGCCCCGACACCCTGCGCCCCGGTGTGAACATCAGTGCTTTTGCCTTGGCTTTGTATGATCCATTCTTGCCGCCCTCACTTAACGCGTCGTCCGTAGAGAACTCAGATTTATAGGCGTTGTCAAAGATGTAGTCAAACAGTTCAACCGTATACAGCTCGTATTTGCCATTCTTTTTATAGACGTTGCCTTTATCCTGCTTTAGTAAATATTCGGTTTTAGGCTTACCGTTTACTACGGTATGCCTGATCCGGCGATGGATCTCGCCATCAATTTTATTCTTCTTATCGTAAGTGTAAATGTTATTTTCGGCGGTAAAACCGTAGCGTTTCATGTTGCGGAAAGCTTTGTAAAAGCCCGTATCGGCTAATATGGCATCAATAAAATCCTGCGCGTTTAACCGATGCGAACGGATATTAACCGGCGAATCGATTACCACGGTAAGGATAGTATCGGGATTAAAGCGGTGCTGCTGGGCTTTTAAGCTAAAAGCAGAAAACAAAAGGCCAAAAGCCACTAAGATGTTCTTCATTATTATTTGATCTATGGTCTATGGACAATCGACCACGGACCAACTAATTAATTGCCCAATTGTTTAACAGCCAGATAAGCCATTAAACCAATGCTTTGCTCTAAAGCGGTTTCTTCTATATCAAATGTTGGTGTATGTACTGCTGATACAATATTGCGGCTTTCGTTACGGGTACCCATGCGGTAAAAACAAGAATCGGCCACTTGCGAGTAGTAGGCAAAATCTTCCGCAGCCATCCAGATATCCAGATCAAGCACGTTTTCTGCGCCTAAATAATCCACAGCATGCGCGCGAGTAGCTTCGGTTAGTTTTGGCTCATTGATCAGGAACGGATAACCTTTCATAATATTAAACTCACAGCTGCCGCCCATGCTTTCGGCGATGCCCTCGGCCATTTTTTTCATTTTGATATGGGCCTCGGCGCGCCATTCTTCATTTAATGCACGGAAGGTTCCCTCCAGCTTAACCTCATTAGGGATAACATTGGTTGCACCGTTAGCTATCACCTTACCAAACGACAATACAGTTGGGTTGGTAGGTGCCGCCACCCGGCTTACAATCTGCTGTAAAGCAATTAAGATATGCGCGGTAATAATTACCGGATCGATATTGTTATGAGGTTGTGCACCATGGCCGCCTTTGCCGCGTACCGTAACATATAATTCGTCTGTAGATGCCATATACTGGCCCGAGCGGAAACCAAATTTACCGGCATCAATAAAAGGCATAACGTGCTGGCCCAATACGGCCGCAGGTTTTGGGTTTTCTAATACGCCTTCTTTTATCATCAGGCTGGCACCACCTGGTAAACGCTCTTCGGCAGGCTGAAATATCAGCTTAACGGTTCCGCCAAACTCTTCTTTAAGCTCGGTTAATATTTTTGCGGTGCCTAATAATGATGAGGTATGTACATCGTGTCCGCAAGCGTGCATTACACCTACGTTTTGTGATTTATAAGTCACATCGTTAGCCTCTGTTATCGGCAATGCGTCCATGTCGGCACGCAGGGCAACAACTTTATCGGACGGCTTAGCGCCTTTTATCAAGGCCACTAAACCATTATCAGCCATGCGCTCCCAGCCGATACCCAATTCATCCAGTTTTTTGGCCACGAAAGCCGATGTCTCTACTTCTTCAAATGAAAGCTCGGGATGGCTGTGGATATGGCGGCGGTTAGCTACCACTTCATCAAAAATACCTTTAGAAAGTTTTTGTATCTGCTGTTTAATCATTTCCTGTACCTGGTTTTGGGGGATTAATCCTCCCCCCTATAATAAAAAGGCTGGTAAACTTACCCCTTAGTTCCTGCATTAATCTTTCGGCTTCCAGGCGTGACCTGAAATCGCCTGCCCTAACCTTGTAATTTGGCTCGGTATAACCAATATAAGTACGCATGCCCGGGTACTCATTCATAAACCTGCTCTGCACATCATAAGCTTCCTTACGGCTCGACCCATTGTAGATCTGTACCCTGTAGCCATACCCTGTAGTGGCTGCAGCAACTGTGATTGTCCCGGTAGCTTTTAAACTTGCACGATGCGCGGCCAAAGTATCTATCCTTGCATCTTTTATAACTTCAACCGTACCGCGGGTTTGCGCCTGCGCTGTTGCCGGTATAAAAATAGTTATAAAAAAAACGCACCCGGCTATATTGCTAAAAATTGCTTTATACACGGATGCGTTTTTCATGTTCTTATCTTAAAATGATCAGCCCCCTTTTAATCTCCCCCTGTAGGAGAGATTTTTGAATTGCCTTTTAAAGTCCTCCCTTCCGGGGAGGGTTTGGGTGGGGCTTACGCCTGGCCTATGCCATGGCAGCTTTTGTATTTTTTACCGCTACCGCAAGGGCAAGGGTCGTTTCTGCCTATTTTTTGTTCTACGCGTACAGGCATTTGTTTTTGCTGTTCGCGGGTATCACCAAAATCAGGTAAGCCGCTGCCGCCGTCGCCAACCAGTTCGGGTTTTGAGGTGCGCATTTTCTTCATATCTGTTTTTGGCTGAGGGCGGGCTTCCTGTACTTCATCGGGTGCCTGCTGCGCAGCAATACCACCTCTGAACAAGAAACTCACTATCTCCTTATTAACCGAAGCCAGCATTGAGCGGAACAGGTTAAACGCCTCAAACTTATAAACCAATAAAGGGTCCTTTTGTTCGTACACCGCGTTTTGTACCGACTGTTTTAACTCGTCCATTTCGCGCAAGTGCTCTTTCCAGGCATCATCAATCAATGCAAGGGTTACGTTTTTCTCAAACGATTTAACCACC
Organism: Mucilaginibacter sp. UYCu711; assembly: GCF_050433825.1. Lineage (NCBI taxonomy): Bacteria > Pseudomonadati > Bacteroidota > Sphingobacteriia > Sphingobacteriales > Sphingobacteriaceae > Mucilaginibacter > Mucilaginibacter sp. UYCu711. The sequence goes on along the minus strand of NZ_JBNPWM010000011.1, from coordinate 6,126 downwards.
TCTACCCCATTGTTCTCCACAGATTTTTTAAGCGGAACAGCAACCTGGATAGCATGCACACCATCAGTAAACGGCACTACAATATTTTCAATAATATTGCCACGGGTGTTGTACACGTCTTTTAAGACAGGGGCAGCCTGGGCCGCGATGCCTTCAGATTTACGTTTGTAAAACTCGGTAACCTCGGCAAAGGTGCGGTCGGTTAACGCGTTAAGGTTTATTCCCGCAAATTCGTCCTGGCTTATCTCCAGATCAACAGAGAACAAACGGATAACTTCTAAGCGGAACCCTTCGTAATTGTTCTGCTCTTTATATTCGGTTGCTACATCTTCAACCACATCAAAAATGGTGTTGTTCAAATCAACGTCTAAACGTTCGCCAAACAGCGCGTTTTTACGTTTGGTATAAACAACGGTACGTTGCGAGTTCATTACGTCATCATACTCCAGCAAACGTTTACGTGTACCAAAGTTGTTCTCTTCTACTTTTTTCTGCGCACGCTCTATCGAGTTTGAGATCATTGAGTGCTGAATAACTTCGCCCTCTTCGATACCCATACGTACCATCAGATTAGAGATCCGTTCTGACCCGAATAAACGCATCAAATTGTCCTCTAACGATACAAAGAACTGCGAGGTACCCGGATCGCCCTGGCGGCCTGCACGGCCACGCAATTGCCTGTCTACACGGCGCGATTCATGGCGCTCTGTACCCACAATGGCTAAACCACCGGCTTCTTTAACACCTTCACCTAATTTTATATCCGTACCACGGCCAGCCATGTTGGTAGCAATGGTTACCGTGCCTGCCTGGCCAGCTTCAGCCACTACATCGGCTTCCTTCTGGTGCATTTTGGCATTCAATACGTTGTGTTTAATACCACGCAGTTTCAGCATCCGGCTTAATAGCTCAGAGATCTCAACCGAAGTTGTACCTACCAGTACCGGGCGGCCCAACTGTGTTAGTTTTACGATCTCATCGGCAACGGCGTTATACTTTTCGCGAACTGTACGATAAACCAAATCCTCCATATCCTTACGGCTGGCAGGTGTGTTGGTTGGTATCTCTACCACGTCCAGTTTATAAATTTCCCAGAACTCGCCTGCTTCAGTAACGGCAGTACCCGTCATACCGCAAAGTTTGTGGTACATACGGAAGTAGTTTTGCAGGGTGATGGTCGCGAAAGTTTGTGAAGCATCTTCAACCTTCACATTCTCTTTAGCCTCGATAGCCTGGTGCAATCCGTCAGAATAACGACGACCATCAAGTACACGGCCGGTTTGCTCATCAACAATTTTAACCTTGCCTTCATCAAGGATATACTCGGTATCTTTTTCAAATAAAGTATAAGCTTTCAGTAATTGGTTAACCGAATGGATGCGCTCTGACTTAATAGAGAAATCGCGCATGAGCTCATCTTTTTTGGCGATTTTTTCTTCGGCCGGCAGATCAGATTTTTCGATGTTGGCAATCTCGGTACCTACATCAGGCATCACGAAGAAATGAGGGTCTTCGCCTGATACTGTGATCAGCTCGATACCTTTCTCAGCCAGTTCAACCGAATTTTGTTTCTCGTCGATAGTGAAGAACAGCTCCGCATCAACTTTATGCATTTCCTTGTTTTGGTCCTGCATGTAATGGTTTTCTGATTTTAACAGGGTTTGCCTGTTGCCGCCTTCACTTAAATATTTTATCAGCGCTTTGCTCTTTGGCAAACCGCGGTAAGCACGCATCAAAGCTAAACCGCCTTCTTCAGGTCCGGTTTTGCCTTCGGCGATAGCTTTTTTAGCTTCGTTTAACACGGTGTTGATATAAGCTTTCTGTGCATTAACCAAACGTTCGATACGTGGTTTCAAGTCATAAAACTCATGTTCATCACCACGGGGTATCGGGCCTGATATGATCAAAGGTGTACGGGCATCATCAATTAAAACCGAATCGACCTCATCCACCATGGCATAATGCAATTTGCGTTGTACCAATTCTTCGGGGCTACGTGTCATATTGTCACGCAGGTAGTCAAAACCAAATTCGTTATTGGTACCAAAAGTAATATCGGCTAAATAAGCTGCGCGGCGCTCTTCGCCATTTGGCTCGTGCTTATCTATACAATCAACAGATAAACCATGGAACTCATACAAAGGGCCCATCCACTCAGAGTCACGACGTGCCAGGTAATCATTTACGGTTACAATATGTACACCTTGCCCTGCAAGCGCGTTCAAGTATGCAGGCAGCGTGGCTACCAGGGTTTTACCTTCACCTGTTGCCATCTCAGAGATCTTACCCTGGTGCAAAACGATACCGCCTATCAGCTGTACATCGTAGTGTACCATGTTCCAGGTGACTTCGTTACCTGCAGCAAGCCAGGTGCTGCTGTGGGTAGCTTTATCGCCTTTTATTAATACGTTAGATTTTTTTGCAGCAAGGTTGCGGTCAAACTCGGTAGCAGTCACCTCAATGCCTTGGTTATTAGTAAACCGGCGGGCAGTTTCTTTTACTACGGCGAAAGCTTCGGGCAGGATCTCTAACAAGATAACTTCCAGTTCTTTATCCCTATCTTTTTGCAATTTATCTAATTGGGTATATAGCTCAACCTTTTCGTGCATATCCATATCCGGATTGCCTTCGGTCTCGGCTTTTATCGACGCAATTTCTTCGTCAATTTTGGCTAATCCTTGTGCTATAGTTTCCTTAAAGGTTAAGGTCCTGGCTCTTAGCTCGTCGTTAGTTAATTGGTCAAGCTTGGCAAATTCTGCCTTTACTTTTTCAACCAAAGGCAATATCGCCTTAACGTCCCGTTCTGATTTGCTTCCGAAAAGCTTACTTATAAAATTTAACATATTTAGTTATATATAACGGCATCAACTCAATAATTAAGCCATTGTAATTTCAAGGTCATTATGACAGTAAAGGTACGTTTTTGGGGTGAAAGGTTAAAGGGGAAAAGGTTAAAGGTTGGATAAGTATCGAACTATTTGGAGTAGTAAATCCGGCGCTCGGTTATCCGTTCCAACTTGTCTTCATAATAATTATTTTTTATAAGCCAATTATGCTTATTATCCAGTTTGGGATAACTATAGGTGCGAATATACGTATTCAGAGGCGTGGTAATGTGATTGTACGTGCCATGGTAGAACGTTAGTTCCTCTTTGATTATATTATCATTATTATCATAAGTAAAAAATGTTTTAGCAGGCATTCCCCCAATATTCCCATCAGCGGCATCCAACTCAACAAGATATCCTTTAGCATTATAGTGATAGCTATGTCTGCCTGTTATCTGCGAGGTTCCAAAATAAAAACTACTGTCCTTGAGCATTTTTCCTGATTGATCAAGATCAATAAAATCTGTAAAATCGGTTAAAAAATCGGGCTTAATTTTACTGGTTCGAATATAATCAACTTTAACCGATCGATAATCTGGGGCATAAGTATAAGTTGTCATTGAGAAAGCGCTAAGCGTATCAACATTTTTGTCTTTTTCATCAACTCGTTTTTTCTGTATGTAACCCTTATTATCATAACTATAAACAGTTATCAACGTAAAGTAGCTATCCATCGAATGTTCTGTGCATTTTACTATCTGGCCTTTAACGTTAAATATATAAACCAACCGATCAAAAAAGCGCCTGCCCGTTGTATCATTATCGTTAAATTGATACCTGGTTTCAATAACGCTATCTATTTTGCCTTTAGTTTTGGAATCCTTATATGAATCACCAATAAATTGCCCAAATACCGTTGGCGATAAAGCTGATAACACAAGAATTACTAAAAATTGGCGCTTCATTACTCGTTATTTAAAATAAGTTATTTGCCGCTCGGTCACCCCGTGCAATCTACCCCTTATATACCTGTCAGACTCTAACCAATTTTTATATATATCGTATTTGGGATAAGTAAAGTTTAATGTATTAATAGGAGCTATGGGATGCCCCGGGATAGAATCGACGCTTAATGACATATCACCGTAGTGATTATATTCTAAACGCCTGATAGATCTTTTTTCATTATTAATAGTATAGTACACCTCTTCTACCCGCAAGCCTTTGGTATTATATTTATAAGTTGTTTTGACAAAAACAGATGTATCGTTAAGAACGTCATACTCATTGTAATGATATATTTCCAGCACCTTGCCTGAAGGGCTTACCTTGTATTCGTTGATTAACCGTGACGAATCACTACTCAAATTATACCGCCTGGCCACAAACAGTTTCTTTATAGATGAGTAGCTGTAAACAACTTTGTCCATAGCTTTTCCGACCGTATCATAATGGGTTTCTTCCGTCAAGTTTCCTTTTGTATCATATTTGAAAATACTGATCCATTTGTTCTTTATATCAGCATCCCGAAATGTGCTTGCGTAAGAGATTTTAATTACCTGGCCTTTTTTGTTTAACCAGTATATCCTCTGATAATCTAACCGCTTGCTAACCGTATCACCATGATGAATCGTAGCATAACCGGTTGTGGTGAACGACTGCACCTTTCCGTGGATATTGTTCCAAATATCTTTCTGGATATTAAACTGCCCGTAAGAAGTAAATTGGGCAAGTGATAATATGACTATCAGAAACGGTTTTAGCAATTTACTGATCATGGATTACGACTTAGGTTTTAATTGGTAATGTGAATTTATAAATATTACAACCTATCTGCAAATAATTATCTTTGCCCACTATGAATATCCTGATCCTCGGTTCAGGCGGAAGGGAAAGTGCCTTCGCCTGGAAATTAGCGCAAAGCCCAAAATGTAACCAGCTTTTTATTGCCCCCGGTAATGCCGGCACGGGCCAGTATGGCACCAATGTAAACGTTGGGGTTAACGATTTTGAAGGCATTAAACAATGCGTTTTAAGCAACGGCATTAACCTGGTATTGGTTGGCCCCGAGGAACCGTTGGTTAGAGGCGTGCATGATTTCTTTTTGAATGATGAGCAGTTGAAAGGTGTACCGGTTATCGGTCCACAGGCCGAAGGTGCGCAGCTGGAAGGCAGCAAGGATTTCTCCAAACAATTCATGGTCCGCCACAACATCCCGGCGGCGGCATCAGAAACTTTTACTGCCGATACTTTGCAGGAAGGCCTGGCTTATCTGCCAACAATTGGCTTGCCAATTGTTTTAAAAGCTGATGGCCTGGCGGCAGGTAAAGGTGTATTGATATGCGCCACGCTTGAAGAAGCACAACAGGAGCTAAAAGAAATGCTTACCGAAGCTAAATTCGGGGCGGCCAGCGCCAAAGTTGTTATCGAGCAGTTTTTACAGGGTATTGAGCTATCGGTATTTGTATTGACCGATGGCGACAACTATAAAATATTACCATCGGCCAAAGATTATAAACGAATTGGCGAGGGTGATACCGGCCTAAATACCGGTGGTATGGGCTCTGTTTCGCCGGTACCATTTGCCGATGCCGAGTTTATTAAGAAGGTAGAGGCCAGAATCATTATCCCAACTGTTGAGGGATTAAAAAGCGAAGGTATTCCTTACAAGGGCTTTATCTTCATCGGCTTAATGAATGTTGGCGGCGACCCATACATGATAGAATACAATTGCCGCATGGGCGACCCGGAAACGGAAAGCGTACTACCCCGCATAGAAGCCGACCTGGTTGACCTGCTATTAGGTGTTGCCAACGGAAACTTAAATGAGGTTGACTTTGCCGTATCCAATAAAGTTGCCGCAACGGTAGTATGCGTTGCAGGCGGCTACCCCGGCGAATATTTAAAGAACAGAGTTATCACCGGTATGGAGAACGTCCGTGGATCGCATGTGTTCCAGGCGGGCACCACACAAATCGGCGAGGATGTTTTAGCAACCGGCGGCCGGGTATTGGCTATTACATCATTACAGGATAATATGTTTGACGCCCTGCAACAAGCTACCGCCGATGCCAGCCGGATATATTATGACGGCTGCTATTTTAGGAAAGATATTGGGTTTGATTTAATATAAACACCCCTCCCAACCCTCCCCGAGGGGGAGGGCTTTGAAAAGCATATTTAATAGAAAAGGCTTACCAAACTGAAGTGCCCCCGAAAAGTTAGACGAATTTAAATTAATTATTAATATGATGAGCTCGGTATTTTAACGGGCTCATTCCTTTTAGATTTAGTTTGA